>DATBKZ010000130.1:0-34077 GCA_036555615.1 Burkholderiales bacterium | reverse complement strand
CCGATGCAGGGCACCGCCGCCGACCTCATCAAGATGGCGATGATCGCGGTGGACGGCTGGCTCACAGCGGAGCGAATGAATTCCAGACTCATCCTGCAGGTGCACGATGAGCTGGTGCTGGAGGTGCCGGAGGGCGAGCTCGCGCGCGTGAAGCGCGACCTGCCGGCCCTTATGAGCGACGTCGCGAAGCTCGCCGTGCCTCTGGTGGTGGATCTCGGCGCCGGCCCGAACTGGGACAAGGCGCACTGACCCCGCTCTTCACAGCCCGATCTTTGCCAGCAGGTCGCTCAATTGCCGTTTCTGGCGCTCGTCGCTCATGAGGTACGTCTGGAGCCACTGCCGCGCGCTGAAGCCGGGCTCAAGCGCGCGGATTTCTTCTCTCTCCCACCGCGCCTCCTGGAGCTCGCCGGCGGCCACGAGCGTGGCGGCCATGTACACGCGCGATTCCAGGTCAGCCGCATTGCGGGCGAGCGCCTCCCGCAGATTGATCTTTGCCTGCTCGAGGTCGCCGGTAAACAGGTATGCGCGGCCGAGCACCATGAAATACATGAAACCGCCGCCTGGATTGAGCCGCATCGCCGTGCGCATGAACGGGAACGTCCTCGCCGGCTGCCCCATGAGCGTGTACGCCGCGCCGATGTAGGCATAGGCGTCGGCGTAGGACGGATCGAGCTTGATCGCGCGCTCGTGCAGCCGGATCGCTCTCCGGTAGTCGTGCTGCACGGCCCGGATATAGCCCAGCACCCCATAGACATCCGGGATGTCCGGGTCCATTTGCAGGGCGGTTTCGGCGAGCCGCAGCGCGGTCGCGAGCGATTGCTTTCCATCCCCCGTCCACTGGTTGCGATAATCGTCCGCGTGAGTGAGAGCGAGGCCCGCGTAGGCCCGTGCGAAAGCGGGGTCGAGCTCGATCGCCTTCCGGTACATCTGGCGCGCGATCTCGTTCTCCTCGCGCTGGCGCGCGAGAAAAGCCGACTTTCCCCGGAGAAAGTGGTCGTACGCCTCGAGATTGCCGGTGTAGCGGCGCGCGAGCCTTCTCCGCTCGGCCTCGCTCAACTGAACCGGAAGCACCTGCAGCAGATGATTGATGATCTCCTCCTGGACCGCCAGAAGATCGCGGTAAGGCCGGTCATATCGTTCGGCCCAGAGCTGTCGGCCCGACTCGCCGTCGATCAGCCGCACGTTGATGCGAAGCGCGCCCGCGGCGCGCTGCACCGCGCCCGAGATCAGGTATCGTGAAGCGTGTTTCACGGCTGCTTCGCGGTCCGACTTGCCCTCCGGAGCGGGCGAGGGGCTGATCACCCGCAATCCGGACAGCCGGGACAGGTCCGTGGTCAGGTCGGCGGCCATTCCGCGCGCCAAATACGTTTCCGTATCGTCTCCCGCCACCGTCTCGAACGGCGTTACCGTGATCGTGTGTAGCGCGGTCCAGCGTGTCTCGGGGTCCTCCAGCAGCGGCACTTCGCTTTCCAGCCACTGCCCGGGATCCTGCCAATACACGATTGCAATCCCACCGGCGACCAGCAGCGCCAGGAGCGCCGAGATTGCCGGCGCGCGCAGCCGGAGACGCGCAGGTGCGTGCACGGGTCCGGCCGGATGGTCCTGGCGAATCGGGGGCGGCTCCAACGCGGCTTCTCTCGCGGTCCCGCCCGTCTCCACGGACGCAATCAACCGGTAACCGCGCTTGGAGATGGTTTCGATGTAACGTGGCGCGCGCGCCGTGTCCTGCAGCGACTTGCGCAGCTTGATGACCGCCTGGGTGAGCGCGTCGTCGCCGACCACCATTCCCGGCCACAGGGCCGCCAGCAATGCGTCCCGGCTAATCGTCTGGCCTGCCCGTTCGGCAAGGTAAACCAGCACCTCCATCGACTTGGGCTCGAGCCGGACGGTTTCCCCGTTCCGCGTCAGCTCGTTGGTCCCCGGATCCGCGCGCCAATCGCCGATTCGTAGCACTGCCCCGCGCGGCGCTGATTGCTCCATGTCCATTGCGTCGATAGATCCGACTGATCCCTGTGATGGGCAATACTCTCATCATGTTCCCTTCGTAAAACCATAGCCAGACCCTAGCCGTTTCGTCGGGACGCCGGCCATCTCAAGGCCTCAAGCTGACCGCGCGCCGATGCAATCACGGCCGCGTCGGCGCGGCCAGGAGGCTGGTGAACGCGCCGTGCGCAATCAAGGAGATAGATCATGAGAAGGGCAACTGCCGTCGCAGTACTGGCCGCGGCCTCGATGCTGTTTGGGTCGCGCGTTTCGGGACACGACAAGGACAACGTTCTCGGGACGGTGAATTTTCCGGTGTCGTGCACGCCGGAGGCGCAGCAGCGGTTCAACAAAGCCGCGGCGCTTCTCTACAACTTTCATTGGTCGCGCCTGGAAGCAGCGCTGGGCGAGGTGCTGGATGCCGATCCCAACTGCGCCATGGTCTACTGGGCGAAGGCCGTCGCGAGCTTCGACAACCCCCTAGGCTCGAGGCCCGCCCCGAGGCTGGAGAAGCAGGGTTGGGCGGCGGTCGAAAAGGCCAGGCAAATGATGCCGAGCACCCAGCGCGAGCGCGACTACATCGAGGCCGTCGCGGCGTTCTTCACGGACCACGACAAGGTCTCGTACGAGGTCCGCTCCGCGAACTACGAGACGGCGATGGAGCGGCTGCACGCGCGCTACCCGGACGATTCGGAGGCTGCGGTCCTCTTTGCGTTCTGGCTCCAGGTAACCGCGGATCGCAATGACCAGACCTATTCCAACCAGCTCCGCAGCGCGGCGATACTCGAGAAGGTGTTTGCAGCCCAGCCGCACCACCCGGGCGCCGCCCATTTCCTGATACACGCCTATGATTTCCCGGCGATTGCCCAGCGTGGCGTGGACGCGGCCAAGCGCTATTCGGCAATTGCCCCGGCGGCGCCGCACGCGCTCCACATGCCGTCGCACATCTTCTCGCGGACCGGCCACTGGAAAGACTCGATCGAAACCAATGCCCGGTCGCGGTCCGTGTCGAAGCTTGAGGTCGAGGTCTACCACGCGCTCGACTACCTGATGTACGCGGAGCTCCAGCTCGGTCGTGACGCTGAGGCACAGAAGCTGCTCAACTACATAGCAGCCGTGCCCAGGCCGAAGCAGCAGGTCCGCCAGGTCGCCTATGCGTCGGCCGCCATGCCGGCCCGCTTTGCGCTCGAGCGAGGAGATTGGGCCGCCGCGGCCCGGCTCGAGCTGTATCCTGTGCGCGCGGATTTCGCGTGGGCGAATTTTCCCGAGGCGGAGGCGGTGAACGCATTCGCACGCGGAATCGGAGCGGCGCGCAGCGGCAGTCCCAACGCGGCGCGAATGGAGCAGGAGCGCCTCTCGAAGCTGCGCGAGGCGATGGTCGCCCAGAAGAAGGCCTACTGGGCCGACCAGCTCGATGTCCAGGTTGCCGCCATTTCAGCCTGGATCGCGCGCGCCGAAAGCCGGAATGACGAGGCGCTGGAGCGCCTGCGTGCGGCCGCCGACCATGAGGACCGGACCGAAAAGCACATCATGATGCCGGGGTGGATCCTACCGGTGCGCGAGATGCTCGGCGAGCTGTTGATCGATCTGGGCCAGCCAGCGGCCGCGCTCGCCGCCTTCGTGCAGTCGCAGAAGACCGACCCGAACCGGTTGCGCAACCTCTACGGCGCGGCCCGCGCGGCGGAGCTCGCCGGCGACCGCGCCAAGGCGCGTCACTATTACGCGCGTCTCCTCGAACAGTGCGACGGGGCAGCAACTGACCGCGCGGAGATCCAGCGGGCGAAGCTGTATCTTGCGGCGCGCTGACCCGGACCGACGGGTGGCGACGGGCGGTCTCAGCGCAGGGCGCCGAAGACCTTGCGCACGATGCTGCTCGTCGCCTTGACCGGGTCCTGGCGGAACGCTTTCTCCTGCTCGCCGATCATGAAGTAGAGGCCATCAAGCGCTTTCTGGGTGACGTAGCGCTCGATGCTGGCTTCCTCCTCCTTCACCAGGCCCAGCGCCGCGCCCTGCTCGGCCAGGGAGTTGTATTGCTGCGCGAGCCCCACCCGGTCGGTCGCGTTCTTGACGATCGGGAGGAAACGCTGGGTGAGCTGTGTGCGCGTGGCGCGCCGGAAGTAGTCGGTGGCCGCGGTGTCGCCCCCCGAGAGTATGCCTTTCGCGTCCTGCACCGACATCTTCCTCACCGCGTCGGTCAGCAGCTGCTTCGCTTCCGGCACCGCGGCCTCGGCGGCGCGGTTCATGGCAAGCACCAGCTCGTCGGCCTCCCGCCTCATGCCGAAAGTGCGCAGCCCCCTCTCGACTCTCTGAAGCGACGGGGGCAGGGGAATTCTGACCTTCGGGTTGGCGAAGAAGCCGTCGTGCACGCCGAGCTTGGCGACCGCAGCGAGGGAGCCGTCGGTCAGCGCTTGCCGGAGTCCCCGTAGCGCCTCGGCGTTCGTGATGTCGTCGAGCGCGGCGAAGGCGGGGCTGCTGATTGCCAGCACCGCGATGCAGCCCAACAAGCGCCTCATCGGAAAGAGCGCGTCAGGCGACGCCGGCCTCGTGCGCCTGGCGGTCGGCGTGGTAGCTCGAGCGCACCAGCGGCCCGCATGCCGCATGCATGAACCCCATCGCCTGCGCCTGGCGCGCGAACTCGTCGAACACGGCCGGCTCGACATAGCGCGCGACCGGCAGATGGTGGGTGGAGGGCTGCAGGTACTGGCCGATCGTCAGCATGTCCACTTCATGCGCGCGCAGGTCGCGCATCACCTCGAGGATCTCGTCGTCGGTCTCTCCCAGTCCCACCATCAGCCCCGACTTGGTGGGCAGATGGGGAAACCGCGACTTGAAGTCCTTCAGCAGCTGGAGCGAGTTGCGGTAATCGGCGCCCGGCCGCGCCTGGCGATAGAGCCGCGGGACCGTCTCGAGATTGTGATTCATGACATCGGGCGGCGACTCCGAAAGCGCAGCGAGCGCGACTTCAAGGCGTCCGCGAAAGTCGGGTACCAACACCTCGATCCGCGTCTGCGGCGAATGCGCGCGCACCGCGCGGATGCAGTCGGCGAAGTGCGCCGCGCCGCCGTCGCGGAGGTCGTCGCGGTCGACGCTGGTGATCACCACGTATCGCAACTTCAGCGCGGCGATGGTGCGCGCGAGATTGACCGGTTCCTCCGCGTCGGGCGGGAGCGGCCTGCCGTGCGCCACGTCGCAGAACGGGCAGCGGCGCGTGCAGAGATCGCCCAGGATCATGAAGGTCGCTGTGCCCTTGCCGAAGCACTCGCCGATGTTCGGGCAGGTCGCCTCCTCGCACACCGTGTGCAGGCGATGATCACGCAGGATGCGCTTGACCTCGCGGAAGCGCTCGCCGTCGCCGAGGCGCACGCGGATCCAATCCGGCTTGGGCAGCGGGGCAGCAGGCACGACCTTGATCGGGATGCGCGCGGTCTTGAGGCGCCCCTTCTGTTTGTCGCCCATCGCGCTCAAGGGAGCCGCTCCAGTAACGCTCGAACGAGCTTCTCGCCCAGGATTTCCGGCTGGTCCTGAATGCCGAGCTCGCGCGCCTGCGTCACCGCCAGTCCCGAGTAGCCGCAGGGGTCGATCGCGTGAAACGGCGAGAGATCCATGTCCACGTTGAGCGCCAATCCGTGGTAGCAGCAGCCGTTGCGGATGCGCAGCCCCAGCGCCGCGATCTTCGCGCCTCCAACGTACACGCCCGGCGCCTCGCTGCGCCCGGCGGCCGTAATGTCATAGGCAGCGAGCACATCGATCACGGAAAGCTCGAGCAGCCGGACCAGCGGCCGCACGTTCAGGCCGCGGCGGCGCAGGTCGAGCAGGGTATAGACCACGATCTGGCCCGGACCATGGTAGGTGATCTGGCCGCCTCGATCGGTCCTGACCACGGGTATCCCGTTCGCAACGCGCGGCAGGTGTTCTGGCCGGCCCGCGACGCCGAGCGTATAGACCGGGGGGTGCTCGAGCAGCCAGATTTCGTCCGCGGCGTCCTTGGCGCGGTCCGAGGTAAATCGCTGCATCGCGCGCCAGGTCGGCATGTATTCCGCGCTGCCGAAGCGGTGCACGCGCACCTCGCGCGCAGAGTTGCGCCCCGGGGCGGCAGCGTTGACTGCTATGCTGGTGGCCGTCATGGCGGTTCTGGCAACATAGGTCCTTACGGTAGCACAATGCCGGTCCGCGGACGGTGCGCGGCTTGAATCGAGCGTCATGAACAAATATTTCCCGCTCTCCGCAGCTCTGGTGCTGGCAGTGGCGGGCGCGACCGCGACGGCGCAAGCGCCGGACAACTATGCGGACAGTCTCGGGCGCGTCTACGGCGGCTACCAGCGGATGCTCGCGCTGAAGGAGGCGTGCGATACGGCGCTTCCGGCCGCGCGCGCCGCCAATGCCAAGGCGTTCGCGGCCTGGCAGGCGCAGCACCAGTCGCTGATCCAGGACCTGGAGCGCCGGGTCAAGGCGATGATACTCGCCGCCTCCAGCGACAAGGACGAGTACGTGCGCAACGTCGGCAAGTACGAGGGCGCGATACTTTTGGAGCGCAAGGAATACCGCGACACGCTGCTTGGCCTGGGGAAGGAGGAATTGCGCGACCAGTGCGAGCGCATGCCGGAATCATTGAAAAGCCCCGCCGCGGACTTCGCCCTGGTCTACGCAGCCGACCTGGCGACGATACGAAAGCGCAAGTGAATCCCGCGCAAACGGCCCGGTCTGGTTCAGGGCGCATGCTGGCCGCGGTGCTGGCTGCCTGGCTTGCCGGCCTGATCGTTTCCGGCATCGCGCCCTATGACCGCGCCACGTGGTGGCTCGAGGTCGCGCCGGTGCTGATTGCCGCGCCGCTGCTCATCGCGACCCGCGAGCGATTTTCCTTCACCGGACTGGCATACGGCCTCATCTGCGTCCATGGGCTGATCCTGATGCTCGGCGCCGCGTACACCTATGCCCAGGTCCCTGTCGGATTCTGGGTCCAGGACTGGCTCGGGTTCGAGCGCAATCCGTACGACCGCTTCGGGCACTTCGCACAGGGGTTCATTCCCGCGATCGTCGCTCGCGAGATCCTGATCCGCACGTTCAAGCTCGCGCCCGGCGGATTCCTGTTCTTCGTCACCTGCTGCATCGCGCTCGCGCTCAGCGCCGTCTACGAGATGATTGAATGGTGGGCCGCGCTCGCCCTTGGGCAGGGCGCGGACCATTTCCTGGGCACCCAGGGCGACGAATGGGACACGCAATGGGACATGTTCCTGGCGCTGGTGGGAGCCGCCCTTGCGCAGCGGCTCTTCTCGCGCCTGCACGACCGGGAGATCCGGGCCCTGCGCGCTTGAGGCGGCAGGCGCGGTGCTACAATCCGGCCGGCATTCGAGCGAAGGAGAAGACAGATGGGGAAGGGCGACCAGCGCACGCGCCGCGGCAAGCTGTTCCGCGGCAGCTACGGCAAGACGCGGCCGGGGCGGCTGAAAAAGAGGAAGAAGGCGCCGGCGGCGAAGTGACGAGACCCGCGGTCTCTAGAGCACCATGACCACCATCGGGTGGTCGCACAGCTCGCGGTAGAGGCGGTCGAGCTGCTCGCGCGACTCGGCGCGGATCACGCAGGTCAAGCTCAGGTACTTGCCGCGCTTGCTCGACCGCATTTCCATCGCCGCGCCGTCGAACTCCGGCGCGTGGCGCCGGACGACCTCGAGGATTGCCTGGGCGAAGCCCGCCCGCGTGTGCCCCAGGATCTTGATCGGGAAATCGCAGGGATATTGGGCGAGCTGCGTATCAGTTATCAAGCCGCTTGCCTCATCACCTTGCGCTTGAACTCCTGGAACGCCTGGTGGACCGTCCGGAACATGGGGCCCGGCCTGCCGCCGCCAACCGCTTTGCCGTCGAGTGTGGCGACCGCCAGCACCTCCTTGCTCGATGATGTCACCCAGAGCTCGTCGGCGCTGCGCACTTCCTGCTCGGGTATCGGGCGCAGCTCGACCGCGATGCCCGTCGCCGCGGCCAGCTCGAGCACCACATCGTATGTGATGCCGGGCAGGATCAGGTGGTTCTTTGGCGGCGCGAGGAGCTTCCCGTTCCGGACCACGAACACGTTGCTGGCCGAGGCCTCGGTCAGGCAGCCGTCACGGAACAGGACGACTTCCGCCGCGCCGGCATCGGCGGCCGCCTGGCGCAGCAGGCAATTGGCAAGGAGCGACACGGATTTCACGTCGCATCGCAGCCACCGGAAATCGCTCGCGGTGATGCAGGGCACGCCCTTCTCGACCTGCTCTTTCGACGGCGTCACCAGGGGGTTCGACATCATGAACACGGTCTGCTTGGCATCGCCCGGAAAGGCGTGATCGCGCCTGGCCACGCCGCGCGTCACCTGCAGGTAGATGGATTGATCCTCTCCGGCGTGGCGCGCGACGAGGTCGTGGACCAGCCGCGTCCAGTCCGCATCGGACATCGGATTGCCGAGCCGGATCGCATCCAGGCTGTGCTGCAGGCGCCGGAGGTGCTCGGGCAGCCGGAACGGGCGCCGGGAGTAGACCGGTATCACCTCGTAGACGCCGTCGCCGAAGATGAAGCCGCGGTCGAGCACCGGGATGCGCGCCTCGCCGAGGGGCAGAAACTCGCCGTTCAGGTACGCCGTCTCGCTCATCGCCAGCCTCGCGCGGTTATGACCGGGAATCGATCCATCAAGTCTACACTCGGCGGCCGCAACGGGATCACCGGAAAATGAGCCGCAGCGCGTCCCAGCCGCGCCCGAGCACGCCCGCCAGCGGCACGTTGTCGAGCGCCACCACCGGGACCTCCCGATACGGGCGGTCTTCGAGCATGACCTTCAACGTGCCGATCTGCTGCCCGGCCCGGATCGGCGCAAGCAGCGGCTGCAAGCTCTCGACGCGTGCTTTGAGCTTCTCGCTCTGGCCGCGCGGCAGGGCGAGATAAAGATCCGAGAGAAAGCCCGCGCCCACGCGGTTGGCCGCGCCCTTGAATACTTCCAGGGTGATCACGGGCTCCCTGCCCGGATAGAGGCGGATGCTGTCGAAGGAGCGAAAACCGTAGTTGAGCAGCTTCTGGCTCTCGATCGCGCGGGCCGCCTCGCTCGCCGCGCCGAGCACGACCGAGATCAGCCGCCGCTCGCCGCGCTTGCCCGAGCTCACCATGCAATAGCCGGCGTTCTCGGTGTAGCCGGTCTTCATGCCGTCCACCGTCGGATCGGCCCACAGCAGGCGGTTGCGGTTCGCCTGCGTGATGCTGTTGTAGCGGTACTCCCGCTGCGAATAGAGGGGGTAGCGCCCGGGAAAATCGCGGATGACCGCCGCGGCCAGCTCGGCGAGATCGCGCCCGGTGGAATAATTCTGGGGGTGCGGCAGCCCGGTGGCATTGGCGAAATGCGTGTCCGTCAGCCGCAGCCGGCGCGCCTCGCGGTTCATCATCTCCACGAACGCCTCCTCGCTGCCCGCGATCGCTTCGGCGAGCGCGATGCTGGCGTCATTGCCGGACTGCACGACCATGCCCTGGATCAGCTCTGCCACCGTGACCGGCTTCCTCGGCTCGAGGAACATGCGCGAGCCCTCGGTCCGCCACGCGAACTCGGAGACCGGCACCACCTGGTCGGGACGGATCCGCTTCTGGTCGAGCGCGGAAAACGCCAGGTACGCCGTCATCAGCTTGGTGAGCGAGGCCGGCTCGATCCGTGCCTGAGCGTTGTGTGCGGCGAGCGTCTGGCCGCTGTTGAAATCGAGGAGCAGGTAGGCTTTGGCCGCGATGGCGGGCGCGGCCGGAACGGCAGGCGGCTCTTGCTGGGCGGGGAGGGCGGAGGGGAGTGCCGACAGCAGCAGAAGCGGTAGCGCGCGCATGCGGCCGCGATTATATCAAAGCGGGAGCGCGCACCCGCCCTGCCGGCCCTGTGCGCGCAGCGCGCCGACCCCCCTTGAAATTCCCGGTGGGGATGCCATATCAAGCTCATCGGCGCATTGCGCGCCCCATCGAACAAGGAGAGCGGATATGGGAAGCATCATGCGTTACAGCCCTTTTGAGGATGCGGTCGACGATCTGTTCCGCGGTTTCTTCGTGCGCCCGGTGAGCCTTGACGCGCCGGCGGGCAGCGCGCAGTTCCGGGTGGACGTGTCCGAGAGCGAGAGCGCGTACATCCTGCGCGCCGAGATGCCCGGCGTGAAGAAGGAGGACATCAATGTCACCATCGATGGTGACACCGTGGCGGTCAGCGCCGAAGTCAAGAACGAGAAGGAAGTGAAGAACGGCGAGCGCGTGCTGCGCTCGGAGCGCTACTACGGGAAGGTGCGCCGGGCGTTTACGCTCGGCCAGGCGGTCGACGAGGCCGGCACCAGCGCCAAGTACGTGAACGGCGTGCTGGAGCTGACGCTGCCGAAGAAGGCCGCGGCGCAGGCGAAGCGGATAGCCATCCAGTAATCGTTAAATCCGGACGGCTTTGCCGCCGGCTTAACTCCGCGCGTTCGAACGGACCGAGCACGCTCCGCCGATCAACGCGCGGGGCAGAATGGAGAGGACGGCGGGTCGCGAGACCTGCCGTTTTTTTTCGCCGTCCCGTAGAATAGCCGGCGACCGACAACAGCTCACCCGCCATGGCACTCACCGGCACCACCGCCGCCGACCGGGCGAAGATCCTCGCCGAGGCCCTGCCTTACATCCAGCGCTTCCACGGCAAGACCATCGTCATCAAGTACGGCGGCAATGCGATGACCGAGGAGAAGCTGAAGAAGGGCTTCGCGCGCGACGTCGTGCTGCTGAAGCTGGTCGGCATGAACCCGGTGGTGGTGCACGGCGGCGGCCCGCAGATCGACGACCTGCTGAAGCAGCTCGGCAAGAAAGGCGAGTTCGTCTCGGGCATGCGGGTCACGGACGCCGCGACCATGGACGTGGTCGAGATGGTGCTCGGCGGCCAGGTGAACAAGGAGATCGTGAGCCTCATCAACCAGCACGGCGGGCGCGCCGTTGGATTGACCGGCAAGGACGGGGGCCTGATCCGCGCGAAGAAGCTGCTGGTGCGCGGCGAAGCCGGCTCGGACGAGCTGATCGACATCGGGCAGGTGGGCGAGGTCGAGAGCATCGACCCGGAGATCGTGCACCGGCTCCACACCCACGACTTCATTCCGGTGATCGCGCCCCTGGGCGTGGGCAAGAAGGGCGAGACCTACAACATCAACGCCGATCTCGTCGCCGGCAAGGTGGCCGAGATCCTGAAAGCGGAAAAGCTGATCGTGCTCACCAATACGCCGGGCGTGCTCGACCGGAACGGCAATCTGCTGACCGGACTCACCGCGAAGAAGATCGACGAGCTCTTCGCCGACGGCACCATCTCCGGCGGCATGCTGCCGAAAATCAGCTCGGCGCTCGACGCCGTGAAGAACGGCGTCAACACCTGCCACATCATCGACGGGCGCGTCGAGCACGCGCTGCTGCTCGAGGTCCTCACCGATGAGGGTGTCGGCACGCTCATCAAGCGCCGCTAGGGTGCCGGGCGGGCTTGCCGCCGCCGGCTCTCCGGAACGATTCGAGTTCGAGCAATACGATGTGGCGGCGCGTTTGGATATTCGACCTGGACAATACGCTCCACAATGCGCAGCCGCACATCCTGCCGCACATCAACCGCGCCATGACCGGATATGTCCAGGCGCACCTGGGCCTGGATGAGGCGGCCGCGGGCGAGCTGCGGCGCCACTACTGGACGCGCTACGGCGCGACGCTGCTGGGGCTCATGCGCCACCATGCCACCGACCCGCGTCACTTCCTGTGGCACACGCATCAGTTTCCCGATCTCGAGCGCATGCTGGTGCACGAGCCGCAGCTGCGAACGACCCTGAGGCGGCTGCCCGGGCGCAAGTACGTGTTCTCCAACGCGCCGGTGCACTACGCGCGCGCGGTGCTGAAGGCGCTCGCGATCGCCGATCTGTTCGATGACGTGTTCTCGATCGAGCGCGCGCGCTTCCGGCCCAAGCCCGACAGCCACGGGTTCCTCCGCCTGTGCCGCGCCAACCACCTCAAGCCGCAACGCTGTATCATGGTGGAGGACTCTCTCGAGAACCTGCGCGCTGCGGGCCGGCTCGGCATGAAGACGGTGTGGGTGACACGGTCGGAGCGCACGCCGGGTCACGTCGATGTGAAGATCGCGAACCTGGTCGAGTTGCCCCGCCTGCTGGCGCATCTACAATAGGGGCGGGGCCGCACATGTCGGAAAAGAGCGGGGATCGCAAGCACCAGATCCTGCAGACGCTGGCGGAGATGCTGGAGGATCCCGCCGGCGAGAAGGCGACGACCGCCGCGCTCGCGAAGCGCCTGGGCGTGTCGGAGGCGGCGCTCTACCGGCACTTCCGGGGCAAGGCCGAGATGTTCGAGGGCCTGATCGAGTTCATCGAGCAGACGCTGTTCGCGCTCATCAACAAGATCACCGGCGAGGAAAAGAGCGGCGTGCGCCAGCTCGAGGCGATCATCGGCGTCATGCTCGCTTTTGCGCAGAAGAACCGCGGCATGACGCGCGTGCTGGTCGGCGATGCGCTGGTGAACGAGGACGAGCGGCTGCAGACCCGGATCAACCAGCTGCACGACCGGCTGGAGGCGGCGCTCAAGCAGGCGCTGCGCTTTGGCGTCTCCCAGCAGGAGATCGCGCAGGACGTGGATATCTCCGCGCAGGCGAACCTGATCATGAGCTTCGTCGCGGGACGCTGGCACCAGTTCGCCAGGAGCGGGTTCAAGCGCGATCCCGTCGAGCTGTGGGCAAAGCAGTGGCGCCAGCTCATGGAGGGCGTGATCGCTTGAGGCCCGCGGCGGATCGCTGCACTATTTCGGAGAGGTGAACGATGGCGAACGTGACGACCCAACAACTCGCGGAACTGCTGATCGGCATCGCCCGCGCGCAGCAGGCGATCGTCGACGCCATCGAGAGCCAGCGGGCAGGCTACAAGCAGACGCACCTCAGTCCGGCCCTGACCACGGCGGCGAGGATCCGCAACACCGGCCACGTGCCGACGCTGATGGATTTTCCCGCCCGCCTGCTGCTCGCGCACCAGGGCCGCAACCCGCCCGATCTGGCGCAGGTGCTGCGCGATCTCGAGGCGCTGCTCGGCGCGAGCCGCTAGCGCCCGCCGGACGCAGCCCCGCACACGGCGCAGGCCGGGTCCTTCCGGAGCTTGATCGTGCGCACCTGCATGGTGAGCGCATCGAGCAGCAGCAGCCGGCCGGCGAGCGTCTCGCCGGCGCCGGCGAGCAGTTTCAGGGCCTCGGCTGCCTGGATCGACCCGATGATACCCGTCACCGGCGCAAACACGCCCATTACCGCGCAGCGCACGTCCTCGGACTCGCCGGATTCGGGGAACAGGCAGGCATAGCACGCCGAGCCGGGCTGCCGCAGGTCGAACACCGAGACCTGGCCGTCGAAGCGCACGGCGGCGCCCGATACCAGCGGCTTGGCAAGCTTCACGCACGCGCGATTGACCGCGTGACGGGTAGCGAAGTTGTCGCTGCCGTCGATCACGATGTCGTGCCCGGCGGCGAGGGTCTCGAGGCGCTCGCCGTCCACCCGCTCCGCGAGCGCCGCGACGGTGACGCCGGGGTTGATCGCGGCCAGGGTTGCGCGCGCCGAATCCACCTTCTTCCTGCCGATCGATTCCATCCGGTGCACGATCTGGCGCTGGAGGTTGGTGAGATCGACCTCCTCGTTGTCGCAGAGCGTGATGGCGCCCACCCCCGCCGATGCCAGATAGAGCGCGACCGGCGAGCCGAGCCCGCCGGCGCCGATCACCAGCGCGCGCGCCGCGATGAGCCGCTGCTGGCCCTCGATCCCGATCTCGGGCAGCAGGATGTGACGGCTGTAGCGCAGTAGCTGTTCGTCATTCATGGAGGCGCAAGGCGTGAGGCGCAAGGCGTGAGGGGTGAGGCGGAAGGCGAGTGTACAGCAAAACGCCCGGCGGGCGCCGGGCGTTGCAGGTGCGCTCCGGGCGCGTCAGTTCGCGACCTTGACGTCGCCGCCGCGGCTCTTCAGGAAAGCGACCGCCTGATTGAGCTCGTAATCGTGCTCGGACACGATCTCGCCGGGCTGGGGCCGCATCAGCTTCTCATCGATGTCCTTCGGGCGCGGCGCGGGCGTGAAATTGAACTGCTGCGCTGCGGCCGCCGCGGCCTTCGCCCGTTCTTCCTCCTTGGCGTCCTTGCCGTTGTCGGTGAGATGCTTGGTGAGGTCGGCCTCGCGCAGCTTGAGGCTTGCGCCCCGCTCGCTCGCCCCGTCGTCTAGGGGAATATCCGGGATGATGCCCTTGGCCTGGATTGAGCGGCCGTTCGGCGTGTAATAACGCGCCGTCGTGAGCTTGATCGCGGTGTTGTTGCCGAGCGGCAGTATGGTCTGCACCGAGCCCTTGCCGAAGGTCGGCTGGCCCATGATGACCGCGCGCTTGTGGTCCTGCAGCGCGCCGGCGACGATCTCGGAGGCCGAGGCCGAGCCGCCATTCACCAGTACCACCATCTGCACGGACTTCACATCCGGCGGGAGTCTCCGGTTGAAGTCCTCCTTCATACGCCCGCGCAGATAGTCCTCCGGGCGGGCGTTCAACTTCATCTTAGAATCCTCGGTGCGGCCGTCGGTGTATACGACGAGCGAGCCGGCCGGCAGGAATGCCGCGGAAACCGCCACGGCGCCGTTGAGCAGGCCGCCGGGGTCGTTGCGGAGATCGAGGATGATGCCCTTCATCGTCCCGCCGTTCTCCTTGTACAGCCGCTCGATCGCGCGCGCGAGATTCTCCCCGGTCTGCTCCTGGAACTGCGTCACGCGGAAATACGCGTAGCCGGGCTCGAGCAGCTTCGCCTTGACGCTCTGGATCTTGATCACCGCGCGCGTCAGCGTAACCACGATCGGCTTCGGTTCACCCTTGCGCACCACCGTGAGCGTGATCTTGGTGTTGGGGCGCCCCCGCATGCGCTTGACCGCCTCGGTCAGCGTCATGCCTTTCACGGAGGTCTCGTCGAGCTTGATGATGAGGTCACCGGGCTTCAGGCCCGCGCGCGAGGCGGGCGTGTCGTCGATCGGTGCCACCACCTTCACGAATCCGTCCTCCATGCCGACCTCGATGCCGAGGCCGCCGAACTCGCCCTGGGTGCCGACCTGCAGCTCGCGGAATGCTTCCTGATCGAGATAGGCGGAATGCGGGTCGAGGCCGGTCAGCATGCCGTTGATCGCCTCGGTGATGAGCTTCTTGTCGTCCACCGGCTCGACGTAGTCGCTCTTCACCCGCCCGAAGACCTCGGTGAACGCGCGCAGCTCCTCGATCGGCAGCGGCGCGATCGTCGCCGCCTTTTGCGCGACCGCGGAGAAGTTGAGGCTGATGGCGACGCCGATCAGCGCGCCGATCGCCAGGAGTCCGATCTGATGAAGCTTGTTGCGCATTGCCCGCTCCCGAAAAGCCGTTTACGGCATCTTGACCCAGTCCAGGGGATCCAGCGGTCTGCCCTGGTACCGGAGTTCGAAGTATAGACCCGAATCAGCGTTGCCGCCGCTGTTTCCTACCGCGGCAACAGCTTCGCCGCCGTGAATTATGTCACCGACCCGTTTGTACAGCGCCTCGTTGTTGCCGTACAGGCTCATGAACGCGTCGCCGTGGTCGATGATCAGCAGGTTGCCGAACCCGCGCAGCCAGTCGGCGAACACCACGCGACCGTCGGCGACCGCTCGCACTTCCTCGCCCGGCCGAGCGGCAATGAAGAGGCCCTTCCAAAGCACGCCGCCGCCTGAACGTGGACTGCCGAAACGGTTGGCAAGTTCCCCTCGGACCGGCGGGGAGAGCCGGCCCTTCATCCGGGCAAAGGGACTGTCGCCGATGGGAGGTGCCGGTGCGCGCTCGCCGCGCGAGCGCGGCGCGGCCCGCGGCCGTGCCATCAGCTTCGTCAGGCTCTCGACCAGCCGCGCGAGCCGCGTCTCGTTGCGCTTGAGCGTCCCGATCTCCCGCTGCTGGCGCTCGACGTCGCGCGAGATCTTCGCCAGCACCTGATTGCGCGCGCGCTTTTCGCGCTCGAGCCGGGCGCGCTGGGCCCTCTGCTCGGTGGTCACGACGGAAAGCTCGGCGGCCTTTTGCTCCGCTTCCCGCGCAAGCTCGGTGAGCCGCGCGAGCCCCGCGCGCAGCTCCGCAATGACGTCGGCGCGCGCCCGGGAGATATAGCCGAAGTAGTGCAAGCGGCGGGCGATCCGATTGGGATCCTCGCGGTTAAGCAGGAGCTTCACCGGCTCGGACTGGCCGCCAAGGTAATGCTGGTAGAGCATGCCCGACAGCAGCGCCTGCTGCGCCTTCAACGCCTGCTCGCGCCGGCGCAGCTCGCTCCTGATCTCGGCGAGCTTCTTGTTGTGCTGCCTCGCCTGGCTCCCGAGCTCGCGCAACTCGCGGTTCGCCTCGGAGATTGCGCGCTCCGACTCGCGCAGCGCGTCGGCCGCCTCGTTTTTCGATTCCTCGGCTGCCGCGAGCCGCTTCTGCAGCGCCGCGATGCGCCCGCGCAGCTCGCGGAGCTCCTTTTCCTTCGCGCTGGCGCTGGCCGGCTCCGCGGGCGGGCTCGCCAGCGCGAGCAGCAGGAACAGGGCACCGGCGATGGGCGCGTTCACGTGAAGGTGATAAGGGATTTTCCGGTCATCTCCGGCGGCTGCGGCAGGCCCATCATCGTGAGCAGCGTCGGGGCCACGTCCTGCAATGCGCCGCCATTCGCGATGCGCGCGCGCCGGCCGACGTAGAGCAGGGGCACGAGGTTCAGGGTGTGCGCCGTATGCGCCTGCCGGGTCGCCTCGTCCAGCATGGTCTCTGCGTTGCCGTGGTCTGAGGTAATCAGCACTTCACCGCCGGCCTCCCGCATCGCGGCGACCACGCGCCCGATGCAATCGTCGAGCACCTCGATCGCGCGGGTCGCCGCCGCGAGATTGCCCGTGTGGCCGACCATGTCGCCGTTGGCGTAGTTGCAGATGATTGCACCGTATTGCCTGCTGCGAATGGCGTCCACGAGCCTGTCCGTGACCTCGTAGGCGCTCATCTCGGGCTTCAGATCGTAGGTTGCGACCTTGGGAGAAGGCACGAGGATGCGGTCCTCGCCGGGATAGGGTGTTTCCACGCCGCCGTTGAAGAAATACGTGACGTGCGCGTATTTTTCGGTCTCGGCGATGCGCAACTGCTTGATGCCCCGTGCCGCGATGCACTCGCCGAAACCGTTTGCGACGCTTTGCGGGGGGAACGCAGCCGGGATGTGGGCGTAGTCCTTCCCGTAGCTCGTGAGCGTGCAGAAGTAACCGAGCCGCAGCGCGCGCGCGCGCGCGAAGCCCTTGAAGCCGGGCTCGGTCAGCGCGCGCGTCAACTCGCGGGCGCGGTCCGCGCGGAAGTTCATGAAGACTGCTGCGTCCCCGTCCTCCAAGCGCGCGGCCTCGGCGCCGATCGCCGTGGGCTGGACGAATTCGTCGGATTCGCCGCGCGCGTAGGCCGCGTGCAGGCCCGCGACGGCGCTCTCCGCGCGGTGCGCCGCCGTTCCCTGGGTGAGGAGATCGTAGGCGCGCTGCACGCGTTCCCAGCGGTTGTCGCGGTCCATCGCGTAATAGCGGCCGCAGATCGAGGCGATGCGCCCGGTCTTCAGCTCCGCGCACAGGTGCTCGAGCGCACGGAGCGATGCTTCGGCGCTCCGCGGCGGCGTGTCGCGCCCGTCGAGAAAAGCGTGCGCCCGCACGTTCCCGACGCCCGCCCGCGCGGCCAGGCGGAGCAGGGCGTGGATCTGGGACTCATGGCTGTGCACGCCGCCGGGAGAGAGCAGGCCGAGAAGATGCAGCGAGCGCCCCGCGCCGCGCGCGGCGTCGAGCGCTTTCACCAGCACCGGATTGCGCGCGAACTCGCCCGACTCGATCGCGTTCTCGATCCGGGTGTAGTCCTGATAGACGATGCGCCCGGCGCCGATGTTCATGTGCCCGACCTCGGAGTTGCCCATCTGGTCTTTCGGCAGCCCCACCCACTTTTCCGATGCGTCGATGGTCGCATGCGGACAGTTCTGCCATAGCTCGTCCCAGTGCGGCTTGCGCGCCTGGCAGATGGCGTTGTACTCGCATTCCTCGCGATGTCCAAAGCCGTCCAGTATGATCAGCAGGACCGGTGTGACCTTCATCTCGCTGCGGATCTCATCCTGATGCGCATGCTTTCCAAGTGGCAATTTTAGACCATTCCGATCCGCCAAAATTTCTGCGCGCGAGCGTGCTGCTCATTGGACTCGCCTGGACCGTTCCGCTGCTGCAGCCCTATCACCGCTATCCCCTGACCGCGTTCTACAGCGAGTGGCTGGCGTTTGCGCTCGGTCTCGCCGCCGCGGCTCCGCTCATCGCGCGCGATGCGTGGCGCGACGCCAGGGTGCCGCTCATCGCTCTCGCGCCGCTCGGGCTTGCGCTGATGCTGGCGCTGCAGGTCGCTCTCGGTCGGGTACCGTTCGCCGAGCAGGCACTGGCAGGCGGTCTTTATCTGCTGTGGGCGGCTTTGATGGCGGTACTGGGGCACGTGCTCAGACGGAGGCTGGTGCTCGAGTCGATTGCGACCACCCTCGCCTGGTTCCTGGTGGCGGCTGGAATGGTCCACGCACTGATCGGGCTGATCCAGCATTACGAGGTCTCGACACCATTGGATTTCCTGGTTGCGCGCAAGGCGTGGATGGCGGTGCACGGAAATCTCGGGCAGCCGAATCACTATGCCACCAGCGTCACAGTCGCGCTTGCGTCGGCAATCTATCTCAATGGAAGCGGGCGGATGAAAGGCGCGGTGGCCGCCGCCTGCGCGGCGTTGTTTCTCGCGGTGCTGGTGCTTGCCGGCTCGCGAAGCACCTGGCTTTATCTCGTCGCCCTGGCGGTGCTCGCCCTGCTGCTCCATCGCGGGCAGCGCGATGCCGCAAGCCGCAGAGTTGCGGTCTTCGCATGCTGGCTCCTGCCAGGCTTTGTTGCCGCTGACCTGCTGGTGACGCTGCCGTTCGTGATGCCGAAGCCGGGCGGGCTCACGGTGACGTCCGCCGAGAACCTGTTTCAGATGGCGAGCGGCGTGGGACCGCGCCTGGAGTTGTGGAGCGAAGCATGGCGGATGTTTCTTGCGGCCCCGGTCCTCGGCACCGGCTTCGGTCAGTTCGCATGGCACCATTTCCTGTACCAGGCCACGGCGGGGGTGCCGGCGGGATTGTTCAATCATTCGCACAATATCGTGCTCCAGCTCCTCGCGGAGACCGGTGTCGCGGGCACCCTCATCATCGTCGGTCCAACGCTGATCTGGCTCTCGGGCCTGCGCCGCGTGAATCTCGACACCGCCATGTGGTGGCAGCTGTCGCTGCTTGCTGTCATCGGGATCCACAGCCTGCTCGAATACCCCTTGTGGTACGCCTATTTCCTCGGTCCGGCAGCGCTCTTGCTGGGGCTCGGCGCGCAGCACGCCGTCTCCGTGCGCTTCCCGAGCGCGGCGCGCGCGGCTGTGACCGTAGCGATGCTCGTGGGCTGTCTGAACCTGGCCGCCGTGATTCCCGCCTATCGCGATTTCGAGCGGATTGTGTTTACGCCTGGCGCGCAGGCGGCACACGCCTCGACCGACCAGGAGTTCGCGAAGGTGCTGATGAAGGTGCATGAAGAGCCGCTCCTGAAGCCTTACGTCGAGCTGGCCATCGCGTACGGCGCGAGCGTCGATCGGGTGCAGTTGCGCGACAAGCTGGAGCTCGTGACGCGCGCCATGCATTTCGCGCCCGTTCAAGTGGTGGTCTTCCGGCAGGCGCTGCTGCTGGCGCTCGCCGGTGAAGCCGAAGCCGCGCGCGCGCAGCTCGATCGATCGCTTCGCGCATACCCCGCCGAGCGCAGGGTGATCGTCGCCGAGCTCAGGAATCTCGCGCTACGCTACCCCTCCGAGATGACGCCTCTGCTAGAATTGGCGACGTCAAAAATCGCAGACGGGCGCGCCACGCGCGAGGGCAGGTAAAGCGCGGGGATGCCAGAGGATTCACGTTGGAGCAGTTCCTGCAGTTTCTTCAGAAAAGCCCGTTCAACATGCTGCTGTTCGGGCTGGCGCTCGCCTCGGGCACGATGCTGCTGTGGCCGCTCATCTCGAGGCCGTTCCGGGCGTCGAACGAAGTGGGCGCCATCGAGGCCGTGCAGCTCATCAATCGCCGCGACGCGCTGGTGCTCGACGTGCGGGACACCGGCGACTATGCGGCAGGACACATCGTGGGCGCAAAGCACATCCCCGAATCGCAGCTGGCCGACCGGATGAAGGAGCTCGAGAAGTACCGGGCGCGCCCGATCGTCGTCAGCTGCCGCACCGGCTCGCGCGCGCCGTCGGTCAGCGGGATGCTGCGCAAGAGGGGATTCGCCGAGGCGGTCGCGCTGCGCGGAGGAGTCGCCGCCTGGCAGCAGGCGAGCCTGCCGCTGGAAAAGGGCTAAGAGTCTCGGAATGGCCCAGAAGGTGACGATGTACAGCACGGGGACATGTCCGTACTGCCAGATGGCTGAGCGGCTGCTGCGTGCGAAAGGGGTGGCTTCCATAGAGAGGATCCGCGTTGATCTGGAACCTGAGCGGCGAGTCGAAATGATGGAGAAGACCGGTCGACGCACCGTGCCGCAGATCTACATCGGGCAGACACACGTGGGCGGGTTCGATGAGCTGGCCGCGCTCGAGCATGCGGGCAGGCTCGATGAGCTGCTTCGGGACGCGCCTGCGCAAAGCTGAAGGGACGGGAGCCATGAGCGAACAGCAGCCAATGTTTCACATCGAGCGGATCTACCTGAAGGATCTCTCGCTCGAGATCCCGAACGCGCCCCAGGTGTACGCCGAACGCGAGCCCCCCAGGATCGACATCAACCTCCATAACGAGGCGCGCGGGCTCGATGCCGGGGTCTACGAGGTGGTGCTGACTGCCACCGTGACGGCGAAGGTGAAGGACAAGACCGCGTTCCTGGTGGAAGCCGCCCAGGCCGGTATCTTCCAGATTCGCAATGTGCCGCAGCAGGAGCTCGACAAGGTCCTCGGTGTCACCTGCGGCAACATCCTCTTTCCGTACCTGCGGGAGAGCATCTCGAATGTAGTGGTGCGCGGCGGTTTCCCGCCCTTTCTCATGAATCACCTGAGCTTCGAGACGCTCTACCAGCAGCAGCGCCAGCAGCAGGCCGGCGCGGCGCCCGCAAGCTGATCGTGACTCGTGTGCGAGCACCGGGGCTGAGCTTCTTCTGCAACGCGCACCCGGCCATGCGGGTGCCGTGCCTGCTTCTCGCATCCTTGCTGTTCGCTGCGTTTCATGCGCACGCCGCCGAGTTTCGCTCGGTCGCTGAAAATGCCGCGGTGCTCTACGACGCGCCATCGGCGAAGGCCAAGAAACTTTTCGTGGTGAATCAAGGCTACCCGGTCGAGGTTGTCGTCGTGGTGGAAGGATGGAGCAAGGTGCGCGATGCCACGGGCGAGATGACGTGGATCGAGAGCAAGCAGCTCGCCGACAAGCGCACGGTCATGGTCAGGATGCCGATTGCGCAGGTGCGGGAGGCGGCCGACGACGCGGCGCCGGTTGCGTTCCAGGCCCAGCAGAATGTCCTGCTCGAACTGCTGGAGGTGACGGGCTCCGGCTGGCTGCGCGTGCGGCACCGCGACGGCCAGACCGGCTACGTCCGCGTCGCGCAGGTGTGGGGCGTCTAATTGAGAATCGCTGTACTCGGTGCCGGCGCATGGGGCACGTCGATCGGCATCACCCTGTGTGCGCGCCACGAGGCGCGGCTGTGGGCACGTGATCGAGCCCTGGTCGCCGCGCTGCGCGCGGAGCGCGTCAACCAGCGCTATCTTCCCGGCATAAGCCTGCCACCGGCGCTCGCGCTCGAGGACAATCTCGCGCGCGCGCTCGACGGCGCGGAGCTCGCACTGGCGGCGGTGACGACCAATGGCTTACGCGACACGCTCGGTCGGGTGAAGGCGAGCGGGCGCAACATCCCCCTCATCTGGCTGTGCAAGGGATTCGAGAGCGAACACGCGAAGCTTCCGCACCAAGTCTGTGCCGAGGTGCTACCGGCTGCGCTGCCACGCGGTGCGCTTTCCGGGCCGAGCTTTGCCGAGGAGGTGGCGCGCGGGCTTCCCGCTGCGTTGACACTCGCCTCGTCCGACAGCGCGTTCGCGCGTGAAGCAGCGGCCGCCCTGCACGGTCCGACGCTGCGCGTCTACTTGAGCGAGGACGTAACGGGCGTGGAGGTTGCCGGTGCGGTCAAGAACGTGATGGCGATCGCGGCCGGCGTGAGCGACGGGCTCGGGCTGGGATTGAGCGCGCGCGCGGCGCTCGTCACGCGCGGGCTTGCCGAGATGACGCGGCTCGGGGTCGCTCTCGGCGGCCGTCCCGAGACCTTCATGGGGCTCGCTGGCGCGGGCGACCTTATCCTCACCTGCACGGGCGATCTCTCGCGCAACCGCCGGGTCGGACTCGCGCTCGCGCGCGGCACGCCGCTCGCCGCGGCGCTCGCCCAGTTGGGGCACGCCGCCGAGGGTGTCGTCACCGCGCGCGCGGTGGCGCGTCTGGCCGATAACCTGAAGGTCGAAATGCCGATCACGCACGCGGTCTGCCGGGTGCTCGACGATCCCGGCGAGGCGCGGGAGGCGGTGCAGTCGCTCCTCGCCCGCGAGCAGAAGCGCGAGTACTGAGCCGGGCATTCCACCGAGTCCCGGTTGCGCCCCGTGATGGGTTGAGGTTCGCCCCCGGCACGCCGCCAGAGCCCGCACCACATCAGATTGGTTGCCGCGGGCAGCAAAACAAGATATCTTTGTAGATCAAGGGCATGGAGCTCAGTAATGGCCTTGCAACCGGAATCGACAGAGCGGCGGGCAGCCCGTGCTGAAAAGCGGCTCGGCCAGATACTTATCCAGCAGAAGCTGCTGACCGAGGAGCAGTTGAAGAACGCTCTCGAGGAGCAGAAGCAGCTCGGGCGCCGGCTCGGGCGGGTCCTGACCGACAAGGGGATCATTACCGAGGATCAGCTCGCCCAGGCCCTCGCCCGCCAGTTGAACCTTTCCTACGTCGACCTCAAGCGTTTCAACATCAAGCGCGAGACCCTGCTCAGGCTGCCGGAGTCGGCGGCGCGACGCTTCCGGGCGCTGGTGCTGGACGACACGGGCCCGGCCTTCAAGGTTGGCATGGCCGACCCCACCGATCTGACGGGGTACGACGAGATCGTGCGCATATTGAAGCGCAACGTCGAGATCGTTGTCGTCGTCGGGGCCGAGGTGACGCGCGCACTCGATCGCGTCTACCGCCGCACCGAGCAGATCGCCGGGCTCGCACAGGAGCTGGGGGCGGAGCTCGGCGAGGCGACGGTGGTGGACTTCGGCGCCCTGGCCGTGACGCCGGGGATCGAAGAAGCCCCGGTAGTGAAACTCCTGCAGACGGTGTTCGAGGACGCGGTGCAGCAACGGGCCTCCGACATCCACATCGAGCCGCAGGAACGGAAGCTTCAGATCCGCTTCCGCATAGACGGCGTCATGCATTTGCAGACAGAGGCCGATCCCAAGATCGCCGCCGCGCTCGCGCTGCGCCTGAAGCTCATGTCCAGCCTTGATATCTCGGAGAAGCGGCTGCCGCAGGACGGGCGCTTCGGCGTGCGAGTGCGGGGAACGCAGATCGACGTGCGGCTCTCGACCATGCCCACGCAGTACGGCGAATCGGCCGTGATGCGGCTGCTGAACCAGTCCACCGGCGTGCTCGGCCTTGACAACATCGGCATGCCGGCCGAAATGGCGGAGCGGATGCGCACCGTGATCAACCGCACGAGCGGCATGGTGCTCGTGACCGGCCCCACGGGCAGCGGGAAGACGACGACGCTCTACGCGGCGCTGTCGGAGCTGAACACCCTCGAGCGCAAGATCATCACGGTCGAGGACCCGGTCGAGTACCGGCTGCCCGGGATCAACCAGGTGCAGGTCAACGAGAAGATCGACCTCGGCTTCGACCGCGTGCTGCGCTCCGCGCTGCGCCAGGATCCCGACGTGATACTGGTGGGGGAGATGCGCGACAAGGCAACCGTGGAAACCGGGATGCGCGCGGCGATGACCGGCCACATGGTGTTCTCCACCCTGCATACCAACGACGCGGTCTCGACGCCGGTGCGGCTGCTCGACATGGGCGCGCCGCGCTACATGGTGGCGCTCTCGCTTCAGCTCGTGATCGCGCAGCGCCTGGTGAGCGTCGTTTGCGCAAGCTGCGCACGGGAGCACAAGCTGGCTCCGAACGAGCGGGAATGGCTGCGCCAGGAGTTCGGCGACTCGGTGGACCGCTACCGCTACATGGAAGGCGCCGGCTGCAACCACTGCAACGGCACCGGCTTCTCCGGGCGCACCGGCGTCTACGAGATGCTCGAGATGACCGGCCCGGTGGTGGCCGCGGCGAATTCCGAGGACATGCAGGCCTTCGTCGACGCGGCGCGCGCGCAGATGGCCGGCAGTACGCTGCGCCGCCACGCCACGACCCTTGCGTCCTCCGGCAGGACCACGGTGGACGAGGCGATGCGCATCAGCCACCAGCTCGAGGACGCATGAGCTTCGACCGCGAGGCTCGATCCCTGGACCCGGAAACCTAGAGCGTGCCGAACTTCGCCTACACTGGGCGCGACGAGCGCGGACAGATGGTGCGGGGCGAGCTCGAAGGCGCCAGCAGCAGCATCGTCGCCGGTCAGTTGCTCAGCCGGGGCGTCACGCCGATCGAGATCATCGTCGCGTCCGCGCCGCAGCAGGCGGCGACGGGGCCGGGGCTGTTGGGGCGGCTCTCCGGGAAGGGGTTCACGCAGACCGACGTGTTGCTCTTCAGCCGGCAGATGAACACGCTGTTGAAATCCGGCGTGCCGATCATGAGCGCGCTGAGAGGGCTCGAAACGTCCGGCGAAAACAAGGGCCTTGCGCGAGTGATCCGGGAGCTCCGCGAGGGCCTCGAGAGCGGGCAGGAGCTCTCCGCCTGCATGTCGCGCCAGCCAGAGGCGTTCAACCCGTTCTACGTCGCGATGATACGCGTGGGTGAGTTTACCGGGACGCTGCAGGAGGTGTTCCTGCGCCTGTTCCATCACCTGGAGTTCGATAAGCTCATGCGCGAGCAGGTGCGCTCGGCCATCCGCTACCCCGCGTTCGTCGTCATCACCATGATGGTCGCGGTCATGATCGTCAACGTCTTCGTGATCCCCACCTTCGCGAAGGCATATGCGGGCTTCAAGGCCGAGCTGCCGGCGATCACCAAGGGGCTCATCGCGTTTTCCGGTTTCACTGTGGCCTACTGGTGGGTGCTGCTCGGCCTCGTCATCGTGCTGGCTGTCGCGTTTCGTGCCTACATCAACACGCCGGGCGGGCGGCTTGCCTGGGACGAATTCAAGCTCAAGATTCCGATCGCGGGACCGATCATACTCAATGCGACGCTGGCGCGGTTTGCGCGCAGCTTCGCGCTCGCGGTCCGCAGTGGCATCCCGGCGGTGCAGGCGCTCACCATCGTCGCGGGCACGGTGGACAACGCGCACATGGCGCGCAAGATCGAGGTAATGCGCGGGGGGGTCGAGCGCGGCGAATCGCTGCGGCGCACGGCGGCCGCGGCCGGCATCTTCACGCCCATGGTGCTGCAGATGCTGACGGTGGGCGAGGAGAGCGGCGAGCTCGACGAGATGATGAGCGAGATCGCGGAGTTCCACCAGCGCGAGGTCGAGTACTCGCTCAAGAACCTCGCGTCGCAGATCGAGCCGGTGCTGATCGTCGCCCTCGGCGTGCTGGTGCTGCTCCTCGCGCTCGGCGTCTTCCTGCCGATCTGGGACCTCGGCACGGCGGCGCTCGGAAAGCGGTAGTGGGGGTGCTTCGGCACCCCCGCCTCCCGGGCTGGTCAGGGGCCCACCGAGGGGGTATACTGACCGGGTTTTTACCAGAGTATCTAATGAGATACGGCTGATTGTTCGTGGAAATTATCACATCCTGAAGCGGGCAGGTTGGAGCAGGAGGTTTGTCGCATTGTGACCAGAGGTGGCTGGCGAACGATGGGCGGCAGGGTCGGTGTGAGGGCAGTCACGGCGGCAGGAGCATGGGGCGGGTACACTTTTTTCGATTGAGAGACGCGGAGGGATTTGCAATGACCAAGCGGCAACAGGGCTTCACGCTGATCGAACTGGTGGTGGTAATCGTCATTCTCGGCATCCTTGCCGCGACGGCGCTGCCGCGGTTCGTCAATCTTCAGACTGACGCGCGGATTGCATCGATAAACGGCTTTGCCGGGGGCTTGCGCGCGGGGGTTGCCCTCGTCAACGCGCGGTGGCTGGCGACCGGCTCGACCGGTTCCGCGCTCGTGACCATGGCGGATACGACAACGGTGGCGGTTTCCACCGGCGCGACGGGCGGCATACCCACGGGCGCCGCAGCCGGGATCGGCAATGCGCTCCGGTGCAACGGCACGGACTGCAGCGGGTTCACGGCTACCTACGGCGCCACGTCAACGTTCCAGCCGAACAATGGCGGCAGCGCGACGTGCCAGGTGTCCTACGAGGCGGCGACTGGCAACGTCACGACGGTCACGACGGGCTGCTAAGAACAAACAGTCTTTGAGGCAGGTGGGTTGCCTGCCGGTCGGGACGAGGGGTGAACCGCCAGCGGTTCACCCCTTTTTCATGGGCACGCAATGGCCGCGAAGATCCGGAACGGGATGATCACCAAGGTGCGATCGGGGCCCCGCCACGGTTTCACGATCGTCGAGATGGTCGTCACCATCGCCATCCTGGGCCTGCTCGCGGCGGTGCTCGGGCCGCGGTTTTCCGGCCGCGACGCGTTCGCGTCGCGCGGGTTCCACGACGAGACGCAGTCGGTGGTGCGCTACGCCCAGAAGACCGCTATTGCGTGGCGTCGGCCGGTTTTCGTGTGCGTCACCGCGACCGTGGTCAGCGCGGGGATTGCGGCCGGCTGCGCCACGCCACTTGTGCACCCGGTGAGCGGGGCTGCGCTCACGGCCACGGCGCCGTCCGGCGTGACGCTGACGCCGGTCAACTTCGGGTTCGATGGTGCCGGTCGTCCCAGCCCGAACGCGCAGGTCACCATCGCGTTCTCGAGCACGGTCGCCGGCGATCCCGCGCGGAGCCTCGTGGTCGAGGCGGAGACGGGCTATGTCCACCCGTAAGGCGAGCGCCCGTCGCGCATCGCTCGATACGCGTCGCCCGGTAGAGCGGAGGTCGCGCGGCCTTTCGCTGGTCGAGCAGATCATGTTCATCCTGATCGTCGGCGCCGCGGTGGCGGGCGTCATCGGCGTCATCGACGTCACCACGCGCTCGAGCGCCGACCCGATGCTCCGCAAGCAGGCGCTGGCGATCGCGGAAGCCATGATGGAAGAGGTCCGGCTCCAGCCGTTCACCTATTGCGATCCGGATGACCCGGCGGCGGCTACGGCAAGCACAGGCGGCTGCCCGGTCCTGGCGGAATCGATGGGGCCCGAGCCCGGCGAGACGCGGTATAGCAGCACGCTGCCGTTTGACAACGTCAATGACTATCACGGGTTCGATTCGAACACCGCGGTGCCGCCGGGCATCAGGAGCATTGACGGCACCGCGATCGCAGGACTCGATGGCTACCGGGTTACGGTGAGCGTTGCAGGCCAGACGCTCGGCGGCGTCGGCAACGACGCTCTCGGGAATCCCCAAAGCCTGCTCATTACCGTCACCGTGACCGGCCCCGGCAACACGACCGTCACGCTGAACGGCCACCGCACGCGCTACGCCCCCAATGCCCTGCCCTGATTCACAGACCCCGAGCTTGTCCATCCCCCTTGCCAGCTGTAAGCGGAAGCCAGGGTTTACGCTGGTCGAGATGATCGTGGTGATCGCGATCACCGGCATACTCGCGGCGGTGGTGGCGGTCTTCATCCGCCGGCCGGTGGAAAGCTACGTGGATGCGGCGCGGCGCGCCGAGCTGACCGACATCGCGGATAGCGCGCTGCGCCGGATCACGCGCGACGTGCGCATGGCGCTTCCGAACAGCGTCCGGGTCACAATTGCGGGCAACGTGACCTATCTGGAGTACCTGCAGACCAGCGGCGGCGGGCGATATCGCTCGGAGACGGACAGCGCCGGCGCGGGCGACATCCTTGACTTTGTGAGCCCGGACGCGTCATTCGATGTGATTGGGCCGATGCCCGCGCTCGCTGCCGGAAATTCGATCGTAGTCTACAACCTGAGCCCCGCGGGCGGCAGCGCGAATGCATATGTCGGCGACAACCGGGCCGCCTACTCGAGCAATACCGCGACCACGATCACGCTGGCCGCGCCGAAACAGTTTCCGTACCAGTCGCCCGGAAAACGGTTCCAGGTGGTCGAGCATGCCGTCACCTATGCCTGCGATCCTCTTCCCGGCGGCGCCGGGGTGCTGCGGCGCCACTGGAACTACGGCATCGTCGATCCCCAGCCGACAGCTTTCGGCGGCAGCAATGCACTGCTGGCGGGCAATATTACCGGCTGCAGCTTCACTTACACGACGAGCGGCCCCACCGCGCGGACGGGTGTCGTGGCACTGAACTTGCAGATCTCCGACGGTGGAGAAACGGTTTGGCTGTTCCAGCAGGCCCATGTCAGCAATGCGCCATAGTTCACAGCGCGGGCGCGGACTGCATGACCCGGCGAGGCAGCGCGGGCTCAGCATCATGACCGGGGTGTTCCTCATGGTGGTGCTGGCATTGCTCGGCGCCTACATGCTGTCCGTGACGGGCATGCAGCAATCGGGCTCGCAGCTCGACGTGCAGGGCGCGCGCGCCTATCAGGCCGCGCGCGCCGGCATGGAGTGGGGCGCGTGGCAAGTGCTCGATCCCAACAATGCCATCGGCACCCCCGCGTTGCCGGTCTGTCCTCCTTCGCCGACAAACCTGACCGGATTTGCGGGCTCGTTGTCGCCGTTTACCGTGACGGTGACCTGCAACGCGGCGATCAATGCGCCGACCACCGAAGGCAACCGCAACGTCGGCGCCTACCAGATCATAGCCACTGCGTGCAATCAGCCTGCGGCCGGCGCGTGCCCGAACCTCGCGCCTGCGACCGGTTATGTCGAGCGCCAGATTCAGGCGACGCTCTCCAAGTGCAAGGATCCGACCGCGGCGGGGCCACGGTTTTCGTGCGGTTGACGCGGCGCGCGTGAAGTCATGGAGCATGATGAAGGAAGCGACCGGAACGTCCTCGAATAACGCGCCGCGAAGCAGACTGCGCGAAGGCGCGCGCGCGATGCTGGCTGCTGGCGTGCTCGCGGGCATGATGGTCTTGGGTGCAGCGCACGCGCAGGTCACCTTCCGCAGCGCGGCTTCGGCGGGCGTCGCGGTGGCCGGCGACATCACCCACGTCAACGCGGGCGCGGCCGCGACCAATGACGGGGGCTGCCCGAGGAGCGTTTCTCCCGCGATCCCGGCCGGCAACGTCGGCGACCTGCTGATCGCGCTGGCCGTGGTGCGGGAGAACAGTTCGGCGGTCGCGACCCCGGCGGGGTGGAGCCTGCTCTATTCGGCGACCTATGCACCCGGCAATCAGGAATTCCGGGCGTTCATCTTCTATCGCTTCGCCACCGGCGCTGATGCGATCACGGTCACCGCGACCGGCACGTGCAACTCGATGGCGGGGCGAGTTTCCCGTTTCCGCGGGGTGGATTCGGTGCAACCTTTCCTGAATGTGCCGATTCCCCCGGGCAATGTGGTCATGCAGAACTCGAACAACATCGACACCGGCACGGAAACCACCGTCGACCCCAACGCGATGGTGCTGGTGGCGTCGTTCACGAATGACAACAACGGCATTACCCAGGGGGCGGGCTGGAACGTCTCGTTCGAAAGCGCCCACAACATGAACCGCGACCTCGCGTTCAACCTTCACTATCAGCTGCAGACAACCGCGGGCGCCAAGTCGATCTCGAACTGGTCCATGGGGGCAACTGACGAGAACATCGGCGTCATCTTTTCGCTGCGCCCCGCCGGGCTGCGAATCAACGTGCCGGCGAGCACCGCAGCGAACGACGTGATGGTCGCATCGATCGCCTGGCGCGACTCGCCGATCCTGATTGCGCCGCCGGCCGGATGGAGCTTCGTACGTGAGACGGTGCAGTCGGGCGGCGGCGGCGCGACCAGCAGGCTCGCTACCTATTTCAAGGTCGCCGGCGCTTCGGAACCCGCGTCATACGTATGGACGTTCTCGAACGGCAGCTCGGTTGGAGCCGTCGGCGGCATCGCGAGCTTTGCCGGAGTGGACGTTTCGGTCCTGGCGAACATCGTGAATGCCGAGGGCGGCGCGGCGACCGGCTCGAGCGCCAGCCACACTGCGCCAAGCATCAATACCACCGTTGCCGGGACCATGCTGGTCGGGTCCTTCGAATTCGACTCGTCGACCAGCAACTGGACCGCGCCCGCAGGCATGAACGAGGTGGTGGATGTGGCTTCGCTTCCGACACCGGACGACCTGGGGATCTCGCTGGAAATGACCTACCAGACCCAGGCCGCGACGGGGGCGACCGGCGCGCGAACCGCCACGGCCAATACGACGGGCGCAAACGCCGACCAGGGCGCTGCACACCTTCTTGCTCTGCGACCGGCGGTGGTGATCGTAACGCCGGGCAGCTTCAACGCCTTCGAGACCAGCACGGGAGCCGGCGCGATCGCAGGGGTGATTCGAACCAGGATCGCGGGCGCCGCGTTCAGCCTGGATGTCGCCTCCATTTCGGGCGGGGCGCAGCAAGCGGGCTTCAACGACACGGTGATCGTGGAACTGCTCGGTAACAACACTCTCGGGGTCGCGCTCGACGCACAGAACTGTCCCACGTCGTCAACCTTGCTGCAGACGGTGGCGCCCAATCCGACGATCACCGGCGGGCGATCGACCGTGACCTTCGCGGCGGTGCCCAACTCGTGGCGCGACGTGCGCGTGCGGGTCAGATGGCCGACGTCATCTCCCACCGTCACGTGGTGTTCGACCGACAACTTTGCGATCCGTCCCAATGCGTTCACGAGCTTCGGCGTCACGGACAATGACTGGCAGACTGCGGGAACCGGGCGCGTCCTCGGTAACACCGCCGCGCCGCCGGGCGGCGTCGTCCACAAGGCGGGGCGGCCGTTCACTGTGCAGGCGACGGCGGTCAATGGCGCCGGCGTGCCGGCCACGACCACCAACTACACGGGAACGCCAACGCCGACGCTCAGTGACTGCGGCGGGAGCAGCGCCTGTCCCTCGACCCTGGGCTCGCTGACACTGGGGACGGGCTTCGTCGCGGGCGTTCTGACCGCGAATGCGGCTTCCTACGGCGAAGTCGGCTCCTTCAACCTGCAGCTGATCGACACCACCTTCGCCAGCGTGGATGGAGCGGACGGCACCCCGGCCGACTGCAGCGCGACCGGCCGCTACGTGTGCAGCAGCACGCTGGGGGTCGGGCGTTTCGTGCCCGATCACTTCGCGGTAGCGCTCAATACGCCCGATTTCGGCACCGTGTGCGGCTCCTTTACCTACGTCGGTCAGAGGTTCACTTACTTGACTGCGCCGGTTATCACCGTGACCGCCCGCAATTTTGCCGCCGGCACGACCGGCAACTACGCCGGCGGCCTGTGGCAGATCACCAATGCAAGCCTGACCGGCAAGAGCTACGCGGCGGCGGCCGGCACGCTCGACGTGAGCGGCCTGCCCGGCACCGATCCGGTGATCTTCTCCGCCGGCGCGGGAACCGGAACGCTCACCTTCGGCTCCGGCACCGGGCTTTTCTTCACCCGCACCACGCCGGTGGCGCCGTTCGACGCGGACATCAGCCTCGCAATCAACGTGATCGATGCCGACGGAGTGACTCCGGCGAGCAATCCGATCACGTTCGGGACCGCGACCCCAGGCAGCGGCATCGCCTTCAGTTCGGGCAAGTCCTTGCGCTTTGGCCGGCTAACCGTCCGCAACGTAAACGGCTCTCAGCTTCTGTCCCTGCAAGTCCCGGTGGAAGCGCAATACTGGAGCGGTGCGCCCATCAATGGCTTCCTCACCAATACGCTGGACGGCTGCACGACCATCGCGTCGGCCAACGATGCCATGGGCAACTATATCGGCAACCTGAGCGGCTCGCCGATTTGCGAAACCGCCGTCACCAGCGGCGGAGCGCTCAGCGCCGGGCGCGGGGTCCTGGTGCTGGCGGCGCCGGGCACCGGCAACAGCGGCAGCGTGGATCTGACGGTCAATCTCGGCGCGGCGGCGAGCGGCAGCACCTGTACGACACAAGGCGGCGCACCCGGCTCCGCGACCACCGCCAACCTGCCGCATCTCCAGGGCAATTGGAGCGGCGGCGCGTATGACCAGAACCCCATGGCCCGCGCCACCTTCGGGATATCTCGGGGTTCTGAAGAAGTCGTCTTCGTTCGAGAGAACTTCTAACTCGGTGGAGGGGCTGCTTCGCGCGGCCCCGCGCAAGCCCCAGGGCACATCCGGAAGCAGCGCCCGATCAGGGCAGGTTTGGCCCTGATTATCTTGTGCTTTCTGCCGATTTGGACTATCGTTACCTGCGGGTGCAACTACCAGGTATAGCGTCGACCTAGGGGGAGGCCACAATTGGCTGGGTACGTTCTGTCAATGGTGCGCCGACCACCCGAGCGCTGGTGAGGCGCGATCACGCGGCTGGCCGGAATGCAAAGTCATCCAGACAGGGCAGCACGGCGGGTTCCGTTTCCGCACGGGCGCAACGCCGGGTGCGCCGCAGAAGGCCCGACTCGGATGGCCGGAGGATGACGGTGCCGGGCGCCCATCGAACCGCAGCAGCGTCCCGCCCATCACCAAGCAAGGCCCGCGTCACCCCGCCCCGGATCCGGCAGCCGATCGTCGCGCGGGCAGTCGCACGTGCGTTGCGCGCGCGCGGAGGCGGGCAATGAAGCTGCCCGCCATGAGATCCCTGAAGAACCTGCAGCTCACTGGTGGTGGCCGGCGTACGCCCGGCCTCATGTGCATCAATGTGTTGCCCGACCGCGTGGACGTGGCGCACGTCGTGGCAGCCGGCGCGGCGCGGCCGGAAATCAGGCGGTGCGAAACCTACCGCAAGGCGGGAGGCGAGGTGGCGATATTGAACCGCCTGCGCCGGGACCTCCATCTCGATCGATACCGCTGCGCGACGCTCCTGAAGAGCGGTGACTACCAGATCTTTCAGGTCGAGGCGCCCAATGTGCTGCCGAACGAATTGAGGAACGCTGTGCGTTGGCGCATCAAGGACATGATCGACTTTCCCGTGGACGAGGCCACCGTGGACGCGGTCACCATTCCCACTGCCGAGGGCGCGGTGGGGCGCACAGCCCAGATGATCGCGGTCGCCGCCCGCAACCACGTGATTGCCGGAGTCGTCAAGCCGTTCAACGACGCCGACATTCCGCTGGAGATCATCGACGTTCCCGAGTTCGCGCAGCGCAATGTTGCCCGCTGCCTCGAGCCGGAAGGGCGCGGCGTTGCGCTCCTGTCCCTGGATGACCGGGGGGGGCTGCTGACGATGACGTGCGACGGCGAGCTCTACCAGCATCGCCGCATCGACGTCACACTGTCGAGCCTGCGCGGTGCCTCCCCGGGCGACGGCGAGGGCGCGGAGCTGCGAATGGAGCTCGAAGGCCCCTACGAGCGCCTGGCGATCGAGCTGCAGCGCTCGCTCGATCATTTCGACCGCCAGTTCCCGCGCGTGGCGGTGGCGAAGCTGGTGCTGTCACCGGTGCCCGGAGCGGACCAGCTGCACACCTTTCTGGGCAACCGACTCGACCTTCCGGTGGAGCTGCTTTACCTGTCCGAGGTGATGGATTTCCCCGACATCGTGGAGTTGCACGAGCCCGAGTTGCAGGCCCAGTGCCTGCACACGATTGGCGCGGCGCTGCGCGTGGAAGGCCCGGCATGAGCGGCGGAGGAGGGGCCCCATATATGGGGATGCGACCCGCGAAGGACGCATGCCGCCGACACGAAGCGCCGGTCATCGCGCGTGCGATCGAAGAGGCGGCCGGATGATCCGAGCGTAGGCATTCATGAGCCAGAACATCAACCTTTTCAATCCGGCTTTTCGCAAGCCGCGCCAGCTGCTGAAGCTCTCCCTGGTGGCGCAACTGCTGGGCGTCACGCTCGCAGCGCTGATTGGCTACCACTATTACCTCCAGCAG
>DATBKZ010000129.1:0-49823 GCA_036555615.1 Burkholderiales bacterium | reverse complement strand
AATCCGGACTACGTCGCGCGCATGATCGAGCGCGGCAGCCACTTTCTCTATCACGTGGTGGAGGAAGTCGAGCGCCGCCGGATGCCGACCGAAGTTGCGCTCCTGCCGATGATCGAGAGCGCCTACAACCCGCAGGCGTACTCGCGCTCCCACGCCTCGGGCATGTGGCAGTTCATCCCTTCGACCGGCAGGATATACGGGTTGCGGCAGAACTTCTGGTACGACGGGCGGCGTGATGTGCTCGCGGCGACTTCCGCCGCGCTCGACTATCTTGAGAAGCTCTACGGCGATTTCGGCGACTGGACTCTCGCGCTCGCGGCGTACAACTGGGGCGAGGGCGCGGTGAGCCGGGCGATCGCTCGCAACCAGGCGCGGGGGCTGCCGACGGACTACGAAAGCCTGCCGATGCCGCTGGAGACGCGCAAGTACCTGCCGAAGCTGCAGGCGGTGAAGAATATCGTCGCCAATCCCGGCCACTACGGCATCGCGCTCCTCGACATCCCGAACAAGCCCTATTTCGCGACCGTCACCACGCGCCACCACATCGACGTTCAGCTCGCGGCGAGCCTCGCCGAGATGTCGCTCGAGGATTTCCGGTTCCTCAATCCTGCGCATAACAAGCCAGTGATCAAGTCCGACGGCTCGGAGACCATCGTGCTGCCGGTCGAGAAGGTCGCGGTCTTCGAGAAGAACCTCGAGACCCACGACCGCCCGCTGGTCTCCTGGCAGGCCTATACCGTGAAGCGCAGCGACCGGCCAGAGAGAATCGCGTCGAAGCACGGCATGACGCTCGCCGAGCTGAAGGAAGTCAACGGCATTCCCCCGAGGAGAAATATCGTCGCCGGGCAGACGCTGCTGGTGCCGCTGCGCGGCGACGCCGAGCCGCATCTCCCGGACCTGCCCGCGCCGAGGCTTAACACCCGGCGCGGCAATTACAAGCGCTCCTACTGCTACGTCGCGAGCGGCGGCGCGCAGAAACGGGTGCCGTGCACGGCTCCAGCGAAAAAGAAGGCAACCCCCGTCAAGGCACCCGCCCCGAAAAAGCGCCCGGCGTCCGCGACGACATCGGGCGTCTCCGTCGGGAACGCCACCGGCGGCTAGGCTCCTTCATCTCCCGCTTCCCCCTCACCCTACCCTCTCCCCCATTTCGGGGGAGAGGGGACTTGTATAGAGGTGGCATGCCGCCGTATGTGACGCGCTGAAGCGCGCGTTGTCCGGATAAGCTTGTCGGCAGCGCGCGAAAGCCTCCGGGCAGCGCGGGTGAAAGTGGCATCCCGCCGGCGGGCTGACCGGAGACGGCAGCTCCCCTTCCAGCCGGATCACCTCCCGCTTCGTCGCGGGGTCCATCGCCGGCACCGCCGACAGCAGCGCCCGCGTGTAGGGGTGCTTCGGGCGGGAGAGCACCTCCTCGACATGCCCGCGCTCGACGATGCGCCCGAGATACATGACCGCCACCTCGTGCGCGAGGAACTCGATCACCGAGATGTTGTGGGTGATGAAGAGATAGGCGAGGCCGTGCTTGCGCTGCAGCGCCTTCAGCAGATTGAGAATCTGGGCCTGAACCGAGACGTCGAGCGCGCTGGTCGGCTCGTCGCACACGATGAACCGCGGCTCCACCGTCAGCGCGCGCGCGATCGCGATGCGCTGCCGCTGCCCGCCCGAGAACTCGTGCGGATAGCGCAGCTTGATGCCGGGATCGAGCCCGACCTCGGCGAGCAGCGCGTCGATGCGGGCCTGCCGCTCCTCGCGCCCGGCGCCGATCCCGAGCGCCGTCATGCCCTCCTCCAGGGTTTCCAGGATCCGCATGCGCGGGTTGAGCGAGGCATAGGGGTCCTGGAAGATGATCTGCGCGTGCTTGCGGTGCGGCCGCAGCTCGGCCCGCTCCATCCGCGCAAATTCCACCCCGTCGAAGCGCACCGTCCCGCCGGTCGGCTCCACCAGCCGCAGGACGCCCTTGCCCACCGTGGTTTTGCCGCAGCCGGACTCGCCTACCAGCCCGAGCGTGCGGCCGGCCTCGAGCTCGAGCGTGACGCCATCCACCGCCCGGACGTGCCCCACGACGCGCTTGAACAGGCCCTTGCGGACGGGGAAATGGACCTTGAGATCGCGGATCGCGAGCAGCGGCGCAGCCGATACCGAGGGTCGAGGGATGAGGGATGAGGGATGAGAGGTGACGGCCTCTTGTGTTGCGGTTCTTTCCTCCGCCCTCCGCCCTCCGCCCTCCGCCCTACTAGCGCCCGGCGCGTAGAGGTGGCAGCGGGCGGCTTGCCCGTTGCCCACGTCATGGAATGCCGGCGCGCTCCGGCGGCAGAGCTCCCACGCCGAGTCGCAGCGGTCGGCGAAGCGGCAGCCGATGAATTCGCGCGTGAGCGCGGGCACGCTGCCGGGAATCACCGCGAGGCGCGCGCCGCGTTTCGCGCCTGTCGGCAGCGACTCGAACAGCATGCGCGAATAGGGGTGCGCGGGCCGCGAGAAGAACGCCTCGCGCGAGCCGCATTCGACAATTTCTCCCGCGTACATGACCGCGACCCGGTGCGCCATCTCCGCGACGACGCCCAGGTCGTGGGTGATCAGCATCAGCGACATCCGGCGCTCTCTCTGCAGCTCCCGCAGCAGGTCGAGCACCTGTGCCTGGATGGTGACGTCGAGGGCGGTCGTCGGCTCGTCCGCGATCAGGAGCTCCGGGTCGCAGGCAAGCGCCACCGCGATCATGACGCGCTGCTTCATGCCGCCCGAAAGCTGGAACGGATACTCGTCCTTGTGGCGGGCGTAATCGGGAATGCGCGCCGCTTCCAGCAATTCCAGCACGCGCGCTGCGAGCTCCGCGCCGGCGAGCGTCGTATGCTGCCGCAGCGCCTCCGCGACCTGCTCGCCGACCGTCATGACCGGGTTGAGCGAGAGCGTGGGCTCCTGGAAGATCATGCCGATGCGCCTGCCGCGCACCGCACGCATCTCCGACTCCGGCAACGCGAGCAGATCGCGTCCGTCGAGCTCGACGGCTCCGCCGACGATGGCGCCCGCATCCGGCAGCAGCCGCATGATCGAGAGCGCCGTCATGGACTTGCCGCAGCCCGATTCGCCGACCAGCGCGAAGGTCTCGCCCCGCCCAACATCGAACGAGACGCCGTCCACCGCGCGCACGACCGCGTCTTCGGTGTAGAGATGCGTCCGCAGCTCCTTGACGCTCAGCAGCAGAAAAATGGGGCCAGGTTCGATTTTCCGCATTCGCGTTACCTATTCAGGTTCGGAAATTCGAACCTGGCCCCATTTTTCTGCGGGACGCGCGGGCTTCACCGCGCTGATGCGCGGATCGAATGCATCGCGCACCGCGTCGGCGAAGAGATTCGCGGAAAGCACCATCAGCAGCATGAAGCAGAACGCCGTCGCGAGCGACCACCACACGATGGGCTCGCGCGCCATCTCCAGGCGCGCGGCGTTGATCATGCCGCCGAAGCTCATCATCGTCGGATCCACGCCGACGCCGATATACGCCAGCACCGCTTCCGCCAGCACCAGGCCGCTGAAGTTCAGGACCGCCGTGATGAGCACGATGTGCATGACGTTGGGCACGATGTGCCGGGCGATGATCCGGAAATCGGAGACGCCGAATGCCTTCGCCGCCTGGATGTAATCGAGCTCGCGCAGCTTCAGCGCCTCGCCCCGGATCAGGCGGCACAGCCCCGTCCAGCTGGCAACCCCGAGGATGAAGCACAGCCAGAACAGCCGGAAATCGGCCCGCTGGATGGTGGTCTCGAAGCGGTCCGCATGGATCTCGATGTAGACCTGCATCATCAGCACCGCGGCCGCGATCAGCAGCACGCTCGGGATCGAGGACAGCGTCGTGTAGAGGTACTGGATCGCGTCGTCCACGAGCCCCTTGAAGTAGCCTGCCATTGCCCCGAAGAGTATCGCGAAGGGAAGCATGATGAGCGTCGTGAGCGTCCCGATCAGAAGCCCGGTGCGCACGCTCTTCAATGCCTGGTAGAGCACGTCCTGGCCCACTTTGTCGGTCCCGAAGACGTGGTACTTTCCCGCGAGCGCGACGGCCGGACCGCCGACCGCCAGCATTACCGCGAGCGTGATGAGAATTGCCCGCCAGGGGACCGCAGTCCCGCCGCGCCAGACCAGGCGCCACATCGCGCCCGCGCCAACGGCATGCCCCCGCGCGAGCAACGCGCAGAGAGCGGCCGCAGCAATGAGCCAGAGGAGCGCGCCGCCCGCGATGCCCTGCAGGCAGAGCCGTGCGATGTCCGCCCCCCAATCGGCGTCCGCGTCCCTCAGGTGGGCGCCGCCATACTTCAAGCGCGGAAAATCGCGCACTTGCCTGCCGTCGGGCAGCTCGATCAGCTCCTTGGAATAGCGGTGGGTGGCGAGCGGCGCGGAATAGGTCGTCGCCCGCTGCGTGCGCAGCCCTCCCGCGAAGGCATCGAAGAGGCTCAGCACCTGCACCGCGTAGATCGGTTTGCCGTCCCGCACCTCGATCACGGGGCGGTAGTGCAGCGAATCGGCGAGCCCGATGGCGACGAAGAAGAGGAGCACGGTCGCCGCGGACATCCCGCTTGCGCTCCGCGCCACCTTGCGCCAGGGCGCGCGCAGGTGCTCGTGCCGCCGGATATGCCAGATGAGCGCCGCGATCAACGCCAGAAGCAGGTAGATCAGCGCGTCGGTCCAGAGAATTTCGGGCGTGAATGGCATGGCGGCGCGACCGGCTATTCGAAGCGAACCCGCGGATCGACCAGCGTGTAGGAGATGTCGGTGAGGATCAGCCCAACGATGTAGAGCACCGAGCCGAGAAACACCATCGCGCGCACGATGGCAAAATCCTGGGAGTTGATCGCGTCGATGGTATAGCTGCCGAGCCCGGGAATGCCGAAGAAGGCTTCGGTGACCAGGCTGCCCATGAACAGCAGCGGTATCGCCACCACGACGCCGGTGAGAATCGGGATCATCGCGTTCTGCAGGACATGCCGGAACAGCACGCGCGTCTCCGCCAGGCCCTTGGCGCGGGCGGTCTTCACGTAATCCTTGTTGATCTCCTCCAGGAACAGCGTGCGGTAGAGGCGCACGCTCTCGCCGAATCCCCCGACGATGCCCACCAGGATGGGCAGCGCGAAAAACTTGAGCGCGTTCGGCCCGATGTCGTAGCCCGAGATCGGCACGAGGCCCCACAGCTTGCCGACGAGGTACTGGCCGAAGATGATATAGAACATGCTGGAGATGGACATCATGACGACGCACGCCACCACGCCCCAGAAATCCACGTAGGTCGCGCGGAAGAAGCAGAAGATGAGCGCGGTCGATACGTAAGCGAGCAGCCCGACGAGGAAGACCGGAAGCGCGATGGCGAGGCTCGGCCACATGCGGGTGCCGACGTCGTATCCGATGTTGCGCCCCTGGTCGGAGCGGCCGAAATCGAACGCGAAGAGCCTCACCGAATTCCTGAAGAAGATCGTGTCCGTGAGTTTCCCCGCGCCGGCGGCCGCCTCGTTGTAGAGCAGCGGACGGTCATAGCCGCGCTCCTCCTTCCACTTCTGGATCGCTTCCGGCGTCACGCGCTTGACCCCCAGGTGGACGCGCGCCATGTCGTCGGGCGAGTTGACGACGAAAAACAGCGTGAAGGTGATGACGTTGACCCCGATCAGGATCGGGATGGCGTAGAGGATCCGCCTGATGATATAGGCAATCATCGACTGTCGGGCCGGGCCTTCTGCCGCTCGCGGCGGCGGTAGGTCGCCACGGCGGGAGCAAGAAACAGGACGAGGAACCCGGCACCGAGCGCCGCCGGCCATACCACCGGCCGGTTCCACTCCCGGCGGCTCCGGTCCCGCAATACGGGGTCGATGCGCTGGTACTTGAGCCCGTTGTTCGCGATCGGGTGCGGCTTGCGGTTCGCGACCCAGGCGTGGTGCAGGGTGAACTCCTGGGGAAAGAAGCTCCACACCCACGGCGCGTCGTGGCGCGCGATCGCGACCATGCGGTCGATGATTTCCTGGCGCTCGCGCGTGTTGTACATGCTCTTCATGCGCTCGAACAGGTGGTCGAACTCCGCATTCTCGTAATTCGAGGCGTTCTCGCCCTGGGTCTTGACCTTGCTCTGCGCGCCGTGGAGCAGGAACAGGAAATTCTCGGGATCGGGATAGTCGGCGTTCCAGCCGAGGAAATAGAGCTGCACGTTGCCCTTGCGCAGCTTGTCCTGGAAACGGTTCCAGTCGGTCGCCCGGATCGCGAGCTGCACGCCGATCTTCTCCAGCTGCTTCTTGTACCAGTCGAGGCGCGCCTTCGCGTCGGGGCCGGTGCCGGTGGTGTCGAGGTTGAGCAGCAGCGGCTCGCCCGTCTTCGCGTCCTGGCCATTGGGATAGCCGGCCTCCGCGAGCAGCTTTTTCGCAAATGCGATGGATTTTCTGCGCGGCGCGCCCTTCGCCCAGTCGTACACGTAGGGGTTGATGCCCGCCCGACCGTCCCGGTAGCCGAAGATGCCGGGCGGGATCGGCCCGTGCGACGGGATGCCGCGCCCGTTGCGGAATATCGAGATGAACTCCTCCTGGTCGATCGCGATCGTGATCGCCTGCCTGAGCTTCCGTCCGCGCTCGCGATAGCCGCCCACGACCGGGTCGAGCATGTTGAATCCCATGTAGAAGACTGTGGTCGCAACCGATGTCTGCAGCCGGATGCCGCGCGCCTGCATCTCCTCGGTCAGGGTAACGTCGCCCCCGCCGGAGAACTGCACGGCCTGGTCGAAGGTATCGGAGACGATGCCCGAGGCGTCGTAGTAGCCCTGGAGAAACTTGTTCCAGTACGGGATCTGCTCCTTCTCCAGCGAGAACACCACCTTGTGGATGAGCGGCAGCGGCTTGCCGGCGTCCGCAAGGAGCCCGGCGGCGGCATCGCCCGGTTCGCCGTCGGAGGGGTAGAGCTCGCCGCTGTAGTGGGGATTGCGCTCGAGCACCATCTGCCGGTTGGGATTGTTCACCGTCAGCATGTAGGGGCCGGTGCCGATCGGAAACCAGTCGAGCGAAATGTTCCGCTCCGCCATTCCGGGCTGGGCGTAGAAGCGGTCGGATTCGGGCGGGATGGGCGCGAAGAACGGCATCGCCAGCCAGTAGGCGAACTGCGGGTACTTGCCGCGCACGCGGATGCGGTAAGTGTAGCGGTCCAGCGCCTGCGCACCGGGGAGCTCGAAGCGCGTCAAGTCGAGGAAACCGCCCTTTGGGAGCGCCTTTTCCGCCTGGGCAAGCTCCGCTGCGAGCTCCTTCAGCCCGGCGATGTACTCTCCCATCAACTGCATGATCGGCGAGTGCAGGCGCGGATGCGCGAGGCGCTTCAACTGGTGGACGTAGTCCGCGGCGGTCAACTCGCGCGTGCCGGTCAGCTTGAAGTCGCCGATAACGTTGATGCCGGAGAGGTCGCGCGCCTTGAGGTCGTGATACACGTAGCGCCCCTCCCCGTCCTTAGCCAGGGCCGGATGCGGCTGGAAATGAATGCCAGGACGGATGTGGATCACGTAGTCGCTGTAGGCGACTTGACTTGCGTCCGCGGAGTCTTCGAGGCGCCGGCCCTTGTCGTCGAAGAGCTGCGCGCGCGGCACCTCCGTGGCGGCAAACGGGATCAACTGGTAGGGACGCTTGAAGTAGTGGTACTGCAGCGGCGGCTGATAGATGTTCGCGATCAGCGTGTACTCGTTCTCGCTGTAGGATTGCACCGGGTCGAGGTGCTTGGGGCGCTCCGAGAACGACGTATACAGGGTATTGGCGCCGTCCTCCGCGGCGGGATAGGGATTGTTCCAGGGCGATCCGCTGCAGCCTGCCGCCAGCGAGGCCGCGATCAGCATGACCCGGAGGGCGCGGGAAGGCATCGGCAAATATTACCAAAGGCATGACGCGGTCCACGCCCTACTCAGCACTCGCGACTCGCCCCTATAATGACGGGCAGTCACGCGGCGGCTCTCCAGTTCCCTGCAGGGCAGCCTGAAACCAGGAAAAACAATGGGCTTCCTTCAAGACCGCAAGATCCTCGTCACGGGAGTGCTCTCCAACCGCTCGATCGCCCACGGCATCGCAAGAGCGCTGGCGCGCGAGGGCGCGACGCTCGCCTTCACCTACCAGAACGAGGAGCTGCGCGGGCGCGTCGAGGAGCTCGCCCAGGCGTTCGGCCGCACGCCCGTACTCCCCTGCGACGTCGCAAAGGACGAAGAGATCGATGCGCTGTTCGCCGAGCTGGGCCGGCAGTGGGGGGGGCTCGACGGCATCGTGCATTCGATCGCCTATGCCCCGCGCGAGGCGCTGAAGGGCGATTTCCTCGACGGCCTCACGCGCGACGCCTTCCGCGTCGCCCACGACGTCAGCGCCTACAGCTTCGCGGCGCTCGCCAAGGCCGGTCTGCCGCTGATGCAGGGGCGCAAGAGCGCGCTGCTCACGCTCACCTATCTCGGCGCGGCGCGATCGGTCCCGAACTACAACGTGATGGGGCTGGCGAAGGCGAGCCTGGAAGCCGCCGTGCGCTACCTCGCGCAGGACCTCGGGCCGAAGGGCATCCGGGTGAATGGAATATCGGCGGGTCCGATCAAGACGCTCGCCGCAGCGGGCATCAGCGGCTTCGGGCGGATTCTCAAGTTCGTCGAGGACAACGCGCCGCTGCGGCGCAACGTGACTACCGACGACGTGGGCAATGCCGCTGCATTCCTCATGAGCGATCTCGCAGCCGGCATCACCGGCGAGATCACCTACGTCGATTGCGGATTCAATACCGTCGTGGGCGGGATGCGCGAATGATGGGGCCAGGCTCGATTTTCCGGCTTCGCGCTCGCCGGGGCGCGCGGAAAATCGAACCTGGCCCCTAAAATCCGCCGCGCCGGCGGGGAGCGGGCCGGTCAGGATCTCCGACAGGGGCAGGAGGCGGCGCGGCCTCTTCCCTCCGCTCCAGCACTTCAGTGTTGACCTGCACGCCGATCTGCTGCTTCAGGCCCGCGAGGTAGGCCGCCATGGCTTCCTGCGCGAGCAGGCGGCGCAGCGCGCCCGAGAACTCTTCGATTTTCTCAGGCGCAAGATCGGTTGCCTCCTGCACGCGGGTGACGCGCACGAGCGTGTAGGGAAGCTGCGGATTTTCCACGGCGGCATACGCAGGGAGCTTCGATGCGTCGAGCCGGAAGGCCTGCCGCACCACCGGCTCGGGGATATCCTTGAGCTCGGACCGGGTACCGAGCTGCGGCTTGCTCCACGCGATCTGGACGCTCTTCCCCTGGCTCAGTTCGGCCAGCAGCCGCCGCCCCTCCTCGACCGCGAGCCGGGCTGCCGCCCGCAGCGCAAGCCTCTTTTCCAGCGCCGCGCGCACCGCTTCGAACGGCCGGGTGCTTTCCGGCTGATGTTCGGCGACGCGGGCCGCGACCAAGGTGCCCGGCGTAACCTCGATCGCCTCGGTATTACGCTTGTTCAGCAGCACCTCGTCCGAGAACACCGCGTCCAGCAGCCGGGGACTATTGAGCAGCGGATCGGCGGCGCGCGTGCGCGTCATCCAGTCGCTCACCAGCGGCGGCGCGCCGATCAGCTCCGCCGCCGGCCTGAGGCTGTCCGACTGCTCGTAGGCCGTGTTGTTGAAGTTGTCCGCGAGCTCGGCGAACCGCTTTGCCGCAAGCTGTTTCCTGAGGTCCTGCTCGATCTGGGCCCGCGCCTCCTCGAAGCTCTTCACCTGGCCCGGCCTGACAGCGGTCAGCCGTATGATGTGATAGCCGAGGCTCGACTCCACCGGCGCGGAGATCTCTCCCGGCTTGAGCTTGTAGAGCGCCGCCTCGAACCCCGGCACGTCCTTCATCGAGCCGCGATCGATGTATCCGAGATCGCCGCCATTCGCGGCCGAGCCGGGGTCCTCGGAGCGCGTCTTCGCCAGCTCCGCGAACTTCCCCGGCGCCTTCTTCAGCTCCTGATAGAGCGCCTCGGCCCGTTCCCGCGCCTTCTGCCGTGCTTCGGCGCCCATGGCTGCGTCGGCGCTCACGAAGATGTGGGCCGCCTGGCGCGACTCCGGAACCCCGAACTGGCGGCGATTGGCATCGTAGAACTTCCTGACTTCCGCCGGGTCGGGCCGTGCCTGCAGCTGCAGTGCATCCACCGAGAGCACCAGATACTCGACCCGCACGCGCTCGGGTATGCGGAATTCTCCGGGATTGGCGTCGTAGTATTGCTTCGCGGCGTCGGCCTCGAGCTTAACCTGTCCCAGGAACTTCTCCGCCGCGAGCACGTGCTGGCTCAGCTCGCGCTGCTCACCAACGAGCCGCCCCAGGCGCTCGACGACCGAGCGCGGCGCAAACGCGCTGTTGGCATAGCCGTCCGCAAACTGCCCGAGGAGGACGTCCTGGCGCACCTGCGCTTCGAAGACGACCGGCGCCATGCCCTCCACCCTCAGAAACTGCTGGTAGCGCTCCATCGAGAACTTTCCGCTCTCGTCCTGGAACAGCTGCTGTTTGCCGATCATCTCGTGCAACTGGGCGTCGCTCAGCGTGACCCCCGCGCGCAGCGCGCCCTCGAGCAGCAGGCGCCGCTGGACCAAGCTCTCGAGCGTCCCGACGCGCACGTCGCGGCTGTCCAGCATGGCGGGATCCGCGCGTCCCTGTGTCAGCCGCCGCAGCTCGTCCTGCCGCTGGCGCAGCGCGCGGCCGAATTCCTCCTGCGAGATCTTGTAGTCGCCCACGCGCGCCACCGCCTGGCCGACGCCGCCGCCGCGGAAGTAGGCATCGACGCCAAAGAACGCAAACGGCAGGAACAGCAGGAACAGGATGATCTGGATCAGGCGCTTGTTTTTTGCGACGAAGTCGAACATTTTGTGTCAGAGCATCTTGCCTAATGAAAAGGGCGAAGCGAGTTCGCCCTTTGTGCAATGTGGCGGAGCGGACGGGACTCGAACCCGCGACCTCCGGCGTGACAGGCCGGCATTCTAACCAACTGAACTACCGCTCCTTATCCATCTCCAGCTGCCGCGGGATGAACGGCTCCGAATCACGACTAGCCAATTCCTGCGTCCACTCACCCAGTCCATTCGATCCCGCGGACGCATACCGGCACCGCAAGGTGTCCGGATATGCGAGTCGGTGGGTGCTGAGAGTCTCGAACTCCCGACCTTCGCCTTGTAAGGGCGACGCTCTACCAACTGAGCTAAGCACCCTTAAAACGGACGCTTACGCGCCGTTTTAAGTCTGCGCGATGGAACGGACGCACGTTGCGCCGTTCATCGCGCAGCCTTCTTCATGCGCTATCGAACGGATGCCGCCACTGACGCCGATCATCGCGCAGGCCATCGGCGGCGCCTCGAAACAAATTGGGGCAGGCGCAAAGCAGCGCGCCCACCCCAATCCAGAACCCGCCCTGCTGCTGCCGAGGCGGCTAGTTTACAGCGTCTTTCAATGCCTTACCAGCGCTGAACTTCGGAACCCGCGCGGCCTTGATGCGGATCTCCTCGCCGGTGCGCGGATTGCGGCCGGCCCGCGCCTCGCGCCTGCCGACGCGGAACGTCCCGAAGCCGACGAGCGTGACCGACTGCCCCTTCTTCAATGCTCCTGTGATCGCGTCAATTGCGCCCTCGAGCGCCCGCTCCGAGGCCGATTTGGAGATGCCCGCGGACTTTGACACGACTTCAACCAGGTCGGATTTATTCATTGTTGTCCCCTTTGCGGATTGGTGAGAAACGATTCCCCTGCGCGGCCGCACCTTGAGTCACCAAAGGCGGCTGCGAAATAATCTTTTCAGTTGATATGTCGGCGAACGCCGATGCGAATTGCGACGGCTTCTTTATAGCAAGCGCGCAACGCCGGTGTCAAGCAACCGGAAATAAATTTCTTGTCTGCGCGCGAGCGAGCGCGAAACGCCGCGCAAAATCAACGCGCATATGAATGCGATCTCAAGAAGTCAATCGAGAAGTGCCGATTAAGTCTTTGAGCAAGTGAGCGAATGAGTTGCGACAAGCATTGCGGCGTCTGATGGCCGGCAAAAAATTGTTGATGGCGTCGCGTTGCGCGAGCACTTCGATGCACCGCCGTACACGAAAAAGGGCGGCCGCGCCGCCCTTTTCCTTGACACAACACCAGTTACTGGTCACTGATCACCGCACACTCCCTTCAGGCTAGTGCTTGATCGCCGCAGGCGCAGGCGCCTCCGTGGTCGGCGGCGGCGGCGGCGGGACATCCTCGTCCGAAAGCGCCTCGGTCTTGCGCTCGAGCGCCATCTCGAACACGGAATCGATCCACTTCACCGGGTGAATGTCGAGCCGATTCTTGATGTTATCGGGGATATCCGCGAGATCCTTCACGTTCTCCTCCGGGATCAGCACGGTCTTGATGCCGCCACGGTGCGCCGCGAGCAGCTTCTCCTTCAGGCCGCCGATCTGCAGCACCTCGCCCCGCAGTGTGATTTCCCCGGTCATGGCCACATCCGAGCGCACCGGGATGCCCGTCAGCGCGGATACCATCGCGGTGCAGATGCCGATACCGGCGCTTGGCCCGTCCTTCGGCGTAGCGCCTTCCGGCAGGTGGATGTGAATGTCGTTCTTCTGGTAGAAGTCCGACGGGATGCCGAGGCGCCGCGACCGGCTGCGCACGACTGAAAGCGCCGCCTGCACCGACTCCTGCATCACTTCGCCCAGCTTGCCGGTCGTGGTCATCTTGCCCTTTCCGGGCATGATGGCGGCTTCGATGGTGAGGAGCTCGCCCCCGACCTCGGTCCACGCCAGGCCCGACACCTGCCCGACCTGGTTCTTCTTCTCCGCCATGCCGTAGGTATAGCGCCGCACGCCCAGGTACTTGTCCAGGTTGCGCGCGGAGACCGCCACCTTGCGCTCCTCGCCGTCGCGCACCAGGGTCTTCACCACCTTGCGGCAGATCTTGGAGAGCTCGCGCTCGAGCGCCCGCACGCCGGCCTCCCGGGTGAAGTAGCGGATGATGTCGCGCACCGCGCTCTCGGAAATCGCGAGCTCCTCGGGCTTCAACCCGTGGTTTTTCATGAGCTTGGGCAGCAGGTGCTTCAGCGCGATGTTGACCTTCTCGTCCTCGGTGTAGCCCGAGAGCCGGATCGTCTCCATGCGGTCGAGCAGCGCCGGCGGAATGTTGAGCGTGTTGGCCGTGCACACGAACATCACGTCCGAGAGGTCGTACTCGACCTCGACGTAGTGGTCGACGAACGTGTGGTTCTGCTCGGGGTCGAGCACCTCCAGCAGCGCGCTCGCCGGATCGCCCCGGAAGTCCATGCCCATCTTGTCCACCTCGTCGAGCAGGAACAGGGGGTTGCGCACGCCGACGCGGCTCATGTTCTGCAGGATCTTGCCGGGCATCGAGCCGATGTAGGTGCGCCGGTGGCCGCGGATCTCCGCCTCGTCGCGCACCCCGCCCAGCGACATGCGCACGAACTTGCGGTTCGTCGCGCGCGCGATCGACTGCCCGAGCGAGGTCTTGCCCACGCCGGGCGCGCCGACCAGGCACAGGATGGGCGCCTTCAGCTTGTCCACCCGCTGCTGCACCGCCAGGTACTCAACGATGCGCTCTTTCACCTTCTCGAGGCCGTAGTGGTCCTCGTTCAGCACCTTCTCGGCCGCGGTCAGGTCGGTGTTGATCTTGCTGCGCTTCTTCCAGGGGAGCGAAACCAGCGCGTCGATGTAGTTGCGCACGACCGTCGCCTCGGCTGACATCGGAGACATCAGCTTCAGCTTCTTCAGCTCCGCTTCGGCCTTCTTGCGCGCCTCCTTCGGCATGTGCGCGGACTTGATGCGCTTCTCGATCTCGTCGATGTCGGCGCCCTCGTCCATCTCGCCGAGCTCCTTCTGGATCGCCTTCACCTGCTCGTTGAGGTAGTACTCGCGCTGGCTCTTTTCCATCTGGCGCTTGACGCGCCCGCGGATGCGCTTCTCGACCTGGAGGATCTCGAGCTCGCCTTCGACCAGCTTCAGCAGGTGCTCGAGCCGCTGCTTGACGCTGAACATCTCGAGCACTTCCTGCTTCTGCTCGAGCTTGAGCGGCAGGTGCGCGGCAATGGTGTCGCCGAGGCGCCCGGCCTCATCGATCCCGGCAAGCGACGTGAGGATCTCGGGCGGGATCTTCTTGTTCAGCTTCACGTACTGGTCGAACTGCTGGATCATCGTGCGCCGCATCGCCTCGATTTCGTGGTCTGCGACGATCTCCGGCGCCACGGGCGTGACCGTGACCGCATAGTGGGTCTTCAAGTCGACGATCTCGTGCAACCGCGCGCGCTGGCTCCCTTCGACCAGCACCTTCACGGTGCCGTCCGGCAGCTTCAGCATCTGGAGGATATTGGCGATGCTCCCGATCCGGTAGAGGTCCTCGGGCGAGGGATCGTCCTTCGCGGCGGACTTCTGCGCCACCAGTACAATGTTCTTTCCCGCCTCCATCGCGGTCTCGAGCGCCTTGATCGACTTGGGGCGCCCGACGAACAGCGGAATCACCATGTGGGGAAACACCACCACGTCGCGCAACGGCAGCAGCGGCATCTGCACTACGGCTTGCTCTTCAGGCATCGCGGATCACCCGTTCTGTAGGACTGTCTCGATCAAGTTTGACTATCTGAAGATGGGGAAAATCCCCGGAAATTCAAGCACGACCCAGCACCCTGATTCCAAACCGCTTTCCCGGGGCGCCGGCGGTCACGCACGCTAATGCGCCGACGCCGCGACCTTGGGCTGATCCGAGTAGATCAGCAGCGGTGTCGCGTCGCTCACGATCGTGTTCTCGTCCACCACCACCTTGATCACGTTCTCCAGCGAGGGCAGATCGAACATGGTGTTGAGCAGCGTATGCTCGAGTATGGAGCGCAGGCCCCGCGCGCCGGTCTTGCGCTCGAGCGCGCGCCGCGCCACCGCCCGCAGCGCCCCCTCGCGCACCTCCAGCTCGACGCCCTCCATGCTGAACATCTTCTGGAACTGCTTGAGCAGCGCGTTCTTGGGCTGGGTGAGGATCTGGATCAGCGCGGCCTCGTCGAGCTCTTCCAGCGTCGCCACCACCGGCAGGCGCCCCACGAACTCGGGGATGAGGCCGTACTTGATGAGATCCTCCGGCTGGACGTCGCGCAGCACCTTGGTGATGTCCTTGCGGTTGTCGCGCGAGCTCACCTCGGCGCCGAAGCCGATGCCGCTCCTCTCGGAGCGCGCGCGGATGATCTTGTCGAGGCCGTCGAACGCGCCCCCGCAGACGAACAGGATATTGGTCGTGTCGACCTGGACGAACTCCTGGTTGGGGTGCTTGCGCCCGCCTTGCGGCGGCACGGACGCGATGGTGCCCTCGATCAGCTTCAGCAGCGCCTGCTGCACGCCCTCGCCGGAGACGTCGCGCGTGATCGACGGGTTGTCTGACTTGCGGGAGATCTTGTCGATCTCGTCGATGTAGACGATCCCGCGCTGCGCCTTCTCGACGTCGTAGTCGCATTTCTGAAGCAGCTTCTGGATGATGTTCTCGACGTCCTCGCCGACGTAGCCCGCCTCGGTCAGCGTGGTGGCGTCCGCCATGACGAAGGGGACGTTCAACAGCCGCGCCAGCGTCTGGGCGAGCAGCGTCTTGCCCGACCCGGTCGGGCCGACCAGCAGGATGTTCGATTTCGCGAGCTCGACGTCGTCGTTCTTGACGAGCGTCTTCAGCCGCTTGTAATGGTTGTAGACGGCGACCGACAGGATCTTCTTGGCGGTGTCCTGACCGATCACGTACTGGTCGAGGATCGCGCGAATCTCTTTCGGCACCGGCAGATCGGACTTTGCGCCCTTGGTGCCGTGCTCGCCCTGGGTCTCCTCGCGGATGATGTCGTTGCACAGCTCGATGCATTCGTCGCAGATGAACACGGACGGTCCCGCGATGAGCTTGCGCACCTCGTGCTGGCTCTTCCCGCAGAACGAGCAGTACAGCAGCTTTTCTCCGCCGGTCTTCTCAGTCATGGATCATCCCCGGGGTTGCCCACTCATTTTACGCTCTCGGCCCGGCTCACGAGGACCCGGTCGACGATCCCGTAGCTCTGCGCCTGCTCGGCGGAGAGGAAGTTGTCGCGGTCGGTATCCCGCTCGACGGTCTTCAGGTCCTGCCCGGTGTGCCGCGCGAATATCTCGTTCAGCTTCGCCTTGCGATTGAGGATCTCGCGCGCGTGAATCTCCACGTCGGAGGCCTGTCCCTGGAATCCCCCCATGGGCTGGTGGATCATGACCCGCGAGTTCGGCAGGCAGAAACGCTTGCCCTTGCTGCCGGCCGCGAGCAGCAGCGCGCCCATGCTTGCCGCCTGCCCGATGCACAGCGTGGAGACATTGGGCTTGACGAACTGCATGGTGTCGTAGATCGCCAGCCCGTCGGACACCGAGCCCCCGGGGGAGTTGATGTAGAACGATATGTCCTTGTCCGGATTCTCCGACTCGAGGAACAGCAGCTGCGCCACGATCAGGTTGGCGGTCGTCTCCGTCACCGGCCCCACCAGGAACACCACGCGCTCCTTCAGCAGACGCGAATAGATGTCATAGGCGCGCTCCCCGCGCCCGCTTTGCTCGATCACCATCGGGATCAGGCCCAGACCCCGCGGTTCGCTGTAGTTCGCCATTACCGTTTCCCCATCAATTCGTCGAAATCTACCTTCTTGTCCGTCACGCGGGCGGCGCCGAGCGCCCAGGCCACGACGTTGTCCTCGAGCGCCGCGGACTCAATGTCGCGCAGCCGCTCGGGCGCCGCATAGAACCATTTCACGACCTCCTCGGGCCGCTCGTAGCTCTCGGCCTGCTCCTCGACCAGCCGCCGCACCTGCTCCGGCTTCGGGACGAGATTGTGCATCTTCACCAGCTCACCGAGGATCAGCCCGAGCACCACGCGGCGCTGCGCCTGCTGCTCGAAGAGGTCCGCCGGCAGCGGCGTTTCCTGGGTCACCTTGACGCCGCGCGCAGCGAGCTCCTGCCGCGCGCCCGCCTGCAGGCGCTCGATCTCCACTTGCACCAGCGAGCGCGGTGCCTCGATGCGCGTCGCATCGAGGAGCGCCTGCATCACCTGGTCGCGCAGGCGGCTCTTCAGCTTGGCCTTCACCTCGCGCTCGAGGTTGGCCCGGATCTCGGCGCGCATCCGGGTCAGGTCTCCGTCCGCGATCCCCAGGCTCTTCGCGAACTCGGCATCGATCTCGGGCAGCCGCGGCGCCGCCACCTGGCCCAGGGAGACCTCGAAGCGCGCGGTCTTGCCCGCGACTTCCCGGCCGTGGTAGTCACCCGGAAAACGCACATCGAAGGCCTTTGTCTCTCCCGGCTTCATGCCGGTCACGCCGCTTTCGAAATCCGGCAGCAACCGGCCCTCGCCGAGCACTGCCTGCTGCCCCTTGCCGCTGGAGCCCGTGAATTCGGCGCCGTCGAGCGTGCCGCGGAAATCGATCGTCACCCGGTCGCCGGTCTCGGCCGCGCGCTCGACCGGCTCGTAGCGCGCGCGTTGCTTGCGCATGATCTCGATTGTCTTGTCGACCTCGGCTTCGCCGACCTCCTGCACTGGACGCTCGATGACCTTGCCGGAGATGTCACCGACGGTCACCTCGGGATAGATCTCGAACGTGGCGCTGTACTGGAAATCCACCGCGCCGTCGCTCCGGGGCGCGACCTCGAACTTGGGATAGCCCGCGACCCTCAGGTTCTGCTGGCGCACCGCTTCGCCAAAGCTCCTCTGCATCGCATCGCCGAGCACTTCCTGGCGGACCTGCGGGCCATAGTGCTGCTCAACCACCCTGAGCGGGACCTTGCCGGGCCGGAACCCGTGCAGCTTGACCGTGCGCGACAGGCGCTTCAGCCGGCTCTCGACCTCGTGGTCGATGTCGGTCGCGGGCAGCGACACGCTCAATCTCCGCTCGAGCGCACTCAAGGTTTCCAAGTTCGCCTGCATCTCCGTTGCTGGTACGATCTGTCCGGCTGCCCGCGTCGGCGCAAGCCGCCGCGAGACTGCCTCAAGATGAGCGGAACGCATGGACCGGCGCCGATTCGCACCACGCGTACCCTCCCGTGGTGCGAAAGGAGGGACTCGAACCCCCACGCCTTGCGGCGCCAGAACCTAAATCTGGTGCGTCTACCAATTCCGCCACTTTCGCCAGTTTCCGATTGTAATATAATCACGTGCGCGCCGAAAGCTTTCAAGTTGTCTTAACGTTGACGCGCAATAACATGATCCGTAAAGGATATTGCGCAGCAACAAATGGGTATCGACCACTATGAAAACTTCCCCGTCGCATCCCTCCTTCTGCCCCCTCGATTGCGGCGTCCGATCGCGCTGATTTACCGCTTCGCACGGGAGGCCGACGATCTTGCTGACGAGGGGAATCTCTCCGCGGCCGCCCGCCTCGCACAACTGGAGAGATTTCGCGACCAGCTGCGCAGGATCGAGGACGGCATTTCCCCCGACATCCCGTGGTTCGCAGCGCTCGCCGCGATGATCCGGGAGCACGACCTGCCGATTGCGGCGTTCGCCGATCTGCTGTCGGCCTTCACGCAGGACGTCACCCGGAAGCGCTACGCGAACATGACCGAGGTGCTCGACTATTGCCGGCGGTCGGCGAATCCCGTGGGACGCCTGCTGCTGCACCTGTTTCGCAGCACGAACGAGGCGAACTTACGGTGGTCGGACTCGATCTGTTCCGCGTTGCAGCTCGTGAACTTCTGGCAGGATGTTGCGATCGACTATGCGAAGGGCCGCGTCTACCTCCCCCAGGACGAAATGCGGCGCTACGGCGTCACCGAGCACCACATTGCCGGGCAGCGCTGCGACGAGGCCTGGCAAGCCCTCATTCAGTCCCAGATCGAGCGCGCGCGCGGTATGCTGAAGGCAGGCGAGCCCCTGGGGCACGCGCTCCCCGGACGCATCGGCCTCGAGATCCGCGCCACGGTCCAGGGCGGGCTGCGCATTCTCGAGAAACTGGAGCGCGCCGGCTGCGACATGTTCCGCCACCGGCCCGTCCTGCGATGGTACGACTGGCTGCTGATCATGGCACGCTCGGCTGGCTATAGAAGCTAGATGGATCCCCACGAGTACTGCCAGTCCAAGGCGGCCGCGAGCGGGTCGAGCTTCTATTACAGCTTCCTGTTCCTGCCGGAGGAGCGGCGCCGCGCGATCACGGCGCTCTTCGCGTTCTGCCGCGAGGTGGACGACGTGGTGGACGATTGCTCCGACCCGGCGACGGCGCGGGCGACGCTTGCCTGGTGGCGGCAGGAGCTCGCCGCGGCATTTCACGGCACGCCCCAGCACCCGGTCGCGCGCGCGCTCGCGGAAGTCGCCCCGCGCTTCAAGCTGGCGGAGGCGCGCGTCGCAGAAATCATCGATGGCATGCAGATGGATCTCGAGCATGACCGCTATCCCAGCTTCGAGGCGCTCCGCCAGTACTGCCACCGCGTGGCGGGAGTGGTTGGCCTGTTGTCCGCCGAGATCTTCGGCTATCAGGATTCGCGCACGCTGGAGTACGCGGCCGATCTCGGCCTGGCGTTCCAGCTCACCAATATCATCCGCGACGTCGGCGAGGACGCGCGCCGCGGCCGCGTCTACCTGCCGCTCGACGAGATCGAGCGCTTTGGCGTCAGCGTGGCGGACATCACCGGATCGCGCGAGACCGACAACTTCCGCCGCCTGATCGAATTCCAGATCGAGCGCGCGCTCGAGTACTACGGCGAGGCGTTTCGCAAGCTGCCGGCTGTCGACCGCCGCGCCCAGCGCGCCGGCATCGTCATGGCGGCGATCTATCGGGCCCTGCTGGACGAAATTCAGCGCGACGGCTGCCGGGTTCTTACGCGCCGCACCTCACTGACCCCGATCCGCAAGCTCTGGATCGCCTGGAAGACATGGATCGCCGGCTAGAGCGGTTCAAGGGGAAGCGCGGGATGACCGTGTCTCGCAGCTACTTGTGCGTGGCGGGGGTGGTCGGGGTCGCGCGCGGCGTGCTGGCCGCAATGGCCGTCTTGGCCGCGGCAGGCGCATTTGCGCAAACGCCGTCGCCGCGCGCGCTCCTGGAGCGCCAGGCACCGGCCGGCGCCACATCCGAAAGCGCCCGTCAAATCCTGTCCCGGGTGCGATCCTCCGTGGTGCAGATCAAGGGATTCTTCGGATCGAATACCGCGCAGGCGTTTCACGGCACCGGATTCGCCGTTGCGCGCGGCGGCATCTTCCTGACTAATTATCACGTCGTCGCCCAGCAGGTTCTCTACCCGACCAAGTACCGGCTGGAATATCGCACGCACGATGGCAAGACCGGGCCAATCGAGGTGCTGGCGATCGACGTGCGCCATGATCTCGCGGTGGTGCGCGCGGAAGGCATCGCCCCGCGGCCGCTGCCGCTGGAGACGACCGTGCCGGACAAGGGCGATCGCGCCTTTGCCGTCGGTTTCCCGCTGGACGTCGGACTGACGATTACCGAGGGGGTCTCGAACGGGCGCGTGGAGGATTCATTCGACCCGCGCATCCACTATTCCGGCGCGTTGAACGCGGGCATGTCGGGCGGGCCGGCCTTGAATACTGGCGCCGCCGTGATCGGCGTCAACGTCGCAGGGTATCGCTTCGAGCAGCTGGTGAGCTTTCTTGTCCCCGCGACACATGTGCGCGCGCTCGTCAAACGCGCGCTGCGGCCGGTTCCGGGCGGGCTCAAAGGCGAGGTGGCGGTGCAAATGCGCGAGCATGCCGTCGAGCTCATCGGCGCCCTGGAGGGCCCGCTCACGACACAAGTCATGTCCAGCTATGCCGTGCCGGCGAAGCTGGCCCATTTCATCGACTGCAGCGCTTCGTCCGATCCCGCGCCCGAGCGGCCGCTGCAAGTCGTGCGTGTCCGGTGCCTCGCCAAGGCGGGCTTGTTCGTCGAGCAAGGCCTCTACAGCGGCGACCTCAGGTTCGAGCACTACGTGCTCGAGACCAGCAAGCTGGACGCCTGGCGATTCGCGCACCGCCTGTCGAAGCTGTCGGTCGCGACCGGCGGCTTCGGCCAGCGCCGGTACGTCGGACCATTCTCCTGCACGACCGGCGTCGTGAAGCTAAAGGGTTTCGACGCGAGCCTGATGACCTGCGTGCGCGGACACCGCAAGCTCGACGGTCTTTACGACATCACCGCGCGCCTGACGAGCCTGAACGAGTCGCAGCGGGGCTTCGTGAGCCATGTCGACATGCACGGCGTCGAGTTCGAGGGGGGCATGAGGTTCTTGCAGCGCTACGTCGAGGCGATGGAATGGAATCCGTGACGCCCGAGTTCGTCATCGTCGAAACGCTGGGAAGCCACGGCCGCGTCCAGACCCGCGATCGCGTGCCGCTCACCGCGGAGAAACGCCATGTCACCATCGGGCGCAGTCCGCGGGCGGATGTGATCCTCGATGACGCATATGCTGCCGCGCTGCATGCCGCGGTCGAGGTGGCCCCGGACGGGGCCATACTCGCTTCGGACCTTGGCAGCGTGAATGGCATTGGCGTCGCCGGGCGGCGGCACAAGGGTGCGCGGCAACTGCCCGTGCCGAACGGCCTGCTCCAGGTCGGGCGGACGCGGCTGCGCGTGCGCTATTCGAACGAGGCGCTTCCCCTGGAGAAGCCCGACCACGCCGCCATTGCTCCGGTGCGCGGCTCGCCGTCGTGGGTCGCGGGAGCAGGCGGGGTCGCGTGCGCCGCCTATGTCGCGTATTCGGCCTGGCTCGACGCGCCGCGCGACGTGGCAACCACGATCGTCGTCGCATTCATTCCGGCGCTGCTCATCGCCGGGGCGTGGCTCTCGCTGTGGGCGCTGATTTCGCGCGTCACGCAGGGTGAATGGCGGGTGGTTTGGCACACCGCGATCCTGTTCAGCGTGGTTGCGGCCTATGTGCTGACGGTGAACCTCCTTGACGTCGCCTGGTACGTATTTTCGTTGCCGCCCTCGGAACCGCGGGACGTCATCATCGGCGCGATCGCGTTTGCAGTCGCCCTGCACTGGCACCTGACACATGCGTCCGGCCTCAGCCGCGGACGCAGCGTCGTGATCGCGATATTGCTGCCGGCCATCGTGACCGGCGCGGGGCTCTGGATACAGTTCCGCAACCAGGAGCGCAACGTCAATCACATCGGGATCAGCGAGCAGCTCTACCCGCCCGTGTTGCGCGTGCGCAAGGCGGCAAGCGTTCAGGATTACTTCGAGCGGGCGGCGCGCTTGCAGGCGCATGCCGATTCGCGGCGAAGAGCCATTGCCGACGATGATGTGAGCGAATCCGGAATCGGGGACGAGTCGCTGCGCGCAGGCGGGCGGTGATATGGACCTGCAGCTCACGGGCAAGAGGGCGCTGGTGACCGGCGCGAGCATGGGCATCGGCCGCGCCATCGCCGCGGGTCTCGCGGCTGAGGGCGCAACGGTATGCGTCGTGGCGCGCCGCCGCAACCTCCTCGAAGAACTATCGCGCGAGATCAACGCAGCCGGAGCGCCTGCGCCGGCCATCATCGAGGCCGACGTCATGCCGGAGGGCGCGCCGGTGCGGATCGCAGCCGAGGCACGAAGGCTCCTCGGCCAGATCGACATCCTGGTGAACTCCGCCGGCGGCAGCCAGCCGGCGCTGGCGGTGGATGCGCCGGAATCGAAGTGGCTGGAGGCGATGACCCTCAACTTCGTCCGGGTGCGGCAGCTCACGCATGCCGTAGTGCCCGGCATGATCGAGCGCGGATGGGGGCGGATCATTAATATCTCGGGCAAGTCGGAACCCGAAGGACTCATCGCCGCGACGCCGGCCAAGGCGGCGGTGCACGCCTGGTCGAAGGGCCTGTCGCGGGAACTCGGCAAGCATGGCATCACCGTCAACTGCATCCAGCCGGGGCGCATCATGAGCGAGCAGATCCGGCGCAAGTATTCCCCGGAGTTCCGCGCGAAGCAGTCCGCCGAGGAAATTCCGGCCGGCCGCTATGGCGAACCGGAAGAGCTCGCCAGCCTCGCCGTCTTCCTCGCCTCCCCGGTCGCGCGCTACATCACGGGAGCGGTGATGCCGGTCGATGGCGGTCTCAGGCGCTTCGCGTTCTAGAGACGCCTGTGGCCGTATAATTTCGCGAGCACTCCCGGAGGCTTCGTATGCAGACAAGAATCCCCTGCGTGATCATGCGCGGCGGCACTTCGCGCGGCCCGTTTTTCCACGCGTCCGACCTGCCCGCCGACGTGCCGACGCGCGATGCGGTGCTGCTCGCGGTCATGGGCTCTCCGCACGAGATCCAGGTGGACGGCATTGGCGGGTCGCATTCGGTCACGAGCAAGGTTGCGATCATCAGCAGGTCGAAGCATCCGGGGGCGGACGTCGATTATCTCTTCGCCCAGGTACAGATCAACGAGCGCTTCGTCGACACGAAACCCAACTGCGGCAACATGCTGGTGGCGGTGGGGCCGTTCGCAATCGAGTCGGGACTCGTGCCGGCACAGAGCGGCGAGACGACAGTGCGCATCTTCAACGTCAACACGCAGTCGCTGGTCGATTCCATCGTGCAGACTCCGGGCGCGCAGGTTACCTATTCCGGCGATGCGGCGATCGACGGCGTGCCCGGGACCGCGGCCCCCGTGAAGCTCAACTTCAAGAGCGCCATCGGGTCGGTCACCAGGAAGATGCTGCCCACCGGCAAGCCGCTGGACGTCATCGACGGCATCGAGGTGAGCTGCGTGGACATCGCGATGCCGGTGGTCCTCATGCGCGCGGAGGCCTTCGGCAAGACGGGCCACGAACCGGCTGTCGAGCTCGATGCGGACCGGGAGTTCATGAGGCACATGGAGGCGATCCGGCGCAAGGCCGGCGCGCTGATGGGCATGGGTGACGTCGCGGGGCGGGTGGTACCGAAGGTGGCGCTGCTCGCGAAGCCGCGCAAGGGTGGCGTCATCGCCTCGCGCTACTTCGTGCCCGAAACCTGCCACAAGTCGCACCCCGTGACCGGCACGGTATGCATCACCTCGGCCTGCGCCATTCCCGGCACGGTGGCTGCGCAAATCTCGCCCCTGCCGCCGGCGCCGCAGGGCGTGATCCGCATCGAGCACCCCTCCGGCATGATCGTCATCGACTTCGACGCTGACTTCACCGGCGGGCGGCAGGAACTGCGCCGCGCCGCTCTGGTGCGCACCGCGCGGCGCATCTTCGAGGGTTACGTGCACGTGCCCGAGCACGTCTGGCCGGGTTTCGGGCGCGCCGGCCGGATTGCCGTCGCTGCAGTTTAGCGCTGGCGGCACACGCTCCCGCATGAAAGTTGCCGTCATTGGCGGTGGTTACGCCGGCATGGCGGCGGCCGTCACGCTTGCCGAACAGGGCAGGCCGGTCACGGTGTTCGAGGCGGCGCGCACGCTCGGCGGCCGCGCGCGCCGGGTCGAGCATCGCGAGCTTGCGCTCGATAACGGCCTGCACATCCTGGTCGGCGCCTGCAGCGAGACGCTGCGCCTGATGCGGCTTGTCGGCGCCGACCCCGAGCGGCTGCTGCTCAGGCTTCCGCTCGACTGGCGGATCCATGATCGCTTTGCGCTGAAGTCGGCAGGCCTGCCCGCCCCGCTCAACCTTGCCGCCGGGCTCATCGCGGCGCGCGGTGTCTCGATGCTCGAGCGCCTGCGCGCCCTGCGCTTCATGATCCGCATGCGCGGGGAGGATTACGCGCTCGATTGCGACATGAGCGTCGACATGCTGCTCGACCAGCATCACCAGAACTCGCGGATCGCCGACGTGCTGTGGCGTCCGCTATGCGTATCCGCTCTCAATACCCCGCCCGAATCCGCCTCGGCGCGCGTCTTTCTGAATGTCCTGCGGGAGTGCCTCGGCGCCGATCGCACGGCGAGCGACCTGCTGCTGCCGCGTGCCGACCTCTCGCGGCTTTTTCCCGACCCTGCGTCCGATTACGTGCGGGCCGCGGGTGGAAACGTGCTCACCGGACAGCGCGTCACCGCGATCGACGAAACCGGGGGCGGCTTCACCGTGAGCTCCGCAGGCGGTGAGGAGACGTTTACGCACGTCGTCTGCGCCCTCGCGCCCTACCACGCCGGCGCCTTCCTCGTGGGGATTTCGGCACTGGCCGAAGTCGCCGAAGCCGTGGACCGGCTCGCCTACCGGCCGATTCATTCGGTCTACCTCGCGTATCCCCCGGAAACCCGCCTTCCGGTCCCCATGCTCGGCTTCGAGAGCGCGCTCCTGCAGTGGGCGTTCGACCGCGGCGCGCTCTGCGGCCAGGACGGCGTGATCGGCGCGGTCATCAGCGCTGGCGGCCCGCACCAGGATCTTGCGCACGAGGAGCTCGCGCGCGTGGTCCATCAGGAACTGCAGCAGCAGCTCGGCCTGCTGCCGGAGCCGTTGTGGTCCCGCGTCATCGCCGAGAAGCGCGCCACGTTCGCCTGCGCACCAGGCCTCAAGCGCCCCGAATCGCGCACGCCTCTCAGAAATTTCTTCCTCGCCGGCGACTACGTCGCGAGCGGATATCCCGGCACCCTCGAATCCGCCGTTCGCAGCGGCGCAGCCGCGGCACGGATGATTCTCGACTCAAAGGCGTGAACGAACGCTACCCGCCGCTTGCGCCGCGCGCACTGCCGGCGCACGAAGACGTGACGCCTTTTATAATGCCGATCAACACTGATCGGAATGACCATGGCAGAGCGCGAATCGATGCAGTATGACGTGGTGGTGGTGGGCGCCGGGCCCGCCGGCCTCGCGGCGGCGATCCGCCTGAAGCAGCTCGCGGCGCAGCACCAGCACGAAGTGAGCGTCTGCGTGCTGGAGAAAGGCTCGGAGGTGGGCGCGCATATCCTGTCGGGCGCAGTGATGGATCCGCGCGCGCTGAACGAGCTCATTCCCGACTGGCAGCGGCTCAACGCGCCGCTCAACGCGCCCGTCATCGAAGATCGCTTCCTGTTCCTGACGGAGGGCGGCTCGTGGAAGGTGCCGGACCTCATGCTCCCGGCGTGCTTCAAGAATCACGGCATGCACGTGGTAAGCCTCGGCAACGTTTGCCGCTGGCTCGCGAAGCAGGCCGAAGGACTTGGCGTGGAGATTTTCCCCGGCTTCGCGGCGGTGGAAGTGCTCTACCGGGACGATGGCGCGGTCGGCGGCGTCGCCACCGGCGACATGGGCATCGGGCGTGACGGCAAGCCCACCGCGAACCACCAGCCGGGCATGGCGCTCAATGCCCGCTATACGTTCTTCGCGGAAGGTTGCCGCGGACACCTCGGCCGGCAGCTGGAGGCCCGCTACAACTTGCGCGCGGGCGCCGACCCGCAGGTCTACGGCATCGGCCTGAAGGAGCTGTGGGAAATCCGGCCGGAAAACCACCAGCAGGGGCTCGTCATTCACACCGCGGGCTGGCCGCTTGCCGCCGACACCTACGGGGGCTCGTTTCTCTACCATCTCGAGAACAACCAGATCTCCATCGGCTTCGTCGTGGGGCTTGGCTACCGCAACCCGTACCTCAGCCCGTACGAGGAATTCCAGCGCTACAAGACCCATCCCGCGATCCGCCCATTCCTCGAGGGGGCCAAGCGCATTGCATACGGCGCGCGGGCCATCTCCGCCGGCGGGCTGCAGTCGCTGCCGAAGACTGCATTCCCGGGCGGCTGCCTGATCGGGGACGACGCCGGCTTCCTCAATGCCTCCCGCATCAAGGGCAGCCACGCCGCGATGAAATCAGGGATGCTGGCGGCGGAAGCGGCATTCGCGGCGCTGCGGGCGGGGCAGTCGCACGATGAGCTCGGCGCCTATCCCGATTCGTTCCGGCAAAGCTGGCTCCACGACGAGCTCCACCGCGCGCGCAACTTCAAGCCCTGGATGAGCAAGGGGCTCGCGCTGGGAACGCTGATGGTGGGCGTTGACCAGGTGGTCTTCGGCGGCCGCGCCCCGTGGACCCTCCATCACCAGCACGCCGACCACGAAACGCTCACGAAGCGGAGCGAGGCGCGGCCCATCGCCTACCCGAAGCCCGACGGCGCGATCACCTTCGACCGCCTGTCCTCGGTGTTCATCTCGAACACCAATCATACGGAGGACCAGCCGTGCCACCTCACCCTCAAGGACGCGACCGTCCCGATCCGGGTGAATCTCGAACTCTACGATGCGCCGGAGACCCGCTACTGCCCGGCAGGCGTCTACGAGATCGTCCGCGACGCGAACGGCGCGAACCCGCGGCTGCAGATCAACGCGCAGAACTGCGTGCACTGCAAGACCTGCGATATCAAGGACCCCACCCAGAACATCGTTTGGATCGCCCCCGAGGGCGGCGGCGGGCCGAATTACCCAAACATGTAGTGAGTGCTATGGCATACTCACTCGGACGCGTAACCTGTCCCGGAGGATTCATGCGATATTCCATGCGAATCGCTTGTACCGCTGGTCTGATAGCCGGCATGCTGTTCGCAGCGCAGCCGGCGCTCGCGCTGAAGCTGCTCACCGAGGAGAATCCGCCGCTCAACTACACGGAAGGGAAGAAGCTGACCGGCATGGGGACCGAAGTCGTGCAGGAGATGGGCAGGCGCGCCAAGATCAAGCTCGACTTCGAGGTCATGGCCTGGAACACAGCCTACGAGAAGGCCCAGGCCGACAAGGAAACCTGTCTCTACTCCACCGCCCGGCTGCCGAACCGCGAGAACGCGTTCAAGTGGGTCGGGCCGATCGCCGTCAACAAGTGGGGTCTCTACGCGCTCGGCGGCTTCAAGCCGGAGATCAAGTCGTTGAATGACGCGAAGCCGTTCCGCATCGGCGGAGTCGCGCGCGACGCCAAGACCGAGTTCCTGCGGCAGTGGGGCGTCACGAACATCGTCGAGGTCACGAACGACAGGCTCAATCCCGGCAAGCTCACGCTGAACCGGAAGGAAGCGCAGAAAATCGACCTCTGGATCACCAGCGTCGCCTCCGCGAAGCAGGTGGCGGAGCGGGCCAAGGTGCCGGGCGTCAAGCTGGTCTATCTCGTGCGCGAAGAGGAATCTTTCCTCGCCTGCAGCCCGCGCACCTCGGCGGCCACGCTGAAGGCGCTGGCGGGCGCGCTCGACGGGATGAAGAAGGACGGGGCCTACGCGAAGATCATCAAGCGCTACGAGAGCCGCTAGTCCCTCCCCTCCTGCCCGAGGAGGGGTGACTACGAAGTAGTCGGGATGGTGGGAGCAGGGCTAATTACCCGCCGAGCATTGCCTTCTTCAACCCCGCATCCGCTGGCTGGTCCCCCAGCCAGATTCGCAGCAGCGCGCGATTGAACTCCGCGCCTGCGATGGTGCCCTTGTCCTCCCCGCGCACGGTCACGCGCGTGCCCGCCCCGGGCAGGTAATCAAGCAGGATCACGTCGCCTTTCTTCGCGGCCTTCACGGCGTTGAAGATGGCTGCGAGCTGCTTCACCTGCGGCGCGAGTTGCGCCAACTGCTCGGACGCATGGTTTTTGTTCAGCCCGTCGTTGAGCGCCGTGAAAAGCTGCTCCGCATCGAGATCGCGCAGCATGTGCATCGCGATCCGCTTGGCGCCCGCATCCCGCAGCACGGTTTCGGTGGTGCCGGCCTTGCTCTGAAGATACAGCGCGCCGACATAGACCCTGAAGATGAAGCGCGTGCGCACGCCCGCGCCGTTCAACGTCAGGTCGGACTTGCCCAGCTGCACCCGGTCGGCGATCTGGACGCCCTCGATTTCCGCCGCGATCGCGTTGCCGGCAAGCAGCAGTGCCAGTAAACCGGCTGCCACGAATCGCATGTGCGCCTCTATTCCTAGAGCGCCTCGAAAATGCCCGCCGCCCCCATGCCGGTGCCGATGCACATGGTGACCATGCCGTATTTCCTGCGATGGCGGCGCAGCCCGTGCATCAGCGTCGCGACGCGGATCGCGCCCGTCGCGCCGAGCGGATGGCCGAGCGCGATCGCGCCGCCCAGCGGGTTCACCTTCGCGCGGTCGAGCCCGAGGTCCTTGATGACCGCAAGCGACTGCGCGGCGAACGCCTCGTTCAGCTCGATCCAGTCGATGTCCTCGAGCTTGAGGCCGACCTGCTTCAGCGCCTTCGGGATGGCCTTGACCGGGCCGATGCCCATGATGTCGGGCGGCACCCCGGCTACCGAGTAGCCCATGAAGCGCCCGAGCGGCCGCAGCCCGTGGCGCGTCAACGCGCCCTCGCTCATCATCACGACCGCTGCCGCACCGTCGGAAGTCTGCGAGCTGTTGCCCGCGGTGATGCTGCCCTTCGCGGCAAACACGGGTTTCAGCTTCGCAAGCGCTTCCGGCGAGGTGTCGCGCCGCGGTCCCTCGTCGTGCACGACCTCGCGGGCGTTTACCCGGACCTCGCGCGCCGCCAGGTCGGGAATGCGCTCGTTGACGGGATAGGGCGTCACTTCGTCCTTGAATTCCCCGGTGTCGGTCGCGCGAATCGCCCGCCGGTGGCTCTCCGCCGCAAAGAGGTCCTGCTCCTCCCGGCTCACCTTCCACTGTGTGGCGACTTTCTCGGCCGTGACGCCCATGCCGTAGCCGATCGCAATGTTCTCGTTCTTCTCGAAGATCGCCGGGCTGAAGGAGGGCTTGTTGCCGCCCATCGGCACCATGCTCATGCTCTCCGTGCCCGCGGCGATCATCACTTCCGCCTCGCCCAGGCGGATGCGATCGGCGGCAAGCGCGACCGCCTGCACGCCTGAGGAGCAGAAGCGGTTGATGGTCATGCCGGACACCGAATTGGGGAACCCCGCGAGCAGCAGCCCGATACGCGCCACGTTCATGCCCTGCTCGGCCTCCGGCATCGCGCAGCCCACGATCACGTCCTCGATCACCGCCGGGTCGAGCCCGGGGCACCGGGCAAGCGCGCTCTTCAGCGCGTGCGCCAGCATGTCGTCGGGGCGGACGTTGCGGAACATGCCGCGCGGAGCCTTGCCCACCGGCGTGCGCACCGCGGCGACGATATAGGCATCCTGGATCTGCTTGCTCATGTCTAGTTCCTCAGCGGCCTGCCGGTCTTCAGCGTGTGCTCGATTCTCGCCTGCGTCTTCTCCGTTGCGATCAATTCCATGAAATGCTTGCGCTCGAGATCGAGGAACCACTGCTCGTCCACGAGGCTCCCGCCCTCGACCTCGCCGCCGCACATCACGATGGCAATTTTGTGGCCGATCAGGTAATCGTGCTCAGAGATATGCCCGCCGGCGAGAAGATTCTCCATGAAGGCGCGGATCGTCGCGATGGCGCTCCTGCCTGCCACCGGAATCGCCGCCTGCCGGAGCGGCGGCCGGTAGCCGGATGCGGCCAGCGCGCGCAGCTCGGCCTTGGCGATCGCGAGCAGTTCGAAGCGGTTCATCACGATGCGGTCCGTCACGCGCAGGTAACCCAGTTCGCGCGCCTGTTCGGCACTGCGTCCGACCTCGGCCGTCGCCACCACCTTGAAGTATTTCTGCAGGAACGGCGACATGTCCCCGCCCTTGGCGTCGGCCGCCGCGCGCAGCGCGAGCTCCTTGCAGCCGCCTCCTGCCGGCAGCAGCCCCACCCCTGCCTCGACCAGCCCGATGTAGCTCTCGAGCGTCGCCACCGCCCGGTCGCAGTGCATGATAAATTCGCAGCCGCCGCCGAGCGCGAGGCCGTCCACCGCCGCAACCGTCGGCACCATCGAATACTTGAGGGCCTGCGTCGTGTCCTGGAATTGCTCGACGAGCTTCTCTACCTCGGCCAGCCTTCCCGCCATCAGCTGATCGGCCACGCCGACAGTGCGCGCGGCCTTCAACGCGAGCGATTCCGCCTCGCGCCTGACCTGCCGGAACAGTCTCCCGAGCGCAGACGGCTTTGTGCGCGGGCCACCGGAGGGCGTCTTCTTCAGGTTCGCCCCGACCGAGAACGGCGGCTCGGTCTGCCAGATGACGAGGCCCATGTAATTGCGCTCGGCCTCCTCCAGCGCCTGCGCGACGCCATCCAGCACGTCGTCGCCGATGGCATGCATGCGGCTCTTGAAGCTCACGACCGCGATGTCGTCGCCGGTGTGCCAGCAGCGCACCGCATCGGTCTCGAAGATGGCGGAGCCGTACTCCACCGGCTCGCCCAGTACCCGGTCCGGGAACGGCTGCCGCCGGTAAGCGGCCAATGTTGAGCGCGGTTTGTACGACTTGTCCGATGGCGAATACGAGCCCTGCGCGCCGTGCACACCCGCGCGGTCCTTCTCCAGGGCCCAGGCAGGCAACGGCGCGCCGCTCATCGCCCGTCCCGCCCCGATGTCCTCAGCGACCCACCCGGCGACCCGGTTCCAGCCCGCCGCCTGCCAGATCTCGAATGGTCCCTGGTTCCAGCCGAAGCCCCAGCGGATCGCGAGATCGAGATCGCGCGCGTTGTCGGCGATGCCCGCCAGGTTCACGGCGCAATAATGAAATGCGTCGCGATAGATCGACCACAGGAACTGCGCCTGGGGGTGGCTCGAGGCATGAAGCTCGCCGAAGCGCGCCGCCACATCCTTGTTCTTGAGCGTTTCAATCACCCCCTCGTCCGCTTTTCCATCGGAAAGCCGGTAGCTCCCGGTCTTGAGATCGAGCACGTGGATATCGTTGCCGATCTTCTGGTAGACGCCCTTGCGCGTCTTCTGCCCGAGCGCCCCCTGGTCGATCAGGCGCTTGAGCCACGCGGGAATCACGTAGTACTTGTGCCACGGATCCTCCGGCAGCGTCTCCTTCATCGTGTTGACGACGTGCGCGAACGTGTCGAGCCCGACGACGTCCGCCGTGCGGAAGGTCGCGCTGCGCGGCCGTCCGATGAGCGTTCCGGTCAGGGCGTCCACGACGTCGAAGCCGATGCCGAGGCGCTCCGCGTGATGCACGGTCGCGAGCATCGAGAACACGCCAACGCGGTTGGCGATGAAGTTGGGCGTGTCCTTGGCGCGGATGACGCCCTTGCCGAGCGTCGTGACGAGAAATTTCTCGAGATCATCGAGGATCGCCGCGTCGGTCGCGGTCGTGGGGATCAGCTCGACGAGATGCATGTAGCGCGGCGGATTGAAGAAATGCACGCCGCAGAAGCGCCGGCGCTGCCCCTCCGGGAATGACTGCGCGAGCTGGTTGATCGAGAGCCCCGAAGTGTTGGTGGCAAAGATCGCGTGCTCGGCAAGGTGCGGGGCCACCTTGCGATAGAGATCGGCCTTCCAGTCCATGCGCTCGGAGATTGCCTCGATCACGAGGTCGCACTCCTTCAGCTGCTCGAGATGCTGGGCGTAGTTGGCGGGCTGGATATCGCCTGCGCGCGCCGGGGTCGCGAGCGGGCTCGGCTCGAGCTTTCGCAGGTTATTGATCGCCTTCAGCACGTTGCCGTTGGGATCGCCGTCCTTCGCCGGCAGCTCGTAGAGGACGGCGGCGACGTTCGCGTTGACGAGTTGCGCGGCGATCTGCGCGCCCATGACGCCGGCGCCGAGCACTGCGGCCTTGCGTACGATGAAGGGGGAGGCGGAAGGCATGAGAACCCCCGGCGGGAGCGCTGATTCTACGTCATTCCCGCCTCCGCGGGAGCGGCGAGTAGGAAGAAGAGGCCGGGCAGGGCTTGCGCCCGCCCGGCCCGGCTGAACGACCTAGAACGACACCGAATACTGGACCGAGAGAATGTCCACCTTGCTCTTGAATTCGCCGATCAAGCAGCTCGGGGGGCAGGTTACGGCAGGCGGCGCCCCTTCGGCGGTCGATATTTTCGCGTCCTTGATGAACTCGTGCGCGTAGCCGACATCGAGGATGCTGGCCTTCGACGGCTTCCACTGCACACCGAACGCGACCCACTTGCGGTCCTCATCCGGAAGCCGCGGCGTGCGGAACTGGTCGTTAGTCGGCGTCTCGTCAAACGCCGCGCCGAATCGAAGCTTAAACTGGCTGTTCCACTTGTAGTTGGCGCCGATCCCATAGCGCCACGTGTCATCCCAATTGAACCTGAGGGACGCAGCGGTGCTGCCCACTCCGCCCAGGACTGACGCCGAGGTGCGAATGGCAGTCAGCCGTTCCAGCGAGCTCCAGCCAGTCCACGTCACGTCGGCCATCAGTTCCCATTTCGGATTCAGGACATGGAAGACGCTGAGAGAAAAGGAGTCCGGGACGTCGAGATCGGCCTTGACGCTGGCGTTGGCGGCGGGAGCAGCAGGGCCGCTGAAAGTCTGGTCCCCTTCGAGCTCGTATTTGATCTTCGATCGATAGTGGGCGCCGAAGCGCGTGCTGGGCGTCGCCTGGAGCATGATGCCGACATTGAACCCATAGCCGATGTCGTCGGCCTCGAGCTTCTGATTGCCGGTCGGCGCGGCGCCGGTGAAGCTCGTGAGCTCAGCCTCGATCTTCTGGACGTTGACACCTCCGCCGATCGATACCATATCGCTGACTTTGTAGGCAATCGACGGGCTGACGTTGGCAGTCTTGACCTCCGATTTGAGCGCGAGAAGTTGACCGCGCCATCCCGCGTCATAATCCGTTGACAACCCGAACGGCGCATTCAGAGCCAATCCAAAGCTCAATCTCGGACTAAAGGCCCACGTGAAAAAGCCGTTGGGAATGAACGTCAGGTCGCCGCCGTCGCCGCCATCACCGGTGCCCGGCGCCGCGAATGCGCCGGTGGAGCCCTGGTTGGAGAACTTGAACGACGGATTGACGACGTGCAGCGCGCCGGCGATCTGCTTGCCGGGCAGCAGGGTCATCAGTGCCGGGTTGTACCACGCGACGCTCGCGTCATCGGCCGCTGCCGCGCCGCCCGTGAACGCGTTCCCGGTGCCGCTCCCGCTCTGCGTGCCGATCGCGAAGCCCCCCGCGACAGCGCTCGATACCAGACCGCCCAGTGCCGCCCCGACCGCAACCGCCATCAACTTCCGGACCAACGGTGCCATGTGAATCTCCCCCATTTTGCCAACGCCGACCATGCTGGCCGGCCCACTGGCGCTATCGAAACATATTACTATCGAGTCCCGCGCCTGCCACAATGTCTTGATCGCGGCGGCATCTTACTGTTGCGCTGATACAACACGCGGTCGCCGCGCCTCGTCCAGAGCAACGTAAGTCAGCGTCGCCTCAGTGACTTTCACGACTTCCTCGCGCTCGGGCCGGCGCTGGGCGTAGACCTCGACGTTGACGGTGATGGAGGTTCGTCCGACCCGCACCACTTCCGCATAGAAGCTCACGAGGTCGCCGACCAGCACCGGCTGCTTGAACTGGAAGGAATTGACGGCGACGGTCGCCACCCGCCCCCGGGAGATGCGGACGGCGGCAACGCTGCCGGCGATGTCCACCTGCGACATGATCCACCCGCCGAAGATGTCGCCGGCCTGGTTCTCGTCGGCCGGCATGGGCACGACCCGGAGCGTGGGCTCCTTGCCTGAAGGAAGCGTTGTCATCTGCAAGCGCCCTGGATTCTGCGTTCGCGGGTCAGTGCCCGGCGTACATGCCGTCGATCTCGGCATTGAACTTCTCCATGACCTTGGCGCGCTTCAGTTTCAGCGTCGGCGTGAGAAGGCCGTTCTCCACCGTCCAGGGATCGAGCGTTGCCGCGACGCGCCGCACCTGCGCGTAGCCCGGGAACTCCTTCATCTGGGTGGCGATGCGCGAGACCAGGATCTCCTCGACCTGCTTCGACTGGATCGTGGCCGGCGCGTCATTCAACCCCCGCTCGGTGCACAGCTTCTTCCAGTGGTCGGCGTTCAATACCGACATCACGCTCAGATAGGGCTTGCCCTCGCCGAGCAGCATCACCTGCTCGAACAGGGGATCGCGCGCAATCGCAGATTCGACGTCCACCGGCGGCACCTTCTCGCCGTTCGAGAGCACGATGATCTCCTTCAAGCGCCCGGTGATGAAGACATGGCCCTGGCTGTCGATGCGCGCGGTGTCCCCGGAATTGAGCCAGCCGTCCGCTCCGATCATCGCCCGGGTGGCCTCCGGGTTGTTCCAGTAGCCGAGCATGATGTTCGGGCCCTTGATCATGAGCGCATTGTTCTCGCCGACCCGCACCTGGACGCCGGGAATTGCCCTGCCCACGCTGGCGGGGAGGTTGTCATCCGGGCGGTTCGCGCACGCGATCGGGCTCGTTTCCGTGAGCCCATAACCCTGAAGGACGGTGAGCCCGACCCCGATGAACACGCGCGAGATTTCGGGCGAGAGCGCCGCGCCCCCCGAGATCGCCGCGCGCATGCGGCCGCCGAGCCGCGCGAGGATTTTCTTGGCCACCAGCGCGTGCAGCACGGGCCACAGCAGGAATGACGGCTTCCACGGCCCTCTCCCCTGCGCGTGCTCGAAGCGCGCCCAGCCCACTTCCACCGCCAGCATGAAGAGCTTCTTCTTGAGCGGCGAGCCCGCGTCGAGCGCCTCGCGGATGCGGCCGTAGACGCGCTCGTAGATCCGCGGCACCGAAATCAGGATGGTTGGACGGACCGCCTGCAGGTCTTCGGCGAGCTGCGGTATGCCGCGCGAATAGGTATTCATCGCACCGCTCATGACCGTCAGGTAATAGCCGCAGGTGCGCTCGAAGGTATGCGAGAGCGGCAGGAAGGAAAGCAGCACGTCGTCGGGCCCAGTGGTCAGCACCTCGGTTGAGGCTGCCGCGGCGTTGGAGAGGATATTGTGGTGCGAGAGCATCACGCCCTTGGGCCGCCCGGTCGTGCCGGAGGTGTAGACGATGGTCGCCAGCGCGTTTCCGTCGCGCGGCACGTGGCGCGTCGCACCGCCGTCATCCGGCAGCCACTCGCCGAGCGATCGCAATCGCGTCTCGCCCTTGTCGGGCACGGGGTGCACGGTCACGATGCGCGTGAGACTTCCCAACTGGCCCTTGACCTCGCGCAGCCCCTGCCACTGCTCGGCGCCTTCGATGAGCAGCACCCGGCAGTTGGAGTCCTGGATGATGTAGGCGACGTTTTCCGCCCGGTCCTGCGTGTAGAGCGGGACCACCACCAGCCCAAGGCCGAGCGCCGCCTGATCGTAGGTCACCCACTCCGGGCAGTTGCGCAGCATCACCGCGACGCGGTCGCCGGCCTTGATGCCGTCGCGCTCGAGCGCGGCCTGCCAGCGCGCGACCTGGTGGTCGATCTGGGCCCACGTATAGTCGCGCCAGTTGGCGTGGCTCTCGTTATACGCGCGGCAGGCGATGGCGTCCGGCGTGCGCTTCACGCGCTCGCGGAACAGGCCATCGAGGGTGACAGCCGCCTCGACTGGTATCAGGTGACCTGCGATTTGTGCCATGCCCCCTCCTGGTTTTTTCAGTCAAGAAACGGGTCCGGATACAGCTTCGCCCCCGGCGTGACGGCATACTGCTCGAAATCGGTCACGCCTTCCGCGCGCAGCACCTCTTCGTCTATGTAGAAATTTCCGGTGGCGCTGCGGCTGCCGCGATTGAGGATCGCGTAGGCCGCCTCCGCCATGATCGCCGGCTTGCGGCTCGCCTTGAGTATCGCCTCGGGGAAGTGGACCTCAATCGCGGCGGTCGCAATGGTGGTGCGCGGCCAGAGCGAGTTGACCGCAATCCCGGACGATCGGAACTCCTCCGCCATGCCGAGCGTGCACATGCTCATCCCGTATTTTGCCATCGTGTAGGCAACGTGATCCTTGAACCATCGCGGCTTCATGTTGAGCGGCGGCGAGATCGTAAGGATGTGAGGATTGGCGGCTTTCTTGAGGTGGGGAACGCAGGCCTGGGAGCAGACGAAGGTGCCGCGCAGATTCACCGCGAGCATGAGGTCCAGGCGCTTGACGGGCGTATCGAGCGTGCCGCTGAGCGCGATCGCGCTGGCGTTGTTTACCAGGCAATCGATTCCGCCGAACGTCGCCACGGCCTGCTTCACCGCGTCCGCTACGGCGTCCGCGTCCCTGACGTCGAGCTGCACGGGAAGCGCCCTCCCGCCCGCGGCCTCGATTTCACGGGCGACGGTGTGGATGGTTCCGGAGAGCTTCGGATGCGGCTCGGACGTCTTGCCGGTCACCACCACGTTGGCGCCATCGCGCGCGCAACGCAGCGCGATCTCGCGCCCGATGCCGCGCGTTGCTCCCGTGATGAAAATGGTCCTGCCCCGCAGGCTCATCACTCCTCACTCGCCCTTGAAGACAGGCTTGCGCTTCTCGATGAAGGCGGTGACGCCTTCGGCGAAATCGCGCGTCCCCGCGCAGCGCGCGAAGGCCTCGATCTCGGCCTCGAGCTGGGCCGCAAGCGTCTGGTCCGGGCTCTCGTTCACCAGATGCTTGATCTCGCCGAACGCGCGCGTCGGCCCGAGCGCCAGCCGGCGCGCGATGGCCTCGGTCTCCGCACCCAGCTGCTCCGCGCCGATCACCCAATTGACGATCCCGAGCTTGAGCGCGGTTTGCGCTTCGAACGAATCGGAGAGCAGCATGAGCTCGAGCGCCCTGCGCGTGCCGATGAGCCGCGGCAGGAAATGGGTTGCGCCGCCATCCGGGCTCGTGCCGATCCTGCTGTAGGCGACCGTAAATTTCGTTCCGTCGGCTGCGATCGCGAGATCGGCCGCTGCCATGAGGCTTACCCCAGCGCCGGCGACTGCGCCGTGGACGCTTGCCAGAACCGGCTTGGGCGCGCGCCGTAGCGCGAGAATCGCGTGGCTCAACTCCGCGCCGCCTTCCCGCACCAGTGCCGGCATGCGCGGGAGATTGGAGCGGAAGAAAGCAACGTCGCCGCCCGCGAGAAACGCCGGGCCGGCGCCGCGCAGGACTACGGCACGCGCCGCCGTGTCGTGCTCGGCGCGCTCGCACGCCGCGCGCAGCGCGACGATCATCTGCGCATCGAGCGCATTCAGCACCTGCGGCCGGTTCAGCGTGACCGTCGCCACGCCCTCCGCCACGGAGTAGAGGACGCTGTCGTTCATGGCGCGGGACTCGGCCCGTGGTCGCGGCTCTCCAGCTCGGGCCAAGAGGTCCTGCCGCGCAGGGCCTCGAACGTGACCGGCCGGGTCGTCTGGTGGATCTCGGTCTTGCCGAGGTCCTTCGGAAAGTCGTCCACCATGATGACCCGCCGGCGCAGCGTCCTGGCGAGCTCCATCGACTGTTTTTCCGCGTGCGTGATCACGCCCTTGGCGCTCGCCTCCTCCACGATCGGGTCCGCGAAGCCGCTCACGATCGTTCCTTCCGCGCGCGCCTGGCGGATCTTGGCGCCGATGGGTTCGGCCGCGATCACCGCACGCAGCGCCGCTTCCAATACGGCAACCGGCTCGTCGCGGTCGCGCGGGATATAGACTCCGGCAGTCAGCCGGGTGCGCGCCGGGCCGGGCTCCAGCAGGAGCCCCACCACCTGGCTTCCCAGCCGGTCGCGCGGGGGCGAGAACTCCCGGCCCAGGGGAAACGCGAACGGAAAGATGATGGCGCGCAGCAGCACCCCAGCCACGAACCGGTTGGGCATGTTTGCTATGAGCCCGTAGAACGCCTCCTCCGTCCGCGCCAGGGCGTCCCGCACCGACCAGTGCATCAGCGGCAGATCCTCGGCCGGTCGCCCGTCGTCCTCGTAGCGCTTCAACGCCGCGGTTGCGAGGTAGAGATTGGACAATATGTCGCCCAGCCGCGCGGACAACCGCTCGCGGCGCTTGAGCGCGCCGCCCAGCAGGAACATCGACACGTCCGCAGTCCAGGCGAACGCAGCCGACAGGCGTGTCAAATGCTGGTAGTAGCGCCTCGTGTGCCTGTCGCCCGGGACAGCGACGAGACGCGCGCCGGTCAGTCCCATCCAGAACGCACGCGCCTTGTTGGACGCGATGAACGCAATGTGGCCGAAGAATGCCGCGTCGAAGCCGCGCACCGCCTTGTCCGGGTCTCGCTCCTGCGTCGCCTGGATCTCCTTCAGCACGAACGGATGGCCGCGGATCGCGCCCTGGCCGAAGATGATCATGGAGCGCGTCAGGATGTTCGCGCCCTCCACCGTGATCGCGATCGGCACCTGCTGGTAGGCGCGGGCAAGATAATTGCTGGGCCCCAGGCAGATGCCCTTGCCGCCGTGGACATCCATCGCGTCATTGATGACCTGCCGCCCGCGCTCGGTGAGGTGATACTTGACGATCGCCGAGATGACCGAAGGCTTCTCGCCCAGGTCCACCGCGCCGGCGGTCATCACGCGCGCCGCGTCCATTATGTAAGTGTTGCCGCCGATCCGCGCCAGCGCTTCCTCGACTCCCTCGAAGCGGCCGATGGAGAGGCGAAATTGCTGCCGCACGCGCCCGTAGGCCCCGGTGGTCAGCGCGCAGCCCTTCGCGATGCCGCAGGCGTTGGCGGGGAGCGAGATGGAACGGCCAGCCGCAAGGCAGTTCATCAGCATCTTCCAGCCCTGGCCGGCGTACTCCGCGCCGCCGATGATGAACTCGAGCGGCACGAAGACATCCTTGCCCCAGGTCGGGCCATTCATGAACACGGCATTGAGCGGGAAATGCCGGCGACCGATGTGAACGCCCGGGGTCTGCGTCGGAATGAGCGCGAGCGTGATGCCGATATCCTCGGTATCGCCGAGGAGGTGATCCGGATCGTAGAGCCGGAACGCAAGCCCGAGCAGCGTCGCCACCGGCGCCAGCGTGATGTAGCGCTTCTCCCACGTAAGGCGCATGCCCAGCACGTTCTTCCCCTCCCACTCGCCGCGGCAGACGATCCCGAAGTCCGGTATCGCCCCGGCATCCGAGCCGGCTTCGGGACTGGTGAGCGCAAAGCAGGGAATGTCGATTCCCTTTGCGAGCCGCGGCAGGTAGTGATTCTTCTGCGCCTGGGTGCCGTAATGCAGCAGCAGCTCCGCCGGCCCGAGCGAATTCGGCACCATTACCGTGATCGCGGCCGTGCTGCTGCGCGTGGTGAGCTTCATGATCACCTCGGAGTGCGCAAGCGCCGAAAACCCCAGCCCGCCGTACTGCTTGGGGATGATCATGCCGATGAAGCCCTTGTCGCGGATGAACTGCCACGCGTGCGGCGGCAGATCGAGGAGTTCGTGCGAGACCTCCCAGTCGTTCACCATTGCGCACAACTCCTCGACCGGGCCGTCGAGAAAAGCGCGCTCCGCCGCCGTGAGCTTCGGCTTCGGGTAGGCGAGAAGCTTCGCCCAGTCGGGCCTGCCGCTGAAGAGCTCGCCGTCCCACCAGACGGTGCCCGCTTCGAGCGCTTCCTGCTCGGTCTGCGACACCTGCGGAAGGATCCTGCGGAAGAGTCCCAGCAGCGGTCGGCTGATGAGCGCGCGGCGGATGGGCGTCGGGTTGCCGATGAGGGCGCCAATGACGAGGATGATCCATGCCGTTGTGACCAGGGGCTGCGGCCAGGACGCGTAGAGAGTGATGAGCCCGAGCACGATCGCGAACGCGATCGTCCAAGCGACGGCGGGCAGACGGTGGTAGGCGAGGGTCCAGGCGACCGCGACCGCGGCGAGGATGATCAGCAAGGTGGCCATGACTCCCCCCTTCGACTCGCGCCAGCATACAGGAAAAACGGGGACGCACGCCTTTCTCACAACCCTGTGCGCTCCCATGAAACAGGCGTGCGCTCCCTCGTTCCAGAAACAATGCGTCCACGAGAGAAACCCGCCCGCGAAGGAGGCGCAGCGCGGCGTCGCGTCCGACAAGACCACGGGGCCAGCGCGTAGTCCCGCACCGACCATCTCGGCCGTATCTTCGGCATCCTCAGGTTCACGCTGCTCACAACCCCAACTCGTCGCCCGCCCTTCGCGTGCCAGACCAGATCGCGCGTCGTGCGCCCAAGCGGGCGTAGCGGGAAGTGCCTGACTCAGTCAGGTCCCGCCGGCAACGGCCCGGCGTCCTGCAGCGGCTCAATACCGGGCTGTGGGAATGCGCGCGGTGCTGGCAGGATATGACCCTGAATAGATCATGGGCATATCCGTCCAAACTTAGGGATAAACTGCTGTCTGCACGGTGAACGGGCAGATCGCTTTCCGGGAGGAGATCCAGCCATGCAGAGCACCGCAATCGAGCACTTTCGCACGTACAAGCCGCGTCCTTTCACCCGGGCCGAGCGCGACCAAGTAACAGTTCTCTTCGGCGGCCTGCACTGGAGAGCCGAGCGCCTGATCCAGGGCGCGATGGAGAACCTCGGCTACCGGACACAGGTCCTCCCCGTCGCTACGAAGGAGGATCTGCTTACGGGTCGGGAGCTCGCCGACATCGGACAGTGCTGCCCGACGAGCTTCACCACCGGCAATCTCGCCAACTTTCTGCGCGCGAAGGCGCGCGAATCGAGCCCTGAGGAGGTCGCGAAGAAATACGTGTACGTGACAGCGGGATCCTGCGGGGCCTGCCGTTTCGGGCAATACCACCAGAGCTATGAGCTGGCGCTGCGCAACGCCGGACTCGAGTCCTTCCGCATGTTTCTCCTCGCGCAGAACGGGCTCGAGCAGGGGGCGGCCGAGGGCGGCGGGCTGGAGTTGAACCTGCCCTTCACGCTCGGCGCTGTCTGGGCGGTCGTGGCCAGCGATCTCGTGCAGGACCTGGAGTACCAGACGCGGCCGTACGAGGTCCAGCCCGGCGCGACGGAACGGACGGTCAGGGAGAGCGTCGAGCATCTCTACCAGGTGTTCCGGGAGTCGCCCGTGCGCGGAAAGAAGTGGAGCGCTCCGCTCTGGTACCTTTCGAGCGACTACTTCGAGCAGGCGATGCGCGAGGTGTACCGTAAGTTCCAGGGAATCGAAGTGGACCGGCTGCGGGTAAAGCCGGTGGTGAAGATCACCGGCGAGTTCTACCTGCAAACCGTCGAAGGGGAGCCCAACTACAACATCCACCGCTGGCTCGAGGCGGAGGGCGCGGAAGTCTATCCCGCTGCGACCACCATCTGGCTCGATTACCTGATGCGCCTGGCGGGGCAGGACTATGAGGACCACATCGGCATCGACCGCATGGCGCGGCTGAAGCTGGGCGGAATCAGGACGGGGATGCGGCTGTTGCGGCGGACCTACGACGGGATGCGCCGGGCGCTCGGGGACCTGCCGCACGAGATGCCGGATCAGTACGAACTACGCGCGCTCGCCGCGCCCTACTACCACAGCCGGCTGAACGGCGGCGAGGGCGACATGCTCGTCGGCAAGGCGCTGTGGGCGCACCAGCACAAGAAAGCGCACATGATCTGCGAACTCTCGCCCTATTCCTGCATGCCGAACACCATGAGCATCGGCGCCATGGCGGCAGTAACGGGCAAGTATCCCGATCTCCTCTACGCGCCGCTCGAGATCAAGGGCGACGCCGAGGTTCACGCGCTCTCGCGCTGCCAGATGATCCTGACGGAGGCGAAGCGCCGGGCGCAGCGCGAGTTCGACGATGTCCTGAAGCTGAACGGACTTACGCCGGAGCGCGCGCGCGAGCTGCTCGACGCCCACCCCGAGATGAAGCGCGCGACCTACAGCGTTCCGCGCAAGGGTGCCGCGGGCACCGCGGCGCGCCTCGTGCTGCATCTTGCCGAAAGGGCGCGGCATTGAAGATCGCCGGCATGGACGTCGGCTCCACCACCGTCAAAGCGGTGGTGGTGGAGGACGGGAAGTCGCTGTGGCGCGATTACGGGCGCCACAACACCAAGCAGGCCGAGACCGTCCTCGGGTACCTCTCGCGCATGGAATCCGAATGCGGCTTCACGCCGGGCCGCGACCGGGTGTTCTTCACCGGCTCGGGCGCGGGCTTCCTCGCGCCGCTGGTCGGCGCCAAGCTGATACAGGAGGTCGTCGCGGTCGCCGCCGCGGTCGAGAAGCTGCACCCGCAGGTGCGCTTCGTCTCGGAGATCGGCGGCGAGGACATGAAGACGGTGTTCTTCACCCCAAGCGGGGACGGCACCAGCAAGCAGGTCTACATGCAGTCCGCCTGCAGCGGCGGCACCGGCACCTTCATCGAGAAGACGGCGCGCAAGCTCTCGATCCCGACGGAGAGCCTTGCGAACATGGCCTATGCCGGGATGAGCCTGCACAAGGTGAGCTCCAAGTGCGGGATCTTCGCCGAGGCAGATTCGAACACCCTGGTCAAATCGGGCGTGCCGGTGGAGGAGATCATCGCGAGCCTCTACGAGGCCGTGGTCTACCAGAACCTCGCCACCCTCACCAAGGGCAACACGCCGGTGCCCGAAGTGCTGCTCCTCGGCGGGCCCAACATGTTCTTCACCGGCCTGCAGCAGGCGTGGCGGCACCATCTGGCCAAGCTCTGGAAGGAGCGGAAGGTCGCGCTGCCCGAGGGCAAGCAGCCCGAGGACGTGATCCTGATTCCGGCCGACGCGCTCTACTACGCCTGTCTCGGCTGCATCGAGATCGGCCAGGGTGAGACCAACGGGGTTGCCATCTACCAGGGCATGGAGAAGCTCCGCGGGTGGATCGACGTGGGCCAGCACGAACAGAAGGCGAAGGAGGGCTCCCGCGGGCTGATCGCGAGCGAGGACGATTTCCAGAGCTTCTGCGCGCAATACTCCGGCGAGCGCAAGAATGGCCATTCGCATCCGCGCGTCAACGGGACGCCGGTCGCCCCGGCGGTAACGATCGATTCCGGGGTCTTCCTCGGCTGCGACTTCGGCAGCACCACGGCCAAGGCGGTCGTGCTCTGCCCCAAGAGCGAGATGCTCTTCTCCTGCTACGTCCAGTCGAAGGGCAACCCGATCGAGGACGCCAAGGCGATCCTGCGCCAGATCCGCGAGGCGGGATTCGAGAACATCGCCGGGCTCGCCATCACCGGATACGGCAAGGACCTGCTGAAGGACATCGTCGGCGCCGATATCGGGATCGTGGAGACCGTCGCGCATGCCACCGCCGCCCTGCACTTCCACGCCGATGCGGACGTGATCTGCGACGTCGGCGGCTGCGACGTGAAGATCATGCTGCTGCGCCAGGGCACGGTGTCGGACTTCCGCCTCAACTCGCAGTGCTCGTCGGGCAATGGCGCGTTCCTGCAGGGCGTCGCCGAGCGCTACAACACGCCGCTCGAGCAGTATGCCGAGCAGGCGTTCAAGGCGCGCTCCGTGCCGAAGCTCGCGATGGGCTGCGGCGTGTTCCTGCAGTCGGACATCGTCAACCAGCAGCGCAAGGGCTGGTCATCCGAAGAGATCATGGCGTCCCTCGCCGCGGTGCTGCCGCTCAACGTCTGGGTCTACGCGGGGCAACTGCAGAACCTCGCGGCGGCCGGGAAGAAGTTCGTGCTGCAGGGCGGCACCCATCGCAACCTCGCCGTGGTCAAGGCGCAGGTGGACTTCATCCTCGGCAAGGTCCCCGGCGCGGAGATCGTGGTCCATCCCTACCCCGGCGAAGCGGGGGCGATCGGCGCTGCGCTGTGCGCAAGGGACGGGTGGCGTGAGGGCAAGGCGTCGCGCTTCCGCGGCTTCGACACCATCGAGGCGCTCCAGTACGAGAGCACCACCAACGAGCACACCATTTGCAAGTGGTGCCCAGTGAGCTGCCGGCGCACCTTCATCGATGTGGTGCTGCCCGGTGCGAAGGGCCGGCCGTGGAGCAAGGTGCCGCTCGCCGAGGGCAAGGAGCGTGTCATCAGCGGCAACACCTGCCCCAAGGGCCTGCTCGAGGACGCGAACGAGATGCGGGTCGTGAAAGCCCAGTTGGAGGAAGTCAAACGTGCTCATCCCAATGTTGCGGAAATGGTCCGCGAGGACGCCTTCCGCCACGCCCGAATACCGGTCGAAGCTGAGGATCGGGATACCTAGGGTCCTCAACATGTGGTCCACCCATCAGTTCTGGGTGGGCCTGTTCGGGGCCCTCGGCGTCGAAGCGCGCAAGCTCGCGTTCTCCTCGGACACCTCCGAGGAGCAGGGCCGCCAGTTCGCCAAGGGCCGCGGCACGGTGGACTGCTGCTACCCGGTGAAGTGCATCTCCGGCCACTACGGGGAGCTCCTCGCGCGCGACAAACACCGCAAGATCGACGTGCTGTTCTCCCCCATGATCTACTCGCTGCCCTCGTACCTGAAGGGCCACGTGCTCGACAACCTCGCCTGCCCGCGCGTGATGGCGGCGCCGGAGAACATCAAGGCGGGCTTCCTCAGGGAAAAGGACGCCTTTGCGGACCGCGGCATCCGCTACGTCACGCCACTGGTTTCGCTCGGAGATCCCCCGCTCGTTCCGAAGCAGCTCCATCCCGCGCTCAAGGAGATCTTTCCGGAGATCGAGTTTGCGGAGACGATGGAAGCCGTGCGCCAGGGCTACGAGGCGCTCAGGGCCTTCAACGAGAAAGCCTGGCGCCGCGGCCGCGACGTGCTGAAGCAGTGCGCTGCCGCGGACACACCGTGCCTGCTCGTCGTCGCGCGGCCCTACCACATGGACCCCGGCATCGGCCACGAAATCGAGGTGGACCTGCAGGCCTATGGCTATCCCGTGCTGTGGACCCAGTATTTCCCGACCGATCCGGACCTGCTCGAGTGGATCTTCGCCGCGGACCTCAAGGCCGGGCGCATCCGTTCGCCGTTCGACATCTCCGACGTGTGGCCCTCGTCCTACAGCGCCAACACCAACGAGATCCTGTGGGGGGCCAAGGTGGCGGCGCGCACTCCGTGGATCGCGGGGGTGATCCGCCTGGCGAGCTACGAATGCGGCATGGACCAGCCGACCTACAGCCCGGTGCAGCAGATCGTGGAGCGCTCCGGCACCCTCTTCTTCTCGTTCCAGGAGCTCGATTCCACCAAGCCCGCCGGCTCGGTCAAGATCCGGGTCGAGACCATCGCGCACTACCTCCAGAAGTACGCGAAGGAGATCATCGAGCGCAAGAAAGCCGCCGCCGCGCCGAACTGCCCGCTTCTTTCGAGAACCCCCAGGGAAATCGACGCGGTCAAGGCGCCCGAGGCTGCAGCCGTGCCGTAAGCGCTCGCCGCAATAAGGTGTCAGGAACCTTTCCTTCCCGCGTGTAGTGTCATGACCGGAAAAGGATCCTGACACTTTTTTGGGTCCGAGTGCGGCATCGGATATAGTTGAAGGCCGATGCTTCCCACGTGGCTCATCGGCACGCTGTCCGTGACCGGCGCGCTCGCCGCGGCCGTAGGCGTGCTCGCGGTCACCGCCCGTCCCGCGCCTCACCATCCATACTTCGCAGCGGAAAATCTCCGCGTGCAGGTGATCGCGCACCGCGGCGGCGCCGGCTTGCGGCCCGAAAACACGCTCACCGCGTTCGAGCACGCGGTCGCAGTCGGCGCGGATGTTCTAGAGATGGATGTCCAGCCCGCGACGGATGGCGCCATCGTCGTCATGCATGACGCCACCGTTGACCGCACGACCGATGGACGGGGACGCGTCGATTCACTCACTCTCGAGCAATTGCGGAAGCTCGACGCTGGTCATAGCTGGTCGAATGACGGGGGGCAAACGTATCCGTTCCGCGGCAAGGGCATCCGGATCCCGACGCTCGAGGAGGTTTTCTCCGGCTTTCCCGGGACCCGGATGATCGTGGAAATGAAGCACGGGGGAGCCGCTCTCGCCCGGCCGCTTTGCGAGATCATCCGCCGCTCGCGGATGGACGAGAAGACGCTTGTCGCATCCATGAACGCGGAAGCCGTGGCGGAATTTCGGGCCACCTGCCCGGAAGTGCTGACAGCAATGAACGCGACCGAGGCGCGCATCTTTTACGCGGCTTACCTCGCCAAGCTCGAGTTCGCCTACAGCCCGCCGGTTCCGGCGCTCCTGGTCCCCGACCGGCTCCGCGGCGACATCATCACGACGCCGGCTCTGGTGAAGGCAGCGCGCGGGCGCAATTTGCGGGTCCAGGTCTGGACCGTCGATGACGAGGACCGGATGCGCGAGCTCGCACGGATCGGAGTCGCGGGCATCGTGACCGACCGTCCCGACCGTCTGCTGGCGATCCTCGGCCGGGCGGGCGCGCGCGCCGCCGCCGATAGCTGGAACTGAAAGTCGAACAGTACTTGCTCGCGCTGCGCGCGCCGGTGAAGCCCGGGAGCCGTGGGCGAGCGGTTACGTGCCTGTGCTAACATCGACTCACCTCACCTGGCGCGGGTCCCTATAAGTTGGAAACGTCCGTCGCGAGGCCAATCGAGCACGGCAGCACGGCCATCAGCGCCGAGGCGCTGATCGAGATGCTGCGCGAGCTCGCCGCGGAACTGCACCCGTCGCGCGCCACCATCCCCGCCTCGCTCGACGCGCGGCTCGAGCAGGGCTACGGTTTCGACAGCCTGGGCCGGGTGGAGCTGTTCCTCCGCATCGAGCGCCGCTTCGGCGTGAGCCTGCCGGAGGCGGTCATGGCGGAAGCCGAGACGCCGCGCGATCTCCTGCGCGCGATGCTGGCGGCGGGGCCCGCGAGCCTGGCGCAGGCCGGCGCGATCGAGCGCGTCTCGGCGCTTGCTGCCGTATCGGAAACGCCGGACGACGCGGCCACGCTGCCCGAAGTGCTGGCGTGGCACGTCGAGCGGCACCCCGATCGTCCCCACATCGTGCTGCAGGACGAGGAGGCCGGCGAGCGCATCGTCACCTATGCCGAGCTCGATCAGGCCGCACGCGCCATCGCCGCCGGGCTCGTCGAGCGCGGGCTCGAGCCGGGGCGCGCGGTGGCGATCATGCTGCCTACCGCCGTCGAGTATTTCTTCAGCTTCTTCGGGATCCTGCTCGCCGGCGGCGTCCCGGTGCCGATCTACCCGCCGGCACGGCCCAGCCAGATCGAAGACCACCTGAGGCGCCACGCCCGCATTCTCTCGAATGCACTGACGCGGGTGTTGATCACTGTCGGAGAAGCGAAGCCGCTTGCGATGCTGCTGAAGCCGCAGGTAGACACCCTGAAGGACGTCGTCACACCGGAAGAGTTGATGCGGCCCGGCGCGCACGCCGTGGCGCATCGGGCAAGTCCACAGGACGTCGCGATGCTCCAGTACACCTCCGGCAGCACCGGCAATCCCAAGGGCGTGGTGCTCACCCACGCCAACCTGCTCGTCAACATCCGCGCCATGGCCCGCGCCCTGCGCGTGACGCCGGCGGACGTCTTCGTGAGCTGGCTGCCGCTCTACCACGACATGGGTCTCATCGGAGCGTGGATGGGCAGCCTCACCTACGGATTCAAGTACCCCGTGATGTCTCCGCTCACCTTTCTCGCGCGGCCGGAACGGTGGCTCCGCAGCATCCATCGCCATGGCGGCACGATCTCGGGCGGGCCCAACTTCTGCTACGAGCTGTGCCTGCGCCGCGTCCAGGACGCTGAGCTCACGGGCATCGATCTATCCACCTGGCGCCTCGCCTTCAACGGCGCGGAGCCGGTCTCCCCCGAAACCGTTTCGGCATTCACACGGCGCTTTGCGCGCTTCGGCTTCAGGCCCGAGGCGATGACGCCGGTATACGGGCTCGCGGAGGCCACGCTGGGCGTCGCCTTTCCGCCGCCCGGCCGCGGAGTGAAGCTCGACCGTGTCGACAGGGAGCAGTTCATGCGCAGCGGGCGCGCGGTGCCGGTCGAGGCCGAGCGCGGGAAAGTGGTTACTTTCGTCGCGTGCGGCCACCCGATCCCGGGCCACCAGATCCGCGTCGTGGATGCCTCAGGGAGAGAGCTGCCGGATCGCGAGGAAGGGCACATCCAGTTCAGCGGGCCTTCCGTCACCAGCGGCTATTACCGCAACCCGGAGGGTACGCGCCATCTGCTGCACGGCGCGTGGATGGATACCGATGATTTCGGCTACGTGGCGGAGGGCGAGATCTACATCACGGGGCGCGTCAAGGACACGATCATCCGCGCCGGCCGCAATATCCACCCCTACGACCTCGAGGAGGCGATCGGCAACCTCGACGGCATTCGCAAGGGCTGCGTCGCGGTGTTCGGCAGCCCGGAGGCGCGCGCAGGCACCGAGCGCGTCGTGGTGCTCGCGGAGACGCGCGAAACCGATGACGCGCGGCGGGAAGCGCTCAGGAGCCGGATCAACGACCTCGCGGTGTCGCATATTGGGATGCCGGTGGACGACATCATGCTCGCAGCCCCGGGCACCGTGCTGAAGACGTCGAGCGGCAAGATCCGGCGCGCGGCGAGCCGCGAGCTCTACGAGAGCGGCGGCGCCGCCGGCACGCGCGCGGTGTGGTGGCAGGTCGTGCGCCTCACGTGGTCGGCGCTGCTGCCGCAGGCGCGCCGCTTCCTGCGCACCGTGCTCGACTGGCTTTACGGCATATACGCCCTGCTGCTGCTCGCCGTCATCGCCACCGTCACGTGGGTCGCCTGCGCGCTCTTGCCGCGCACCGAGTGGTGCTGGCGCCTGAGTCACCGGACCGGCCGCCTGTTCCTCAAGCTGGCAGGTTTGCCCCTGGCGGTTCGCGGCCTGGACCATCTGGCCTCAGGGGGCCCCTGCATACTCGTCAGCAACCACCAAAGCTACCTCGACGGGCCCGTGCTCGCATCCACGATGGGAACGCCGATGATCTTCATCGCCAAGCGCGAACTGCGCGAGCACTGGCTGCCGCGCATCTACTTGAACAGCATCGGGACCACCTACGTCGAGCGCTTCGATGCTCAGCGCGGCGTCGAGGATGCCGGCCGTTTCACCGATCTCGCGCGCGGGGGCCGGTCGCTCATCGTGTTCGCCGAGGGCACCTTCCACCGCATTCCGGGGCTGCTGCCGTTTCGCATGGGGGCGTTCGTCATCGCGGCGCAGGCGGGGGTGCCGGTGGTGCCAGTCACCATCCGCGGCACGCGCTCGATCCTGCGGGACGGCCAGTGGCTCATCCGCCGCGGGCGCATCAGCGTGACCTTCAGCGCGCCGATCGCACCGACGGGCAACGACTGGAGCGCGGCCATCCGGCTGCGCGATACAGCGCGGGCGGAGATGCTGCGGCTGTGCGGGGAGCCGGACCTGGGCGAGGAGACCGAGCTCATGCCCAGGAAGCCCCAATAGTGTGAGTGGTTCGATCCGTTTTTCGTCGCCCGTCAGTCGTCACTTGGTTTGCCAGCATCACGAATTACCGGTATCGTCGCGCCTTCCGAGTGAACCCCGAGGAAACGTCATGACGCGTGCGGCCACGCTCTTGTTCGCGCTGCTTGTCACTGCAGGCTCCATTCATGCACAGGGGCTGGAGGGCCGGCTGAAGAAGAT
>DATBKZ010000128.1:0-27488 GCA_036555615.1 Burkholderiales bacterium | reverse complement strand
GGGGGCCCGGACGCTGCCCGTGGCACAGACGCGGCCGAGGTCATTGCGCACCATGTCGACGATCATCACGTTCTCGGCGCGGTCCTTCGGCGAGGCGGCGAGCGCCCGCGCGCGCTCCTCGTCGTGCGCCAGCCACAGCCCGCGGCCGGCCGTGCCCTTCATCGGCCGACTCGTCAGGTCCTCGCCGTCGAGCCGGAGGAACATTTCGGGTGAGGCCGAGCAGATCACAAATCGCCCGCAGTCGAGGTATGCGCCATGGCGTGGTGCGTTGGCGTGGACGGCGCGCAGGAACAGCTCCCAGGGCGGCTCCTCGATCGGCGCGCGCAGCCGCAGGGTGTAGTTGACCTGGTAGGCCTCTCCCTCCGCGATCAGGCGGCGAATGCGCGCGATCGCGGCGTCGTAATCGTTGCGGGCGACGCTGGGTATCCAGCGGTAGCGGGGGCGCGAGGCGTCCTCCGGCGGCGGCAGCGGCTCGAGCCGCGGCGCGCGGTGGAGCCCGAAGTGGAGCAGCGGATGCGGTCCGGACGGATGGGCACGGAGCGCGGGGTCGAAGGCGGGGCCTGCCTCATAGGCGATGTAGCCCGCGGCCCACAGGCTCTCGGCGTTGACTCGCTTCTCGATCTCGCGCAGCACCGGCACGACATCCTCAAGGCGCGTGGCGGCGAGCACCGCGAGCGGCGCATCGAATCGCCACCACAGGCCGCTCTCGGCATCCTGGATCAGGGTCGGTGCGGGCATCGACGGGGGCGGCGCTGGCCGGCGCCGCGCTTGGCGGGCTCTAGCCGCGGACTTGCTGCGCTTTGGCGCCCACTTTTTCCAGGAATCGGGCGCGGTCGATCACGACGCGCTCGTGCGTGCCTTCGGTAATCCTGTCCATCCCGTCGTGTGCGCTGACGGTAAAGCTCAGCCTGCGGCCGTCCACCGCGTCGAGCCGCACGTCCACAGTCACCGTCAGCCCGGGTGGCGTTGCGGCAAGGTGGGACACCGCGACACGGGTGCCGAGGGACTGCTCGCGCGGCCAGTCGAGGTGCGGCCGCAGCGCCTCGATGCAGGCCCATTCCAGCAGCCCGACCAGGTAGCCGGTGGCAAATACCTCCGGCATCTCGCGAAACATCTGCGATTCGGGATAGAGCTGCGGAACGGTCTTGCTGGGCGGAATCCTGAACTTGAACTGATGGGTGAGGCCGGGCTTGAGCGTGTCTTTCATCTGGAGATGAGCGGGGAGAGGAGCCAGAAGTCTATTTTACTCATCCCTCATCCCTCATCCCTCATCCCTTGCCGGGGCGCCTCAGAGACTCGGGCCGCCTCCCAGCCGAGCATGGCCGCCTTGCGCTCAGTCCCCCAGCGGTAGCCGCCGAGGGCGCCCGACTCACGGATCACGCGGTGGCAGGGGATGAGCCAGGCAATGGGATTCGCGCCGATCGCCGCGCCGACCGCGCGCGCGGAGCCGGGGGCGCCGATCCGCGCGGAGACGTCGCCGTAGCTCGCAAGGGATCCGAACGGAAGCTCGAGCAGGGCGCGCCACACCTTCACCTGGAAGTTGCTGCCCTTGACGAGAAGCGCGAGCGCGCGGCCCGGTCGTGACGAGAGCGGGCCAAACAGGCGCTCGGAAACGGGGGCTGTCGCGGCCGGATCCCGGCGCAGCTCGGCGCCGGGCCAGTCGTGCCGCAGGCGCGCGAGGCCGTCGCTCGCGCCGTCGATGAAATGCAATCCGCAGATGCCGCGCGCGGTGATCGCGACGAAGGCCGCGCCGAAGGGCGTATCGTGCACCCCGTAGCGTATGGCGGTCCCTGCGCCGCCCCCTCGATATTCCCCCGGCGACATGGCTTCCAGCGTCACGAAAAGATCGTGCAGCCGTCCCGGGCCGGACAGTCCGACGGCACCCGCCACATCGAGCACGCCGCGCGCGGCCGCGAGGCGGGCTTTGGCGTGCTCGAGCGTGAGGCACTGGACGAAGCGCTTGGGACTGACGCCCGCCCAGCGCGTGAACAAACGCTGGAAGTGGTGCTCGCTCAGGCTGACGTGGCGTGCCGCAGCTGTGAGGTCGGGTTGGTCACCTGCGTGGCGCTGGAGGTAGCCAATGGCGCGGGCGATACGCTCGTAATCCCTGGCGCCGGGAGTGTGGACGGGCATCACGTCCAGTGGGGTATCGATCGGGTTCATGCCCGCGAGAATACGGCGGGACGGGAGCGTGCGCCACCCGTTTCTTGCTGACTTCGGTGACCTGTGACCGGTGACCGGTGACCAGTAGGGTTAACGCCTGGTCGAGCGTTACATGCGACCGGTCACAGGTCACCAGTCACGGGTCACGCCCCTCAGCGGGGATGCTGTCGCCGGTCCCCGGTGGGTGGCGGTGCAGTCTGCAGCACCTCATCTACGGTGGTGAGGCCAACCGCCACTTTCGCCGCGCCGGCAATCCGCAGCGGCCGCATGCCTTCCTTGTATGCCTTGTCCTGCAGCGCCGCGAGGTCGGTCTCCGGTGTAATCGCCTTTCTCAGCTCGGGAGTCATCACCATCGTCTCGTAGATGCCGACGCGCCCCTGGTAGCCCGTCATGCGGCAGTCCAGGCAGCCCTTGGCGACATAAGTGGAACCCTTGGGCTTGGTGGCCTTCCAGGGAGCCACCAGATGCTCCCAGGAGGAGTCGTCGAGCTCGTGCAATTCCTTGCAGTGCGGGCACAGCGTGCGCAACAGCCGCTGCGCCATGACGCCCAGTATGGTCGACTGCAGCAGGTACGACGGCACCTCGAGATCGAGCAGCCGCGTGATCGCCGACGGCGCGTCGTTGGTGTGCAGCGTCGAGAGCACCAGATGGCCCGTCAGCGCGGCCTGGATCGCCATCTCCGCGGTCGCGAGGTCGCGGATCTCGCCGACCATGATGATGTCCGGATCCTGGCGCATGAGGGTGCGGATGCCGCTCGCGAAGTCGACGCCGATCGAATGCTGCACCTGCATCTGGTTGAACATGGGCTCCACCATCTCGATCGGGTCCTCCACCGTGCACACGTTGACGTCGGGCTCGGCAAGCTGCTTCAGCGTCGAGTAGAGCGTGGTGGTCTTGCCCGAGCCGGTGGGGCCGGTGACGAGAATGATGCCGTGCGGCTGGCTGATCATCTGGCTCCACTTGCGCTCGTCGTCGTCGGTGAAGCCGAGCTCCTTGAAGCCCTTGACCAGGTTCTCGGGGTTGAAGATCCGCATCACGAGCTTCTCGCCGAACGCCGTCGGCATGGTGGAGAGTCGCAGCTCGACCTCCTCGCCATCCGGGGTCACCGTCTTGAGGCGCCCGTCCTGCGGCCGGCGCTTTTCCACCACGTCCATGCGCCCGAGGATCTTGATGCGGCTGGTCATCGCCGCCATCACCGGCGTCGGGATCTGGTACACCTGATGCAGCGCGCCGTCGATGCGGAAGCGCACGTTGCTCACCTCGCGCCGCGGCTCGAGATGGATGTCGCTCGCGCGCTCCTGGAACGCGTAATTGAACAGCCAGTCGCAGATGTGGACGATGTGCTGGTCGTTGGCGTCGAGCTTGCCGCTGCGGCCGAGCTGCACCAGCTGCTCAAAGTTGGCGATGTCGGTGACCGCGCCCTTGTCCTTCGCGGTCGCGCCCTTGATCGAGCGCGCCAGATTGTAGAACTCGACGAGATAGGACTGGATATCGAGGGGATTGGCGATGACGCGCTTGATGTCGAGCCGCAGCACCTGCCGGATCTGGTCTTCCCATTCCCGCACGTGCGGCTCGCACACCGCGATCGTCACCTCGCGCGTGTTGATCGCCACCGGCAGGATGCGGTAGCGCTCCGCGTAGGCGCTCGACATCGTCTTGGTGACCGCGGCGAAGTCGATCTTGAAGGGGTCGATGTGGAAGTAGGGCAACCCGACCTTGTCCGCGAGCCACTGGGTGAGCGCCTCGAGATGAAGGAGCTTCTTCGGGTTGCGCGGGTCCTTCCACTTCTGGTCGGCGATCACCGCGAGCGGATGCGTGTCTCCGCGCGCGAAGCGGCGGTTCGCGACCAGCTGGTCCGCGGTCTCCTTCGACACCAGGCCGTCGGCCACGAGGTCGGCGAGGATCTGGGCAAGCTCGAGCCGGCGATCGGCCCGGGGTTGGGCGGCCTGGACGGTTGGTGTGGCCATGGACTGGTGTAGGACTATAACCGAGACCTATAATGCACTCAATGAAACCGTCCACACTTGCCGTTGCAACGCTCGCCAGCGCTTTGTGCTTCCAGGCTGGCGCTGCCCTGGGCGCGGATGCGGCAACGGTCCAGGTGTTCGACGCGACGCAGCTGACCCTCGACCGCTATACCGTTGTCAAGCGGATCTGGACACAGACCTGGCGCGCGGCTTTCTGGATACCCGAGTACGACAACGCCGCGGATGCGATCGAAGCGCTGAAAAGCAGGGCAGCCGACGAGGGTGCCGACGCCGTGATCGACCTGCACTGCCTGAACGACAAGGACGGCTGGGGCGCCGGCTACCTCTGCTATGGCCTCGCCATCAAGACCAAGGACGGACCGCAAGGTTCGAACGGCGCGGTTGGTCGTCCTCGCGAAGGCGGGGAACCCGTTCCGCTCGAAGCCTTCTAGATTCCCGCCTCCGCGGGAATGACGAACTGCTAACGCAGCGCGGCGTTGATGCGCTCCAGCGCGACGCTGCCCGGGCAGAGCTCGCGCTCGGTGAGCTGGCTGAGCGGGGCCGTAACGGTATTGAGATGCTGGTGGAGGTCCGCCGCGTCCGGCTGAACGTAGAGCAGGCCCGTCACCACCTCGCCTGCCGCGGCGCGCTCCTGGAGATAATTCATCACCTTGATGCGGTCGGTCGGATCATATTCCGGCGCGAGCTTGCGCAGCCGTATCACCGACCCATCGTGCTGCGCGACCTCGATGACCGTCCCCGCCGCGTAGTCGGCCGTGATTTCCTCCCGTCCTTCCATGAAGTCGAGCCGGTTGACGGCCTCGTTGTGCTCGCGCACGTAATCGTAGCTCTTGGTCGAGCCCGGGTGGTTGTTGAAGGCGACGCACGGCGAGATCACATCGATGAAGGCGGCTCCGCGGTGCTCGATGGCGGCCTTGATGAGCGGCACCAGCTGCTGCTTGTCGCCCGAGAAGCTGCGTGCAACGAAGCTCGCTCCGAGCAGCAGCGCCAATCCGATCAGGTCGAGCGGCTCGTCGGTATTGGCGACGCCGCGCTTCGACTTCGATCCCTTGTCGGCGGTGGCGGAGAACTGGCCCTTGGTCAACCCGTAGACGCCGTTGTTCTCCACGAGGTAGACCATGTTCACGCCACGCCGCACGCTGTGCGCGAACTGCCCGAGCCCGATGGAAGCGGTATCGCCGTCGCCCGACACGCCCAGGTAAAGGAGATCGCCGTTGGCGAGGTTGGCGCCGGTCAGCACCGATGGCATCCGCCCGTGCACGCTGTTGAAGCCGTGCGAGTTCCCGAGGAAGTAGGTCGGAGTCTTGGAGGAGCAGCCGATCCCGGAGAGCTTGGCGACGCGGTGCGGCTCGATGTCGAGCTCCCAGCACGCCTGCACGATCGCAGCCGAGATCGAGTCGTGGCCGCAGCCGGCGCACAGCGTCGACACGGTTCCCTCGTAGTCGCGGCGCGTGTAGCCGACCTTGTTCTTCGCGAGCGTCGGGTGGTGCAGCTTGGGCTTGGCGAGATAGGTCATGGGTTCTTCCTGAATCCTGCGGTCACGCCCCGACCCGCTTCAGCGGGACGACCGTGCGAGCGGCGGCATGCTGGGAGATCTGCTCGACGATGAAGCGGGCGGTGATCGGCGTGCCGTCGTAGTGCAGCACCGAGAGCAGGCGCGAGGCGTTCACCTTCGCTTCGTTGACGAGAAGCGTCTTCAGCTGCGCGTCGCGGTTCTGCTCGACCACGAATACCCAGGGGTGTGCCGCGACGAAGTCCGCAATCTCGTCCTGGAACGGAAAACCCCGCACGCGCAGCGCGTTGACGTGGATGCCGCGCAGCGCCAGCACGTCGAGCGCCTCCTGCATCGCCGGGCTGGTCGAGCCGTAGTAGATCGCGCCGAAGCGCGCGGGCTTCGCGGCCGGCCGCAGCAGCGGCTTCGGCATCAGCTGCTTCGCGGACTCGAACTTGCGCAGCAGCCGCTGCATGTTGTCGACGTAGTCCGGGCCGGCCTCGCTGTAGCGCGCGTAGCGGTCCTTGGTGGTGCCGCGCGTGAAGTAGGCGCCCCGCGTCGGGTGCGTGCCCGGATAGGTGCGGTAGGGGATGCCGTCGCCGTCGACGTCGAGGTAGCGGCCGAATTCCTTGCCGGCCTCGAGCTCGTCGTGCGTCATCACCTTGCCGCGGTCGTAGGAACGGGAGTCGTTCCATTGCAGGGGATCGCACAGCCGCGTGTTCATGCCGATATCGAGATCGGTCATTACGAACACCGGGGTCTGCAGGCGCTCGGCAAGGTCGAACGCCTGCGCGGAGAACTCGAAGCACTCGGTGGGGTCCTCGGGGAACAGCATCACGTGCTTCGTGTCCCCGTGCGAGGCGTAGGCGCAGGAAAGGAGATCCGACTGCTGGGTGCGCGTGGGCATGCCGGTCGACGGCCCGCCGCGCTGCACGTCGATCAGCACGACCGGGATCTCCGCAAAGTAGGCGAGCCCGATGAACTCCTGCATGAGCGAGATGCCCGGTCCCGAGGTGCAGGTGAAGGAGCGGGCGCCGTTCCAGCCGGCGCCGATGGCGATGCCGACCGACGCGAGTTCGTCCTCGGCCTGGATGATCGCATAGCGGTTCCTGCCGGTGGCCGGATCGACGCGGAGCTTCTGGCAGTGCCTGATGAACGCCTCGGCGAGCGAGGACGAGGGCGTGATCGGATACCACGCGCACACCGTCGCGCCGCCGTAGACCGCGCCCAGGGCGGCGGCCGAGTTGCCGTCCACGAAGATCCTGCTGCCGACATTGTTGGCGCGCCTGACGCGCAGGCCGATCGGGCACGCGAGGTGCTGAAGCGCGTACTCGCGACCGAGGCGCAGCGCCTTGATGTTCGATTGCAGCAGCGCCTCCTTGCCCTTGTACTGCTCGGAAAAGAGCTTTTCGATCTCGGTCGGGTCGATCTCCATCAGCGCGGACAGCGCGCCGACGTAGATGATGTTCTTGAACAGCTGGCGCTGGCGGGGGTCGCTATAGGTGGCGTTGCAGATCTCGGTCAACGGCATGCCAATTACGTTGACGTCATCGCGGAACTTCGACTTCGGCAGCGGCTTGGAGTTGTCGTAGAAGAGGTAGCCGCCGCTCTCGATCTCTTTCAGGTCCTGGGCCCAGGTCTGCGGGTTCATTGCGACCATGAGGTCGACGCCGCCGCGCCGCCCCTGGTAACCGGTCTCGTTGACGCGCACCTCGTACCAGGTCGGCAGGCCCTGGATGTTGGAGGGGAAGATGTTGCGCGGCGAGACCGGCACGCCCATGCGCAGGATGGAGCGGGCGAAGAGCTCGTTTGCGCTCGCCGATCCGGACCCGTTGACGTTGGCGAACTTGACGACGCAGTCGTTAATGGCTTCTATGCGCTTCATGCAGCCTTTCTCTTGGGCGTGCGGCACGCGGGGCCGGCGTGCGTCATGTCAAGCAGGAATTTCTGCATATCCCACGCGCCGGTCGGACAGCGCTCGGCGCACAGGCCGCAGTGCAGGCATACGTCCTCGTCCTTCACCATTACGCGGCCGGTCTTGAGCGCATCGGACAGGTAGAGGTCCTGGGAGAGCGTTGTCGCCGGGGCGTTCAGGCGCCCGCGCAGGTCCTGCTCCTCGCCGTTCTGCGTGAAGGTGATGCAGTCCATCGGGCAGATGTCCACGCACGCGTCGCACTCGATGCAGAGCTTCCCGGTAAACACCGTCTGCACGTCGCAGTTGAGGCATCTCTGCGCCTCGGCAAAGCCCGTCTTGGGGTCGAAGCCCATCTCGACCTCGACCTTGATGTCCTTCAACGTCACCTTCTTGTCGCGCCAGGGGACCTTGTAGCGCTGCGCGAGGGAGATGTCGTTGTCGTAGCTCCACTCGTGGATGCCCATCTTCTGGGAAACGAGCGTCACGCCCGGCGCCGGGCGCTCGCGGATATCCTCGCCGTTCAGCAGCTTGTCGATCGAGACCGCCGCGTCGTGGCCGTGCGCCACCGCCCAGATGATGTTCTTCGGCCCGAACGCGGCATCGCCGCCGAAGAAGACGTGGGGGAGCGTCGATTGCATCGTGACCTTGTCCACCACGGGCATGCCGTGGCGGTCGAACTGGATGCCGATATCACGCTCGATCCAGGGAAACGCGTTCTCCTGTCCCACCGCGACCAGCACGTCGTCGCACTCGAAGTGCTGGTCCGGCTCGCCGGTCGGCACGAGGTTGCGCTGCCCCTTTGCGTCGTACTCGGCGCGCACCTTCTCGAAGGTGATGCCCGTCAGCTTCCCGTTGTCGTGCGTGAATGCCTTCGGCACGAGGTAATTGAGGATCGGGATGCCCTCGTGCATGGCGTCCTCCTTTTCCCAGGGCGAGGCCTTCATCTCCTCGAAGCCCGAGCGCACGATGACCTTCACGTCCTCGCCGCCCAGGCGCCGGCTGGTGCGACAGCAGTCCATCGCGGTGTTGCCCCCGCCGAGCACAACCACTCGCTTGCCGATCTTGTCGATGTGGCCGAAGGAGACGTTCGACAGCCAGTCGATGCCGATGTGGATATTGGCGGCGGCTTCCTTGCGGCCGGGGATGTCGAGATCGCGGCCACGCGGCGCGCCGCTGCCAACGAAGATCGCGTCGTAGCCTCCGGACACGAGCTGCTTGAGGCTCTCGATCCGCACGCCCGGCCTGAAATCCACGCCGAGATCGAGGATGTAGCCCACTTCCTCATCGATCACTTCCATCGGCAGGCGGAAGCGCGGAATCTGCGACCAGATCATGCCGCCGGCGCGGGGGTCCTGGTCGAAGACGGTGACGCTATAGCCGAGGGGAACGAGATCGCGGGCGACGGTGAGTGAGGCGGGGCCGGAGCCGATGCAGGCAATGCGTTTGCCGTTTTTCTGCTTCGCGGGCCTGGGCAGGCGGGACCGGATGTCTTCCTTGTTGTCCGCCGCGACGCGCTTCAGGCGGCAGATAGCCACCGGCTCAGGCGATTCCGCGTTGCGCGCCTCGACCCGGCCGCGACGGCAGGCCGGCTCGCACGGCCGGTCGCAGGTGCGGCCGAGAATCCCGGGAAAGACGTTCGACTGCCAGTTGACCAGGTAGGCATCGCCGTAGCGGCCCGCGGCGATCAACCGGATATATTCAGGAACGGGGGTGTGGGCCGGGCAGGCCCACTGGCAATCCACTACCTTGTGAAAGTAGTCAGGCGCACCGATGTCGGTGGGTTTCATCCAATTCCTGCTCTTCCGCTGGTTCCTGCCTTAACGCTACGGCGCGCCCGCACGATGACACCACTTGCCACCGGATTGGGTGCGCAGATATTACGCCTAAGTGACCGGATTGAAAAGGCTTTCTTACAATAAGCTTACGCTATGCTGGAGTTCTCAGTGGGGATTTGCGCATCGCACAACTCCTTCAAAAATAGGCAGTCGCCGACATCGCATAGTTCCCGGCGGGATTGGCCGTCCAGAGCTCGGCCCGGGAGCCGCCAGCGCCAGGCTGACCATTGAGGGAAAAGCGCTCGAAATGGAACAGCGGATGGAGCGCGCGGTATTCAAGGCGTCCAATCGCTCGCGGCTCGTGCCGCCGGGCAAGATCCAGGAGCAGGATCACCTGGAGCGGGCCATGAACGACCAGCCCGGGATAGCCCTCCACGTCGCGGCAGTATTCGAGATCGTAATGGATGCGCTGCCCGATGAAGGTCAGGGCGGAATAGCGAAACAGCATCACGGAATCGGCGACGATCTCGCGCCGCCAAATGGCTCCACGGGGCGCGGATCTGGCCGGTGGCGGCGGCTCGCCGGGCTTCGCCGCTTCGCGATAGACGATGTCGTGGTCCTCGATGACGGCAAGCTCGCCGCCGCAGAATACGGTGTGGCGCACGGTGACGAACACGAGGCTGCCGCTGCGGCCCTCTTTCGGTACAATGGACAGGATCTTGGAATCGCGTCGGATTTCGTCACCGACCCGCAACGGGCGCCGGAACTCGAGCCTGCCGCCCGCCCACATGCGCCGCGGCAGCGCCACGGGCGGGAGGAACCCGCCGCGCTTCGGATGACCGTCGGGTCCGAGTTCCGAGGCGGGCGCAGCTTCCAGGAAGTAGAGCCAGTGCCAGCCCGGCGGTAAGGCATCCGCGGGCTTCGGCTCCGGATCGCGCCGGTCGAGCGTCGCCGCGAGCGCAACCGCTGGCCACGCCGTCACCACGTCGGTGCGCGACTCGGTCCGGCCGATCCATGCTTCGAGCCGGTCCGTGCCGGGAGTGCTCCTCCCGGCCGCCTCGAAGGATTGCATGATTGATCGCTCTCGCAGCGGTCGCAGTGACCGCAACGATAGCAGAAATAGAGGACTCTCCGATGGAATGGCTGCTTGACCCGCACGCCTGGCTTGCGCTGGCGACCCTGACCGCGCTCGAGATCGTGCTCGGCGTGGACAACATCATCTTCATCTCCGTCCTGTGCGGGCGGCTGCCCGAGCACCAGCGCGCCAAGGCGCGGACGATCGGGCTCGTGCTCGCCATGGTGTCGCGGCTCGCGCTGCTGTTCGCGCTCACCTGGATCATGACGCTGACCGCGCCGCTGTTCGAGGTGCCCGTGGTAGACAAGGCGATTTCCGGGCGCGACCTCATCCTGATCGGTGGCGGGCTGTTCCTGCTCTGGAAGAGCGTTCACGAGATTCACAACGCGCTCGAGGGCGAGGAGGACGACGAGCGGGGCGCCGCTGCTGCCGCGGGATTCGGCGCGGTGATCGCCCAGATCGCGATAATCGACATCGTCTTCTCGCTCGATTCCGTCATCACCGCCGTCGGGATGGTGGACGAGTTGGCGATCATGGTCATCGCGATCGTGATCGCCGTGGGCGTGATGCTGTTCGCCGCCGCGCCGATCGGAGTATTCGTCGACCGCCACCCAACGATCAAGGTGCTGGCGCTTGCGTTCCTGATCCTGATCGGCGTGGCGCTGATCGGTGAAGGATGGGACCTGCATATCCCGAAGGGATACATCTACTTCGCCATGGCCTTCGCGGTGGCGGTCGAGATGCTCAATCTCCGGATGCGCGCGCGCATGCGCGAGGCCGTGCACCTGCGCCGGCACATGCCGGGAAAGCGCCGCAATCGGGGCTGAAGCGGAGCGGGAACGCGGGGCGGAAATCCGGCGCTCTAGAACGGGATGCTGCCGCACAGCGTCGTGCGCTCCATCCGCCGGCGCTGCGGCAAAGCGTAGTCCATGACGGCGCGATGCTGCACCGAGCAGTTGTCCCACATCAGCAGATCGCCGACCCGCCACGGGTGGCGGTAGACGAACTCGGGGCGGGTGCTGTGCTCGAAGAGCCGGGCGAGCAGGGCGTCGCTTTCGGACTCGCCCATGCCCACGATTCGGGTGGTATAGCCTTCGTTGAGAAACAGGCATTTCTTCCCCGTGTACGGATGCGTGCGCACGATCGGGTGCTCGATGTCCGGCGTGCGCCGCTTCTGCTCTTCGGTGAGTTCCTTGCGCGGGCCGCTCTTGCGGTCCCGGTAATAGCCCTTCGCATATGAGTTCAGCGCTTTGACGCCGTCGAGCAGGCGCTTGTCCGCCGCGGTCAGCGCCTCGTAGGCGGCGGTCGCGCTGGCGAACATGGTGTCGCCGGCCGGGTTGCCATGCGCGTCCCGCGGCACTTCCCTGGCGTAGAACAGCGACCCGCGGCTCGGCTCCTTCAGGTAGCAGAGATCCGAATGCCAGAACAGCCCCGCATCCTGCGACCCGATGGGCCTGCCGTTTTCGAGGATGTTGGAGACGACGAAGAGCTCCGGGTAGCCCGGCCGGCAGCATTCCTGGCGGACGTGGAGCTCGAGCTCCCCGAAGCGCTGGCTGAAGGCGATGTGCTGCTCCGGCGTGAGGGACTGTTCGCGGAAGTAGACGACCTCGTGCTCGTGGAACAGATCCACGATCTTGCGGAACACGGAATCCTCGACAGGGTGCGCGAGGTTCACGCCGCGGATTTCGGCGCCGAGGGGGGCGCTGGAGCGATGAACGGTCAGCATGCCTGTCTCACTCTAGTGTATGTGTGGCGCGGCGCGCGCGGACTCAGCTGAACGCCGCGATCCCGGTCTGGGCGCGGCCAAGGATAAGGGCGTGGATGTCGTGGGTGCCCTCGTAGGTATTGACGGCTTCGAGGTTCATCACGTGGCGGATCACATGGAATTCGTCGGCGATGCCGTTGCCGCCGTGCATGTCGCGCGCCGCGCGCGCGATTTCGAGCGACTTGCCGGCCGAATTGCGCTTGGCAAGCGAGATCATCTCGGGTGTCGCGCGCCCTTCGTCCATGAGCCGCCCGATCCGCAGCGCCGCCTGCAGGCCGAGGGCGATCTCGGTCTGCATGTTCGCGAGCTTCAGCTGGATCAGCTGGTTGGCCGCGAGCGGACGGCCGAACTGCTTGCGGTCCATGACGTAGTGGCGCGCCGCGTGCCAGCAGAACTCCGCCGCGCCCAGAGCGCCCCACGAGATGCCGTAGCGCGCCTTGTTGAGGCAGGAGAACGGGCCCTTCAGCCCGGACACGCCGGGCAGCAGATTCGCGTCCGGCACGAACACCTGCTCCATGACCACCTGCCCGGTGGGCGACACGCGCAGGCTGAACTTGCCCTCGATTTTCGGTGTCGAGAGCCCCTTCATGCCCCGCTCCAGGAGGAAACCGCGAATCTCGCCGCTCTCGTCCTTGGCCCAGACGAGAAGCACGTCAGCGATCGGCGCATGGGTGATCCACATCTTGGTGCCTTGGAGCACGTAGCCGCCATCCGCTTTCCGCGCCCGGGTCACCATGCTGTAGGGGTCCGATCCGGAATCGGGCTCGGTCAGGCCGAAGCAGCCGACCCATTCGCCGGTGGCGAGCCGGGGCAGATACTTCTGACGCTGCGCCTCGCTGCCGAACTCGTGGATGGGATACATCACGAGGCTCGATTGCGCGGACATCGCCGAGCGGAAGCCGCTGTCCACGCGCTCCAGCTCGCGCGCCAGCAGCCCGTAGGACACGTAGTTCACGCCTGCGCAGCCGTAGCCGGAAAGCGTCGAGCCGAGAAAGCCCAGCTTCCCCATTTCGTTGAGCACCCCGCGGTCGAAACGCTCGTGCCGGTGCGCTTCCAGCACCCGCGGCATGAGCCTTTCCTGGCAGTAGGCGCGCGCGCTGTCGCGCACCATGCGCTCCTCGTCCGACAGCTGCTCCTCGAGCAGCAGGGGATCGTCCCACTGGAACGCCGGCCTCGTGGTGGGAATCGGGGCGGTCATGTTCTTTCTCCCAAAAAAGTGGCGGGTATTGTACGCCTCTCACACCCTCCGCGGCTGATCGATCGTGCCCATGTGGAAGGGAAAGTCCCCTTTGCGGCGGTCGTCGAAGTAATGGCCGAGCGCGTGACGCACGCTGGCGAAGGCGATCTGATCCCACGGGATCTCCGGCTCCGCGAACAGCCGCGTCTCGAGCGTTTCGGCTCCCGGCCGCACGTCGGCATCGAGCAGCCGGGCGCGGAACAGGATGTAGACCTGGCTGATGTGGGGAATGTTGTAGAGCGCGTAGAGGGGGCCGATCTCGACGCGGGCGTTCGCTTCCTCCAGCGTTTCCCGGATCGCGCCCTGGAACGTGGTTTCCCCGTTCTCCATGTAGCCGGCCGGCACCGTCCACATCCCATGGCGCGGCTCAATGGCGCGCCGGCAGAGCAGCACGCGGTCCTCCCACTCGGCGATGCAGCCCACGACCATGCGCGGGTTCTGATAGTGGATGGTCTGGCACGCGTCGCATACGTGGCGCGGCAACGAGTCGCCAGCCGGGACCCTGAGCGCCAGCGGCGCGCCGCAATTGCTGCAGAACTTCATCGTCTGCATGGACTATATGGTAATACCGCAGCGTTCGGCGCGTGACCGCGGTGCTATGATGAAAAGCGATGCGCCCGTCGCACATCCTCCAGATACTCGAGCGGGAGTTCACCAGTACGGCTGCGGCCGCGCACACGCCGGTCATGGTGTGGGGTCCGCCCGGGGTTGGCAAGTCGCAGATCATCGCGCAGATCGCGCGCAGGCATGGCGTGCCGCTGATCGACGTGCGGCTTTCGCAGATGGAGCCCACCGATCTGCGCGGAATACCGTTCCGCAGCGGCGACCGGGTCGAGTGGTCGGTGCCGGCGTTGCTGCCGGACGCGGCACGACACGGCCCCCGGGGCATTCTCTTCCTGGACGAGATTACCTCCGCGCCGCCGACCGTGACGGCGGCCGCCTACCAGCTGATACTCGACCGCCGCCTGGGCGAGTACCGCATCCCCGACGGATGGGTGATCTTCGCCGCGGGTAACCGCTATGGCGACCGCGGCGTGAGCTACGTCATGTCCGCGCCGCTTGCCAATCGCTTCACGCATTACGAGATCGAGCCCAGCCTCGACGACTGGGTGGAGTGGGCGCATGCGGCGGCGATCGATCCCCGGGTGATCGCGTTCCTGCGCTTCCGGCCCGATCTGCTGTTCGACTTCGACCTGGCGCGCAATCCGGTCGCATTTCCCAGCCCCCGCTCCTGGGAGTACGCGCACCGCGCGCTCGTCAAGTTCGACCACGTCCCGGAGCTGCTGCTCGATGCGCTGCAGTCCTGCGTTGGACCGGCGGCGGGCGTGGAGTTCAAGGCGTTCGTCGACAACATGCACGAGCTGCCCGATATCGATGCCATCGCGCGGGGTGAAAGCATGCAGGTGCCGCGCGGCATTGACCTGCAGTACGGCGTGGCGGCGGCGCTGGTGCGACGCGCGGTCCAGGTGCGCGATCTGACGCACGCGGCCGCGGTCTACGGCAACATCCTGAAATATGCGAAGGGCTTCCCCCAGCGGGAGATGGGCGTGATGCTGGTGACGGACCTGCACCGCTCGATCGGCAGGCCGCTCATATCCGTGCCCGAGTTTTCCGAGTGGGCGGCCACCATCACCGACCTGATGCTCTACGATCTGAACCTGGCGCAGGCGCATTGACCGGCATCGCCGACATTCCGACCAAGCTGGGGGCGGCGCGCACGCGGCTGATCCTCGACCGGCCCTTCATCGGCGCGCTCGTGATGCATTTGCCGCTCGTCCCGGCGGCGGCACCACGTTGCGAGACCGTCGCCACCGACGCGCGCGCGCTCTATTACAACCCCGCCTACATCGCGGGGCTGACGCTCACCGAGACCCAGTTCGTGCTAGCCCACGAAGCGATGCACTGCGCCCTGGGGCATTTCGCGCGCCGCAGCCACCGCGTGCGCCGGCGCTGGGAAATCGCGTGCGACCATGCCGTCAATCTCCTGCTGGTGGAGGAGGGTCTGCGGCCGCCAGAGGGCGTGCTCGCCAACCCCGATTTCAAAGGCCTATCGGCGGAGGAGATCTACCCGCTGATCCCGGCGGAACCGGTGGAACGAACGCTCGATCGGCACCTGTTTGACGAGTACGGGATGGATCCACGTGCCGGCGCGGTGAACCGGGATGGACGTGCAGGCGAGTTCGGATCCAGTCCTTCCTCCGATCTGCCCCGCGACGCGGTCCTGGAAGATTCCGGAGAGCTTGCGCGCCGCTGGCAGAGCCGGATCGTTTCTGCCGCGCAGCAGGCGCGGCGGGCGGGGCGCCTCGCCGAATCGTGGCTGCGGCGGGTCGACGGGGCGATCGAGCCGCAGTTGCCCTGGCGCGCGCTGCTGGCGCGTTACCTGGCGGGCACGGCGCGCGACGATTACAGCTTTCAGCGGCCGCCGCGGCGCGAAGGCAATGCGCTGCTGCCACGCCTGGCGAGCGGCGAGGTGGAACTCTGCGTCACACTCGACACGAGCGGCTCGATCGGCGCGGAGGAGCTCGCGCAATTCGTCTCCGAAGTCGATGCGATCAAGGGCCAGATCCGCGCGCGCGTCACGCTGCACGCCTGCGACGAGCGGCTCGATCCGCGCGGGCCGTGGGAATTCCAGTACTGGGAGCCTGTCACGCTCCCGCGTGAGATCGGCGGCGGGGGCGGCACGCGGTTCGTGCCGGTGTTCGAATGGATCGAGAGCGCGCGCCGGACGCCGGACGTCCTGCTCTATTTCACCGACGCCGAAGGGGAGTTCCCGCAGCACGCGCCCGTCTTCCCGGTGATCTGGCTGGTCAAGGGCAGGGGCAGGGTCCCGTGGGGAGCACGCATCCAGCTCAACTAGACAAGCGTGGCTCGTGGATCGTGGGCCGGCTCGCGCCCATTCTCGCGTGCCTGCTGGCAACAGCGGGCGCGGGCGCGGCGGCGCTCGCGCCGGGGGATCACGAGTTCACGCTGAATCACGGGCAGCTCCACCGCAGCTATTTCGTGCACGTGCCCCCACAGGCGCAGGCGGGCACGCCGCTGCCGGCCGTCGTGAACTTTCACGGCGGAGGGGCGAACGCGCGGGTCCAGAAGGAATACTCGCGCATGGACGCGACCGCCGACCGCGAGGGCTTCGTCGCCGTCTATCCGAATGGCAGTGGCGGCATCGGCGGGCGGTTTCTGACCTGGAACGCCGGCACCTGCTGCGGCCTGGCGGCGGCGAGCGGCGTGGACGACGTTGGGTTCGCGGTGGCGGTGCTGGACGATCTTGCGCGGCGCGTGGCGCTCGACGCCGGGCGCATCTATGCCACCGGGCTCTCCAACGGCTCGATGATGGCGTATCGTCTCGCCGCCGAGGCGCCGCAGCGCATCGCGGCCGTAGCGGGCGTGGCGGGCTCGATGACCTTGCCTCGATTCGCTCCCGCGTTGCCGGTCCCGGTGATGCATATCCACAGCGTGGACGACCGGCGCGCGCTCTACGACGGCGGGCTCGGCCCGACATTTCCCTTCACCAACACTCGCGTTTTCCACGAGCCGGTTGACGCCATGCTGAACAAGTGGATTGCCCACAACCGGTGCCCGGCGCAGCCGCAGGTGGGGAATCCGGTGCGCGGCCAGCCGGAGGCAGCGGACGCCGAACACACCGCGACCCGGTTTGTGTATGCACCCTGCCGCGACGGAACAGTGGTCGTGCTGTGGAAGCTCACCGGGGCCGGGCACGTTTGGCCGGGCGGCGTGCAAGATTATCTGCCGTGGCTGCTTGGCGCCGGCACGACCGTGATCGACGCCAATCAGGAAATGTGGCGCTTCTTTTCCCGCCACCGCCGCCAGCCGCATTGAACCGGCAAATCGGCTGAGCGGTCATCAGTCGCCGGCGGGGCGCTTGTAGGGACTGCGGTCCGCGAGCTCGTCGACGTAGCGCTCGGTTCCGCGCACTTCGCGCGCGAGAAACTGCTCGACCGCGGCGGAAAACTCCGGATGCGCGAGCCAGTGCGCCGAGAGCATCTCGACCGGCATGAGCCCCCGCGCGAGCTTGTGCTCGCCGCGCGATCCGCCTTCGAACGTGGCGATGCCGCGTGCGATGCAGAACTCGATGCCCTGGTAGTAGCAGGTCTCGAAGTGCAGCGCGGGGTGGCGCTGCAACGCGCCCCAGTGGCGGCCGCACAGCCGATCCGCATTGCGGACGTTGAGCGAGGCGGCGATGGGCGCGTTGTCGCGCTCGGCGACGATCAAAACGAGGTGCCGCGGCAGCGCGGCCCCGATGCGGCAGAAGAACTCGAGGTTGAGATAGGGCGTGGAGCCGTGCTCGCGGTAGGTCTGCCGGTAGCAGCGGTGAAAGAACGCCCAGTCCCGCTCGCGGATCTCCTCGCCCTCCAGCCACTTGAAGCGGATGCCAGCCGCCACTGCCTTGCGGCGCTCCTGCTTGACCTTCTTGCGCTTGTCGTGGCTGAAGCCGGCAAGAAATGCGTCGAAGCTCGCATAGCCGCGGTTCGTCCAGTGAAACTGCACCGTGGTGCGCGGCATCATCCCGTGCGCGTACAGGCGCTGCGCTTCCGGCCGCGTCGGAAACAGGAAATGCAGCGAGGAGACACGAAGCTTCTCTGCAAGAACGAGCGCGGACGCGATCAGCCGGTCGCGGTCCTCGTCGGTTGCGGCGAGCAGGCGCGCGCCGGTAACCGGCGTGAACGGAATCGCGGAAAGCAGCTTGGGGTAGTAGGCAACGCCATGGCGGTGATAGGCGTCCGCCCATGCCCAGTCGAAAACGTACTCGCCAAAGGAATGGTCCTTGAGATAGAGCGGCGCGGCGCCCGCGAGCGTCGTGCCCGACTTGAGCAGCAGATAGTACGGGGTCCAGCCGGTTGCGCTGCTCGCGCAGCCGGTCTCGTGCAGCGCCGAGAGGAACTCGTGGCTCAGGAAGGGATCGCCGCCCGCCAGGCGATTCCACTGCTCGGCCGGCACTCGGGCAAGGGAATCGACGACTTCGATCGCGCGCATCAGCGGGTGAAGGACATGCTGCTGACTGCTCACCATCCGGGGATGGCGCGATGATATATTAGCAGCATGAAAATTGCGATTGCGCAGATGAACGCGACGGTCGGCGACCTGAGCGGCAACATCGCGCGCATCGAGGATTTCGCCCGGCGCGCGCGCGGCCAGGGCGCCAATCTCGTGGTCACTCCGGAACTCGCGGTGTGCGGCTATCCGCCGGAAGACCTGCTGCTGCGCGCCGATTTTCTGGAAGCCTGCCAGCATGCGATGGATGATCTCGCGCAGCGGGTGCGCGACATCACCCTTGTGGTCGGTCATCCGCGGGTGGCCGGCGGCAAGTGCTACAACTCGGCCTCGATCGTGCAGAACGGCAAGATCGTCGGCACCTACGACAAGCAGCGGCTGCCCAACTACACGGTATTCGACGAGGAGCGTTACTTCGACCCGGGCACGGCGTCCTGCGTGTGCGCGGTAAACGGAGTGAACTTCGGCGTCAATATCTGCGAGGACGCCTGGGGCGCGCAGGGACAGATCACGGCACGGCCGCGCGGCCAGGAAGCGGGCGATCGCATTGGCATCAATATCTGTGCGGATTCCTGGAATGCCGATGCGCCGCGGGCGGCGCGGGCGGCTGGCGCCACCGTGCTGCTCGTGCTGAACGCGTCGCCCTACCATGTGGGCAAGCAGCGCGTGCGTCAGGACGTGATGCGTGAGCGCGTCGCGGAGACCGGTTTGTCCGTGGTCTACGTCAACCAGGTCGGTGGACAGGACGAGCTTGTTTTCGACGGCGGCTCGTTCGTGCTCAACCGCGACGGCGTCGTGACGCACCAGCTGCCTGCGTTCGACGAGGCGCTCGGGCTGGTCACGCTGACCGATGGCGATCCGCAGCCCGGCGAAATTGCCGCGCCGCTCTCCACCGAGGCCGAGGTCTACCAGGCGCTCAAGCTCGGCGTGCGGGATTACGTCGGAAAGAACGGGTTCCCGGGCGTGCTGCTGGGACTGTCGGGCGGCATCGACTCGGCCCTGACGCTGGCGGTGGCGGTCGACGCGCTCGGGGCGGATCGGGTCAGGGCATTCATGCTGCCGTCGCAGTACACGGTCGCAATCAGCCGCGAGGACGCGCGCGCGGAGGCGCAGGCGCTCGGCGTGCGCTATTCCGAGATTCCGATCGGCCCGATGTTCGACGCCTTTCGCCAGGCGCTCTCCGGCGAGTTCATGGGGCTGCCCGAGGATGTGACCGAGGAAAACATCCAGTCGCGCATCCGCGGAACGCTGTTGATGGCGCTCTCCAACAAGAGCGGCGCGATCGTCCTGACGACGGGGAACAAGAGCGAGATGGGTACGGGCTACGCCACCCTCTACGGCGACATGGCGGGCGGCTTCGGCGTCCTCAAGGACATCAGCAAGATGATGGTCTACCGGCTGGCGAATTACCGCAACGGGCTCGGCGCCATCATTCCCCAGCGCGTCATCGAGCGCGCCCCGTCGGCCGAGCTGCGCGCGAACCAGACCGACCAGGACACGCTGCCGCCGTACCCCGTGCTGGACGCGATCCTGGAGGCCTACGTTCAGGAAGACCTGAGCCCGCTGGAGATCATCGACAAGGGCTACGACCGTGCCGACGTCGAGCGGGTGGTACGGATGGTACGCGTGAGCGAGTACAAGCGGCGGCAAGCCCCCATCGGCATCCGCATCACCCCGCGCGGGTTTGGCAAGGACTGGCGCTTCCCGATCACCAACAAGTTCCGGCACCGTTTCGGTTAGCCATGCTATCCTAAGGCGCAGGGTGTGGTGGATCAGGGGAGGGGCCCCATGAAAAAAATCGAAGCGATCATCAAGCCGTTCAAGCTCGACGAAGTGCGCGAGGCGCTGTCCGAGATCGGCGTCAGCGGACTCACCGTCACGGAAGTGAAGGGGTTCGGCCGGCAGAAGGGCCACACCGAGCTCTATCGCGGGGCGGAGTACGTCGTGGATTTTCTGCCCAAGGTCAAGATCGAGGTGGTGGTCCCGAACAAGCTGCTCGAGGGTGCCATCGACGCCATCGTCAAGGCCGCGCGCACCGGCAAGATCGGCGACGGCAAGATATTCGTGACCAGCGTCGAGCAGGTGCTGCGCATCCGCACCGGCGAAACCGACGAGGCCGCGATCTAGCCCCTTAGCAGCACCACCACCGCGCCGCTGCCACCGTCGGCGGGGCGCGCCTGGCAGTACGCCAGAATCTCTTCGCGCCGCATCAGCCAGCCTGCCACCTTGCGCTTGAGCACGGGCTCGCGGTTGCGCGAGCGCAGCCCCTTGCCGTGCACCACGCGCACGCAGCGTAGCCCCCGGCGCAGGCACTGATTGAGGAAAGCCACCAGCAACGCGTGCGCATCATCGACGCTGAGGCCGTGCAGATCCAGCTCGTCCTGGATGACCCAGTGGCCGCGGCGCAGCTTCCTCAACACGTCCGCGCCGACGCCGTTTCGCAGGTAGCACAGCTCCTCGCCGGATTCCGCGCCGGCATCCCAGGGATGCTGGTGGCTGAGGCTGTCCTTGAGCGTCTGGCGATCGTCGCGCAGCCGCTGGGCCGGGACCGGCTGCGGCAGCGGCAGCTCGTGCCGGACCCGGCGCGGGCCGGGCAGCGGCGTGACGTCGGACACCGACGAGCGGAACAGTTCCACTTCATCGGAAGTCGGCGTCGATTTGCGCGCCTTGCTCATGCTGCGCTCATGACCGGCGGCGGGCGTGTCAAATCAGCCCGCGGCTCTCCAGGAATTTCTGCGCATCGAGCGCGGCCATGCATCCGCTGCCGGCACTGGTGACGGCCTGGCGGTAGACGTGGTCCTGCACGTCGCCCGCCGCGAAGACGCCAGGCACGCTGGTCGCGGTGGCATTTCCGTCCAGGCCCGTCCGTGTGATGATGTAGCCGTTCTTCATGTCGAGCTGCCCCGCGAAAATCTCGGTATTGGGGCGGTGGCCAATGGCGATGAAGATGCCCTTGAGCTTCTTCTCCGTGGTCGCGCCGGTCTTCACGTTTTTCACGCGCATCCCGGTTACCCCGGTGTTGTCGCCGACCACTTCGTCCAGCACGTGGTCCCACAGGATGTCGGACTTGCCGGCCGTGACCTTTTCCTTGAGCTTGTCGACGAGTATCGCTTCCGCGCGGAATTTGTCGCGGCGATGCACGACGGTGACGTGGCGCGCAATGTTGGAGAGGTACAGCGCCTCTTCCACCGCGGTGTTTCCCCCGCCGACGACGGCGACTTCCTCTCCCTTGTAGAAGAAGCCATCGCACGTGGCGCAGCCCGAGACGCCGCGCCCCATGAACTTGGTCTCCGACGGAAGCCCGAGGTACATCGCCGAGGCGCCGGTGGCGATGATCAGCGCATCGCAGGTGTAGGTTCCCTGATCGCCGACCAGGGTCAACGGCCGGTCCTTGAGGCGCGCGGTGTGGATGTGATCGAAGATCACTTCGGTGCCGAAGCGCTCCGCATGCTTGAGAAAGCGCTCCATCAGCTCCGGACCCTGCACGCCGGAGGCGTCGGCGGGCCAGTTGTCCACGTCGGTTGTGGTCATGAGCTGGCCACCCTGGGCAAGTCCCGTCACGAGCACGGGTTTCAGGTTCGCGCGCGCCGCGTAGACGGCCGCGGTGTAGCCGGCCGGGCCGGATCCGAGAATGAGGAGCGAAACGTGCCTGGGAGAATGCGCCATGACGCGAATGTGAGGATAAATCGCAAAAAAGCAACACTCTAGCAGCGCAGTTGCCGCGATGTCGAGACAAGCGCGCGGCGGCTCCGTTTGCGGCCGGAGGGGAGTTCTCCGGACGCTCCCGGAGTGACGCCAGTCGCTTGATCTGGCAGACTATAGCCTTGCTCGAGCGGCGCCGGCACGGCGCCGCGATCCAGAACAAGAACGTGGGGTGGGGGACATGCCAGCACAGTTCGCGTTGAATCCACAGATACTCAAGAGTGTTCCGCTGTTTTCCTCGTTCAGCGACTCCCAGCTCGCCCAGGTATTGACGGCCGTGCAGCACCGCAGCTACCCGCGCGGCTCCTTCATCCTGCGGGCGGGCGAGGAAACCGACGCCCTCTACATCATCCTGTCGGGCCGCGTGAAGGTGCTGATTCCGGACGAGGAGGGGCACGAGGTGATCCTGTCGGTGATGGGAGCGCACGAATTCTTCGGGGAGATGGGATTGCTCGATGACCAGCCGCGCTCGGCCAGCGTCGAGACGCTGGAGGCGTCCGAAATGCTGCGCCTGTCGAAGGCCGGCTTCACCAACATCCTCAAGGACAACTTCGAGCTGGCGATGCTGATCATCCGCAACCTGGTCCGGCGCATGCGCGAAGCGGACCGCAAGATCGAGAGCCTCGCGCTGATCGATGTCTATGGCCGGGTTGCGCGGCTGCTGATCGAGATGGCGCAGAACGTGGAAGGAAAGTGGATCGTGGAGCACGCGCCGCCGAAGCAGGAGATTGCGCGGATGATCGGCGCATCGCGCGAGATGGTGAGCCGCGTGGTCAAGGACCTGCATCGCAAGGGGCTGATACGCGCGGAAAAGCGCCGGATCCACATTCTCGACCGGCAGTCGATGCAAAGGCGGGCCTCCGCGCGACATCAGTCGGAACGCCCTTCCCACAGTTGAGGCACGGCGCCCCGTTTGCATAGGGGGGCGTCCTATCCCGGTCGCACCCCGCTGCTGCAGCGCCACTCCCGGCCGGCCGGGTTCGCGCGCCGTGTCACCCTGCAAGCCGGCCACCCTCCGGGTTCTTGCCGCAAGTCCTTTCGATGTACAATCAAAATGTTAAACGGACTACTTGATGTTATTGAGCGAAAAGAATTCCGCGCGCGCTGCCCGGAATCCGCTGCCACCCAAGCTCGCCGCCTTGATCCGCGAATTCTGGTGGCTCGCCCTGCTTGGCCTGGTTCTCTACGTCGCGCTTTCCCTTTTCACCTATGACCGGGCCGACCCGGGATGGAGTCACGGCCTGACCGATGACGGGGCTGTTCACAATGCAGGCGGCCGCGTCGGGGCATGGGCTGCGGATGTTCTGCTCCTGCTGTTCGGGGTTTCCGCGTACTGGTGGGTCGTGTTTGGCGCGGCCATGGTCTGGTGGGGTTTCCGCCGCATCGAAGGCATGCCGCTGGCAGACCGGCGGTCCCGCGCCGTTGTCGCGATCGGGTTCGCAGTCATGCTCGCCGGAAGCTGCGGCCTCGAAGCGATACGACTTTACAGCCTAAAGGCTGCGCTGCCCCAGGCACCGGGCGGAGTGCTGGGCGCGCTGATTGGCGGCTCGCTGGCGCAGGCGCTGGGATTCACCGGCGCAACGCTCATCCTCCTGGTGCTGCTCGCCGCCGGCCTGAGCCTGTTCACCGGCGTGTCCTGGCTCACCGTGATCGAGCGCCTGGGCAGCTGGGTGGAGACCGCATACCTGCTTCTCCTGCGCAAGTGGCAGGAGCGCGAAGACCGCCGCGCCGGTGAGCAGGCCGTGATCGAGCGCGACGAGGTGGTGGAAGTCAGCAAGAAGAAGCTGGAGATTCACGAGCCGATACGGATCGAGCCGCCCGCGTACGAGATTCCCAAGTCGGCCCGCGTCGAGCGGGAAAAGCAGGTGCCCCTGTTCGAGAACCTGCCGGATTCGCTGCTGCCGCCGCTCAACCTGCTCGACGAGCCGGAGACGAATCTCGAGGTGCTGAGCACCGAGACGCTCGAGTTCACCTCGCGCCTGATCGAGAAGAAGTTGCTCGACTTCGGGGTCGAGGTGAAGGTCGTCGCGGCCTATCCGGGACCGGTCATCACCCGCTTCGAGATCGAGCCCGCCGTCGGCGTGAAGGGGGCCCAGATCATCAACCTCGTCAAGGACCTCGCGCGCGCGCTGTCGGTGGTGAGCATCCGCGTCATCGAGACCATACCGGGCAAGAGCCTGATGGGCCTCGAGATCCCCAATCCCACGCGCCAGATCGTGCGGCTGTCCGAGATCCTGAGCTCCGAAGTGTACGCGAGCGTTTCGTCCCCGCTGACGCTCGCGCTCGGCAAGGACATCGGCGGCAATCCGGTGGTCGCCGACCTGCAGCGCATGCCGCATCTCCTGATCGCCGGCACCACCGGGTCGGGCAAGTCCGTGGGGATCAACGCGATGCTGCTTTCCCTGGTCTACAAGTCGCCGCCGTCCCAGGTGAGGCTGATCCTGATCGACCCCAAGATGCTCGAGCTGTCGGTTTACGAAGGCATTCCACACCTGCTGGCGCCGGTTGTCACCGACATGCGCCAGGCCGCCAATGCGCTCAACTGGTGCGTCGCCGAGATGGACCGCCGCTACAAGCTGATGAACGCGCTCGGGGTGCGCAGCATGGGCAGCCTCAATCAGAAGGTGCGCGAGGCGACCAGGGCGAAGAAGCCGATCCTCGATCCGCTTGCGCCCGATCCCGCAACCGCCGAGCCGCTGCACGAGGTGTCGTTGATCGTCGTGGTCATCGACGAGCTGGCGGACCTCATGATGGTGGTCGGCAAGAAGCTGGAAGAGCTGGTTGCGCGGCTCGCGCAGAAGGCGCGCGCGGCCGGCATCCACCTCATCCTCGCCACGCAGCGCCCCTCGGTGGACGTGATCACCGGCCTCATCAAGGCCAACATCCCCTCGCGCATCGCCTTCCAGGTGTCGGCGCGGGTGGATTCGCGGACCATCCTCGACCAGATGGGCGCAGAAGCCCTGCTCGGACAAGGGGACATGCTGTTCCTGCCACCGGGCACCGGTTACCCGCAGCGCGTGCACGGGGCCTTTGTCGCCGATCACGAGGTGCACAAGGTGGTCGATTACTTGAAGAAGCTCGCTCGGCCGCAGTACCTGGAGAGCGTGCTCGAGGGGCCTGCGCCCGAGGAAGCGGAGGAAGGCGCGCTCGAAGCTCCGGACGGGGAATCCGATCCGCTCTACGACCAGGCCGTCGCGATCGTCTTGAAGACCCGGCGCGCCTCGATCTCGCTGGTGCAGCGCCATCTGCGGATCGGCTACAACCGCGCGGCGCGGCTGATCGAGCAGATGGAGCGGTCCGGGCTCGTATCGGCGATGCAGTCGAACGGCAACCGCGACATCCTGGTGCCGGCGTCGGCGACCGAAGAGCGCTAGCGGCCGGGCACGCGGAATTTGCGGCGCGTGCCGCTGTCTGAATGGACATCGTTGCTCCCGGAATCGGAACCATGAGACTCCTCTTCGGCGCGCTGTTCTGTATCGCGGCCGGAACGTGCGCCGCCGCCGAAGCCTACCGGTGGGTGGATGAGAGAGGCGTGGTCAATTACGGGGAGAAGCCGCCCGAGGAGCGCCCGGCGCGTCCAGTGGACACGCGGCCCGGCGGGACCATCGAAACCGGCGGGCGTTACGACCCGAGGGCCGCTGGGGAGCCGCGGCAAGCCCAGGAACCGCAAAGCCCGCAGGTCGTCGTCGTTCCGCCGCCCGCACCGTCGCTGCCGGCGGTTCGGGGCATGGAATTCGATACCTACATACGGTTGCAGCGCGGCATGACGGAGGGCGAGCTGCTCGTTCGCGCCGGCCGGCCGGATCACGAGACGGTGGACAACCTCTTCGATTACGACCGGACGCTCTACTACTTCCCGACTATCGGCAATCCTTACACGACGGTGGTGCGGCTGCGCTCCGGGACCATTGTTTCACTCGACCGCATCAAGAAATTCTGATGGTACGCGCGCTGCTCCTCCTGTTGCTGGCTTCGGGCACGGCGTTCGGCGCTTCGACGGTGGAGGATCTGAAGAGCCTGCTGCGGCAGACCACGACCGCGCGCGCGCACTTCGCGCAGATCGTGCTCGACAGCAACATGAAGACGCTGCAGCAGGCAACCGGCACCATGCAGTTCTCGCGCCCGGGCAAGTTCCGCTGGGAGTATGACAAACCCTACGAGCAGTTGATCGTCGGCGACGGGACACGGGTGTGGCTCTACGACAAGGACTTGAACCAGGTCACGGTGCGCCGCTTCGATCGCGCCCTCGGCTCGAGCCCCGCGGCCCTGCTTGCAGGCAGCAATGAAATCGACAAGGACTACAACCTCACAGGCATGAGCAGCCGCGACGGGCTCGACTGGCTCGAGGCGGTGCCGCGGACCCGCGATACCGCTTTCGAGCGCATCCTGCTCGGATTCGGAAAGTCGGGCCTCGAGGCGATGGAGCTGCGCGACCAGTTCGGGCAGATCACGGTGATCAAGTTCTCGACGATCGAGCGCAACGCGAAGCTCGCGCCGGAGCTGTTCCGGTTCACGCCGCCCAAGGGTGTGGACGTCATCAGTGAATAACCCTGAGAGCGGTTCCCTCTTCGCGCGGAAAGAGCCCCAGGCTCCGCTTGCCGACCGGCTGCGCCCGCGCACGCTCGAGGAGTTCGTGGGGCAGGATCATCTGCTCGGCCCCGGCAAGCCGCTGCGGCTCGCGTTCGAGGCGGGCAAGCCGCATTCCATGATCCTGTGGGGCCCGCCGGGCGTCGGCAAGACGACGCTTGCGCGTCTGATGGCGCGGGCGTTCGACGCGGACTTCATCGCGGTGTCTGCCGTGCTCGCGGGAGTGAAGGACATCCGCGACGCGGTCGCGCGCGCGGAATTGACGCTCCAGCAGTCCGGCCGCCGCACGATCCTCTTCGTCGACGAGGTGCATCGCTTCAACAAGGCGCAGCAGGACGCGTTCCTGCCGCATGTGGAGCGGGGGCTGCTGACCTTCATCGGCGCCACCACGGAAAATCCCTCGTTCGAGGTCATCAGCGCCCTGCTTTCGCGCGCCGCCGTGTATGTGCTGCAGCCGCTAACCGCTGACGAGCTGGGACGGCTCTTCGATCGCGCCCGGGATGCCGCGCTGGGCGGGCTGCAGTTTTCGGTGGCCGCGCGCGAGCTGCTGCTTGCCACCGCCGACGGCGACGCGCGGCGGCTCTACAACATGATGGAGCAGATCGGGATCGCCGGCGAGGAGGCAGGACGGAGCGAGATCGACGAGACGTTTGTGCGCGAGGCGCTGGCGCAGCGACTGCGCCGTTTCGACAAAGGCGGCGATCAGTTCTACGACCAGATCTCGGCGCTGCACAAGTCCGTGCGCGGCTCGGCGCCGGACGCGGCGCTCTACTGGCTGA
>DATBKZ010000127.1:0-9767 GCA_036555615.1 Burkholderiales bacterium | reverse complement strand
GAGCGCAAGAAATGCGCGTGAAGCTGCCCGGGCAGGTTCCAGTCGGCGGTGTAGCGGCCGCCGCCCGTGATGAGCCGCGCGTCCTCCCGCCGGCCCTTGAACGCGACGCTCACTCGGCTCACCGGGTGGGCATCGTGTTCGCGAGCTCGAGGCGGTCGGCCAGGTTGCGGACCAGCGCCCGGGTGAGGAAAAGCTGCGCGCCGGGGCTCATGCGGGCAAGCGCTTCCGGCTCGAACTCGGCGAGCAGCAGCTCCTTCACCGACACCACCGTTGCGCTTCGCGGCGCTCCCCCTTCTCGGATGTACGCCATCTCGCCGAAGCACTCGCCTTCGTGGATGACGTTGAGCAGGCGCCCGGAGCGGGTGACCTTGGCTTCCCCCTTGCCGAGGAAGAAGAGCTTGTTGCCCTTTTCGTTCTCGCGCATGACCGTGGAATTGGGCGGGACGCGGATCCAGGTCGCCGCCCGCGCAAGCTCCCAGAGCTCCAGGTCGGAGAGCCCGGCCAGGGTCGGCTCCCGCTTCAGCGCGACGTATTTCTCGCTGTCGGCGACTTTGCCGGGCGGCAGTGACTTCTCGGCCACCGCCGACAGCGCGAGGGCGAACTCGGGCCAGGTTCCGTAGCGCTGCCCGGGCTTCTTGGCAAGCGCGCGCAGCAGGACCGCGTCGATCTCCTTCGGCAGCTCCCTGCGCACGTTGCTCGGCGCGATGGGCGGCTGCTGCAGGATCTTGCGGCGCAGCGCCTCCAGGCTGTCCGCCGTGAACGGGCGCTGGCCCGTGAGCAGCTCGTAGAGCACGACACCGAGCGAGTACATGTCGCTGTGGAAGGTAAGCTCTTGGCGCTCCAGCTGCTCGGGCGACATGTAATAAGGCGAGCCCATCGACGCCGTCTTCACCGTTTGGCTCTTGCGCAGGTACGCCGCGCCGAAGTCCGAGATCCTCACGTCGCCGCCCGTGGTGATCATGAGGTTCGCCGGCTTGATGTCGCGGTGGACGACCCCCTCCCTGAAAGCGTATTCGAGCGCCCCGCAGCATTTGAAGCCCAGCTGCAGCACGTCGGCGACCGGCAGAAGCTTGCCGGGGCGGGCAAACTGCGAGAGATCGCCGCCGTCGACGTATTCCATTGCGATGTAACCGGAATGCTCCTGCACCGCCGCGTCGAGTATCGCGACGATGTGCGGATGCCTGAACTTGCCGACCAGCGAAGCCTCGTTGAGGAACTGCTGGCGGTAAACGGTCCCGAAATCGGGGTCGCGGAACACCTCGGGCTCGATCGTCTTCAGCGCCACTTCCTTGCCGGAAAACGTGTCCTTCGCCAGGTACACGGTGCCGGTCGCGCCTTTGCTGATCAACTTCTGAACCTCGTACTTCCCGACCTGGAGGCTCAGGTCCATTTCAATCTGCTTGATGTCCATTTACCCTGATGAGGCGTGACTCGTGACGGGTGACTTGTGACTCGTGCGCGAGGCGGCGTTCCGCCCTGATCCCGTCCGCAAGTTCTCAATAATGGAATTTAACCACAGAAGGACGCGTCACGCTTCCCGCAGGCCGAGCGTCTCGGCAAGCCAGGATCCGACGAGGTTCGCGACGTGCTCCTCCCTGCCATTGTAGAAGTGGTCGCAGTCGCGAATGACCTCTGCCCGGCACCGGCCGCCAGCGGCGCGCTGGAATTCTTCCACGGGATAGCGGTGCGCGTCCTCCCGGTCACCGCGAAGCGTGAGCACCGGGCACTTGATTTCCGGAGCGAGCGCGATCGTGTCCGGCACAGTGCCGATCCGGTCGAGAAAGCTCTCCGCGCTGATCACGTACCACCAGCCCGGCATGAACATGAGCTCCCTGCCCCGCCCGGACGCAACCAGCTCCTGCGCGCGCGCGCGCAGCTCGTCGAAGCGGTCGACGGCGAACAGCCGCTCGGTGCCCCCCGACACGTCCTGGCGCACGCCGCCGCGGCCGGCGGAAAGCAGAACGAGCGCCGGCGTCCGCGGATGATCGACGACGTGCCGCGTCGCCAGCATCCCGCCGTAGCTGTGGCCGATTACGACCGGGACCGGGAAGCCGCGCCGCGCCAGCCACTCGGCCGCGACGCGGTTGTCGGCGATTGCCTCGCGATTGGACTGGAAGGCACCGCCCTCCACAATCCGGCTCGCGCGGGTGCTGAGGACGTCGTGCCCGCGGCGGTTGAACGCAAGACATGCCAGCCCCATGCGCGTCAGCACCGGCGGCAGGAAGCGGGGCGCCCCGACGTAGAAGTTCATCGTGTTGCCGTGGAAGAGCAGCACCGCGTCGGCCGCGGCTCCGGCGTCGGGCTCGTGCAAGGCGCCTTCGAGCGGAATCGTGTCGGTGGAGATCGAGACGAGCTGCGTCCGCATTTCCTGGAGAACCGGTCCGTGACTGGGCTCGTGTCGAATTATGCTACGCTGGGGCGAAAATACGGATAAGGAGGTTGCGATGCGACGGTTGCACTGGTCGGCCCTGATTGTCGCAGGGGTCTTCTCCTGCGCGGCGTTTGCGCAAGGCTATCCCTCGCGCCCGATCCGGATGATTGTGCCGCAGGCACCCGGAAGTGCGTCCGACACGGTCGCGCGCCTGATCGCCGCCGAGCTCACGAGCCAGATGAAGCAGCAGGTTGTCGTGGACAACCGCCCCGGCGGGGCGCTGCAGCTGGGGCTCGAATTGACTTCGAGGGCGATGCCCGACGGCTACACCATCGGCTACTGCATGATCGGTGCCATGGCGATCAGCCCCAACATGCTGCGCAAGCCGCCGGTCGACGTGCGGAAGGAACTGCTACCGATTTCCCAGACAACGACCGGCCAGATGCTGCTCGCCGCCGGCCCCAGCACCCCGTTCAGGAGCGTGAAGGACGTTATCGATTACGCCCGCCAGAACCCCGGAAAGCTCTTCAACGCGTCCTCCGGCAACGGCACGCCCGGCCACGTCGGCTTCGAGCTCTTCAAGTTCATGACCGGCACGCAGATCGTCCACGTTCCCTACAAGGGGGGCGCGGCGGGCATCGCCGACCTCATCGCGGGCCAGGTGCAGCTCATGCTCGAGAGCACGAACTCGATCACGCCTTTTGCAAGATCGGGCCGGGTGCGCGCGCTGGCGGTGACCAGCGCGAAGCGCACGCCGGCGCTGCCGGACGTGCCGACCGTCGCGGAAGCGGGCGTGCCCGGCTATGAAGCCACGACCTGGACCGGCATCGTCGGGCCAGTCGGCCTTCCGAAGCCGATCCTCGCGCGGCTGAATGCCGAGCTGGTCAAGGCCGTTGCCTCGCCGACGTTCCGTCAGAAAGCCGCCGCAATCGGCTCCGAGCCGGCCAGCAGCACCCCGGAGCAGTTCGCTGCGTTCATCCGCAGCGAGCATGCCAAGTGGGGCGAGGTCATCCGGCGCTCCGGCGCCCGCATCGATTGACGTCAGTGCAGGTCGAGTGCGTGGCGCTTCAGCGCGGAGAGCGGCGCGAACTTGAGCACCTGCTCGTGGGTCGCCTCGAGCACGACGCGCGGCGCCTGGCCCGCCTCCCACGCCTCGACCCAGCGCAGCACGTGCAGGCACCAGCGGTCGCCGGGCTTCAATCCCCGGAAGCGCATCTCGGGGCGCGGCGTCGAGAGATCGTTGCCGCGGCTCTTCGAGAACTCCAGAAATTCCGCCGTCACCCGCACGCACACGAGGTGAAAGACCTCCTGCTCGCCGTGCGTCGCGCAGCAGCCGTCGCGGAAGTAGCCGGTGACGGGGTCGTAGCTGCACGCGAGCAGCGGCCCGCCGAGGACGTTCTTCTCCTTGGGAAGCTCCTCGCTCATCGCGCCCCGCCGATTACTTGATCGCCATCGGGTTGATCGGTGACCCGACCGCTCCGGTGATGGGAAGCGGCGGGCCGCAGAACAGGAACTCGTAGACGCGGTCCCGCGCGCAGTCATCGGCGAGGTCCTTCAGATAGAAGATCTCGCCCATGGTGATGCCGACCATGGGAATGATGATCCAGTGCCACGGCTGGAACGCCTCGGTGCTCTCGTTGGGGCGCACCTCGCACCCCCAGGTGTCGAAGCAGATCGCGGCGATTTCCTTCCTGTGGATCCATTCGCAGGTCTCGAAGCGCAGCCCCGGCGCATCCCCGGCCGCGTAGGTCCCCCAGTCGCCCTGCGCGAGGCAGCGCTCCATCTGGCCGGTGCGCACGATCACGAAGTCGCCCCGGCGCACTTCCACGCCCTGCGCCTTCGCGCAGGCGTCGAGCTCCGCGTTGCCGACGCCGAAGCCGTCCTCGAGGTAGTCGCCGCCGAGGTAGCGCGGGATGTCGAGCAGCACGCCGCGCCCGATCATGCGGTCGCGCGTCTTGTGGATGCCGTTCTTCTTCGCGCCGGTGCAGTCCACCAGCCGCGCGTCGTAGCCGTTCCACATCGTCTCGCCGTAGAAGATGTGCCCGAGCGCGTCCCACTGCGTGCCGCACTGGAGCGGCATGGACACCATGTCGTCGGCGTAGCGGATCTTCCCGGCGTCCTGGGTCCCGGCGACCGCGTCGGTGCCGGTCGCGAGCATGGTGTGGATGGGGTTGAAGCGCCCGCCCCAGCCGGTGCGCTGGGGGCCGTTCGAGTTGAAGTCGAGGCCGAGCGCGAAGGCCTTGCCGCGCCTCACCAGCGCCGCCGCCTTGACGATGTCCTGCGGGGTCACGAAGTTGAGCGTCCCGAGCTGGTCATCCGGCCCCCAGCGCCCCCAGTTCTTCACACGCGCGGCCGTCTGCTCGATCGTCTTCAGCGTGACATCCTGCTTGAGCGGCCGCTTCGGCACCATCTTCATCGGCAATGACGGTTTTCCTGACATGGCTCCTCCTACCTGGTCACTTCATCGTAATCACGACCTTCCCCAGCTGCGCGTCGGTCTCGACGTAGGCCTTGGCGGCCGGCAACTCATCGAACGCAAATGCCTTGTCGATGACGGGCGTGATGCGCCCGTCGGCGTAGCCGGGCAGCAGCTCACGCACGAAGCCCCGCATCGCCTCGGCGCGCTGCGCGGGCGGCAGCAGGGCGTTGGAGACGCCGAAGATCTGCAGCCGCTTGCCATGCACCGTCTCGAGGTCGATCTCGGAATGGTGCTGGCCGTCCACGTAACCGATGATCGCCAGGCGGCCCTGGTTGGCGAGCGAGCGCACGAGATCGGGAAACGCGCTGCCGCCGACGAGGTTCAACGCGAGGTTGACGCCCTGGCCGCCGGTCGCTGCCAGCACCTTGTCGGCAAACCCGCCGCCGGAGGCGACGATGCCGGTGTCGAGGCCCATGTCCTTCAGCTTCTCGAGCTTTTGCGCCGAGCGGGAGATGCCGATCACTTTCGCGCCAAGATACTTGCCGATCTGCACCGCCATCACGCCCACGCCGGAGGGAGCGCCCGCCACGAGCAGGGTCTCCCCCGACTTGAGCCTCCCGTACTGACAGATGGCCTCGTATGCCGTGACCGACACGATCGGCACCGCGGCCGCCTGCTCCCAGCTGAGCCGCTCGGGCTTCGGCGCCGCCTGCGCGGCGCTCATCACGACATACTCGGCGAACGAGCCGCGCGCGCGCCCGAGGATCCGGTCGCCGGCTTTGAAGGCAGTGACGCCCTCGCCCACCGCCTCCACTTCGCCCGCGCAGTCGCCGCCCGCGGGATGCGGAACGTCCGCGCTGTGCAGGCTGATGCTGGCGAGGATCTCGCCGCGGTTGAGGGATGCCGCGCGCACGCGCACGAGGAGTTCCCCCGCCTTGGGCAGCGGCTTGGGCACTTCGCGCGGCTCGAATACGGTCTTGCCGTTCACGGATCTGATGAAGTAGCTCTTCATGGCTCGTGTCTCGCCGAGGGATGAGGGATGGGGGATGAATGAGGGATGAGGAAGAAGCTCGCCGATCGTCACTTCTTGTGAAAGTCGGCGACAGACTTCGCATATTTTCCATCGCGTGTCTTAAGCGCCCGGGTGACCGCCTGTGTCGCGCCGAAGGTGGGGATCACGGCGGAATGCTTGCCCGCGCCGCCGATCACCGCGATCAGGATGTCCTCCGCGCGCTGCACCATGGGCACCGGAGCGTCCAGCCCCGCGTTGCCGAGACGCTCCTTCCAGGTTACACGCAGCCGCCGCTCGATATTCTCCTTCGAAAACCGCCCCATCGGCAGCTGCGCGCGCTCGTGCAGGAAGCGCTTGGCGTCCGCCTTGCTGAAGCCGCCGCCCGCCACCGTTTTCGCGTGCTCCGGGCCCATGACGATGAGCGGCTGCGCGCGGTAGTAGACATCGTTGTTTCCTGTGGTGGCGAGAGTGCCGGCGATCGTCGTGAGGATCCCTTCTGCGCTGATGCTCTCGTGGTCGTTCACGTTGTGCGGGCATTCGGCGCCGATCACGGTGACGGCGCTCGCCGCGCGCGGCAGCCCGCGCTCGACGTGCAGCGGCTCCCACGGGCTCGCTTCCTCGTTCTCGGCGGCGAAGTAGCTGTACTTCGACGGCGCGCCAAAGGTGGACATGTCTCCGAGCGCCGGGATCGCGCCGCCGATGTTCACGAGCGCAAGCCGCAGCGCGCGCCCGATGGTGGCGTTCGCCCGCCAGCCGGGGCCGAAGGCGTTGTGGCCGCAGTTGATGTCGAGCTCCTTCGCCACCGGGCCGTTGACGATCACGAGCGGCGCGCAGAGGTGCGTTGTCGCCTGAATGCCGTAGAGGTTGAACGGCTCCTCGCACATCGCCTCGACGGCAAGCGCGAGCAGCGGAAAGTACTCCGGCCGGCACCCCGCCATCACGGCATTCGCGGCCAGCCGCAGCGGCGTCGCCTCGCCGTAGCGCGGCGCCATCTTCGCAACGGGCTCCTCCCACGGCCGGTCGCAATAATCCAGCATGCGCTCGACGCGCTCCGCCGTCGGCGGCACGACCGGCAGGCCGTCGCCCCAGCCGCGGCCGCGCACCAGCTCGTTCACGGCGTCGAAGTCGTCTTCGCACTCGAGGCTCGCGCCCGGCGCCTTCAGCAGCTCGGCGAGGTTCGTCACGCGGCGCGCTCCTTGATGAGTGTCAGCACCTGCGGGATCGCGTGCCCGGCACGCTGCTCGACGTCGCCGAGCGCGAGTCCACCCAGCGGATGCGGGATCAGCAGCAACGGCAGGTCGGGAACGCCGAACACGCGCGCCTGCGTCTTCCCCAGCTTGAGGAACGGCTCCGAGATGATGACCGCGGCGGCGAGGCCGCGCTTCCGGAGCTCACACATGTCGTGGACACTCCACGACGTGCACGAGCCTCAGTCGGCCATCGCGCTGACGACGAAATCGGCCTCCGCGGCGAGCCGGTCGAGTACCGGGCCGGGCGCGGGCAGGCTGACGCTCTCCTTGCGCAGCGTCACCACCGACGCAACCGGCACCGCCGCCTTCACGCCTTCGACGATGAACCGCAGAAGATGGTCGGCGTTCCCCTTGCTGTTGTCGAGGACGCCCAGCCGCAGCCCACTCTTGCCCGTCTTGCGGGCTTCCGCGGCCGCCGCCGCCGCGGGCGCCGGCGCTTCCGGCACGACCAATAGCACTTTGCCCATCGCACTCCCCTCAGTCACGCGCCCGTAACCTTCAAATCGTAGCATCAATCAACTGCCCGGGCGGGGATCACGATCTGCGTCTGGGTGACGATTGCCGCCACGCTCCCGTCCGCATTGCGGATCGTGGTCTGCCACACCATCGTGGTGCGGCCGATGTGGAGCGGTATCGATACCCCCCGCAGCACGGGGCCCGCGCCCGCCCGGAAGAAATTGGTCTTCGACTCGAGCGTGCCGGTGCGGTGGCCGGGCGGCAGATTCGCGACCGTGCCCGCCGCGCCCATCACGTCCGCGAATGCCATGAGCGCGCCGCCGTTCACGCGCCCTGCACGGTTGATGTGCATGCGCTTCACCCGCATCTCGGCGACGACTCTCTTCTTTGTGAGCGAGACGAGCCGCACGCCGAGCGCGCGCGGCATGCCGCTTTTCATGACCTGCGGCGCCGCCGCCAGCCCGGTACCGAGAGCCCTGCGCGCGGCGGCGCGCTTTTTAGCAAGACCCATCTGTCGTCACCCATCGCTCATCACGCGCTTGCGGAACGGCGGATTATCCACGCTGCCCGCCGCCCGTGGCAACGTGATCGCGGCACCACCACCTGTTGCGTCGGGTTGACCCGCATGCTGCGCTGCGCTAACTTCATTTGGTATCACGCGGAACAGGATTGCAGCGCAACATCACGATGGCCGAAAGTACCATTAGAGTCCTTCCCCCGCCCGACCCGAACCCGGTCAAGCCGAAGTACACGCCGCCGCCGGGCGCATGCGACGGGCATTGCCATATATTCGGGCCGGCCAGCCGCTTTCCCTACGCGCCCGAGCGCCGCTACACCCCCCAGGACGCGGGCCGGGAAACGCTCGCCGCGCTGCACCGCCACCTTGGGCTCGAGCGCGCGGTCCTCGTGCAGGCGAGCTGCCATGGCAGCGACAACCGCGCGATGATCGATGCCATGCAGTGGTCGAAAGGCAGATGGCGCGGCGTCGCCATGGTGACAAAGGACGCCACCGACATGGAGCTCATGACGCTGCACGCGGCTGGCGCGCGCGGCGTGCGCTTCAACTTCGTCGCGCATCTTGGCGGCGCGCCCGACCTGAAGTACGTGGACACCGTGGTTCGGCGTGTGACACCCCTCGGCTGGCACGTTCAGCTGCACCTCGACGCCCATGACATCGGGACCTACCGCGGCTTTCTCGATGGCTTGCGCGTGCCCTTCATCATCGACCACATGGGCCGCGTGGAGGCAAAGGACGGGCTCGACCAGAAGCCGTTCCGCCAGCTGCTCGACCTCATGAGGAACGATCTCGCGTGGGTCAAGGTGAGCGGCCCGGAGCGCGTCTCCTCCGCGGGCAAGCCGTTCCACGACGCGATTCCATTCGCGCGCGCGCTGGTCGCCGCTGCCCCCGATCGCGTGCTGTGGGGCACCGATTTCCCGCACCCGAACGTGAAATGGATGCCGAACGATGGCGAGCTGGTGGATCTCTTCGCCGCGACGGTCGAGGACGACGCGACGCGCAGGAAGATCCTGGTCGACAATCCCGCGAAGCTCTACTGGACCGACTGACCGAAAAGGTGTCAGGAGCCTTTTCTGATTGGTCATTGACCGCGGCACTACGCAGGAAAAAAGGTTCCTGACACCTTTTATGGCCATTTATCCGGAGCTCGCGGGGCGAGTGGTTGCGGTGACCGGCGCCGCGCAAGGCATCGGCGCAGCCACCGCCCGCGGCTTTGCCGCGCAGAAAGCGCGCGTCGCCGTGCTCGATATCGATGGGGCCGGCGCGAAGAAGGTGGCGGATGCGATCGAGGGCGGCGGCGGGCGGGCAATCGCGGTCCACGTCGACGTGACCGACGAGACCGCCGTCGCGCGCGCGATCGAGAATGTCATGGCCGAATTCGGCGGCCTCGACGTCCTGATCAACTGCGCGGGCGGCTACGGCCGGCTCGCCACGGTCGAGGACATGCCGGTGGAGGAATGGGACCGCACCGTGGCGCTGAATCTCCGCAGCGTGTTCCTGGTCTCGCGCGCGGCGATCCCCCATCTCAAGCGCTCCAGGGCCGGACGGATCATAAACGTCTCCTCCATCTCCGGGCGCCAGGTGACCGTCGCGTCCTCGCCCGCCTATGGCTCGGCCAAGGCCGCGGTAATCCAGCTGACGCGCTTTCTCGCGCAGCAGCTCGGCCCCGACGGCATCACCGCGAACGCGATCGCGCCGATCACGACGTTGACGCCGCGCGTGGCGGCGCTGCGGACCGAAGC
>DATBKZ010000126.1:0-8957 GCA_036555615.1 Burkholderiales bacterium | reverse complement strand
GAGCTCGCCCTCCGGCACCTCCAGCACCAGCTCATCGTGCACCTGCAGGATGAGTCTGGAATTCATTCGCTCCGCTGTGAGCCAGCCGTCCACCGCGATCATCGCCATCTTGATGAGGTCGGCGGCGGTGCCCTGCATCGGAGCATTGATCGCCGCGCGTTCCGCGCCTTGGCGCCGCGCCGGATTCGAGCTCTTGATCTCCGGCAGCCATAGCCTGCGGCCGAACACCGTCTCAACGTATCCCGTCTCGCGCGCCGCCTCGCGGGTACGCTTCATGTAGTCCGCGACGCCCGGATAGCGCGAGAAATACCGCTCCATGTACTGTTGCGCCGCCGCCCGCTCGAGCCCTAACTGCCGCGCCAGGCCGAACGCCGACATGCCGTAGATCAGCCCGAAGTTGATGACCTTGGCGTAGCGCCGCTGCTCGGAGCCCACCGCCTTGGGGCTCAGGCCGAAGATCTCGGCCGCCGTCGCGGTGTGAATGTCCTCACCCGCGGCGAACGCCGCGAGCAGGCTCGCGTCCTGCGAGATGTGCGCCATGATCCGCAGCTCGATCTGGGAATAGTCGGCCGAGACAATGCTGCTGCCGGGGGGCGCGATGAACGCTTCCCGGATGCGCCGCCCCTCGGCGGTGCGGATCGGGATGTTTTGCAGGTTGGGGTCGTTGCTCGCGAGGCGGCCCGTTACCGCGACTGCCTGGCCGTAGTTGGTATGCACGCGCCCCGTCTTCGGATGGATCGACTCCGGCAGCTTGTCGGTGTAGGTGGACTTGAGCTTCGCGAGCGTGCGGTAGTCGAGGATCAGCTTCGGCAGCGGATGATCGAGCGCCAGCTCCTCGAGCGACTCCTCGTCGGTTGAGGGCTGCCCCGAAGGCGTCTTCTTCACGGGTGTCAGCCCCTGCTTCTCGAACAGGATCTCCTGGATCTGCCGCGGTGAATTGAGGTTGAAGGGCTGCCCGGCCTGCGCGTGCGCCTCGCTCTCGATGTCCGCCATCTTCTCGCCGAACACGCGCGAGAGCTCCTTGAGCAGCCCGGTGTCGAGCAGCACGCCGTTGCGCTCCATATTGAAGAGCACCATGACGAGCGGCATCTCCACCTCGCGGTAGATGCGCTCGAGCTTCTCCTCGGCCTGCACCTGCGGCAGGAGCGCCTGATGGAGCTTGAGCGTCACATCAGCGTCCTCCGCGGAGTACTCCGTGGCGCGCTCCACCGTGACCTGGTCGAAGCCGATGCGCGCTGCGCCTTTGCCCGTGACTTCGTCGTAGGTGATGGTCTTCAGCCCCAGGTGGCGCTGCGCGAGGCTGTCCATGTCGTGCGGGCGGTGGCTTTCCAGCACATAGGACTGCAGCAAGGTATCGTGCTCGACGCCCGCGAGCCGGATGCCGTGGTTGGCGAGGACATGCATGTCGTACTTGGCGTTCTGCCCGAGCTTCGCATGGCCGGCATCCTCCAGCCATGATTTCATCCGCGCGAGCACCGCCCCGCGCTCAAGCTGCCGCGGCGCCCCGGCATAGCGATGCGCGAGCGGCAGGTACGCCGCGGTGCCCGCCTCGACCGCGAACGATAGCCCCACCAGCTCCGCTTTCATGGGATCCAGACTCGTAGTTTCCGTATCGAGCGCGACCAGCTTTGCCTCCCCGATCCTCTTCAGCCACGCATCGAGTTGTTTCTCGACAAGAATCGTCTCGTAGTTGCGTGTCGACTGATCAGGTTCCCCCGCGCTGCGCCCATCCCTCTTTGCCAAAGGGGGGTCAGGGGGAATCACGCCGCCTCCCTCCTCGAGCTCCCGGCGCCAGCTCCTGAAGTCAAGGCGATCGAAGAGCTCCGCGAGCTTTCCAGTATCGCGCGGCCGCATCGCCAGATCACCCGGCGTGACGGGCAGTTCGACATCGCATTTGATCGTGAGGAGCGCGCGCGCTTTCGGCAGCCAGTCGAGGCTCTTGCGCAGGTTTTCCCCCACCACGCCGGGAATTTCGGATGCGTGCCGCATCACGTTGTCGAGCGAGCCGTACTGCTTGAGCCACTTGACCGCGGTTTTCGGGCCGACTTTTTCCACTCCTGGAACATTGTCCACGCTGTCGCCGACCAGGGTCAGATAGTCGATCATTTGCCCGGGCTCGACGCCGAACTTCCCTTCGACGCCGGCCTCATCAAGGATCTCGCGCTCGCCAGAGCGGGGATCGGCGTTCTCGATCGTGATGGCGGGGTTCACGAGCTGAGCGAGGTCCTTGTCGCCGCTGGCGATGACGACGCGCATGCCTGCACGCTCGGCGCGCCGGGCGAGCGTGCCGATCACGTCGTCCGCCTCCACCCCCTCGATCTCGAGCAGCGGCCAGCCCATGGTGGCAATGGCTTCCTTGAGCGGCGCGATCTGAGCGGCAAGATCGTCCGGCATCGGCGGGCGGTTGGCCTTGTAAGCGCCGTACAGGTCGTCGCGGAACGTCCTTCCCTTCGCATCGAAGACGCAGGCGACGTATTCGGCCGGGGAATCCTTCTGCAGCCGGCGCAGCATGTTGAGCACGCCATAGATGGCGCCGGTCGGCTCACCCTTCTTGTTGCGCAGGTCAGCGCGCTGCAGTGCGTGGAACGCGCGATAGAGGTAGGACGAGCCGTCGACGAGCAACAGCGTCTTCATGATTCCGGACGGTGGGTGAGCGGTGCGCCGATTATGTCAGAATATGCATTAAGAGCGGACGCTAAACGCGCCGCCTTAATTGCGCGCGGTCGAACAGACGATAGACCGCCGTTCGCCGCGCGCCAAATGGGAATGGATGATGTCAACGCGGTCACTCATCTTCGCCATGTTGCTCGCGCTAGCGCTGCCGGTCGCGGCGCAGCAGGACAAGCCCCCCGAGCTGCAGCCGCTGCCGGAGCCGCCGCCCCCGCCCCCGGGCTACGAGCTCGACCCGGCGCTCGAGCCGCAGGTGACCATCATCAAGCGCGGCACCGATACCGTGGAGGAGTACCGCATCGGCGGCAAGCTCTACATGATCAAGATCACTCCCGCCACGGGCAAGCCCTATTACCTGGTCGACAACCGCGGCGACGGCACCTTCACGCGCTACGACAACTTCGACAGCGGACTGCGGCCCCCGATGTGGGTGATCTTCGAGTTCTAGCGGCCGGTTTCCCGCGATCGGCAAACAAGCTGCCAAGAATGTCCGTATACACGACCGTCACCCGCGAACAGCTCAGCGCCTGGCTCAAGAATTACTCCGTCGGCACCCTCACCGCCCTTGAGGGCATACCCGGCGGCATCGAGAACACCAACTATTTCGTCACGACCACGCAGGGCCGCTTCGTCCTCACCCTGTTCGAGAAGCTCACGGCCAGCGAGCTCCCGTTCTATCTGCGGCTGATGTCCCACCTGTCGGGTCAGGGCATTCCCTGCCCGCGCCCCATTGCCAGCCGGGCGGGCAGGCTGCTCGGTCGCCTGAACGGCAAGCCCGCAGCGCTCGTCACCTATCTCCCCGGCACGGACGTTGCCGCTCCCACCGCGGCGCAATGCGCGCAGGCCGGCGCGATGCTCGCCAATATCCATGCCGCCGGCGCCACTTACGCCGGAAGAATGTCCAATCCGCGCGGGCCAAAGTGGTGGACATCGGTCATGCCCCGCGTCGCGCGCTTCCTCGGCGCGCGAGACGCCGCATTGCTGCGGGAAGAAGTGCGCTATCAGGCGCGCCTCAAGCTGCGGGGGCTGCCGCGCGGGGCCATCCACGCGGATATGTTCCGGGACAACGTGCTGTTCGAGAACGGGCGGATCTCGGGCGTGATCGACTTCTATTTTGCCTGCACCGGCGTACTGCTCTACGACGTCGCGATCACCGTCAACGACTGGTGCGTGCGGGAAAGAGGCGAGCTTGCGGAGGATCGCGCGGCGGCGCTGCTCGAGGCCTATGGCCGGGTGCGGCCGTTTACCACCGCCGAGCGGGCGGCCTGGCCCGCAATGCTGCGCGCGGGAGCGCTGCGGTTCTGGGTATCGCGCCTGCACGATTTCTACCTGCCGCGCCCGGGCGAGCTGACCCACGCCAAGGATCCCGAGCATTTCCGCCGAATTCTGGCGGCACACATTGCGCGCGGCGAGCAGCGCCCGCAGCTTGCCGGCCGAACCTTGTGACGGAGGCACGCGTGGACGCGAGAGTCGTTGCAGCGGGGAGGGGCTGGCAGTGGCTGGCCGAGGGCTACGGCCTCTTCCGGAAGAACTCCGTCATGTGGCTCGCGCTCACCATGCTGCTCGCCGCGCTGTGGGTGGTCTCGTTCATCATCCCGGTGCTCGGCCCGCTGCTCTTCAACCTGCTGTCGCCCGCGCTGTTTGCGGGATTGATGCTGGGGTGCCGCGCCCTCGAAAACGGCGAGCCGCTGGAGATCGCGCACCTCTTTGCCGGCCTCAAGCGGCATGCCCCCCCGCTGGTGACTGTCGGCGGCGTCTACCTCGTCGGCACCGTCGCCGTGGTGGGCATCGTGCTGGTCGTTGCCGGCGGCTCGGACCTGCCCGCCGTGCTGTCGAAACAGGACGCCGATATCGAAGCGCTGCGGGCGGCGGCGCGCAGCATGGCGCTCGCCTTCGCCGTCGGCGCCATCGTCTACCTGCCGCTTCTCATGCTCATCTGGTTCGCGCCTATGCTGGTGGTTTTCAAGGGGCTGCCACCGGTGGCGGCAATGAAGCTTTCGTTCACCGCATGCGTCGCCAACACTGCGCCGTTCCTGGTCTACGGCTTGGCCATCCTGCTGGCCTGGTTCGTTATCTCGCTGCCCGCCGCGCTGGGTGCCGTCGGCAGCTTGCTGGTAATCGCGCTGTTCGCGGCCTCGATCCCGGTGCTCATCTGCTCGGTATACGCGAGCTATCAGGACATATTCGGGTCGCGAGCTCCCGCCGGGCCCGCCTCCTAGTCCCCTGGCGATTGGATGCCTCTAGGCGGCGATCAGCTTCGCATACTCCAGCATCAGCCACTTCAGCCCGCCGCTTCTGAAGTTGACCTGCACGCGCGCATCGGGGCCGCGCCCTTCCGCATTGACGATGACGCCGGCGCCGAAGGTGGGATGCATCACGCTTTGACCGACGCGCCACGGCAAGGCGGGCGCGAGTGATGCGTGAGAGGTCATGAGCGATGAGGGGCCCGCGCTTCGCGCTGCTCTCCCCGTGGCCGCCAGAGCCCGATTCCTGAACCCCGCGTTGACGCGGCGCATGAGCGCCTCGGGAATTTCGTGGAAGAAGCGCGAGGCGATGCCGTAACGCGTCTGGCCGTGCAGGAGGCGGCTCTGCGCGAACGACAGGTACAGCCTGCGGCGGGCGCGTGTCAACGCGACATACATCAGCCGCCGCTCCTCCTCGATGCCGTCGGCTTCGGTCAGGCTGTTTTCATGCGGGAACAGGCCCTCCTCGAGTCCGCTCACGAACACGCTGTGGAACTCGAGCCCTTTCGCGGCGTGCACGGTCATCAACTGCAGCGCGTCGGCGCCGGCTTCGGCCTGGTGCTCGCCCGCTTCCAGCGCGGCATGCGCGAGAAACGCCGTCAGCTCGTCGGGCTCGTCCATGCCCGCGGCCTCGCCCGCCGGCTGCACGTTGCGCTCGGCGACGAAGGTTGCCGCGGCATTGATGAGCTCCGAGAGGTTCTCGAGCCGGTCGGCACCTTCCTTCTCCGCCTGGTAGTGCGCCTTGAGGCCGCTCGCCTCGATCACGTGCTCGATTGTCTCCGGCAGAGGCAGGTCCTTCGTCGCATCCCGCATGCGCTCGATCAGCGCGACGAAAGCGGGCACGCCCCTGGGGGATGAGGAATGAGGGATGAGGGATGAAGGGTCGGCGGGCTCGTGCTTCTTTCCCTCATCCTTCCGCCCTCCGCCCTCAGCCCTCTGCTTGGCCGCGGCCCATAGGCTCACGCCGGCCGCCTGCGCGGCGTCCTGGAGCTGCTCGAGGCTGCGGTTGCCGATGCCACGGGCCGGGAAATTGATGATGCGGTTGAGCGCGCCGTCGTCGTTGGGATTCGCCACCAGGCGCAGATAGGCGAGCGCGTGCTTCACCTCCTGGCGCTCGAAGAAACGCAAGCCGCCGTAGACCCGGTACGGCATTCCGGCCGTGAACAAGGCATGCTCCAGCACCCGCGACTGCGCGTTCGAGCGGTAGAGCACGGCGATGTCGATGAGCGGCACGCCCTCGGCGTTCAGCGCGCGCGCTTCGTCCACGATGGACGCCGCCTCCTCGATGTCGTTCACGGCCTCGAACACCCGCAGGGGCTCGCCCTTCGCCTCGGCCGTCCACAGGTTCTTGCCGAGCCGGCGGCGGTTGTGCGCGATCAACGCGTTGGCGGCATCGAGGATGTGGCGATGCGAGCGGTAGTTCTGCTCGAGCTTGATCACGCGCTCGATCGCGAAGTCCTTCTGCAGGTCCTGCATGTTGGCGGCGGACGCCCCCCTGAACTGATATATCGACTGATCGTCGTCGCCAACGGCGAAGATGGCGTTCTCCCTGCCCGCGAGAAGCGTCAGCCAGCGGTATTGCAGCCGGTTGGTATCCTGGAATTCGTCCACCAGTATGTGGCGGAAGCGCGCCCGGTAGTGGTCGCGGAGCGCGGCGTTGGCCGCGAGCAACTCGTGAGAGCGCAGCAGCAGTTCCGCGAAGTCCACGACGCCCTCCCTGCCGCACTGCTCGTCGTAGGCGGCATAGAGTTCTTGCATCCGCCGCGTGAACTCGTCGTGCGCCTCGACCTGCGGCGCGCGCCGCCCTTCTTCCTTGTTCGCCGCAATGAACCACTGGACCTGCCGCGGCGGAAAGCGCTCTTCGTCGACGTTGAGGCTCTTCAGCAGCCGCTTGATGAGCGACAACTGGTCCTGGGTGTCGAGTATCTGGAAGAGCTGCGGCAATCCTGCATCGCGGTAGTGCGCGCGGAGCAGCCGGTTGCACAGGCCGTGGAAAGTGCCGACCCACATGCCGCGGGTGTTGACCGGGAGCATCGCGGAGATGCGCGTCAGCATCTCCTTTGCCGCCTTGTTGGTGAACGTGACGGCGATCAGCCCGCTCGGGCTCACCTGTCCCGTCGAGATCAACCATGCGACGCGCGTCGTGAGCACGCGCGTCTTGCCGCTGCCCGCGCCGGCGAGGATCAGCGCCGACTGATGGGGCAGGGTGACCGCCTCGAGCTGCCGCTCATTGAGGCCGGAGAGAAACTCGGGGGACATGGTCGGGGCCATCATCATCCTGCGGAAACGGAGTTTGACCGATTTCCGCACCGTACCTTCCCCCTCTCCGCTCGGGAGAGGGGGAAGGGGTGAGGGAAAGCCCCGATTATAAGCCGGGCACCGCTTCTGCGATGCCGAGCGCCTTCAGCTTTGCCGCAGCCGCCTCCGCATCCTGTTGCGTCGCGAGGTTTGGAACGCCCACGCGATACTCGAAGCTGCCGTCGTCCCTTCCTGAGGGACGCACCACCGCGGGGTAGCCCGCCGCCCGCAGCGCATTGTATGCGGCGAGCGCCGGCCTCTGATCGGCCGATACGCTGGCAGTGACGAAGTGGCGGCCGCCGCGGCGCGCGCCGCCGCTGCCCGCCTGAATCTCGGTCTCCCCGGCCCACTGCGTGAGCTGCTGCGGGTCCACCGGCGCAACCGGGAGCGGCTTCTCGCCGCGCGGCGCGACGAAGAACGAAAGCGGATCCGCCATCGTGAACGCACCCGTCTCGGCGTGGCTCACTGAGATCGAGCCCTCGATCAAGCAGACCAGGTCGCGGCGCCCGTCCGACTTTCCCCACAGGTCGGTGCCGCGGATGCCGACGGTTGCGGTGCTGATCCGGATTCTCACGTCGCGGCCGACCGCGGGCCTGCCGAAAATACCGGTGGTGAAGCGGAATGCGCCGCGCACCACATCGAGCGATGCCATCACGAGCAGCGCCGCGCCGGCCACGGCGCGGTCCTCAAGGCTGCCTACGACGAGCGATGCGCTCTCGCCGAGCTTGATCGCGCTCCCCTCCGCCATGCGCAGCAGCGCTCGCGAGCCCGGGCCGGTGACGATCCGGTCCTTCTCGATCAACTGCATCCCGACCGCAAGCGGCAGGCGCGCGCCGCCACGCTCCACCCACGCCGGGCTTACGACGCCTTCCACCATAAGCGTTTGCGCGGCAGCGGGTGCGCCGAGCAGCGCCAGCACGCCCAATGCGCCGAATCCGAACCTAATGACGACTCCCCTTTCGAACGCCACACCGCCTGTTACGGACCGGGTTTCGCGGCGGATGCCGCTATAATCGTGACTTCGTGCCTATCTCAACAATAGGCACTATCACGCGTGTCCATGCAGCAGAAATACGTTCCGCACGACATCGAGCGCGAGGCCCAGCAGTTCTGGGAAGCAGCCGGTGCCTTCCGCGCCCGCGAGACGCCAGGCAAGCCGAAGTACTACTGCCTGTCGATGTTCCCCTATCCCTCGGGCAAGCTCCACATGGGGCACGTGCGCAACTACACCATCGGCGACGTCTTGAGCCGCTATTACCGGATGAAGGGCCGCAACGTCCTGCAGCCGATGGGCTGGGACGCCTTCGGGCTCCCCGCCGAGAACGCGGCCATGGCGAACGGGGTGCCGCCGGCAAAGTGGACCCACGACAACATCGCCTACATGAAGCGGCAGCTGAAGTCGCTCGGCTTCGCGATCGACTGGTCGCGCGAGCTCGCCACCTGCCAGCCTGCCTATTACCGCTGGAACCAGTGGCTGTTCCTGAGAATGCTCGAGCGCGGTCTCGTCTACAAGAAGACTGGCGTCGTGAACTGGGACCCGGTGGACCAGACCGTGCTCGCCAACGAGCAGGTGATCGATGGCCGCGGCTGGCGCACGGGCGCGGTCGTGGAGAAGCGCGAGATCCCGATGTACTACATGGCGATCACGCGCTACGCCGAGGAGCTGCTTGCCGCGCTCGACACGCTCCCCGGCTGGCCCGAGCGCGTCAAGACGATGCAGGCCAACTGGATCGGAAAGAGCTTCGG
>DATBKZ010000125.1:0-3541 GCA_036555615.1 Burkholderiales bacterium | reverse complement strand
AAGGTCGCGCCGACAATCGCGCCCATGCTGGTGCCCGTCACACAGTGCACCGGGACGCGCAGCTCTTCCAGGACCTTGAGCACTCCGACGTGCGCGAGCCCGCGCGCGCCGCCGCCGGAGAGCACGAGACCGATGCGCGGCTGCGCGGCTGACGGCTTCGCGGTTCCCGCGGATTCCGCCGCGATCAGGGATGCCGGGACAGCAAGTCCGATGGCAGCGAACGCCGCCACGAACTTCCGGCGATATCTCCCGCCCGGAAACTTCACCACGGAACCCCCCAGGTGCCGCCGTCGAGACGATCGAGTTGAACCTCGCGTCACGCGACGTCAAATCATTTTACATTGCGTCCAGCCGCGACCGCCGGCGTATAAAATGATACTTGTGGAATATTCTGTCTCCACTCCGCCGCCCATCATGGCCGGAATTGGGAAGGGGCGGGTTCCCAAGCACCTGAAGCAGAATCGGTCTCGAACGCCGCGATGGCAGTCAAGCCTACGCTGTTGGACCGGGTGATCCGCGCGGCATCGGCACGCGCCGAGCGTCCGCTGGCGCCGCCCCCGGAAGCGTATCGCGTGCTGCCCTGGGGCGCGGTCGACTCGCTTGCCAACGAGCCGCAGGACGAGGCGCCGCGGCCTCCGCCAACGCCGGTCCCGCACGCGGTGTTTGAGGATGCTTCGCGCACACCGGATGGGCGGCCGCGACTGGCCCTGCTTGCGCTTTCCGGAGGCGGCGCCCGCGGCGCATTCGGCGCCGGGCTGCTAAAGGGCTGGACTCGCAGCGGCACGCGGCCGCGCTTCGCGGCGGTCACCGGCATCTCTACCGGCGCGCTGATGGGCACGTTTGCTTTCCTCGGTCCGCAATACGACGGCGAGCTCGAACGCTTCTATACGGACACGACCGACTCCGACATTTTTGCGGATCGCGGCATTTCCGGCCTGCTGCGCGATGCGGTCAAGGATTCGACGCCCCTGAAGCAGCTCATCGAGCGGACCATCGACGAGCGGATCATCGACGCGGTTGCCGGCGAGCACCGTCGCGGTCGGCGGTTCCTGGTCGGCACGACGAACCTGGACACCGCGCGCCTGGTGGTCTGGGACATGGGTGCGATCGCCGCCAGCGACCGGCCGGATCGGCAACGGCGCTTCCGGGACGTGCTGCTTGCCTCGGCGTCGGTCCCGATGGTGTTGCCACCGGTATATTTTCCGGTCGAATGGGAGGGCAGGACCTACTGGCAGATGCATGTCGATGGAGGCGCAGCGGTGGTGGTATTTCTATCCGGATTCGTCATCGACGAGCTGAACCGCATGACCGGCCTCAAGGCCGAGCGCGGCGATGCCGCGGTGGATTTCTATATCGTCTTGAACGACGTGCTCGGCGACCGGGTGCCCGAGGAGCCAGTGGAACCGACGCTCCTCAGCATTGCCGGGGGCGTCGTGCGGTCGATGTCAACCGCGGCAACCGTGACACAGCTCGTGCGCCTGTATCGCACAACACGGGGTGTGGGCTTCGGGTTCCATTTCGCGTGCATCCCGGCCGATTACCCGCACCGACTGCCGGCGATTCGCTTCGATCCGGAGAAGATGCGCCATCTGTTCGACTATTCCCATGCGCTTGCCGCCGCGGGCTACCCGTGGGCGGAGCATCCACCGAGCCTGGATCCGCGCGAGATCGTCGTGCACATGCCGACCCCGCCGGCGAAAGCGCCGCAGCTGCCGGAGAGCTTGGGGAAGCGAGCGCTTGCGCGGCTGCGCGATTGGTGGGCGCGTCAGTAACGGGCGGGACGTCGCCGCTGTCACGAGGGAAGAGAAATGCCGTGAGATTTGATCCAAGAACCCTGATGCGCTCCCGGGTGCTTGTGATCCTGCTGTGGGTGCTGGCGGGCTGCGCGACGGTCGAGCCGCACCTGATGCCGACGCCGGTCCTGTTCAAGGACGAGCGCCTGGATTTCGCGCCCAAGCTGCCGGTGGAGCTGCGCTCCACGCGCCTGTCCGTGTTCTACGCCACTACTCGCGCGCCAGCCGGCGAGGGCGAGCCCGGGCACTACGTCAATGACGCAGGCGACGGCATGAATCTCGGGGTTGCCGGAGTACGACTCGGTGCACCCGGCTGGACGTGGGATGATCTCCTGGCCTCCGACCGCGCGAGCACCATCGAGCAGGTGCGTCCCGGCGCCGTCGAGCGCGTCGAGGAATTTGGCAAGGCCCGCGAAGATGGGGAGCTGGGCGAGGCCGAGCGCCGCTTCCTGGCCGCGATCGACGCGCAGCTCGCCAAGGCGAATAACAAGGAGATCGTCCTGTACGTGCACGGCTACCGCGTGACCTTCGACGAGGTCTCCGTGCAGATGGGCTCGTTCGCGCATTTCCTCGGCCACGGGGCGATGGTCACCTTCCAGTGGCCGACGGGGCTCAATTTCTGGAACTACCTCACGGACTGCCCGCGGGCGGAGCGCTACGTCCCGGACATCGAGCGCCTGATTGCCCTGCTTGCGCGATCGTCAGCCGGGAGCGTGAACCTCATGGCCTACAGCTGCGGCTCGCCGCTCCTGGCCGCGGCGCTCGCGCGGCTGCGCGCGCGTCACCCGGCGGAGGGGCGCGAGGCGCTGGCGCGGCGTTACCGCATCGGCAACATCATCTTCGCGGCCTCCGACGTGGATCTGAAGACCTTCGCCCGCGAGCACGTGCCGCCGAGCCTGGACATTGCCCGGCAGCTCATCGTGTACGCCTCCCGCATCGACCGAGCGCTCGGCTTCTCGAGCCTGATCGCCGGTGCGTCCCGTCTCGGCAAGCCGGACATCGAGGACCTGACGCCGCAGGAGCTGGAGCGCCTCGCTGCCGATCCCCGGTTACAGGTGGTGGACGTATCCGACGTGCGCGGCGCGCACGAAATGGGCGGTATGAGAGGGCACGGCTACTGGTACGCGAACAACTGGATCTCAACCGACCTGACGTTGTCGCTGCGCCATCCGATCCCGCCCGGGCAGCGCTGCCTGGTTAATGTGCCCGGGAAGCCGCTGGTCTGGAAATTCCCGGATGACTATCCGAAATGCGTGGGCGACCGGCTGCTGGAGGCCTTGCCAGGGCTGCGCCGCTCGAAGTGAAGTCGCCGAGCCCACATGGTGGGTCGGCAGGTTGCGTGTTTGTGGAAGCGACTGTTTGTGGTACTGACATAGATCAATCCCTGTTGTCGAGTATTGGCCTACGTTAGTCGAAGACTTAATGGTGCTACGATTGCCCCGTTGGGCACATGCGGAGGTGCACTGCTAACCATCAGAGGTATGACATGACCAGATCGCGATTCGGGGCGATGTTGTTGCTGGCGTTTGCAGTGTTCGCGTCGTTGACGGTTCCGGCAGCGCGCGCCCAGACCGCATCGACCGCAACGATCCCCAACCACCCGGCGCTGACCGACCGGTTCACATTCGAGCTCGGCGCGTATTACTCCAGGTCCAGCACAGAAGCATCGCTCGGTCCATCGGGGGGTGGGACCGGCGTGTCTGTCAATTTCGAGGACACGCTCGGACTGGAAGATCGGAGCTTGCTCG
>DATBKZ010000124.1:0-7725 GCA_036555615.1 Burkholderiales bacterium | reverse complement strand
GTAGGTCTTCACCTCACCGCCAAACTTCTTCGACAAAATCATCGTCATCGCCGCCGTCAGCGTGGTCTTCCCATGATCCACGTGCCCAATCGTCCCCACGTTCACGTGCGGCTTGGTGCGCTCAAACTTGCTCTTGGCCATGATCCGCCCCCTATTACTTTTCTTCTTTGCCGGTGTACTTGTTGATGATCGCCTCCGCGACCTGCTTGGGCGCCTCGGCGTAGTGCTTGAATTCCATGGTGTAGGTCGCCCGCCCCTGGGACAGCGAGCGCATCTTGGTCGAGTAGCCGAACATTTCTGCCAGCGGCACTTCCGCGCGGATCGCCTTGCCGCCGCCGGGAATTTCCTCCATGCCCTGGATCACGCCCCGGCGCGAGCTCAAATCACCCACGACGTTGCCCATGAAATCCTCGGGGGTTTCCACCTCGACCGCCATGATGGGCTCGAGCAGCACGGGGTTCGCGCGGCGCAGGCCCTCCTTGAACGCCATCGAGCCGGCCACCTTGAACGCGTTTTCGTTCGAATCCACGTCGTGGGACGAGCCGTCGAACAGCGTGGCCTTGACATCCACTACCGGGAAACCGGCCAGCACGCCGTTGGGCAGCGCTTCCACGATCCCCTTCTTGACGGCAGGGATGAATTCGCGCGGCACGTTGCCACCCTTGACCGCATCCACGAACTCGAAGCCCTTGCCCGGCTGTGGATCGATCCGGAGCCAGACGTGGCCGTATTGGCCGCGCCCGCCGGTCTGCTTGATGAACTTGCCTTCGACCTTCTCGACCGGCTTCCTGATCGTCTCGCGGTAGGCGACCTGCGGCGCGCCGACGTTAGCCTCGACACCGAACTCGCGCTTCATGCGGTCGACGATGATATCGAGGTGCAGCTCGCCCATGCCCGAGATGATGGTTTGCCCGGACTCCTCGTCGGTGCGTACGCGGAATGAGGGATCTTCCTGCGCCAGACGATTCAACGCGATCCCCATCTTTTCCTGGTCCGCTTTGGTCTTCGGCTCCACGGCAACGTGAATTACCGGCTCGGGAAACTCCATCTTCTCGAGCGTGATGACCTTCTGCGGGTCGGTCAGCGTGTCGCCGGTGGTGTAATCCCTGAGTCCCACCGCCGCGGCGATATCGCCGGCGCGCACTTCCTTGATTTCCTCGCGATCATTGGCGTGCATCTGCAGCAGGCGGCCGATGCGCTCCTTGCGGTCCTTCACCGGGTTGTAGACGGTGTCTCCGGACTTGATCACGCCCGAATAGACGCGAAAGAAAGTGAGCTGGCCGACAAAGGGATCGGTCATGATCTTGAACGCGAGCCCGGAGAATGGCGCATCGTCGCTCGGCTCCCGCTGGTCAGGCTGGCCGTTATCCTTGACGCCCTTCACCGCGGGGACATCGACCGGCGACGGCAGGTAGTCGATCACCGCGTCGAGCATCGCCTGCACGCCCTTGTTCTTGAACGCTGAGCCGCACAGCATGGGAAAGATCTCGCCGTGGATGGTGCGGGTGCGCAGCCCCTTCTTGATCTCCTCGACCGTAAGCTCGCCGTGGTCGAGATACTTGTGCATCAGCTCTTCGGAGGACTCGGCTGCGGATTCCACCATCTTCTCGCGCCACTTCTTGGCTTCCGGCAGCAGGTCGGCGGGCACGTTCTTCGCCTCGAAATTCATGCCCTGAGTGCCATCGTCCCAGTAGATGGCCTTCATTCTGACCAGGTCGATGACGCCCTGAAACTTTTCTTCGGAGCCGATCGGCAGCTGGATCGGCACGGCATGGGCCTTGAGCCGGGCCTGCACCTGCTCGAGCACGCGCTTGAAATCGGCGCCGGTGCGGTCCATCTTGTTGACGAAGATCAGGCGCGGCACGCGGTACTTGTTGGCCTGGCGCCATACGGTCTCGGTCTGCGGTTGCACGCCGCCCACCGCGCACAGCACCGTGCAGGCGCCGTCGAGCACGCGCAACGACCGCTCGACCTCGATGGTGAAATCGACGTGCCCCGGCGTGTCGATGATGTTGATGCGGTGCTCTGGATAGCCCTTGTCCATCCCCTTCCAGAAGCAGGTGGTCGCCGCCGAGGTGATGGTGATGCCGCGCTCCTGTTCCTGCTCCATCCAGTCCATGATGGCGGTGCCGTCGTGCACTTCGCCCAGCTTGTGCGAGACGCCGGTGTAGAACAGGATGCGCTCGGTGGTCGTGGTCTTGCCCGCATCGATATGGGCCGTAATGCCGATGTTGCGGTAGCGCTCGATGGGGGTCTTACGCGACCCGGTCGAGGCCTTGCCGCTCGTAGCGGGGGCGGAGGGGCGTTGTGTGAGCACCTTGTCCATTTGCTCTGCGTCCTGGCAGCTTACGGTTCGATCTAGAACCGGTAATGCGAGAAAGCCTTGTTGGCCTCCGCCATGCGGTGCACTTCTTCGCGCTTCTTCATTGCGCCGCCCTTGCCCTCGGCCGCTTCGGCCAGCTCGCCCGCGAGCCGCGCGCCCATCGATTTCTCGCCGCGCTGACGCGCGGCATCGCGCAGCCAGCGCATGGCAAGCGCCACGCGCCGCACCGGCCGCACTTCGACCGGCACCTGGTAGTTGGCTCCGCCCACGCGGCGGCTCTTCACTTCCACCATCGGCTTCACATTGTTGATCGCCTGGTTGAACACTTCCAGCGGATCCTTGTTGGTCTTCTTCTTGATCTGATCGAGCGCGCCGTAGACGATCTGCTCGGCCACCGACTTCTTGCCCCCGGTCATGATGACGTTCATGAACTTGGCGACGTCCTGGCTCACGTACTTCGGGTCGGGGAGGACTTCGCGCTTCGGAATTTCTCGACGTCGTGGCATGTTTCGTTCCTGAGTTCTGGGTTCGCCGGCTCTTAGGCAGGCTTGGGCCGCTTGGCGCCATACTTGGAGCGGCCCTGCTTGCGGTCCTTCACGCCAGCGGTATCGAGCGAGCCGCGCACCACGTGGTAGCGCACACCGGGCAGGTCTTTCACGCGCCCGCCGCGGATCAGCACCACCGAGTGCTCCTGCAGGTTGTGGCCTTCGCCGCCGATGTAGCCGATCACTTCGAAGCCGTTGGTCAGCCGCACCTTTGCCACCTTGCGCAGCGCGGAATTGGGCTTCTTGGGGGTCGTCGTATAGACCCGCGTGCAGACTCCCCGGCGCTGCGGTGATCCCGCAAGTGCCGGGACTTTGCTCTTCCAGCGCGTGGGAACGCGGCCCTTGCGCACTAGCTGATTGATCGTTGGCATTTTCTGAGGCGCCTGCTCGACCGACGTTGATCCATCTAATCTGCTGTTTTTTCAAGGTTCCCGGCCAAGCCTTGGACGCTCGGCCGGTCCCAAAAAAGCGGGGACGGCGTCGCCACCGTCCCTGCCTGGAATGCTGCTCGTGTTGCCGGACTCCCCGTCTGAGGCGACCGGCGGGAAAAAGACTGTGAATTTTAAGGGCTTAGGTCACATGAGTCAAGCAACTTGCTCCTGACTTTCTGCACCGGCAGGTGCTTCAACGGTCTCCGGCGCGATCTCGCCAAATTCGGCCGCCGCGCCTTGGCGCCGACGGATCCGGTGATAGGCAAGGCCAGTGCCCGCCGGGATCAATCGCCCGACGATCACGTTCTCCTTCAGCCCACGCAGCTCGTCGCGCTTGCCCATGATGGCCGCTTCCGTGAGCACGCGCGTCGTCTCCTGGAACGACGCCGCGGAAATGAACGAGTCGGTGGAAAGCGAGGCCTTGGTAATGCCCAGCAACATGTACTCGTAAGTCGCCGGCTTCTTGCCCGCGGCCTCCACCTTCTCGTTTTCCTCCAGCACCTCGGCGCGCTCGAGCTGCTCGCCGGTGATGAAGCGCGAGTCGCCCGGCTCGACGATGGTCACGCGCCGCAGCATCTGGCGCACGATCACCTCGATGTGCTTGTCGTTGATCTTCACGCCCTGCAGCCGGTAGACGTCCTGCACCTCGTTGCAGATGTAGCGCGCCAGCTCCTCCACACCCTTTAGCCGCAGGATGTCGTGCGGATCGGCCGGGCCGTCGACGATGATTTCGCCTTTGTTCACGACCTGCCCGTCGTGCGCCATCACGTGCTTTTCCTTGGGAATCAGATACTCATGTGCGACGCTATCGAGGTCGGTGATGACCAGGCGCTGTTTGCCCTTGGTGTCCTTGCCGAACGAGACGGTCCCGGTCACCTCGGCGAGCACGCCCGCGTCCTTGGGCGAGCGCGCCTCGAAGAGCTCAGCCACGCGCGGCAGGCCGCCCGTGATATCGCGCGTTTTCGAGATTTCCTGTGGTATGCGCGCAAGCACTTCGCCCACGCCCACCTCTTGGCCGTCGCGCACCGTGATGATCGAGCCAATCTGGAAGGTAATGTTGACCGGCTGCTCGGAGCCCGCCATTTTGATCTCGTGGCCCGCCTCGTCGAGGAGCTTCACCTGCGGGCGCAGCCCCTTTGCCGCCGCGCCGCCGCGGCGCTTGGGATCGACCACTACCAGGGTCGACAGACCCGTCACCTCGTCGATCTGCCTCGCAACCGTCGCGCCCTCCTCCACGTTCTCGAACTTGATGCGGCCAGCGTACTCCGTGATGATCGGGCGCGTGTGCGGGTCCCAGGTCGCGAGCACCTGCCCGGCCTTGACCGCCTCGCCGTCGCGCCCGAGCAGCGTCGCCCCGTAGGGCACCTTGTGGCGCTCGCGCTCGCGGCCGCCCTCGTCATGGATCACGACCTCGCCGTTGCGCGAGATCGCGACGAGCTCGCCGCGCAAGTTGGTGACGTAGCGCATGCCCGCGCTGTAGCGCATGACCCCGTTCGACTTGCTCTCGATCTGGCTCACGACCGCGGTGCGCGAGGCCGCGCCGCCGATGTGGAAAGTGCGCATGGTGAGCTGGGTCCCCGGCTCGCCGATCGACTGCGCGGCGATGACGCCCACCGCCTCGCCGACGTTCACCGGTGAGCCTCGTCCGAGATCGCGTCCGTAGCACTTGGCGCACAGCCCGTAGCGGGTGTCGCAGGTGAGCGGCGTGCGCACCTTGACCTCATCGATGCCGGCCGCCTCGACCGCCTCCACCGCGTCCTCGTCGAGCAGCGTGTTGGCCGGATGGATGACCTTGCCGCTCTCCGGATTGACCACATCGGTCGCGCAGACGCGCCCGAGAATGCGCTCGCGCAGGCTTTCGACGACTTCACCGCCCTCGATCAACGCCTTCATCGACACGCCCTGGGAGGTTCCGCAATCGTCCTCGGTCACCACCAGGTCCTGGGTAACATCCACCAGCCGCCGCGTGAGATATCCCGAGTTGGCAGTCTTCAGCGCCGTATCCGCAAGGCCCTTGCGCGCGCCGTGCGTCGAGATGAAGTACTGCAGCACGTTCAGGCCCTCGCGGAAGTTCGCCGTGATCGGCGTCTCGATGATCGAGCCGTCCGGCTTCGCCATCAGCCCGCGCATGCCGGCAAGCTGGCGGATCTGGGCGGCGGAGCCGCGCGCGCCGGAGTCCGCCATCATGTAGATGGAATTGAGCGACTCCTGCATCACCGGCTGGCCCTTCTTGTCCTTGCGCGGGTGCCACTCGTGCTTCTTGGCGTCCCAGTCCATCACCTCCTCGACCCCGAGCTGCTCCATCATTGCCTTGGCCACCAGGTCTCCGGCACGCCCCCAGATGTCGACCACCTTGTTGTAGCGCTCGCCCTGGGTCACCAGGCCGGAGGTGTACTGCTTCTCGATTTCCTGCACTTCCTTCTCGGCGTCCGCGATGATCTCGTGCTTCTGATTCGGGATCAGCATGTCGTCCACCGCGATAGAGAGCCCGGCCTTCGTCGCCATGCCGAAGCCGGAGTACATCAGCTTGTCCGCAAAGATGACCGTCTCGCGCAGCCCGCAGCGGCGGAAGGCCGCGTTGATGAGCCGCGAGATCTCCTTCTTCTTGAGCGGCTTGTTGATGAGCTCGAACGGCAGGCCTGCCGGCAGAATATCGGAGAGCAGTGCCCGACCGACAGTGGTTTCATGACGGACGATCTTCTCGCGCTTCTCGCCGTCGGCGTCGATCTCGATTTCCTTGATGCGCACCGTGATGCGGGCGTTGACCTCGGCCTGGCCGGTGTCATACGCGCGCGAAACCTCGGAGACATTGGTGAAGACCGAGCCTTCGCCGCGCGCGCCCACTTTCTCGCGCGTGATGTAATACAGCCCGAGCACGATGTCCTGCGAGGGTACGATGATCGGCTCGCCGTTGGCAGGCGAGAGGATATTGTTGGAGGAAAGCATGAGCGTGCGCGCCTCCATCTGCGCCTCGAGCGACAGCGGCACGTGCACTGCCATCTGGTCGCCGTCGAAGTCGGCGTTGAACGCCGCGCACACCAGGGGGTGCAGCTGGATTGCCTTGCCCTCGATCAATACAGGCTCGAAGGCCTGGATGCCGAGGCGGTGCAGCGTGGGCGCGCGGTTCAGCATCACGGGATGCTCGCGGATCACTTCCTCGAGGATGTCCCAGACGATCGCTTCCTGGTCCTCGACCATGCGCTTCGCGGCCTTGATCGTGGTCGCGAGCCCCATGACTTCGAGCTTGTGGAAGATATAGGGCTTGAAGAGCTCCAGTGCCATCAGCTTGGGGAGCCCGCACTGGTGCAGCTTCAGCTGCGGCCCCACCACGATCACGGAGCGGCCGGAATAGTCGACGCGCTTGCCGAGCAGGTTCTGCCGGAAGCGCCCGCTCTTGCCCTTGATCATGTCGGCGAGCGACTTCAACGGCCGCTTGTTGGCGCCGGTCATCGCCTTGCCGCGCCGTCCGTTGTCGAGCAGCGAGTCGACCGCCTCCTGAAGCATGCGTTTCTCGTTCCGCACGATGATCTCGGGCGCCTTCAGCTCGAGCAGCCGCTTCAGGCGGTTGTTGCGGTTGATGACGCGCCGGTAGAGGTCGTTCAGATCCGAGGTCGCGAAGCGCCCGCCGTCGAGCGGCACCAGGGGCCGCAGCTCCGGCGGCAGCACCGGCAGCACCTCCAGGATCATCCATTCCGGCTTGATCCCCGACTTGTGGAACGCTTCCAGCACCTTCAGCCGCTTGGCGATCTTCTTGATCTTGGTGTCGGAGCTGGTGGCGGCGAGCTCTTCGCGCAGCGTGTCGATCTCGCGCCGCAGGTCGAGGCTGCGCAGCAGCTCGCGGATGCCCTCCGCGCCCATCATCGCGGTGAAGTCATCGCCGAACTCCTCGACCTTGGCGAGGTAGTCGTCCTCGGTCATCAGCTGGGCGCGCTTCAGGGGCGTCATGCCGGGGTCGATCACGACATATGCCTCGAAGTAAAGCGCGCGCTCGATGTCGCGCAGCGTCATGTCGAGCACCATGCCCATACGCGAAGGCAGGCTCTTCAGGAACCAGATGTGCGCGACCGGGCTCGCCAGCTCGATGTGCCCCATGCGCTCGCGGCGCACCTTCGACAGCGTTACCTCGACGCCGCATTTCTCGCAAATGACGCCGCGGTGCTTCAGGCGCTTGTACTTGCCGCACAGGCACTCGTAGTCCTTCACCGGCCCGAAGATCTTGGCGCAGAACAGACCGTCGCGCTCGGGCTTGAACGTTCGGTAATTGATGGTTTCCGGCTTCTTCACTTCGCCGTACGACCACGAGCGGATCTTCTCGGGCGACGCCAGCCCGATCTTGATCGCGTCAAACTCTTCTTCCTGCGTGACCTGCTTGAACAAATCGAGCAGAGCTTTCATCTAATGTTCCTCGTTATGCGAGAAAATTGGC
>DATBKZ010000123.1:0-27015 GCA_036555615.1 Burkholderiales bacterium | reverse complement strand
GTAGGTCTTCACCTCACCGCCAAACTTCTTCGACAAAATCATCGTCATCGCCGCCGTCAGCGTGGTCTTCCCATGATCCACGTGCCCAATCGTCCCCACGTTCACGTGCGGCTTGGTGCGCTCAAACTTGCTCTTGGCCATTTTCTTGCTCCGTCATCGCCAGTTGACTACCACTGCAACCGCTACCGCCCGAGCCACCCCAACGTTTCATCAAGGCGCCCGCAAAAAATCTTGTTGCCAATTCCAGAATCCGCCAAGTGGCGAATTCTGGTGCCCACGGCGCGGATTGAACGCGCGACCTCTCCCTTACCAAGGGAGTGCTCTACCACTGAGCTACATGGGCTTGCCGCTTCAAGTCTTCGCCTGCCTGCGCTCTTGCCGCCAGTCCTGCCCGATGTGTCCAGATGGTTGGAGCGGGTGAAGGGAATCGAACCCTCGTCGTAAGCTTGGAAGGCTTCTGCTCTACCATTGAGCTACACCCGCCTGATCCAACAACACGGTGTCGAGTATCCTTGGGCCCTGCTTACCCGCGAATCTTGGTGGTGGAGGGGGAAGGATTCGAACCTTCGAAGGCGTAAGCCAACAGATTTACAGTCTGCCCCCTTTGACCGCTCGGGAACCCCTCCGAACGAAACCGGGCATTATTGTTTGTTTTCCGCGTGTTGTCAAACTTTCGGGCTTATTTCGCGGCTTTTTTTCGGCACTGCATCAATGGTTGGCCGCCGCCGGGACCACGCAGATCGTCCGTTACCTGCCTCCGACACTGCTTCCGCCGCCTCGCTGCGCCCGTTAGTCCCCGCCCGTGCCGCTTACGCTGGTGCCGCCGCAGACGAACAACGTCTGGCCTGTGATATAGCCGCTCTCCGGTGAAAGCAGGAACGCCACCGCCCGCGCAACGTCATCTGGCGTGCCGACCCGCCTCACCGGAATGCCGTCGATCACGCGCCGGCGCTTGTCGCCCCCGGGCGGGTGGCCACGATCGAACAGTTCCGTAGCGACCGGACCGGGCGCAACCGCGTTGACGGTGATGCCGTCCGCGGCGAGCTCCAGGCTCAATGTGCGCGTCATGCCAATCAGGCCGGCCTTGGCCGCCGAGTACACCGTGCGGCCGGTCTTGCCCATCGCCGCGCGCGACGAGATGTTCACGACGCGGCCCAGTCCCGCCGCGCGCATGCCCGGCACGAACGCCTGGATCAGTATCATCGCCGCCCGCACGTTGACAGCCATCGCGTAATCGAGGTCCTCGGCTGTAGCCTGCTCCAGCGTTCCCGGACGATTGACCCCGGCATTGTTTACCAGGTAGCGGACGTCATGGCGCGCGGCGACCTCGTGCGCGGCCTTGCGCGTGGCTGCGGCATCGGCGAGATCCACGGCGCGATACAGCAGCCGCTCATGCACGAAGCGCGGCGGCCGCCTCTGCAGGGTGACGACTGCGCAGCCGCTGTCGAGCAGGTGCCGCGCAATAGCTTCCCCGATGCCCGAGCTCGCTCCGGTGACGACGGCAGTGCCGTCCATCAGTTCCCCGCCAGGAAAATGCTCGCGCGATTATATCGCCGCGCAGACAGTCGCATCGAGGTGCGGAGGTGCCGTTACCTGCGGCCGCCCGCGGCGGCGACCATCCCCCAGCGCGCGACGGTGCGGGTTTCGACGAACTGGAACGCGAGCCGCTCGAACGCGATGCCGACGACCCCGATCGCGAAAATAGAGGCCAGCATGACCTCCGAATCGAGGAATTCCCGCGCGTCGAAGATCGCCCGGCCCAGGCCTGCAGCCGGATTGGCGAGCATCTCCCCTCCGATGACCGCGATCCACGCGCGCCCGAAGGCCAGCCGTATGCCGGTGAACACGTACGGCGACGCGCCGGGAAGCACCACGCTGCGGAAGAGCTGCTTGTGATCCGCGCCCATGGCGAGCGCCGATCGCATCCACAGCGGATTCACCGCGCGCACGCCGGTCCACACGTTGTAGATGACCGGGAAGGTCGCCGCATAGCCCACCACGAGCAGCGTCGTCACCTCGCCGATACCGAACCACAGGATGAACAGCGGCACCCACGCGAGCGACGGAATGGGCATGGCCACGCTCACGAGCGGCAGGAAGAACCGCTCCACCGCCCGAAACCGCCCCATGAGTATGCCGATCGGTATCCCTACCAGGCAGGCGAGCAGCAACCCGGCCAGCACGCGAGTCAGCGTGTACGCTGAATTCGTGAGGAGGGACCCGTCGAGCAGGATGCGCCAGGCCACTTTCGCGATGCGGGACAGCGGCGGCGTGAGCGCCTGGGTGAAGAGGCCGCTGCGCGCGAACAACTCCCATAGCAGCAACAGCAGCACCAGCCCCGCGACGCCGCGCCAGAACGATCGCGATAGGAGCGCGGAGCTCATGCCGTGAGCATCCCCCAGCGCACGACCGTGTAGCGCTCGATCCGCTCGAAGACCTGCTTCTCGAGCAGGAGCCCCACGATCCCGATGACGAGGACCCCGCACAGCATCACGTCCGTATTCAGGAACTCCCGGGCGCCGAAGATCATCCAGCCCAGCCCGCGCTCGACCGCCATCAGCATCTCAATGATGACGAGAATGCGCCACGCTTGCGCGAGCCCGAGCCTCAGCCCGTTGAGGATGTAGGGCAGCGCCGCGGGCACCATGACCTTCCAGAACATCTGGCGCTCGTTCGCACCCATTACCTCCGCGGCGCGCAGCCACAACGGCCGCACGGCCTTCACTCCCTTCCAGGAATTGAGAATGATGACGAAGCAGGATGCCGCCCCGACGAGCAGAACTGCCGGCAGATCGCCCAGGCCGAACCACAGCACGAACAAGGGTGCATAGGCCAGGCCGGGAATCGGGTACGCGAAGCTGACTGCGGGCAGGAACAGCTCCTCGACCACCTGGAAGCGGCCCATCAGCACGCCGGCGACGACCCCGACGGCGGCGGCAATCAGGAAGCCGAGCGCCAGGCGCACGATCGTGCCTGCGACATGTCCCCAGAGGATTCCGCTGAGAGCGAGCGAGACCAGGGTGTCGAACACCGTTTCCAGCGAAGGGAACAGCTTTTCCGGGAATATTCCGGCGATCGCCACCGCTTCCCACGCTGCCGCAAGCAGGAGGAAGGGGGCGCTCGTGACGAGCGCCTCCCGCGCGAAATGCTTCACGCCGAACTACCCAGCGCGACCAGGCGCGCGGCCGCGCATCAGGCGATCTTCTTCAGGACCCGCTGGTCGAGCGCGCGGTCGATGTTGGGCACCGCATCGAGCCGCTTCTGCTTGACCAGCAGCTCGCCCAGCTCAGTCATGTATTTCTTCAGCTCCGGACGATAGCTCGTCGTCACGTCCATGCGGCGCATTGCCAGGCGGAAGACGTCGTCGTTCATCTTCTGGCCGCGGCCCCGGAAGAAATCGCCGACGATCGTGACCGCTCTCTTGGGGTTCTTGCGGTAGATGTCCGCCGCCATGACCCAGCCACGTATGAACTTGACGAGATCGGCCTCGCGCTTGGCCAGCACGTCATGATTGGTCGCGAGTATCACCGGCACGATGTCGTACTTGCGGTAGTCCGTCAGGATCGTCCCGATGCCCTCCACTTCCGCGACCGAGGGAAAGGGCTCGACCCCCGCGAAGGCATCGACCGATCCGCTGGCCAGGGCCGACACATGCTCGGCAAACTTGGTGTTGATGACCTGGTAATCGCCTTTCTTCATGCCATACGCCGGCATGATCTTGTTCTGGAACCCGTTGTCGGTCGCGGATCCGAGCTGGGACGCGATCTTCTTGCCTCTCAGGTCCTTCACGCTCTTGATGCCGGATTTCTTGCTCGCCACCAGGGACAGCGTCCCGCCGGCGTAGCAGGAAATACCGATCGCGACCAGGTTGCTCTTGGCAACGCCGAGCAGGAAGGGCGGCGCGCCGATGGAAACGACGTCGATGTGGCCTGCGATCATGGCGTCGCGCGCCTGGGCACCCGAACCGAATTTTTCGACGACGACGTTCGCGCCGGCCTTCTCGAATGTCTTCTCGGCCTCGGCGATGATCGCCACCGCCCCCCAGATCGTGGTCTGGATGCCGAACCGCAGCGGTCCACCCTGCGCGCGCGCGAGCTGTCCCGGCAGTGCCGCCGCAAGGGCCGATCCGCCCAGCAGGCGCAGCATGTTACGGCGGGAAATGCGATTGTGGTCCATGTGATCCTCCTGTTATTGGTTGGGTGGGCTCGTTCGGCACCGTGCGGGCACGGAGTCATTCGAAGCAAAACGTTGAAAATCTATTAGTCCCGTTCCGGCGTGTCAACCCGAGCGGCGGCACCGCGACGGGCGCAATCCGCGCCGGCCTGGCTTCAATGAGAGAGATCCGCCAGCACCCGCCTCTGCATCGCGACGAAATCCGCGCTCAGGGGATCGCGAGGCCGCGGCAAATCCAGGCGGATTCTCGCCTTGATCGTTCCGGGATGCGGCGCCATGACGAGCAGCTGGTCCGCGAGATAGACCGCCTCGGCCACATTGTGGGTGATGTAGACGATGGTCTTCCGGGTCTCCTGCCAGACCTCGGTCAATTGCTTCTGCATGTCGTCCCGCGTCATCGCATCGAGCGCCGCGAACGGCTCGTCCATCAGCAGCACGCCCGGGTTATAGGCGAGCGCGCGGGCTATCGCGACCCGCTGCTGCATGCCGCCGGAGAGCTGGTGCGGGTAAATGTCCGCGAATCTCTCGAGCTTCACCAGCCTGAGGAACTGCAGCGCCGTCTCGCGTCGTTCTCCTTTCGCAGCTCCACGCATTTCCAGGCCGAACTCGACGTTGCGCCGCGCGGTGCGCCACGGGAAGAGCTGCGCGAAATCCTGGAACACGACGCCGCGGTTGTGGCCTTGTCCGCTGATCGCCTGGCCGTCGATCAGGATTTCGCCACGCGACGGCGCGAGAAAGCCCGCGAGCATGTTCAGGATGGTCGTCTTGCCGCAGCCGGACGGGCCGAGCACGCACAGAAACTCTGCGGGCGCCACGTTGAAGCTGACGTCTTTCACCGCCAGCAGCGGTCCGGCGGCGGTCTCATACTGGTAGGAGATGTTGCGGACGTCGATTGCCTGCGCCATTTTCTTCTTTGCCGGTTGCGTGACTGGTCACGTGTCGCGGGTCACTTGAACTTGGCGGCGAGGGCATCCGTGCCGCGCACGAGCATGCCGGTATCGGCGCCGACCGCGACAAAAACAAATCCCGCATCGAGGCAGCGGCGGCCGTCCGACTCGCCCACCAGGATGCCGGGCGCCTTGCCCGCTCTGCGGATGCGCTTTGCCGCGTCTTCCATGGCCTTCCAGACCTCGGGATGCTGCCAGTTGCCGAGATAGCCGAGGTCGGCAGCGAGATCGTTGGGCCCGATGAATACGCCGTCCACGCCCTCCACCGCCGCGATTTCTTCCAGGTTCTTGAGCGCCTGCCGAGTCTCGGCCTGCACCAGCACGCAGATCTCTTCGTGAGCGCGCCTCATGTAATCCCTGGTCCGGCCATAGCCCGCAGCGCGGGTCGAGCCCGCGACCCCGCGCACGCCGTCCCGCGGGTAGCGCGTGAAGCGCACCGCGTTCTTCGCTTCCTCCGCCGACTGGACATAAGGGAGCAGAAGCGATTGCGCGCCGATGTCGAGGTAGCGCTTGATGAGCACCATGTCGTTCCAAGCGGGGCGCACGACTGGCGTGGCGGTCCCTCCTGTCATCGCCTGCAGCTGCGATTGCACCATCGGCAGCTCGTTCGGCGAGTGCTCGGTATCGAGCAGCACCCAGTCGAAGCCCGCATGCGCGAGGATCTCGGCAACGATATGGCTCGACAGGCTCGACCACATGCCGATTTGCGGCTTGCCTTCCTTCAGCGCGCGCTTGAACCTGTTGACTGGCAAGTCCATGAATCACACCAACCTTTCAGTGATGCGTATCGGGATCGGGCGTGGGCGCGCCGTGGTGCAGGAAGTCGAAGTCGCAGCCTTTGTCCGCCTGGGTGACATGCTGCGAGAATACCGCTCCATAGCCGCGCGCGTAATGCGGGGCGCGCGGCTTCCACGCCGCGCGCCGCTGCGCCAGCTCCTCCGCACCCACCTTGAGCTCGAGCTTGCGCGCCGCGACGTCGAGCTCGATGAGATCGCCGTCGCGCACCAGCGCGAGCGGCCCGCCGACGAAGGCCTCGGGTGACACGTGCAGCACGCAGGTGCCGTAGGAAGTGCCGCTCATGCGCGCATCCGATATCCGCACCATGTCGCGCACACCGCGCTTCAGGAGCTTCTTCGGAATCGGCAGCTGGCCCCACTCGGGCATGCCCGGCGCGCCGAGCGGACCGGCGTTCTGCATCACCAGCACGGAGTTTTCGTCCACCTTGAGGTCGTCCGCATCAATGCGCGCCCGCAGGTCGGGATAATCGCTGAACACTACGGCGGGCCCCGTGTGCTTGAGGAGCCGCGACTCCGCCGCGAGCGGCTTGATCACCGCCCCGCCGGGCGCAAGGTTCCCGCGCAAGACAGCCAATCCCCCCGTCTGCGACAGCGCCTTCTCCCGCGTGCGAATGACGTCGGTGTTGTAGATCTGCGCGCCGGCGACGTTCTCGCCCAGCGTCCTGCCGTTTGCCGTGAGGCAACTGCCGTTGAGCAGCGGCGTGATCTCGTTCAGCAGGGCGCGCAAGCCTCCCGCATAGTAGAAGTCCTCCATCAGGTACTTTCCGGCGGGCCGCAGGTTGGCGAGCACCGGCACGCGCCGCGCGATCTCGTCGAAGCGCTCGAGCTTCAGCTCGATCCCGGCGCGCCCCGCCATCGCAATGAGATGGATCAGCGCGTTGGTCGAGCCGGAGAGCGCATGCACCATCGTGATCGCGTTGTCGAATGCCGCGGGTGTCAGGATTTCCGATGGTCGGAGGTTCTCCCACACCATTTCGACGATGCGCCGCCCGGTCTCGGTCGCCATGCGCGGGTGACCCGAGTCCGCAGCGGGAATCGAAGCCGCGCCGGGCAACGTGAGTCCCAGCGTCTCCGCCGCCGAGGTCATGGTCGATGCAGTGCCCATCGTCATGCAGTGACCATACGAGCGGGCGATGCCCTCCTCGACCTCGCGCCAGTCGTCCTCGGTGATCTTGCCGGCGCGCAGTTCCGCCCAATACCTCCAGCGGTCGGTGCCGGAGCCGAGCTGCTCGCCGTGCCAGTTCCCGCGCAGCATCGGTCCCGCCGGCATGTAGATAAACGGCAGCCCCATCGAAGTCGCGCCCATGACGAGCGCGGGCGTCGTCTTGTCGCAGCCGCCCATCAGCACCGCCCCGTCCACCGGGTGCGAGCGCAACATTTCCTCGGTCTCCATCGCGAGGAAGTTGCGGTAGAGCATGCTGCTTGGCTTCTGGAACGGCTCGCTCACCGCCATCACCGGCAGCTCCACGGGGAATCCGCCCGCTTGCCACACGCCGCGCTTCACTTCCTCGGCGCGCGTGCGGAAATGCGCGTGGCACGGCTGAAGTTCGCTCCAGGTGTTGACGATTCCGATCACGGGCTTGCCCGCGAAGTCGGCGCGCGCGTAGCCCATCTGCATCGCGCGCGAACGATGGCCCTGCGAGCTCAGATCGGCCCCGCCGAACCAGCGATGGCTGCGCAGGTCGTCCGGCCGCAACCGGGATCGCGCCATGGAGTGGCCCTTTTCCTAGCCTTTTGGAACGTACTGCTTGCCGATGCCCGGCTTGCTGCGGCCCATGCCCGGCAGCTCCCAGACGCCGGCGCCGGAAGGATTCAGGTCGCCGTCGATATTGGCGTCGATCACGCACGGCTTGCCCTTTGCGATGCCTTCTCGCACGGCGTCCGCAAGATCGGCTGCGCGCTCGACACTCACACCGGCAATACCCGCAGCGCGCGCCATCGCCGCAAAATCCGGGTTATAGGGCTTGCCGGTGCCGGGGTGCTTGAAATCGGTGGCCAGCTCGCGCCCGCCGAGATAGCCGCGCTGCAGGCCCCGGATCGAGCCGTAAGCGTAGTTGTTCCATATCAGATAGACGACAGGTATCTGGTACTCATAGGCCGTCCCCAGGACGTTGGCGTGCATGAGAAACGCGCCGTCGCCGACCACCGCGACGCACGGCCGCTGCGGGGCTGCGAGCTTCGCGCCCAACGCGCCGGCCACGCCAAAACCCATCGGGCCGAAGCCCATCGAGCCGATCAGGGAATCTGGGCGCCGCGGCTTGCAGAACTGAATGAGCCAGTTGTGGTGCACGCCAATGTCGCTCACGAGGATGGCATCCTCCGGGAGGACGCGGTCGATCTCGTGCGCAGCGCGCTGCGGGGGGATCGGCGTGGCATCCGCCTTGAAGCCGGGAGCGATGAAGTCCTCCCACTCCTTGCGATAGCTCGCGATCGCGTCGAGCCAAGCGCCACGCTCCGCAGGCATCTGGCCATGGCCAAGGCGCGCGTCGATCTCGGCAAGGAGCTGCCGCAGAAATGTGCGCACGTCCGCCATCAGGCCGAGCGCAACCGGGTAATTCCGCGCGATTTCGTCAGGATCGATATCGACGTGGATCAGCTTGGTCGGCGGGATCGTGAACGAGAAGCCCGGTATCCAGGAGCTCGACGTGCGGTCGTCGAAGCGCACGCCGAGCGCGAGCAGCACGTCGGCCTGCCGCGCGGCATGGTTCGCCTGGTAGGGCCCGTTGCGCGCGACGAGACCCAGCGCCAAAGGATGGGTGCTGTCGATCGCGCCAATCCCGCTCGCGGACATGGCGACCGGGATCCGGAGTTTCTCCGCGAGCGCGCGCAATTCCTTCGTCGCGCCGCCGTACCGCACGCCTTGCCCGACGAGGATGACCGGGCGCTGCGCCTTCATCAGCATGTCCGCGGCCTTGGAGACCCCTTCCGGATCGGCGCCGCAGCGGCAGGAAATATTGGCGTTCCAGTCTTCGGGCCGCGGCGTCTCCTCCGGGATCGGCTCGTTGAACATGTCGAACGGGACGTCGAGCACCACCGGACCGGGGCGGCCGGTCACCATCGTTTTCCAGGCCTGGCGCACGAAAACCGGCAACTGCGCGGCAGTCGTGGGCTGAAACACGCGCTTGCAATAGGCGCGCACTGTCGACGGGAAATCCGCCTGGTAGTGCCGGTAGGTTTCCTGGAACGCGCCGCGGTTGAACTGGGAAGTCGGCACGTTGCCCGTCACCGCGAAGAACGGCACGGAGTCAAAGAACGAGTTGGCGAGGGCAATCGGCAGGTTGGCCGATCCGGGCCCGCAGGAAGTAAATGTTGCCGTGGGCTGGCCCGACACGCGGTAGTACACGTCGGCCATAAAGCCCGCGGCGCTTTCATGATGCACGGAAACCGTCTTGATCTCGTCCCTGCGCGCAAGCAGCGCGTCGATGAACCCGATGTTGCCGTGCCCGCACAGCCCGAAGATGTACGGCACTTTCTCCCGGATCAGGTAATCGACGATGACGCCCGCGCCGTCGCGGACGGCCTGCGCAGGCCTGCTCGGTGCATTCATGGGGATTCTCCTGATGGGGAACCGCGCCCTAGTCGACCGTCGCGCCTGATTCCCTGACCACTTTTGCCCATTTCGAAATTTCCGCCTGGACGAACCCCGCGAACGCTTCGGGCGATTGCGGCGCGGGCTCCGCTCCCAGCTTCTCGAGCCGCTGCTTCATGTCCGCCGTGCCGAGTACTGCCGCGATGTCTCCATTCAGCCTCGTCACCAGGTTCTTCGGCACCGCGGCCGGTGCGAAGACGCCATACCACGAAGTGACCTCGTATCCGGGCAAGCCGGCTTCACTCACGGTCGGCACCTCGGGCATGAGCGGCGAGCGCGTCGCGCCGGTCACCGCGATCGCGCGCAGCCTCCCGGCCTTGATGTAGCTGATCGACGGCGGCAGGCCCATCGAGGCGAGCTGCACCTGGCCCGCCACCAGCTCGCTCACCATCTGCCCCGATCCGCCCTTGTACGGGATATGCACCATCTTCACCCCGGCCATGGTCATGAAGAGCTCGATCGCGAGGCGGTTGGGCGAACCGGGGCCGGCGGAGCCGAAATTGAGCTCGCCCGGGCGCTTCCTCGCGAGCTCGATCAGGTCCTTCACCGATTTCACCGGGAGTGCCGGATGCACCACGAGCGCGCTGGAATAGGTGGCGATCCGGTTGAGCCCGGCGAGGTCTTTCGCCAGGTCGTAGGTGAGCTTGCGGTAGAGCGTCATGTTGATCGCATGCGGAGCGCCGGCGACCACCAGAGTGTAGCCGTCCGGCGCGGAGCGCGCCGCCAGCTCCGCGCCGATGTTGCCTCCCGCGCCCGGCCGGTTGTCGACGATCACCGACTGACCCCAGCGCTCGCCGAGCTTCTGCGCCACGATCCGCGCGAGGACGTCGGTCGCGCCGCCCGGCGCAAACGGAGCGATCAGCCGCACCGTCTTCGATGGATAGGGCTGCGCAAGAGCAGGCGCCGCCAGGGATGCCGCCACCAGAAACGCAAGAGCCGGAGTTCGCATATGTTGTCCTCGGCAAGGTCCGCATCGTGACCAGCGGATGCGTGGATCGCCTAGTGTAGAATCGTCGAGCGCACCTGCACAACAGGAACCCGATCATGAACGCACCGCAGCCGGCTCCCTCGCTGACGAAGAACGTCACCCGGATTTCGCACCTCGACCTGCCCGGCGCCGGCCAGGTCTACGTGGACGGGAAGTACGCCTACGTGGGCCACATCACCAACAAGGAAGCGCTCGGCACCAGCATTCTCGACGTATCCGATCCGAAGAAGCCGAAGCTGCTCTCCCAGATCCCGGTCGGCGACCCGAGCTCGCACAGCCACAAGGCGCGCGTCATCGGCGATGTCATGATCGTCAACGTCGAGCAGAACATGAGCCCGATCGGGCGCAAGGCCGACGAGCTGCCGAAGCTGCGCACGCAGCTGCGCGCGGCCCTCGGGCGCGACCCGAGCCACAAGGAGCTCGCGGAAAAGATCGGCGTCAAGGAATCCGACATCCCGGCGGTCGAGGCAATGGAGAAGACGCCCTACAACCAGGGAGGCTTCAAGCTCTTCGATGTCTCGGACCGGACGAAGCCGAAGCTCATCACGCACCACAAGACGCACGGCCGCGGCGTGCACCGCTTCGACATGGATGCGAGGTACGCCTACATCTCGACCGAGATGCCGGGCTACATCGGGAACATCCTCGTGATCTACGACATCCGCAATCCGGCGAAGCCAGTGGAAGTCGCGCGCTGGTGGCTGCCGGGGCAGCATCTCGCCGGCGGCGAGAAGCCGAGCTGGCCCGGTCGCCAGCACCGGTTGCATCACACGCTGCGCGTCGGCGACCGCCTCTACGCCGGCTGCTGGCACGGCGGCGTGCGGGTCATCGACGTCGCGGACATCCGCAAGCCCAGGACGATCGGCGCCTACAACTACCATCCACCGTTCCCCGAGCCGTCGCACACATTCATGGGCCTGCCGAAGCCGCTGGATGGAAGGCAAATCGCGATCGCTATCGACGAGGAAGACCACGCGCACAGCGCCGAGGAGATGGCGAAGCGGCGCGGGCGCCCTCACGGCTGCCTGTGGGTGTTCGATATCACGGATGTGCAGAATCTGAAACCGCTCTCGATCTACGAAGTGAGCGAGCTCGACTCGCCATGGAGCCGCGCCGCGCCGGGGCGCTTCGGCGCGCACCAGTTCCAGGAGCACATGAAAGGCGGCGACACGCTCGTCTACTGCGCGTGGTTCGCGGGGGGCCTGCGCATCGTGGACATCGCCGATCCCGCGGCCCCGGAGGAAGTGGGCTTCTATGTTCCCGAACCCGCGCCAGGCAAGGTCGCGCCGCAATCGAATGACGTGGACGTGGACGAGCGCGGGCTCATCTACCTCGGTGACCGCTACAGCGGGTTCGACGTCCTCGAATTCAGGCGACCGGGCTAGCGGCGCCGCTTTCTCCTTCTATTTCCTCGGAATCACCGGCAGCAGCAGGTGCGCCGGGCACTCCGGCCCCATGTGAAGCGTCACCGCGCCCCCGAAAACGGCGGCCGGCCGGTCGCGGGGATCGTCGTGTCGGAATGGCCCCACCCCGGTGAACACCGCGTTCAAGTTCCCCAGGCCCTGCACCGCGCCGCCCGGCCACTCGTAGTCGCGGCCGCGCACGGTCAAGCCGATGCGGTAGCCCGTGGGCAGCACGATGCATGTCGGCCAAATTTCGACGTCCAGCTCGTAGACCGTTCCCGGCGCGAGCTTCTGGATGTCGTCGTGCGTGTGGTAAGGCCGGTAGGGAAGCGACAGCGTCGGGTCGAGCTTGCGGTGCGAGGCCCGCAGCCAGCCTTGCGCGGTCGGCGTATGCGGGTCGAGCGCGCCCATGAACGTCACCTCCTTCATGTCCGGCGCGAAAGCGCGCACGACGAGGAAAAGATCCGCGTCCTCCGTGGCCGAGGAAACCCAGAGCTTCGCCGCAATCGGGCCGGTAATCTCCGTCTCGCGCTCGAGCGGCGCGCCGAGAAAGGTCACGCCCTCGGATAACCCGCCATAGGTCACCTTGCCGGAGGCCCGCTGCGCATCGGTCGCAAGCGAGTGCCCTTCTGGATGGAGGTAGAACTTGGTCCACTGCGTGCGCGCGAGCGGCCACTCATTCTCGTGACGTTCGACGAACCGCTCTCCCGGGTGGCGCACCTGCAGGGTGACCCTTGGCTGCCTCGACCAGCCGGTGTTCTCTCCCTTCAGGAAATGCCCGAAGAATCGCTTCTGGATCCGCACTCCGTAATCCGTGTAGAACTCGGTCCAGTGCTCGATGCCGTGCACCTCGAGCCACTTTTCCTTCGAGGCGGCGCGCACGAAGCCCTCGAAGTTGCCGCGCGGGTGCAGACCCTGGCCGCCCCAGTTCGCGGCCGAAAGCAGCGGCACGCTGACCCTGGACCAGTCCGGCATGCGCGTGCGCCAGTACTCGTCACTCGCAAGCCGGTTCGCGTAGCAGTCTGCGGCGAAGTCACGCCGCGCGGCGCGGAGCTCGTCCGCGGTCAGCGTCACGGGCCCGGAGACCCAGTCGCCATTCACGCGACTGCGATAGCCGTTCGCGCCCTGCCCGTGCTGCACCGGGATGACCTGCTTGGGAAACCAGGTGTCGGCGAACGTGCAGTAGATGCCGCCGTGGTGGCTCATGTCGCGGTAGTAGTCGGCCGCGCCTTCCCAGACGCAAATCGCCGTCAAGTGGGGCGGCGCGAGCGCGGCCGCCTGCCACTGGTTCATCGCGTAATAAGAGATGCCGTTAAGCCCCACCTTGCCGCTCGACCAGTGCTGCGCGGCCGCCCATTCGACGCAATGGGCGAGGTCCTTAGCTTCACGCTGCGACCACAGATCGAGCAGGCCGGGCGAGCGTCCCGCCCCGCGCGAGTCCACGCGCACGACCGCGTATCCGTCCGGCACCCACTTTTCCGGGTCAACGACTTCCCAGTTCTGGTACTGGTTGGTCGATCCGGCGGGAACGTCCGGGTGCTCCTCGCACATGCGGCGCCACTGGGTGGTGTAGAGGTCCTCGAAATGCAGCCACTTGCCGTACGGACCATAGGTGAGAATTACCGGGAAGCGCCCGTCAGCGACCGGCCGGAAGACGTCGGCGCGCAGCACGATGCCGTCCTCCATCGCGACCGGTACGTCCCAGTCGATCCGCATGCCGTCGCGGATCTCGCTCACTTCCCGGTATTGCAAGCTGCGGCCCCCCCGAGTCAGGAGCTCGACTGCGTCACCGGGAGGAGGCCACCTTGACCGGCTTGCCGGATTTCGCCGAGGCCACGATCGCCTCGAAGACGGCCACCCCATGAATGATCTGTTCGTGCGTGACCGGGTACGGCGCTTTGCCCTCGATCGCCGCCACGAACGCTTCCATGACCGCCTTCACCAGATTGAAGCCCTTGTTTTCGATCACCTGCGGCTGCGCAGTTGCGTGGGGCCCTCCCGCGGCGACAGGCATGAAGCGGAAGATGTCGAGGCTGGGGCGCGCCGTCTCGGCGATGCCGTTCTTGCCGAACACGGCGATGCAATAGCTCGCCGCGCTCGCCAGCGTGCAGTAGCTGGTCGAGATCACGCCGTTCTTGTGCTTCATCGTGAACACCGTCGTGTCGTCGACCAGCGGCGCCGCGCGGCGCGCGTTGATGCAATAAACCTCGTCCACCTCCCCGCAGAGGTCGATGAATGCGTCGACCAGGTGCACGCCGAGGCCGGTCATCGCGCCCGCCGGTGTCTCCTCGGGGTTCACACGCCAGGATTCCTTGGGGAGCGCCAGCCCGCTCGGCGTCGACACTTCACCGACGCAGAACGAGATGGGCCCCAGGCTGCCGTCGCGCACGCGCTTGCGGATCTCGCCGACGGAAGGGTGAAAGCGCCGCTGGAAGTCGACGGCCAGCACGACGCCGGCCTTCTTGACCGCCTCGATCGCCGAGCGGGCGGCTGCCGCGGTGAGGGTGAAGGGCTTCTCCATGCAGACATGCTTGCCGGCCTGCGCCGCCCGCTTGACGTGCTCCTCGTGCATGCTGTGAGGCGTGGTATAGACGACCGCATCGATCTTCGGGTCCTTCAGGATCGCGTCGAGATCGTTGCGCAGCTCGATTTTCTTGTCGCGGCAGAAGTCCTCCGCCTTGGCGCGGGTGCGCGTGTTGGCGGCGACGAATGTGATGCTCTCGCTCTTGCCCTGCACGCTCTCGACGATCGTCTTTCCCCACCAGCCCAGGCCGATGATTGCGGCTCGAATCATGTTCCCTCCTTCGCGATTGGAAGTCGCATTGCGTGAATCGAACGCAATTGCACCTCAGTCAAGCAAGTACACGCCGTTGTGGCCGACCGAACGCGTGCCCCGGGAGGTCGGGAAATAAGTAATCCCGTGCGGCCCCACTTCCGTCCGTATCCGGGCGACGACCTGGCCGGTCGCCGTGTCCACGACCATGACTGACGCGTGGTAACGGTTCGAGATCCACAGCTGACTGCCATCGGGCGACAACTGGCCCATGTCCGGGCTGCCACCGGTGCTCCACTTGGCGACGACCTTGCGGGTGGCGATGTCCATCACCGCGATCGATCCCTCGAGGCGGTTGCTGACGTAGAGCTTCGTCTCGTCGTGGCTCAGCAGGATGCCGTGCGCGCCGCGGCCCGTGGGGATGAACTCGATCATCTTCCACGCGTCGGGGTCGACCACGAACACGCCGTGGACGCCCTGGTCGGCGATGAACATGAGATTTTGACGCGGCGGGCGCACGACGTCGACCGGCAGCTTGCCGAGCGCCATGTTCGCGACGAGCTCGAGCTTCTTCAGGTCCACTTTGACGATGCGGCCGGACCACTCGCAGCTCGCGACGAGGTAGCTGCCATCGCGTGAAAACGCCAGGTGGTCCACGCCGGCCCATGGAACGTCCACGCTCTTGATCAGCTTCCAGGTCACGGGGTCGAGGAAATCCAGGCGCTTGAAGCGCTCAGCCACGGCGATCGCCATCGTCCCGTCCGGCGTGAAGTAGAGGTTATAGGGATCGATCACGGGAATCGTTCGCGTGATCTTCCCGGTCTGGGGGTCGATCTCGCTCAGCGTGTCGCCCCTCGTGTTGGTGACGTAGAGCCGCGTGAGATCCCAGGACGGCGTCACGTGGTGCGCCTCCTGGCCGACGTCGTAGGTGGCGACGATCTTGAAGGTCTTGGGATCGATGACGTGCAACTTGTTGCCGACCGCGGTGGGCACATAGACCCGCTCGGGATAGCGGCCCAACGCGCTCTTTCCTGCTTCCGCGGCCGACGCCGGAACGACGCCTCCATGGCCGGACAGAAGCAGCGCCGCCCCTGATACGAGCGCCGCGATCCGTTTCCGCCGGCTTGTCCAAGACTGTTCGATGGTATCCATCCTTAGCTGATCCCCGTTGTGGAAAAAATCCTCTTCGCTGCGTCGGAAGTGAAGCTTGCCGCCAGCCTGCGCGCGGCCTCCGCCGCCTGGCTCGACCGGGTGGCGGCTGCGTCGTAGCTCGTCACGTTCTGGATTTCGTCAGGCAGCGGCGCGGCAAGCTTGACCGCGCAGCCCTTGTCGATCATCACCATGATCTCGGAAATCTGCGCGAGGCCGATCGCCGAAGGGGGATGGGCCGCGACGTATTCCATGATCGCCGACCCGGTCTCGACGACGACGATCTTGGAGCCCAGCGCCTCCTTCAAGCCGAGCTTTTCCAGGAGCTTTGCCGCATAGATGCCGCTGGAGGCCTTGTTGTGCACCACGGCGCTCGCGCCCGCGAGCGACCGCTTGAAGGCCGCCGTGTCCCCGAGCGGGGGCACCGGAGCCTGGGCGTGCACCACGACGCCCATGCGCGAGCGGCCCACGAAGCCGCGGCTTTCGGCGACGATCCTCCCCAGCTTCTGGAATTCGTCCATCGCCGCGGGGGGCGCGACGAGGACATCGGCCGCCTCGCCTGCCGCGACGCGCCGGCGGATCTCGGGCGCCGTCGCAAACTCGACTGCGACCTTGTTCCCCGATTGGCGCTCGAAATCGGCGGCAATTCTCGCCACGCCGCGCTTCACGGCCCCGGCGCTGAGCACCTTCAGGGTGGCGGGAGACTGCGTCATGCTGGGATTCTTGGTCGGGGAGCGGATCTAACGGCGTGATGCGCGAGTCGTGTTTCGCACGGGCACAGGCGCGATCATGACGAGATCGCAAAGATTAGCACGATATTGCCCCCGGAGAACCTGCGCGCGGTTTTCTTGTCTTTTTCGCATCACGCCCCTGTGCTATTCTCGGCCCGAGTCACCACCCGCTGCCCGCTCCGGCCGCCACGCTTCCTGGATCTTGAGGAGTCATGCATGAAACAAGCGCAACGCATCCGTGGAGTGCTCTCTCCCGTCGTCACCCCCTTCGGCAAGGATCTGAGCCCCGATCCCGCGCGCTTTATCGCGCACTGCCGTTGGCTGCTCACCCAGAACTGCGGACTCGCGGTATTCGGCACCAACAGCGAGGCAAACTCGCTTTCGGTCAACGAGCGCATCGCGCTGCTCGACGCGCTGCTCGCCTCCGACGTCGACCCCCTGCGCATGATGCCGGGCACCGGCTGCTGCGCGCTGACCGACACGGTGCGGCTGACCGAGCATGCGGTCAAGGCGGGCTGCGCGGGCGTGCTGATGCTGCCGCCGTTCTACTACAAGGACATCTCCGAAGACGGCCTGTACCGCAGCTTCTCGGAAGTGATCGAGCGCGTCGGCGACGCGCGGCTGCGGGTCTACCTCTACCACATTCCGCCGGTCGCGGTGGTCGGCATCACCACCGGCCTCGTCGAGCGGCTGCTGAAGAAATACCCGACCGCCATCGCCGGCATGAAGGACAGCTCGGGCGACTGGAACAATACCAAGAAGTTTCTTGATCAGTTCGCACAGGACGGCTTCGATGTCTTCGCCGGCAGCGAGTCGTTTCTGTTCGCCAACATGAAGAGCGGCGGCGCGGGCTGCATCTCCGCCACCGCCAACGTGAACCCTGCGGCGATCGACAGGCTCTACCACGAGTGGCGCAAGCCGGATGCCGACCTGCAGCAGGAGGCGTTGAACGTCGTGCGCAAGACCGTCGGGCAGTACGTGATGATTCCGGCGCTGAAGTGCGTCGTCGCGCATTACGCGAAGGACCCGCAATGGGCGACGGTGCGCCCGCCACTGACCGAGCTCACCGCCGCGCAGGCGAAGAACGTCATCGACGGGCTGAGGAAGCTCAATTTCGATATGCCCGGCCTCGATCAGGCGCAGGCCAAGGCGGCGTGATGCCGTCGGGGGCCGAGGCGCCGGCCTGCGCGCCGCCGGCTTTTCAACCCCGCAAGCCCAGAATCACGCTCCCGCCCCGCGCGTGCGACTGCCACGCGCACATCATGGGGCCGAAGGCGCGCTACGCGTATTCCGCGGCGCGCGTCTACACTCCGCCCGACTGCCTGCTGCCCGATTACCTGAAGATGCTCTCGACGCTCGGCGTCGAGCGCGCCGTGCTGGTGCAGCCGAGCGTCTACGGCACCGACAATTCGGTGATGCTCGAAGCGATGAAGACAGCGGGCGGACGAATTCGCGGGGTCGCGGTCGTCGCGGACGACGCGTCCGATGCCGAATTGAAGAAGCTCGATGCCGCCGGCGTGCGCGGGCTGCGCGTCAATATCGTCGATGTCAAGGACCGCAAGCCCGGAACGCTGCCGATGGAAGCGCTGAAGAAGCTCGCGCAGCGCGTTGCGCCGCTCGGCTGGCACATGGAATTCCTGATGCACGCAGACGAGTTTCCCGACCTCGACCGCGCGTTTGCCGGCTTTCCCGTCGACATCGTTCTCGGGCACCTCGGCTACCTGAATATCGGCAGGCGGGCGGACGACCCCGGGTTCCAGGCGCTGCTGCGGCTGGTGACGAGCGGAAAGGCGTGGGTCAAGCTGACCGGGCCCTATCGCATCACCCGCGCGCCGCTTCCCTACCCCGACACCGTCCCGTTCGCGAAAGCGCTGCTCGATGCGAACCCCGAGCGCATCGTCTGGGGAACGGACTGGCCGCATGTGATGCTGAAGGGCGCGATGCCGAACGACGGCGATCTCGCCGACGTCATCGCCGACTGGATTCCCGACGCGCAGCTGCGCGAGCAGGTCCTCGTGCGCAATCCGGCCAAGCTGTACGGGTTCTAGCGGGGCTGCGCGCGGCTCGCGGATCGCCCCGCGCGTCACTGCGTCACGGCATCAATTGCGTCAGCAGACCAATCTCGCGCATGTACCGGATGACGCCGGGATGGATCAGATCGCGGCTCGGCGCGGCAGCGAGCGTGTTCGCCAGCGTGGACTCCCTGGCCTGGTCGAGCTTTCTTGCGAGCGTTGCGTGACCCGCGTGCAGCGCCTTTGCCAGCCGGTAGGCAACGTCGTCCGGGAGCGAGGCGCGCGCCAGCACGAACGGCCACGAGCCCACTGAATTGACCGGGCCGGCCTGGCCCGGGTAGGTCCCGGCGGGCATCGTCGTCTGCTTGAGAAACGCGTGCTTCGCCTGGATACGCTTGATTTCGTCCGCGCTCGGCGCAACAAACCGCCCGCCGGCCGGACCCTTCGCGATCGCCATGAACGGCGGCCAGCCGACCCCGCCGCCCCACATCGCCGCCGCGCGCCCGTCGAGCACCATGGGCGGGCCGTCGCCGGCTTTTTCCAGCAGGTGCGCGTCGAAATCCTGCTTCATGTCGAGCCCGAGACCGTCCATCACGTAGCGGGCGAGCACGACGAAGCCGGAGCTCGCCGCGCCCCAGGCAACGGACTTGCCTTTGAGATCGGCGATGCTGCGGTAAGGGCTGTCGGCCTTCACCATGAACATCCCGGCCTGCGAATAGGTTGCATTGATGATGCGGAGATTCTTCGCCTTGGGCCGGCCCAGCCCGCTGATCGCCTCGTAGGTGACTTCGCCGGTGACGAGTCCGAGGTCGAGCTTGCCTTCCTCGAGCGCCACGACGTTCTCGTTGCTGCCCTTGGTATTGATCGGCTCGATCGCGAGCGTCGAATCGGTCTGGTTGAGGACCTCGGCATACGGCCAGCCGTACGCCGGAAACCCGCCTCCCGGTGTCGCAGTGCCCATCACGATTCTTGTTTTCTGTTGTTGTTGCGCCATCGTTCCTGTTCTCCGCAGTCAGTTTCTTGCGACTTCGACCAGGCAGTCGTAGTAGGTCGCGGCGCCACCCAAGTCGGCAAGCGCCTGCGACGTGAGGTCATTCGCGTTGCGGCCGTCCGGCGAGAGCTTCTTCCACCAGACCGAGGGCGCGACGACGACACCCGGCCGGGTGCGGTCGGAGACCACGGCCTTCAGGGTGTAGGAGCCGCGGTCGTTGAACACCCGCACTCGGTCACCGCTCGCGATGCCGCGCGCGAGCGCATCGTCGGGATGGGCATAGAGCCGCGGCTCCTTCGCGGACGCGAGCGCAAACGGGAGATTCGCGAAGCTCGAATTCAGGAAATCGCGGTTCGGCGGCGAGATGAACGCAAGCGGATAGCGGCGCGCCAGCTCCGGCGCCGAGTGGACGTTCTCGCGCGGGGGCGTGTAATTCGGCAGCGGATCGAGCCCCATTCTTGCCGCCGTCTCGCTGTAGAACTCGCATTTGCCCGACGGCGTGAGGAAGCCGCCCTCGGCGAACGGCGCGTAGACCTCGGGCACTGCGAGCCGCTGCCAGCCCCGCTCTTTCAGCGAGTCCCACTCGATGCCGCGCATGCGCGGCGCGCCCGAGCCAAGGGCCTGCCGGCACAGGTCCTCGTCGGTGTCGTCGAAGCACGCCTCCGTGAAGCCCATCTTTTTCGCAAGCAGCCGGAATACCTCGCTATTGGGCTTCGCCTCGCCAACCGGCGCGATCGCCGGGTTGTTCGCCAGCACGTAGAGGTGCCCATACGACTTGTGCACGTCGTAATGCTCGAGCTGGGTCGTCGCCGGCAGCACGATATCCGCGTAATCCGCCGTATCCGTCATGAAGATGTCGTGAACCACGGCGAAGAGATCCGGCCGCGAGAATCCGGCGATGACCTTGCTAGAGTCCGGGCACACCGCGACCGGATTGTTGTTGTAGACGTAGATCGCCTTAACCGGGGGTCGCGCGGAGGTGAGCGCATCGCCGAGCGCGGCCTGGTTGATCGTGCGCGGCCTGCCGCGGATCAAATCGGGCCGCTCGAGCGTCTTGTGGTCCAGCGTGGGGAAGTCGGAGGTGCTCAGCACGACACCGCCCGCCGCATGCCGCCATGCGCCGACGAGCGCCGGCAGGCAGGCAATCGTCCGCACCGCCATGCCGCCGCCGGCGTGGCGCTGCAGCCCGTAGTTGACGCGGATCGCCGCCGGCCGGATCGCTGCGTACTCGCGCGCGAGGTTCACGACCTCGTCCGCGCTCACGCCGCAGATGCGCGCGACTTTCTCCGGCGGATACTGCCGGACGCGCTCTCTGAGCTGCTCAAAGCCCAGCGTATGCCGCTCGACATAGTCGCGGTCGATCCGCCCCTCGCCGATGATCACGTGCATCATGCCGAGCGCGAGCGCAGCGTCGGTGCCGGGCAGCGGCCGGATGTGCTGGTGGCATTTCTCGGCGGTCTGGCTGCGCCAGGGGTCGATCGCGATCAACCGCGCGCCGCGGCGCTTCGCTTCCTGGCAGCGCGCCCAGAGGTGCAGATTGGAGACCACCGGGTTGGAGCCCCAGATGAGGATGAGCCGCGCGCCGTCGAAGCACTCGGGATCCATCCCCACTGACCCGCCCAGCGTGATCTTGACACCGGCCTTGCCCGCGGAGGCGCACAGCGTGCGGTCGAGGAGGCTTGCGCCCAGGCGGTGGAAGAAGCGCCGGTCCATCGACATGTACTGCGCGAGCCCCATCGTTCCCGCGTAACTGCAGGGGAGGATCTGCTGGGGATCCTCCGCCGCAATCGCCTTGAAGCGGGCTGAGATTTCGTCCAGCGCCTCGTCCCAAGAAATGCGCTCGAGGCGCCCCCCCGGGCCCTTTGCGCCGACGCGCCGCAGCGGATGGAGCAACCGTTCCTTCGAATAGGTGCGGTCGAGATAGCGCGCGACCTTGGTGCAGAGCGTCCCGTCCGTGAACGGCATCGCGCCGCCGCGTACCTCGACCGCCACGCCGTCCTCGACCGTGATCTCCATGGCGCAGGTGTCGGGGCAATCGTGCGGGCACGCCGCCTTCACGATGCGGCGGGGAGCGGCGCGGAGGTCGTCGTTTCCCATGCCGGTTTCAGGTAGTCGGATGAGGGAATTCTACGCCTCCCCTCATCCCTCATCCCTCATCCCTCATCTCTCAAAGTCGGACCCCGCTCGCCTCTTCCCAGTAGCGCGCGATCTCGGCCTGGTCCAGGCCGGGCCCGAGCTTCTCCGCCGCTTTCGACCACAGCTCCGACACGCGCTCGCCCAGCGGCGCGAAGGCGCCGACGGACCTCGCCGTTTCCATTGCGATCCGCACGTCCTTCGCGACAAAACCCATCGCCATCCCCGTGCCGTATTTCCGCGTCAGCACGTGCGGCACCACCTTCTTCTCCACGGGATGATTGCGGCCGGCGCACATCGCGATCAACGCGTCCGCCATGAGCCTCGAATCCAGCCCGAAGCGCTTGCCGATCGTCATCGCCTCGATCGCGGTGATGAGCGCGCAGGCGTTGACGTAATTGGCGAGAGCCTTCAACGCGTGCGCGGCGCTGGTGCCGCCGCAATAAATGACATTCCGGCCCAGCGCGCGCAATACCGGCTTCACCTTTTCCACCAGCGATGCCTCGCCTCCCACCATGATGTCGAGCGTCGCGTCCTTCGCGAAAATCACGCCGCCCATCACCGGCGCGTCCACGACATCGATGCCGCGCGGCATCAGCGCCTCGGCGAGCGAGCGCGTCGCGGTGGGATCGCAGGTGCTCATGTCGATCACGACCGCCCCTTTGGCGAGGCCCGCGGCAACGCAATTCTCGGAGCCGTCGCCCAGCACCACGTTCCGCACAACCTTGTCATCGGGAAGCATCGTGATTACGGCGTCCGCGCCATGCGCGACGTCGACGAGCGACGCCGCGCTCTTTCCGCCGTGCTGGGCAACGAACGCCTTGATCGCCTCCGGCCGGATGTCGTGCACGGTGACGTCGAAACCCTTCTTCACCAGGTGCCCGGCCATGGGAGCGCCCATGTTCCCGATGCCAACGAATCCGATCTTCTTGATGGTGCTCATGGAATGCGGCCTCAGTGATGCGGCAATTTCCGGAGGGATGAGGGCTGAGGGATGATCCAAATCCTGTTCGACACCAATTGGGCCCGGCTTCTCTCCTCATTCCTCATCCTTCATCCCTCACCAGATCGCGCCGCGCGCGGTGATCGGCCAGATCGCCTCGACCCGGCCGCCGCGCACGCAGACGTACTGGTCGTAGAGGTTGACCGTCGGGTCGCAATGGCCGGGGATCAACTTCAGCTTGTCGCCCACGGAAAGGCGGACGCTGCCGTTAAGCTTCAAGACGCCGTGCTCGTCGGACGCCTTCACGTACTCGGCGCCGTCCAGGTCCGCGACCCGGGGCATCCCGGAATCCACGCTCGATGCCTTGAGGCCCGCGTCCACCACCGCACGGTCCGGCGCCGGCCGGCTCATCGCGGTGGTCCACACGAAGAGGCTGTGCTCGAAGCGCGGAATGCCGCTCTCGGTCCAGTCGTTCTTCGCGTAATCCACGTCCATGAAGATGTACGACCCGGCCTGGAGCTCGTTATAGACGCCGCTCAATGCCTCGAACATGAAGCTACCCGTGCCGGCGCCGGTCACGCGCTCGCACGGGATGCGCGCGTCCTCCAGCAGCTCCGTCGTCTCGCGCACGAGCGCGCACGCATCCTCGATCGCGGCGCGCCGCTCCTCCACCTTGCGCAGGTGCTGCGCCGCGCCCTGGTAGGCCTGAAGCCCGGCGAACCGGAGGTTTCTCGCTCGTGATATCGCCTGCGCGAGCCTGAGCGCCGGCTCTCCCGGGGCGACGCCACAGCGGTTCGCGCCGACGTTCACCTCGACCAGCACGTCGAGTTTCACGCCCGCGGCGCGCGCGGCCTCGTCCAGCGCGGCGACATTGCCCGGGTCGTCGGCGCACACCGCAATGCGCGCGCGTTTCGCCAGCGCGGCCAGCCGCTTCAGCTTCGGCGCGCCCACCACCTCGTTCGCGATCAGCACGTCGGGCACTCCGCCCTCCACCATCGCTTCCGCCTCGGTCACCTTCTGGCAGCAGACGCCGCCCGCGCCGCGCACCATTTGCCGCAGCGCGATCTCGGGGCACTTGTGGCTCTTCGCGTGCGGGCGGAGCCTCACCGGCTTGCCCTTGAGCGAGGCGTCCATGCGATCGAGGTTGCGCTCGAACGCGTCCAGGTCAAGGAGCAGCGCGGGGGTATCGACGTCCGCAAGCGCCATGCCGATCTCGGCGGGACGATAGCTGGTCATGGTCTGAAGGCGTGGCGAGAGGCGGGCGGACGGATTCCGGCTGGTCGCGCCGGTGTCCGCGAAGCATAGAGAGCGCGCAGGTCGCCGTCAATGCGCGCCGGGGTGACAGGACGGCGACTCGTCATATACGATGCGCGGCTGAAGCCGGGGCGCAGCCGCTGCGAGACTCCGGCGCGAAAAGGAGGAGGACATCATGCGGAACTCGCGGGCAATCTGCGCGTGCGTGGCCGGGCTGATCGTTGCCGGCGCCGCGCCGGCGCAGCAATGGAAGCCGGAACGCAACGTGAACATCGTGGTCGCGTCCGGCGCAGGGGGCTCGTCCGATCGCACGGCGCGCGTCGTGCAGCGTCTGCTACAGGGCAATCCGGCGTTTCCCAGCATCAGCGTCACCAACCGGGGAGGCGGCGGCGGCACGGTCGCGTGGACGTATCTGTCGCAGCAGCCGGGCGACCCGCATTTCATCGCCACGTTCTCGCCGACGATGGTCACCAACCAGCTCCTCGGCGTGAGCAAGCTGCGCTACGGCGATTTCACCCCGCTCAGCATCATCCTCCGGGAATACGTCATGGTTTCGGTGAGCGCGGATTCGCCGATCACCTCCGCCCAGTCCCTGGTGGCGCACATCCGGAAGGATCCCACGGCGCTGAGCTACGCGTTCGCGGCCGCTCCCGGCAACCACAATCACGTCGTCATCGGCATGATCTTCAAGGCGGCCGGCGCCGACCCCAAGCAGGCCAAGATCGTCATCCAGAAATCCGGCGGGGCCGGCGCGACCGCGGTGATGGGGGGACACATCGATGTGCTGGTGGGCGCGCCGGCGAACGTGCTCCGGCACATCGATGCCGGGAAGCTCCGCGCGATCGGGCTGAGCGCGCCCGAGCGCCAGCCGGGTGCGGCAGCGCAGGTCCCCACGCTGAGGGAACAGGGAGTCGACGCCGTCTTCTACAGCTGGCGCGGCTTCATCGGAGCGAAGGATCTCACGGCGGCGCAGATCGCGTTCTGGGACGACGCGTTCGCCAGGGCCCTGCAGGTCGATGACTGGAAGAAGGACGTCGCCCGCAACGCCTGGGCGGAGGACCTGCGCACCAGCGCGGAGACCCGCAAGCACCTCGACAGCGAGCGCGCGCTGATCAGCGGGATGCTCGCTGAGCTCGGCCTTCTCAAGCGGTGACGGGCGTCACGCCGAGGGATGAGGGATGAAGGATGAGGGAATAAGCAGGAAAACAGGACAATCTCTAGGTCATCCCTCCGCCCTCCGTCCTCATCCCTTAATAGCTTGTCGGCGGGAATCCCGACAAACTCCTAGGCGGAGGCGTCGGCGGTGAGGCCGGCGGCCTCGATACCGACGACGCAGCACGCCTCGTCCTCTTCCCCGGTGCCGCCGCTCGCGCCGGCCGCGCCGATGATCGTGCCGTCCTTGTCCTTGATCAGTGCCGCCCCGGTCTGGGGCAGGAACCTGCCGCCCGCGGTCGCCGCAAGCGTGATGAAGAAGTTGGGGTTGTCCTTTGCGCGCTTGGCGAGCGCCTTGCTGGAAGCGCCCATCGCCACCGCTGCCCACGCCTTGCCGCGCGCGATGTCGAGGCGGAACATGCTCGCGCCGTCCTCGCGCTGCGCCGACTTGATGTTGCCGGCGTCATCGAGCACGACGACCCCGAGCGGCTTGATCTTCATCTCGCGCGCCTTGGCGAAGGCCCTGTCGATGATGGTATTGGCCTGCTTCAATGTGAGCTTGGACATGCGTTCCTCCCTGGTGAGCTTGCGGAATCGGCGCGCCGGGTCACGGCGCGGAAAGCGCGGCGACTATACAAGCGGGCTCGAAGCGCTGTCAATCGCGAAAGCTCCCTGATGCAACGATCCCTGAGATCGCCGTTACCGGTCGCCTGAATGGCTCATCGGCTAGACTGACGCGCGGAAACGCAAAGATGCGTCATCGTCCTCTCTCATGACGGACTTCCTCGGGCTCGGAGCCGCCGCCATCGCAGCCTGCACGCTCGGCATACTGGCCGGCGGCACCGTCAAGGGCATCGTGGGAATCGGGCTGCCGCTCGTCGCGCTGCCGGTGATGGCGAGCTTCATCTCCGTGCCCAAGGCAATCGGGCTGCTCCTGCTTCCTTCGTTCGCGACCAGCGTCTGGCAGACCTTCCATGGCGGCCAGTTCCGCGCATCGGTCAGGCGCCTGTGGCCGTTCCTGATCGGCATGGCCGCGGGCACGTGGGTGAGCGCCAGGATGCTGGCGAGCTTCGACGCCAGGACGCTTTATTTCATCCTCGGCGTCATCGTTGCCATCTTTGCTGCGGTTCTCTACCGGCGACTCGTCCTTTCCGTCGCGCCGCGGGCAGAGCCGTGGGCGGGGCCGGCCGTCGGCGCGGCTTCCGGGCTGGTGGGCGGGCTGTCCATGCTGTTCGGGACGATCTACGCCATGTATCTCTCGGGTCTCAAGCTCGGCAAGGAAGCATTCGTCGCGGCGGTTGCCCTCTCCAACACCTGGGCCACCATCGTGCTCGCAGCGGCGATGGCGAATTTCGATCTGCTCGGTGGCGCAGATTTCGCCGGATCGCTGCTGGCGCTTGCTCCCGCGTTCGCCGGCGTGCTCTTCGGTACCTGGCTGCGCCGCTACATCGACGAGGAGCGCTTCCGCAGGACGCTCGCGGTGGTGCTCTTCCTGATCGCGCTGAACCTGATCCGCAAGGCGCTGGGATAGGCGGCACCGCGGTGGCCTACAGCCCCGCGGCGCTGCGAACCGGCGTCACCAGGATCACGCGATTGGTGCTGCTCTGGTGAATGAGCAAATTGCCTTCCCGCGTCACGCGCATGTGCCGGACGATACCGGCATAAACCTTCCCCGACGGGATCGGCCAGCTCTGGAAGGTCTCGGTCCGGGGATCGAAGCGCACCAGGGTATCGGGCCGCTGCGCCGACTCGTTGTACCAGACGATGCCGTTCACGACCGCGATGGCGTAGGGGTGGGACTTCGGCCCGCTGGGCGAAGGCCATTCCTTGACCTGGCCCGTCTTCGGATCCAATCGGCCCAGGCGGCCGAGAGAGGAATTGACATACCAGATTATACCGTCGCCCGCGATATCGAGGCGGCGCACGGTTGTCTTCGGATCGGGCAGGGGATATTCCCGAACTGCCATCGATTGAGGATCG
>DATBKZ010000122.1:0-48753 GCA_036555615.1 Burkholderiales bacterium | reverse complement strand
CGCGGCGCGCGGCATGTTCCGCGGCGAATTCTTCGTGCTCGTGCTCTTCGCCACCCTGGGCATGATGGTCATGATCTCGGCGAACCATCTGCTGACTCTCTACCTCGGGCTCGAGCTGCTGACGCTCTCGCTCTACGCATTGGTGGCGCTGCAGCGCGATTCCGCCGTCGCGACCGAGGCAGCGATGAAGTACTTCGTGCTGGGGGCGCTCGCCTCGGGCATGCTGCTCTACGGCATGTCGATGCTCTACGGGTCGACGGGAACGCTCGGCATCGCGCCGCTGGCGGAGACGATCCTCACGGGTGGCGCACGGGAGGGGGCGCTGGTGTTCGCGCTGGTCTTCGTCGTCGCGGGCCTGGGCTTCAAGCTCGGGGCGGTGCCTTTCCACATGTGGGTGCCCGATGTCTACCACGGCGCGCCGACGGCGGTGACCGTCTTCATCGGGTCGGCGCCCAAGCTGGCGGCATTCGCCTTCATCATGCGGCTGCTGGTGCAGGGACTCGGCGCCGAGCAGCTGGTGGAGGAATGGCGCCAGATGCTGGTGGTGATGGCGGTGGCATCGCTTGCGATCGGAAACATCACCGCCATCGTCCAGGTGAATCTCAAGCGGATGCTGGCCTATTCCACCATCGGCCACATGGGGTTCCTGCTGCTCGGCATCCTCTCGGGCGACCTCGTCGGCTATGGCGCCGGCATGTTCTATGTGGTGGTCTACGTGCTGATGAACCTGGGCGCGTTCGGCATGATCCTGCTGCTGTCGCGCTCCGGATTCGAGGCGGAGAATCTCGATGACTTCAAGGGCCTGAACCAGAGGAGCCCGTGGTACGCCTTCCTGATGCTGCTCCTCATGTTCTCCATGGCGGGCGTGCCGCCGACGGTGGGCTTCTACGCCAAACTCGCCGTGCTGCAGGCGGTCATCCATGCGGGCCTCATCTGGCTCGCGGTGGTCGCGGTGCTGTTCTCGCTGATCGGCGCCTACTACTACCTGCGGCTGGTCAAGCTCATGTACTTCGATGCGCCGGTGGACACGGCCCCCATCGCACCGCGCCTCGATGTGCGGGTCGTCCTGAGCGTGAACGGGCTGGCGATGCTGTTTTTCGGGATCTTTCCCGAGTCGCTCATGTGGTGGTGCCATTACTCGATCCAGGCCTCGCTCTAGACCGAAGTGACTCAAACCCATCTCATTGAATAGCCACGGAGCAGTAAGGGCATGCATCCGAGACATACGGCACCGCGCGGGTCCTGTCAGAACGGTCGGAGCCCGCTCCGAGGCTTCCCGCGCATCCGGGCAATTGACTTGGCCATCGCATTCTCTGGAGTCAGTACCGGTACCGGAAGCCTCGGATCAAACCCCGACCCTTCTGCCACCCGCGCAACTCGACCCACCCGCGGTCCGGGTGGCAGAGCGGTTGGGATCTGGTTCCGGATTTCCGGTACTGGTGCTGGCTGTCTTAGGGAGTTGTCCTGATCAATTGACCAAGTGGGCTGGGAAATCCGGAGAAGATCACAACCGCTCTGACAGGACCCGCCCCGCGGCCTGCGCGCTACGCGCAGGATGAACAGTCGGAGGCGAAGGGCGAACTCCCGGTTTTTTTGAGATGGGTTCTCGTCATTTGTTGCTCGTTACTCGTGGCTAGCAAGAAGTCCGATTTCACCGAGCGCAGGCTGCGCTCCAGGACGGTCTACCGGGGGCGGCTGCTCTACGTGCTGGAGGACGAGGTGCGGGTCGCCGACGGCCGCTTCGCGCGCCGCGAATACGTGCGGCATCCGGGCGCCGTGGCGATGGTGCCCTTCCTCGATTCCACGACCGTGGTGCTGGTGCGCCAGTATCGATATCCCCTTGCCCGTCACTTCTACGAGGTGCCGGCGGGCAGGATCGACCCCGGCGAGACTCCGCTCAGGACGGCGCGGCGCGAGCTCCGGGAGGAATGCGGCTATCGAGCCGCGAGCTGGCGCCACCTGACGACGATCCACCCGTGCATCGGCTACTCCGATGAGCGGATCGAGCTCTACCTCGCGCGTGGCCTCACCCACGTCGGCGATGCGCCCGACGACGGCGAGCTCCTCGAGGTGGTGCCGATGAAGATGGCCGCGGCGCTGCGCTGGGTGCGGGCGGGGAAGATTACCGACGAAAAGACCGTCATCGGCCTGCTCTGGGCCGACAGGTTCCTCAGAAGATAAGTCGGAAGGCAGAAGTCAGAAGGATGACCCTCGCGGCGCGGAAAGCCGGGCCCTAGGTCTGCCTTCCGCCTTCTGACTTGGGGTTCCGCGGCGTTACGCCGCGTCGGACTTGTTGCTGTCGCTGACGTCGCGAACGGGCTCCGCCGCCGCGTCCTTCTGATCGAGCGGAACCGGCCGGTGGAAGAGATAGCCTTGCCCGAAGTGCGTGCCCATGCCGAGAAGCAGGTTCAGCGCCTCGGGCGTCTCCACCCACTCCGCGATGACCTGCTTGTCGAGGCCGTTCGCGATGTCGTTCAGCGCCCGCACGAAGATGCGGCTGCCTTCGTCGGCCGCGAGATCGCGGATGAAGCCTCCGTCGATCTTGAGGTAGTCGACGTCGAAGCGTTTGAGGTAATAGAAGGAGCTGAAGCCTGCCCCGAAGTCATCGAGCGCGAAGCGGCAGCCCATCTCCTTCAGCCGCTTGATGAAGGTGATCGTGACGTCGATCTCGGACATCGCGGCGGTCTCCGTGATCTCGAACACCAGCTGGCTCGGATGCACGCTGCTCGAGCGCAGCAGCGAATGAAAGCGCCGTATCCACTGCTGGTCCGATATCGAGACCCGCGACAGATTCACGAAGTAGCGCAGCTTGCGGTTGGCCTGCCCGCTTTCGCTGAGGTAGGCAAGCAGCTTCTCCACCACCCTCAGGTCGATCTCCTGGATGACACCCATGGACTCGGCGAGCTCGATGAAATTCCCCGGCAGGATGAAGCCGCCGTCCTCACCACGTATGCGCACCAGCACTTCGTGGTGCACCGCCTCATGGTCCTTGAGCCGCACGACCGGCTGCTGGAACAGGACCAGGCGATTGAGATCGAGCGCATCGCGCAGCTTCTTCGCCCAGTGGACGCGCTTGTGGGTCGTGCGCAGGTTCTCGGATGCCTGGTCGAACAGGATGTAGCGGTTGCGCCCGCGATCCTTGGCCTGGTACATCGCGATGTCCACGTTCGAGAGTAGCGCGAGCGCGTCCCCGCCGTGGAACGGATAGAGGGCGACGCCCGCGGAGGCCGCCAGATTCGCGATGACCTTGTCATCGGCGGCCTGGAAGCGGTAATGCCGCACCGCGTCGAGCGCTTTCTCGGCGATCTCGATGGCGTCCTTGCGCAACGCCGAGGGCAGGTGGACGGCGAACTCGTCGCCCCCGAGGCGGAACAGCTCGCCGCCCAGGTTGCGCGTGAGATCGCGCAGCACGCTGCCGACCCCGACGATGAGCTGATCGCCGGTGCGATGGCCGAAATGGTCGTTCACATACTTGAAATGATCGATGTCCAGGAAGAGCAGGGCGCCGACGCCGCCCGACTGCAGCGCCGACTCGACGCGCCGCTGCAGGCACAGCCGGTTGGGGAGATCGGTGAGCGAATCGTGCAGCGCGAGGTGCTCGATGCGCTGCGTGGCCAGATGCTCCTCCGTGACGTCACGCGCGGTGCCGCGGATGCCGAGCATGGCGCCGTTGTCGTCGAGCACCACGCGCGCGTTGATGCCGATCCAGCGGTCTTCCCCGGTGTTGGCGACGAGCCGCGTCACGTGATGCTTAATCTCGCCGTCGCGTTTCAGCGCCGCCAGAAAGCGGCGGTTGGACACGTGGGAGTCGCCGGCCTCGAAATCAAAGAAGCAGCGCCCGATCAGATCCTTTGGCGCGAGCCCGAAGATCGCGTTGGCGGCGGTATTGAGATAGGTGAAGCGCCCGAACGAGTCGGTAGTCCAGATGAGGTCGTGGGAGGTCTCGACCAGGTCGCGGTAGCGGTTCTCGCTCTCCAGCAGCAGCTGGATGACGCGCCGCTTCTCCGCGAGCGACTTGCGGATCGTCGCGAGCTCCTTGCTGGCCTTGTCGCTCGGGGCGGCGAGCCCGGCGGAGCCGGCAAGGCGGTCGATCAGCTCGCGGGAGTAGCGCCGATGCCCGCCGTGGGTGCGGGTCGCGACCAGCACGCCCTGCTCGTCCCAGCGCCGCAGCTTCTGGATCGGAATACCGAGCATCTCCGATACCTGCTGGATGCTGTACTCCGACGACGGATCGCTCACGCCCTCCCCCCTGTTCGGAACCGGCTTCCTGGTGGCGGCCTGCTGCCGGGACCCATTGCGCGCGAAATGGCTCATAAGTCTATCAAATCCTCTACTTGCTGGCTAACCGCCGCGCCCCGCTGGCGCGCGCCTGCGATATGTCAGCGGAATTCTCGAGGGCGGGCGCACTCCCTTCGGGCGGCGGGACGCGAGCTGCCCCTCGCCTGCGCGTGTTCATCGCCTGCCAGGCGAGGCCCCGCACGGATCGCTTGATCCCGTCCTCGAGCCAGCCTGCGCCGAGCGAGCGGTTGCGGACGGCCGCAATCCGGATGCGGTCCGGCACCGGCCCGTCCGTCATCGACTCGCGGAACAGTTCGTTGTAGGCGAGCTGCCGCGCGAGCTGAGTCGTTCCCAGCCCGAGATACCAGGGGTGATCGCGGACGATCGCGTCCTCGCCGCCACAGGCATGGTGACGGTGGCTCGACCAGCGATAGTCGGCGGGGCCCGGGACGATGCGCGCCAGGACCGGGGCGGATTCGACGGCCCGGTAACAGGCAAGCAATTCCTGCTCGTTTCCGATTGCCCTGGCGTTGGGTTCTTCCTCCCAGAACTCGCCGATGCGCCGGTAGGTGTAGTTCACGTATTCCACGTAATGGGCGCCGAGGCCTCTCATGAACTGCTCGAGCCTGGTCTCCGAGTCCAGGCTGACGAGCAGCTGCACATGATCCGGCATCAGCGCATAGGCGTGGATCGCGCACCCATGGCGCTCCGCTGCTTCCTTCAGGCAATCGAGAAAGACAAGGTAGTCCTCGTCGCTGAAGAAACACGGCGAGCGATCGCTCCGGCGGTGGACGAGGTGGTGCGGCGTCTCCGCGAAGTTGGCTACGCTCCGGTCACCCATAGCGCGCCTCCCGGGCTGGGAACGACATCAGTGGATCTGCTGCGACTCGTTTAACCCGTTCTGGCGCGAAACCAGGCGCTGCATGAGCTTCAGATCGCGCGAATTGAGCTTCAGTGCGCTGTCCACCCAGATCTGCACGACGTCGAGCAGCTCCGCGAACTCGATGCGCTGCACGCGCCGGCGCACCTGCGTGAGCGCCGAGAAGCCGTTCCGGCTGCGGCTGCGGCGCCGGATCAACGCTGCGACCTCGGCCTCGCCGCTGCCGTCTTCGGCCACCACGTCGACCACGCCCTGCGCGGCCATCTCTTCCGCGGTGTAGATCTTGCCGCTGGTGATGATCTCCTCCGCGCCGCGCTGTCCGATGCGGCGCTCGAGGAACGAATAGGCGCCCATGCCCGGGAACAGGTTGAAGATGATTTCGGGGAAGCCGAAGCGCGCGCCTTTCTCGGCGATCAGCACGTCGCTCGACAGCGCCGCCTCGAACCCGCCGCCGAGGCACTCGCCCTGCACCAGGGAGACCGTGGTGAGCGGCAGGTTGTGGCCGATGTACTGGCGGTAGAGGACGTCGATGCAGGCCCGCCCGTAGCGCAGCAGGCCCTGGCGGTCGCGGGCGTCAATCAGCTGCTTGAACAGATCGAGGTCGCCACCAAGGTTGAATACACCCGAGAGATCCGACGCGAGCACCACGTACTCGACCGGATGCTCCTCGCCGTTGCAGTCGATGTTTCCGGCGGTGCCGGTGAGATATTCCTGGAATGCCCGGATGTCGGCGAGCAGGGCAGGGTTGAAGCACGGCCGCGGCTCGGGCGCCCAGCGCATCCACATTGCGCGCGTTTCCTTGTCGAAGTTGGCTCGGAGCTGCGGTGAGAAGCTCAGTTCGAGCCGGTTATCGAGCAGCTGAAATGCGGGTAGCTGACGTGCTTCGAGTACTGCTGACGGAACATGCATGTCCATGGTGGCGCTCCCTCGGAGAAAAGCGGTTTGGAAAAACACCTTGTGCTTCACGGCACGCTTTGATTTAAAGGTAAGTCCGCGTGAGAAAGCAAATCTAACATTCTGATAGATTTTCACTTTTCGATTTAGAAACAGGGATTAACGAAATGCCACCGAGATTGCCGCCCGGCGCCGAAAAACAGCCCTCTGTCGCGTACCGCGCAACATGGGTGCGCGGCCGGCCGCTCTCCAAATTGACGTTGTGGCGCCCGCTAATTGATAATCAAGATTAACTATAACGACTAAGTCTTTGTGCTTACCCGGTTTTTGAAACCTGTTCTTCGGCGCTTGTTCGCCGTTCGGGTAGTGGGAGATATCTCCCAGCTGCAGTCCGGCCGAGTCCTCATCGTGGCCAATCACGATTCGGTGCTTGACGGCGCGCTCCTGGGCCTGTTCCTGCCGGGAGGCGTCACCGTCGCGGACTCGGCCGACGGGCTGCGGCACTGGCTGGTGCGCCTGATGATGCGGGTCGTGCCGCACGTCGTCCTCAACCCGCAGCACCCGCTCGCGCTGAAGCGGCTGATCCGGCTCGTCGTGCGCGGGCGTCCCGTCCTGGTATTCCCGCAAGGCCCGGCGACGCCCACCGGCAGCCTCACGAAGATCTACGATTCGGCCGCGGTCATCGCGGCGCGCTGCGATGCGTGGATCGTGCCGGTGCGCATCTCGGGCACCCTCCACTCGCACTACGCCGCGGTCGGCGGCTTGTTCCCCAAGCGGCTCTTCCCTCGCGTCACCATCACGGTGCTCCCCGGGCGGCGGTTGCCGGCGCAGCTCCAGCTGCCGGGCAAGGCGCGGCGGCGCCGGCTGGCGGAAGAGCTGCTGCGCATCATGCAGCACATGATGTTCGCGTCGCGGCCAAGCTCGACCTTGTTCGAGGCTCTGCTCGACGCCGCCGAGCTTCACGGGCGCGGAACCCGGATACTCGAGGACACGCAGCGCCATCACTCCTACCGCGATCTCATCAAGGCAAGCCTGGCGCTGGGGCGCCTCGGCGCGCGGCTGGCGGGAGAAGGGGAGATTGTCGGCGTGATGATGCCCAACCTCGCGACAACGGTGGCGCTGCTCCTCGGCCTTGGCGCGATGCGGCGCACGCCCGCGCTCCTCAACTACACGGCCGGCCCCGACGCGCTGCGCAGCGCCTGCATTGCCGCCGGCATCAAGACGCTCATCACCTCGCGGCGCTTTGTCGATGTCGTGCGGCTTGGCCATTCCGTCGCGGCGCTCTCCACGCTGCGCATCGCTTACCTGGAAGACTTGCGCGGCCAGTTCGGGCTGCTCGACAAGCTATGGCTGATCGGCTGGGCCTTGTGGCGCCCGCGCGCCGTGGTGCCCCGCGGCGACCCGGAGGAGACCGCGGTGGTGTTGTTCACCTCCGGCTCGGAAGCGCGCCCGAAGGGCGTCGCGCTTTCCCACCGCGCGTTGCTCGCCAACATCGCGCAGATGGGGGCGGTTATCGATTACGGGCCGAACGACAGGTTCCTCAATTCACTGCCGATGTACCATTCCTACAGCCTGACCGCGTGCACGCTGCAGCCGCTGCTGACCGGCACGCGCAGCTATCTCTACACCACGCCGCTGCATTACAAGGTGATCCCGGAGCTTGCCTATACCCGCGGCTGCACCTATGTCTTCGGCACCAGCACTTTTCTCGCGCATTACGGGCGCCAGGCCCATCCGTACGATTTCAACAAGACGCGGGTGGTCGTGTCGGGCGCGGAGAAGCTCAACCCCGAGGTGGCGAGCCTGTGGCTCACCCGCTTCGGGCTGCGCATCATGGAGGGCTACGGCGCGACCGAGTGCGCGCCGGTGCTCTCCCTCAACACGCCGATGTGCTACAAGCCGGGCACGGTCGGGCGCATGCTTCCGGGCATCGAGCATCAACTGGTGCCGGTGCCCGGCATCGCGCGCGGTGGCGTGCTCCACGTGCGCGGCCCCAACGTGATGCGCGGCTATTATCTCTACGACCGGCCGGGCGAGCTGCAGCCGCCACGCTCCGAGGTGGGCGAGGGCTGGTACAACACCGGCGACGTCGTTGACATGGATGATGACGGCTACCTCATCATCCACGGCCGGGTCAAGCGCTTCGCCAAGATTGCCGGCGAGATGATCTCGCTCGAGGTCGTGGAGCGCATCGCGATCCACGCTTCCCCCGGCCAGCAGCACGCTGCGGCGCTCGAGCTGGTTTCGCAGGCAGGCGAGAGCACCGTGCTCTTCACCACCGACCCGCGGCTCGACCGCATCGCCCTGCAGAAGGCGGCGCGCGAGCTCGGCGCGCAGGACCTTGCCGTTGCGCGCCGCGTCGTTCACGTGTCCTCACTTCCGCTGCTCGGCAGCGGCAAGACGGATTACGTGAAGCTCAGGGCGCTGGCCGAGACGGGACAGGCGGCCGCCTCCCCGCGCATCTGATCCGCCCTCACGGCGCACCTGCAGGCGGCCGGGTGTAAGATGAGCCGGTCACCGCGCCGCGTGTCGTTCTCAGCGGCGACGGGTGATCCCGTCAACAGGAGGACACCATGGCCAAAGGCAGGGGCAAGGGAAGCGTCTACCGCGTCACCGAACTGGTCGGCACGAGCAGGACTTCTTGGGAGGATGCCGCGCGCAATGCGGTGGAAACCGCGTCGCACACTTTGCGCGATCTGCGCCTTGCGGAAGTGGGCAAGGCCGATGTCGTCATCGAGAACGGCAAGATCGCCATGTTTCGGGTGCGCGTGAGCCTTTCTTTCAAGTACGAAGGATGATGCGCTGGGCTCCCGCCTGCGCGGGAGTGACGGGCCAGCGCTAGTCCGGCAGCGGCGGTAGTGCGCGCAGATAGGCGATCATCGCCGCAAGGTCCTGCGGCGTGAGCTGGCTGGTTGTTTTGTTGATGACCTCGGCCATCGTCTCCTCGGGAAAGTCACCGTCCGGCGTCGTGCCGAGCACGAGGAAGTCCCGTAGCTCCTGGTCACTCCATTTCTTGAGGCCGGTCGGGGTCAGGTTGGGCACGTCAGTGCCCTCGGGACCCTTGCCGCCGGCGAGGAGACGGCCTGTCTTCGGACCGCCGAGGAAGTTCCGCGGCGTGTGGCATTCGCCGCAGTGTCCGAGCGCCTGGACGAGATAAGCGCCCCGATTGACGATATCGGAGACGCCCTTTGCCTCGCTGAAGGGCCCGGGCGTGAAGAAGAACCACTTCCAGACCGTCACCAGGAAGCGCCAGCCGAAGAAAAACCACAATTCATGCTCCCGGCTCGCCTGGGCGCTTGCCGGCAGCGTGCGCAGATAGGCCCAGAGATCGCGCAGGTCGTTGTCGCGGATGCCGGTGAAGGAAGGGTAGGGGAAGGCCGGGAAGTAATTGGCGCCGTCGGGACGCCGCCCATGGCGCATGGCGCGCACGAAATCAGCTTCGCTCCAGCGCCCGATGCCGGCCTGCGGGTGCGGGGTGATGTTCGGCCCGTAAAAGGTGCCGAACGGAGTCTTCAGCTCCCGGCCGCCCGCATAAGCGACGGCGCCCTCCTTCGTTGCGGTGTGGCAGCCGTGGCAGCCGCCGGCCTTCGCGAGGTACTCGCCGCGCTTGGCGTCACCTTGCGCTGGCGCGGGCGTGATCCACGCGCCAAGCACGAGGAGCAGCGCGGCAGTCGGCAGGGGATGTCGCAAGGACGCGCTCGCAGAGTGGGACCCGCACAAAGCGAAAACCCCGCCGCAGCGGGGTTGTTCGCGCCATGCGGTTCGACTGCTATTTCGAGCGGAACGCGTTGTGGCAGCCGCCGCAATTCTTGGCGACCGCGCCGAACGGGCCCTTGACTGCGTCGAGCGTGCCGGCCTTCGACGCCGCGACCAGCTTGGCCGCGTCCGAGTTGAAGCGATCCACGGCCTGCTTGAACTTGTCGGCATCTTTCCAGATCTCGGGCTTGGCGCGCGTATCGCCCTTATCGGACCCGGGCAGAAATGCGTCGGGCAACATGAAACTCGTCGACTGGATCACCCCGGCGTACCAGGCGAAGAGCGCTGCATCATAGGGCTGCTGGCCCTTCACCATCGCGGCCATGGGACGCATGTTCCAGCTCTGCACCGTCATCACCGCCTTGCGGTACTTGATGATGTCCGCCGGTTTCTGCTGAGCATGGGCGGAAGGGACGGCACCCAGTCCGCCCGCGATCACCGCCAAGGCAATTAAGAAGCGATTCATCATGGAGACCCCCTCTTGTTGATTGGAAAGAAACCTGCCCGGAACGCCCGAACCGGACACGCCGGACCACAGCCTAAACAGACGCCGGATGGGGATTATTCCCTGCTGGCCGGCGGGAGTGCGGAGTGTAGGGGCATGGTCAACATGGCGTCAATTGCGGCCCCGATCCCGTTATGTGAAATCGAGCTTGCCGCCGCGGGCGCGCTTGACCTCGCCGCGGCGCCGTTTCGCGTCCAGGCGTCGCTGGCGCGACGCGCGGGTAGGGCTGGTGGGCCGGCGGTGCTTGCGGGGGCGGGCCGCCTCGCGCACCAGGGCAACGAGGCGCTCGATCGCGTCGTTGCGATTCTGCTCCTGGCTGCGGAAGCGATGCGCCGTGATGACCAGCACGCCCTCCCGGGTGAGGCGGCGGCCGGCGATTGCGCGCAGCCGCTCGCGCACCGGCGGCGGCAGCGAGGCCGAGCGCTGGACATCGAAACGCAACTGGACGGCGGTGGCGACCTTGTTGACGTTCTGTCCGCCGGGCCCGGATGCCCGGATGAAGCTCATCTCGATTTCGTTCTCGTCGAGCGCGATGCCGGGCGCGACGGGGATCATCGGCCGAGTGTACGGTCCGCGGCCGCCGTCGACAACCGGATAGAATGACGGCATGTGGAAGATTGCGGGCCTGCCTCTGATGCCGCGGCTCGGCTACGCGCTCGGCTTCCTTGCCTGCGCAGGGCTGCTCGGCTTCGCGTATTACCTTCAGTATTACCAGGGCGAGGATCCGTGCCCCCTGTGCATCCTGCAGCGCGTCGCCTTCCTGGCGCTCGCTGCAATCTTCCTCGTCGCGGCCGTGCACGGACCGGGACGCGCGGGGTCGATGATCTACGGCGGATTGCTGGTCACAGCGGCGAGCGTGGGCACGGCCATTGCGGCGCGCCACGTCTGGCTGCAGAACCTGCCGAAGGATCGGATCCCCGAATGCGGGCCGGGGCTCGAATACATGCTCAAGAAGCTGCCGCTGACGCAGGCGCTGGAGAAGATTCTCTCGGGAAGCGGTGAATGCGCCGAGGTCGGCTGGACGTTTCTCGGGCTGTCGATCGCCGGCTGGTCGCTTGTGTGGTTCGTGCTGTTCGCGGGCTTCGCGCTGTGCCTCACGCTCGCCGGCATGAGGCGGATACGCCCGGCATAGCGGCGCGGCGCGCCAGATTGGCGGCGCGCGGACGATAGCCGGCGTGCTAGAGTCTAGGCCGGGATATCCGGCTCGAGCTGGCGCTCGAGCATCGTGATCTGGTCCTTCAGGAAAAGCTTGCGTTTCTTGAGGCGCTGCAACTGGAGTTGGTCCTGGGCGCTGCTTTGGGAAAGACGGGAAATGACATCATCAAGATCTCTGTGCTCTATCTGCAGTTGATGGATTCTTTGCTTCAGAGACTCGACGTCGGCGGTATGTATCATGGGCGGCATCCTCCATACCAACGTGCATCGCGCCGTCCCAGTATAGACCCAATGTTATGAAAAAACGAGGCCCGAACCGGGCGCGCGATGCGGCGCGCTTCAGGACCGAGGGGCACAATTAACCCGCTGTTTTTCTTTGACAAGCCCGCGGGCCTTCGGGACCCGGCCGGGCAGGGGGAAATGACTTGGCCATCACGCTCACGGTGAACGGCCGCAATCATGCGGTCGCGGCGGAGCCCGAGACGGCTTTGCTGTATGTGCTGCGCAACGATCTCAAGTTGAAGGGCGCCCGCTTCGGGTGCGGCATGGGCCAGTGCGGCGCGTGCACGGTGCTGGTGGACGGCAAGCCCGTGCAGTCCTGCGACTTCCCGGTTTCCGCCGCGGCGGGAAAAGGCGTCACCACCGTCGAGGGCCTCGCGCGCAACGGCAAGCTGCACCCGCTGCAGCGGGCGTTCGTCGAGGAGCAGGCCGCGCAGTGCGGCTACTGCGCGACCGGGATCATCATGTCCGCCAAGGCGCTGCTCGACGCCAACCCGCGACCGACCGAGTCGGAGATCCGCGCTGCGCTCAAGGGCAACCTCTGCCGTTGCGGCACGCACCATCGCATCCTGCGCGCCATTCAACGCGCGGCCAGGGAACTGGAGATATAGACCATGGCAACCGCAGGCGTACCACCGCGCAAGCTTCCCGGCAGCCTCAATGCCAACCGCCGTCTCGATCGCTGGCTGCGCGTCAATCGCGACGGCACGGTGACGGTGTTCCCGGGCAAGGTCGAGATCGGCCAGGGCATCCTGACCGCCCTCGCGCAGATCGTCGCCGAGGAGCTCGACGTTGGGCTCGAGCGCATCCGGCTCGCGCCCACCGACACCACGTACAGCCCGGACGAGGGCATGACCTCCGGCAGCCAGTCGATCACCGATGGCGGCGCCGCGTTGCGCTATGCCTCTGCGGAGGCGCGCGATCTGCTGCTGCAGCGCGCCGCCGCGAAGCTCGGCGTCTCGCTCGAGCAGCTCTCGGTCACGGACGGCGTCGTGACGGCGCGCTCCGGCGGAAGGATCACCTATTGGGACCTGACGAGCGATGACCTGCTCGCACGGGAAGCAACGGCGGAAATCGCGCCCAAGCCTGCCTCCCAGCATACGATCATCGGCAAGCCCGCGCCGCGCCGCGACATCCCGGCCAAGGTGAGCGGCACGCCGATTTACGTCCACGACCTCGAGCTGCCGGGAATGCTGCATGGGCGCGTCGCGCGCCCCCCGAGCTACGAAGCACGGCTTGCCGGCCTCGACGAAGCCGAGGTGCGCGCGCTCCCGGGTGTCGTGCAAGTCGTGCGCGACGGCAGCTTCCTCGGCGTCATCGCCGAACGCGAGGAGCAGGCGGTCCGCGCGCTGACGCGCCTGAAGCGCGTCGCGCGCTGGCAGGAGGCGACGCAGCTTCCCGAGTTCGACCCGCGCTTTCTCTTCAAGGAGACGACCGAGGACACCGTCATCAGCGAGAAAGCAGATGCCGCGGCTGCGGCGCGCAAGGCGAAAACGCTCGAGGCCGAGTTCACGCGACCCTACACCGCGCACGCGGCGCTCGGGCCCTCCTGCGCCGTCGCGCGCTTCGGGGACGGCGGCTACACGGTGTGGACGCACAGCCAGGGCGTGTTCCCGCTGCGCCGCGATCTTGCCCCGGTGCTGGCCGTCGACGAGATGCGGATCGCCGTGATCCACATGGACGGGGCCGGCTGCTACGGGCACAACGGGGCGGACGACGCCGCGCTCGACGCGGCGCTGCTCGCGCGCGCCGTGCCCGGCCGGCCGGTGCGCGTGCAATGGATGCGCGATGACGAGTTCCAGTGGGAGCCGTACGGCCCGACCATGGTAGTGAAGCTGAAGGGCGATCTCGACGCGCAGGGCAACATCGTCGGCTGGACCGAGGACATCTGGAGCAACTCGCACAGCACGCGTCCCAACGGGCTCGGGGGCATCAATCTGCTCGCGGCGTGGCACCTCGCGCAGCCGCACAAGCCCTCTCCCCCGCGCAACCCGCCGCTGCCCGGCGGCGGCAGCCATCGCAACGCGATCCCGATCTACGAGTTTCCCAACGAGCGCGTGACCAACCGCCTCGTGAAGCGCATGCCCGTGCGCGTGTCCGCGCTGCGCGCGCTCGGCGCGACCGCCAATGTCTTCGCGATCGAGTCGTTCATGGACGAGCTCGCCGCAGCCGCCGGTGCCGACCCGGTGGAATTCCGCCTGCGCCACCTCAAGGACCCGCGCGCGCGCGCCGTGATCGAGACCGTCGCGGCCAAGGCGGGATGGCGGAAGGGCGAGAAGGGCGACGGCACGCGCGGGCGCGGCGTCGGCTTTGCGCGCTACAAGAACGGCGCGTGCTACGTCGCGGAGATCGTGGAGGTGGAGGCGGGCAACGAGATCGCGGTCAAGCGCGTGTGGGCGGCGATCGACGCCGGGCTCGTGATCAACCCCGACGGCCTCGTCAACCAGACCGAGGGCGGCATCATCCAGGCGGTGAGCTGGGCGCTGAAGGAGGCCATCCAGTACGACCGCAGCCGCATCCTGACCGGCTCCTGGAGCGATTACCCGATCCTCACCTTCGAGGAGTCGCCGCGGGTGGAGGTGACGATCGTGAACCGTCCCAATGAGACGCCGTTGGGGGCGGGCGAGGGTACCCAGGGCCCGACGGTTGCCGCGATCGCCAATGCCGTATACAACGCAATGGGCGCGCGGCTGCGCGACATGCCATTCACGCGGGAACGAGTGCTCGCCGCGCTTGCCTGAGTCCCGGCTCAGGGCCGGCTTTCCGGCTTCTCCGTCTCCGCTTCGGCGCTGAGCGGCGGGGCGACGTGCTCGAGCGGCCGGCGCTCGGCGTCGACTCCCAGCACGGCGGCGACGACAGCGGCCAGGCACATCAGCGCGGCGGCGAGGAGGTAGCCGTGGTACAGCGCGGTGCGGCTGCCGCTCTCGATCAGCGCGCCGAAGAGCGCGGGGCCGATGATCCCGCCCGCGCCGGTACCCGCCGCGTAGAAGATCGAGATTGCCACCGCGCGCATTTCCACCGGGAAAATCTCGCTCACGGTGAGGTAGGCGGAGCTTGCAGCGGCTGAGGCGATGAAGAAGATCGCGGCCCAGCACGCGGCCTGCGCCGTCGCGTCGAGCCAGCCGTGCGCGAAGGCGTAGCCGGAGGCAGCAAGGCCGATTCCCGACGCCGCGTAGGTGAGGGCAATCATCACGCGCCGGCCCTTGCTGTCGAAGTACGGGCCCAGCACGAGCGGCCCCAGGAAATTGCCGAGCGCGAACGGGAAGATGTAGAGGCCGACACGATCGTCCGGCACGCCGTAGTAGCGCGCCAGCACCAGCGCGTAGGTGAAGAAGATCGCGTTGTAGAAAAACGCCTGCGCAGCCATCAGCGAGAAGCCGAGCACCGCGCGCGTGCGATAGCGCACGACCAGCACGTGCAGAATCTCGCCCCAGCTGACCAGCGGGCGCACCCGCAGGCGCAGCGCCCGCCCGGGATGCGGGCGCGGCCCGTGCTCGCGCGCCACCTCGTGCTCGATGGCGGCGACGATCGCCTCCGCCTCCTGCTCGCGCCCGTGCGCAAGCAGCCAGCGCGGACTCTCCGGCAGGTTGCGCCGCACGAGCAGGATCGCCACGCCGAGCACGGCGCCGAGCAGGAACGCTGCGCGCCAGCCGAGCTCCGGCCCGATCCACGCCGGATGGAGCAGCACCACGCTCAAGCCCGCCCCCAGCGCCGCGCCGATCCAGAAGGAGCCGTTGATCGCGAGGTCCACCGTGCCGCGCACGCGTGCGGGGATCAGCTCGTCGATGGCCGAGTTGATCGCGGCATACTCGCCCCCGATTCCCAGGCCGGTGACGAACCGGCACGCGAGGAAGGAGGCGAGATCGAACGTGAGGCCGGTCAGCACCGTCGCCCCGACGTACACCGCGAGCGTGATCAGGAACAGGCGCTTGCGGCCGATCTTGTCCGCGAGGCGCCCGAACCAGAGCGCGCCAATGACCGCGCCGGCGACGTAGACCGCTCCCGCCCAGCCGACCGCGGCGGCGGACAGCCCGAGCGTCTCGGGGCGCTGCAGCACGGCGCCGAGCGAGCCGACGAGCGTGACCTCGAGGCCATCGAGCAGCCAGGTGATGCCGAGCGCGATTACGACGCGCCAGTGCCACCGCGACCACGGCAGCGCGTCAAGCCGCGCCGGGGCAGCGCTGTTCACTGCCGTGCCGGCGGTTGCCATGGCGCTCATTGTTTCTGTGAGCGCCGCGCCTGGCAATGGTTCGGCGCCTCGCGCGCGGTGAATGCCGGATGGCCGTTGTGCTAGGCTAATCGATGAGGTGAAACGCGACGACGCACAGCTGACGGGGCTCGCGCTGGTCCTCAAGGCCATCGAGTTCGCCGCGCGCAAGCACCGCGACCAGCGGCGCAAGGACAAGCGCGCTTCCCCCTACATCAACCACCCGATCGGGCTTGCCAACGTGCTGTGGTTCGAGGGCGGCGTGACCGATCCCGTTGTGCTGGCGGCGGCGCTGCTGCACGACACCATCGAGGACACCGAGACCTCCTGGCAGGAGCTGCGGGGGGAGTTCGGCGACGCGGTGGCGGAGATCGTGCTCGAGGTGACCGACGTGAAGTGGCTCAAGAAGGATGTGCGCAAGCGGCTGCAGGTCGCGCGCGCGAAGCACTCGAGCGCGCAGGCGCGCCTCGTCAAGCTCGCCGACAAGATCGTGAATCTGCGCGACGTCGCTTCCCATCCACCCGCGGGCTGGACGCTCGAGCGCCGGCGCGAGTATTTCGAGTGGGCGAAGGAAGTCATCGACCGGCTCCGCGGGACTCACCCGGAGCTGGAACGGCGGTTCGATGACGCGTACGGCCTGAAGCCGTGAGCGGCGTTGCCTCCCGTGGTCGGGGTGAACCTGGGCGGCACCGCAAGTGTCTATACTGATGCACATTTCGGCAGACAAGGGAGGATCATGCTGCGTGAGATCGAGGGAATAGCCGACGAGCCCCGCACCCGCCGGCGCTGGTTCCACAACGAGTATTTCGACCTGTTCGTGTGGCAGACGGAGCAGGGGGACGTCACCCTGTTCCAGCTCTGCTATGGCATCGACGCGAGCGAGCGTGCCCTGGTATGGCATCGAATCGGCGGCTTCTTCCACGACGGCGCGGGTCCGGCCAAGCCGCCCGAGGCCGAGCGCATCGCGGCGCGCTTCGAGGTGGCCGCGCAGGCATTGCCGCCGAACATCCGCCAGGCCGTGAGCGAGCGCATCCGCGAGTACCTGGCGAGGGAGCAGCCCGCCACCGCGGCGCGCCGCAAGCGCTTCCGCCGGGAAGACTGGCAGAAGCGGCCAGCTGCCTGACGCGCGGGGCCCCGCACGACCTTTGATCTGCGTCAAGACTTCGCTGGCGCATCCGGGGTAAAAAGGAGCTGCCATGCGCCATCCATGAGCCTATCCGGCGCCGCACCCGGATAAGCCACGGCGCTATGCACGAGGCGGGAGTGAGATTGGACTCCCGGCCCAACCGACCTCCTCTTCGGGGGTTGACGTGAAAGCCGACCGGCGCCAAACGAAGGCACCGGTACCCTGACGGGTCCAAGCGGCGAAGCGTGGTCAGTGTGGCCGACGCCGGAGGCTCAAAAGGTCCCCGGCGTCATTATTTCTTGCGCCCGCGAAGTCCTGCGCGGCAAACGGTTATTCCCGCCACCCAGGCGGACTGATGCCGGCAGGACGGCGGCTCACGTTGCGTTCCAGGGATAGCCCATGAGCGTGGCATACCGGGCGCGGCTCAGGTTGTTGGGCCGGACGTTGGTTTCGGCGCACCACGCGAGGAACCTCTCCACGCTCACGTACACTTTCTCGATTGCGACGGTGTCGGCGGCCTCCTGTATGCTGCGATCCACGCGCGCGCAGAATTCCGCATAGTCGAAGGGAAATTCCTCCGGGCACGCGGCCTGCAATCTAGGGTATTCGGCCGCGGACACGAAGAACGCGTACGATATGGTCTTCATCGATCACAATAGCATCCGGCAAGGAGGCGCAGCATGCAAGGGAACGCGTTGAAGGCGAGTTGCTTGTGCGGGGCGGTCCGGTTCGAGATCCGTCCGCCGTTCTCGGGTTTCCGCTATTGCCACTGCAGCCGGTGCCGCAAGGCGACGGGTAGCGCACATGCCGCGAACATCTTCCTGCCGCAGAGCCAGCTCACCTGGCACGCTGGCGAATCGCTGATCAGGCGCTTCGACCTGCCGGGCGCGAAGCGCTTTGCCGTGTGCTTCTGCACCCAGTGCGGAACCCGCGTCCCGCACAAGATTCCCGGCTCGGAGAACTATCTCGTGCCGGCCGGGATCCTGGACGAAAATCCTGGTGCGCGCCCGGAGGGGAGCATCTTCTGGGGATCGCGAGCGCCGTGGTACGTCGAAACACCCTCGCTTCCGAAGCACGACGAGTATGCCAAGTAATTCGAAAGCGTCCTAGGCACCCGACTTCGAGTCCTTGAGGGCGGCGCGAACGAGAGCGCGTACGGCCCAGCTCTTGATGCCGCGCGCCCTGCGTTCGGAGAGCGGCACCACATCGCGAAATACCACCATTGCTTCGGTGCCGAAGACGAGCGCCAGGGCGGCGCGAAGATTGTCATAGGCTTCTTTCGAGAAGCGCCGTCGCGCCGGCGCCAAGGCCGCCTCGATCAGGGGCGTGCGGCGGTTCTGGCGCGGGGGAACCGCGCCGCCTTCGCCGGCGCTGCCGCGAACCAGCGAGTTCGCGAGCATCAGCCTCAACTGCGCTTCGTTCTGGTAGGTCATCTGGTGCATTGCGGCCTCGGCCCGGTCCAGCCTTTCCTCGGGATCGGCGGACGCGTCCGGGCCGAAGAAGGTATCCGGATCCGGTGCCGCGCCATCGAGCGGCGCCTCGACCAGCAAGGACTCCAGCGATGGAAAGTAGCGGTATGCCGTCGCGCGCGACACGAGCGCGGCCGCGGCCACATCGTCCATGGTCGGCTTGCGCCCCTCCTTGAGCAGGCGCGCGGCCGCGAGCAGCAGGTCCTTGCGCGTGCGCAGGTGCTGGTTGCTGCGTGGCTTGGAGGCGGGTGGCATGTCAGTTCTGCGGCAGCTGCTTGATGATCGCGGCGAGGTCCACCCAGACGTTCTCGCGCTGGATGTCGCCGCGGTCGGTGAACTCGACGACGTGCAGCAGCCGGAACCGCAACGGGCGCCCGCGGCCCTCGAGCCCGAAGGGCCGGCCCGGCGCGGTGCCTTCCCACATCGATTCGTCGACCAGGAAGTTCCTGCCGTAGAGGCGCTTGATACAGTTGACCTTCCCGTCCGCCAGGTCAGCGAACAGCGTGACATAGAAGGGGCGGGCATTTTCCCGGCCGTGCGTCGGGCCCGAGGGCCAGCCGACGATATCGTGGTCGACGTCGGGTGCCATGGTCGCCAGCACGCCTTCCACGTTGTCCGCAGCCTCGAAGGCGAAATGCTCGTCGATCTTCCGGTCCATCTGGTCAGATGTGAGCGTCATCATGATCTCCCTGGGAGGTTTCGTTACAGGGGTATTATTATAAGACTTAAGTCGCATGTCAAGACCAATGTCTTTAATCGTGCCGGGGCAATTCGCGCGCGACCGCCGGGGTGGGGAAGGACCCCCGAACGGCTCGATGGGCGCCGATTGTGCGTCGCGGCATTCGCACGTGTTAGCATCCTCGGCGAAGGAGGGTCCGCCATGAAACCCCGACTGAAATCCCCACTTGGACCGTTCGCGGCTGCGTGCGCCGCCGCGTTATGCCTCGCCGCGGCGGGAGCCGCCGGGCAGAACTACCCGACCAAGCCGGTGCGCCTGATCGTGCCGTTCGGCGCGGGCGGCGGCTCCGATTACGTGGGGCGGCTGGTGGGCGCGAAGCTCACCGAGCAGATGGGCCAGCAGGTCGTGGTGGACAACCGCCCGGGCGCGGCGTCGCTGGTGGGGACCGAGATCGCGATGCGCGCGGCCCCGGACGGCTACACGCTGTTGCTCGCCGACGCGGGCTTCACCATCAACATCGCCTATTACAGGAAGGCCAAGTACGACGCGCTCAAGGACTTCGACCCGATAACGGTCGTGGGCGAGGCCCCGTATCTGCTGGTCGTCCATCCCGCGTTGCCGTACTCGGGCAACCTCAAGGATTACGTTGCCGCGGCGAAAGCGCAGCCGGGCAGGATCAACCTCGGGTCGGCCGGAAACGGCAGCGGCACGCATTTCTCCGGGGAGCTCTTCAAGCTGCGGGCGGGCGTCACCATCACGCACGTTCCCTACAAGAGCGCGGGCGCGTCGGTCGCCGACGTCGTCGGCGGCCAGATCCAGTCGACGATGACCTCGCCGCCGCCGGCGCTCGCTCTGGCGAAAGCCGGGCGCCTGAAGATCCTCGCCCAGGCGACGGCGAAGCGCACCGCCCTGTTGTCCGACATTCCGACCTTCGAGGAAGGCGGGGTGAGCGGTGTGCACGTGACCAACTGGTACAGCGTCATGTCGGTCGGCGGCACGCCCAAGCCCGTGCTGACGCGCCTGCATGACGAGCTGATGCGTGCCATCGCCGCGCCGGATACGCGCCAGCGCCTCGCCGCGGGGGCGCTCGAGCCCGCGCCGACCACGCCGGAGCAGTTCCGCAAGAAGATCGAGGGCGAGCTGCAGCGTTGGGCGCGCGTGGTCAAGGACGCCGGCATCAAACAAGAGTGATGAGTGACCGATGATGAGCGCGCCGGACTGGAAAGCGATACGCGGCGAGTTCCCGACGCTCGCGAACTGGACCTATCTCGACTGCGCGAGGAAGACGATCCCGCCGCGCTGCCAGGAGCAGGCGATGCAGGACTACATGCGGGACGTGTACGAGAACGCCGGCGCGGACGCCTGGTCTGCTGCGAACGTGGCCGAGACCCGCGCCGTCCTGGCGCAGCTGCTCGGGGCGAAGCCCTCCGAGATCGCGTTCACGAAGAACACGACCGAGGGCCTCAATATCGCGGCGCACGGCTTCGATCTTCGGCCGGGAGACAACGTCGTGCTCACCGACCTGGAGCACGTGGCGAATGTCTGGGTGTGGAAGCACTGGGAAGCGAAGGGTGTCGAGATCCGCTTCGCGCGCAGCCGCGAGGGCCGGCTTCCCATCCAGGCGTTCCTCGAGAAGATGGATGCCCGCACGCGCGTCGTGTCGACGGCGTACGTGACCTATGGCAACGGCTATCGCGTCAACCTGCCGGACCTGGGCCGCGCCTGCCGCAGCCGCGGCGTGCGTCTGGTGGTGGACGGCGTGCAGGGCATCGGGATACTTGCGGCGCGGCTCGATGCGCTGGGCGCCGACGTCATCGCCGCCGGGGGACACAAGGGCCTGCTGGGCCTGACCGGCACCGGCATCGTCTACTGCCGGGAGGAGCTGGTGGACCAGCTGCGCACGGATTTCGTGAAGCAGCCGGCGGCGGAGCCGGCGGCGAGCGCTCATGTCAACAGCCAGTTCGATTACGTGCGGACTGCGCATCGCCTCGAGGGCGGCAACCCCAACTTCCTGGGCATCCGCGTGTTCCGGCGGGGCGCTGAATTCCTCCGGACGGTGGGGCTCGACCGCATCGAGCAGCGCGTGCGCGAGCTGACGACGACCTGCTTGAAGCTCCTCAAGACGGCGGGCCTCGACAGCCAGACGCCAGATGCGTGGGAGGAGCGCGCCCATATCGTCAGCGTGCCCGTGCCCGACGCGGCGGGGCTCATGAGCCGGCTGCGGGAGAAGCACCGCATCGTCACCAACGTCAAGGATGGCGCGCTGCGGCTGTCGATGAGCTTCTTCAACGACGAACAGGATCTCGACCGGGCCGTGCATGCGATCCAGCAAGAGCTCCGAGGCCGGCCCGGGTGACCGACAAATGGCTCGAGTCCTGAGGCCCCTGCTCGCCGCACTTGCCGCCCTGATGCTCACCGTGGCGGGGGCGGCGGGCGCGCAGACCGGAGCGGGGAAGCTGAAGGGCGGAGTGCCCTATACCCTTCCCGGCTGGTTCAAGCCGAGCTTCCTCGACTTTCGACAGGACGTCGCGGAGGCCCGGAAACAGAACCGGCATGTCATGGTATTCGTGCACCTCGATGACTGCCCCTATTGCGCGCGGATGCTGCAGGAGAGCTTCGTCAGCGGCGAGAACCGCGATTTCATTCAGAGGCACTTCGACGTCGTCGCGGTCAACGTGCGCGGATCGCTGGAGGTGCGGTGGATCGACGGCGTGAGCTACACGGAGAGAGGGCTCACCACGCATCTGAAGGTCATCGGCACGCCGACGCTCCTCTTCCTGGGCGAGGACGGCGGCATCGCGCTGCGGCTCAACGGCTACCGCGACCCGGCCGCGCTGCGCGCCGCGCTCGAGTACGTGCAGAGCCGGAGCTACCACAGTCAGCCGTTCACCGCGTACCGGGCCACACGCAACGATCCTGCGGTCTACACCTTCCGCGACCATCCGCAGTTTGCGGCGGCCACGAGCTTCAAGGGCTACCGCAAGCCGCTTGCCGTCCTGTTCGAGGACCGGCAATGCACGGAATGCGCAAGATTTCACGAGAAGACGTTGCGCCATCCTGACGTCGTGGCCGAGATGAAGCAGTATCTCTTCGTGCGGTTGGATGCGGGATCGAAGCAGCCGATCGTCGATCTCGCCGGCAATGCCACGACTCCCGCGCAATGGGCGAAAGCCCTCAATCTCACCTACCGTCCCGCGGTCGTGCTGTTCAACGACGGGCGCGAGATCCTGCGCGTGGACACGCACCTGTATCACTTCCATTTCAAGGAGGCGCTGCGCTACGTGAGCGGGGGCCATTACCAGCGTCACGAGACGCTCTCCCGCTACAACGCCGCCCGCCGGACAGAGCTGCTGAAGCAGGGAATCGAAATCGACTATGGAGAGTAGCAGCGGCGCGCCGCCGGAGGATTGCCGGCGGCCGCGCGGAACTGTTTATACTTCCAGCCAGCCGCAGAGGAACGCACGGAGCGAGCCATGCCCGACCTGCCCAAGTGGGAGTTGAGCCATATCGGCCTGTGGGTGACCGATATGGATCGAATGCGCGAGTTCTACACCCGCGTCCTGGGCTTCAAGGTCATGGATGCGGGTGAGCTGCCGAAGGGCCCGCGCCTGACCTTCCTGAGCAAGGACCCGAAGGACCACCACCAGATCGTGCTCGTCACCGGGCGCGCGCCGGGCACGCCGTCCACGATCAACCAGATTACGTTCCGTGTGGCCTCGATCAAGGAGGTGCGGGCGATGCACGACCTGGCCGTTGCCAGCGGCGCTCAGGGGGTCGATCCCGTGGACCACGGCAACGCCTGGTCGGTTTATTTCCTCGATCCCGAGGGCAACCGGATCGAGTTTTTCTGCGATACCCCCTGGTATGTCGCGCAGCCGTATCGCGTTGCGCTGGACTTCTCGCTCTCCGACCGGGAGATCGCGGAGGCGACGCGCAGGAGGCTCGCGAACGACCCCACCACTCGCCCGTTCGGCGCGTGGCGCAGCGAGAAGCGCCGGGAGCTCGGGCTCAAGAGATCCGCGGCGCGCCGGCGCCGCGGGCGGGCGTAACCATCGAGGACATCGCAAATGGATCTCGGCATCAAGGGCAGGAACGCGCTGGTATGCGCGGCAAGCAAGGGTCTTGGCAAGGGTTGCGCGCTGTCGCTCGCGCGCGAGGGCGCGCAGGTCACCATTGTCGCGCGCGGCCGTGAAGCGCTTGACCAGGCCGCCGCAGAGATCAAGGCGGCTACGGGTGCCGCCGTGAAAGCCGTCGCCGCGGACATCACGACGGTGGAGGGCCGGGCGGCGGCGCTTGCGGCGTGCCCGCAGCCCGACATCCTCGTCAACAATGCCGGCGGGCCTCCGCCGGGAGATTTTCGCGACTGGACGCGCGACCACTGGATCAAGGCGGTCAACGACAACATGCTGACCCCGATCGAGCTGATCAAGGCGACGGTGGACGGCATGATCGCGCGCAAGTTCGGCCGCATCGTCAATATCACCTCCAATTCCGTGAAAGCGCCGATCGAGGAGCTGGGACTCTCGAACGCCGCGCGCTCGGGGCTGACCGGGTTCGTCGCCGGGTTGGCGCGCAAGACCGTGCGCCACAACGTCACCATCAACAACATCCTCCCCGGACAGTTCGCGACCGACCGCCTGAAGAGCAACCTGGCGGCGCGCGCCAAGTCCCTCGGCCAGCCCTTCGAGCAGTTCTGGGAAGCCCGCAGGAACACGATCCCGGCCGGCCGCTTCGGCGATCCGGCGGAGTTCGGCGAGCTCTGCGCGTTCGTCTGCAGCGCCCAGGCGGCGTTCATCACGGGACAGAACTTCCTGATCGACGGCGGCGCGTATCCCGGAACCTATTGAAGCAAGGCAGAAGGCAGAAGGCAGAGCACGTCCGAGATGGCTGGCTGGATCACCGCATTCAAAGTCATTCCCTGGGCCGACCTGATTGCCGCCGCGCCGACGGTCGTGAAAGGCGCGCAGAAGCTCTGGGCCGCGGTCAAGAAGCAGGACGCCCCGCCGCTCGCCGGGCAGGCGCCGGAAGCCGGGCAGCGCGCGCTCGAAGCGCAAGTCGGGGAGCTGCGCAAGGAACTGGCTGCGGCTTCCGAGCTTGTTACCCGGCTGGCCGAGCAGAACGGCCGCCTGGTCGAAGCCGTCGATGTCCTGCGTGTGCGCACGCGCCTGCTGCTCGTCGTGTGCGTCGTCCTGGCCGTGGCAGTGGCCGGGCTCGCCATTCTGGCCGCGCTCGGATAAGCGCGATTCCGTTGGGAAATCCCCGATGAAGAAGCCATTTCCGGAGCGCATCGCCGCGATGAATGCGATGTACAAGCTGCCCGCTCACGAGCGGCCGACGCTGCCCGCGGACATTGCGGACCGGCTGGTCAAGTTCAAGGCGACGCTGCTCGACGAGGTGCACGAGATCGACGAGATATCAACGCTGGCAAGAAACGGCGACGCGCCCATCGATATCGCCGTCGCGATCGCGGACCTGCTGGGCGACATCATCGTCTACTGCCGGTCCGAGGCGCTGAAGTACGGCCTGCCGCTGGAGGATGTGCTGGACGTCATCATGGACAGCAACGAGAGCAAGCTCGGCGCCGACGGACGACCGATCTACGACGCGAACGGCAAGTTCCTGAAGGGCCCGAACTACTGGCGGCCGGAGCCCAGGATCAAGGCGCTCCTCGAATCCCGGATGAAGGGGAAAGGATGACCCGGGTTTCCGCCCATCCTCGGCTCGTTTGATGTAGGTCAATACGGGGTCCGCGACGGCAAACCTATACTTTCCGCCATAGGGCAACGTTCGGGGTGTCCCATGGTGCCGCGTAGCGGGCGGGTAGGGGTCGGCAGAAGGCCTTTTGATCTGGTGATTATGGCGGCGGCCGCGGTCGTATTGACGGCGGCCGCGCTCGAGCTGGCGAGCGGCGCGGAGAAGCCGGCGCCGCAGGCGGTCGACCGGGAGGTCATCCCCGGCGCGGAGCGGATGACCGACGCCGAGCGCGACGCGTATCGAAGCCGCATGAAGAGCGCCGCCACGCCCGAGGAAAAGGCCAGGATCCGCGACGAGTTCGCCAAGGCCGCCGCGAAGCAGGCGGCGCCCGCCCTGACCGGGGATCCCAAGCGCGGCGCCCAGCTGCACGGCGCGTGCTTCAGCTGTCACGGCATCGAGCGCTACACCGCGCCCGTGACCCACGCAACCGCCACGTTTTTCGATTCGCTCCTGAGAGCGAGCGGGCTGTCCGACCTCCCGCCCGCGGAACCCAAGTCGTTCCGGGGGAGGATCCGCTCGCTGGAGGCGCTGCGCGCCGCGGTCATACGGCGCAACGAGTACTTCAATCCCAAGATGACGCCACAGGAAGTCGAGGACGTCGTGGCGTATCTCAACGCGACCTATTACAAGTTCCCGATCCAGTCGGCGAGCGCGCCGAAGAAGTGATCGCAGGGCGGGAATCGCGGGCCGCCCGTACGAAAAAAAAGCGGGCCGGCCACGAGGGCACGGCCCGCCTCCGGGGGAGACGGTGTTCTAGATCTGGCTCGACAGCGCGCGCAGACGTCCCATGAACGCGGTCATGTCGATGCCTTCGAATTCATCGGGCAGTTGCGGGCTCAGCTCTTGAGGGGTCTGGTAGCAGGAGAGGGCAACCACCGCATATGCCGGGCTCCAGTTCACGCACAGCAATTCGCCGTCGCGCTGGGCGGAAGAAGCGGCGGTGCTCGCCTTGGCCGCCTTCGCCTTACGAAAATCGTCTATGTTGATCACCATTCCATCCTCCATTGCTTCGTCCGGTTCCGCACACAGCGACGCAGGTTCCATGCCAAGCTGGGGCCAGGATCCGGGTTGCTGAATTAAGTTATTGAAAATCCGTGATTATCGTTGGATGGCCCAGATGGCGAATGGGCATTATTGGCACGCTAGCGCGGCACCGTGTTGCCCCCCAGCGGCCAAATCACCATCGAATTTTCGACAGGGTTGGCTCGGGGCGTGATTTTCCGCACGCTGGGTGCCGCCCAAGGCCGCGCCTTGTGGGGCGCGCGAAGAGTGCCGAGTGACCCATGAGGAGGACACGCTATCGCAGGGCATGCGGTACACTTGCGCCCTTTTCGGGCGTTAATTCCGCATGCTGCTGCACGCCGCAACGATCTTTCTCAGCGCCTTCCTGCTGTTCCTGGTCCAGCCCGTCATCGCCAAGCAGATCCTGCCCTGGTTCGGCGGCGCGGCGGCGGTCTGGGCCACCTGCCTGGTTTTCTTCCAGTCCGTGCTGCTGCTCGGGTACGCCTATTCCGACTGGACGACGCGCCTGCTTGCGCCGCGCAAGCAGGCGTGGCTGCATCTGGCGCTCCTCGCGCTGAGCCTTCTGGTCCTGCCGATCATTCCGGACACGAGCTGGAAGCCCGGGATCGATGGCGGCGATCCGATCCTGGCCATATTGGGCCTGCTCGGCGTGACGATCGGCCTGCCGTACTTTCTGCTCTCGACCACGAGCCCCCTCGTGCAAGCCTGGTTCTGGCAGCGCTTCCGGCATGCCGTGCCGTACCGCCTGTTCGCCCTGTCCAATTTCGCCTCGCTGATGGCGTTGCTGTCGTATCCGGTTCTGATCGAGCCGTTCCTGCCGCTCGTCGCGCAGTCCTGGGTGTGGTCGTCGGCGTACGCAATGTTCGTCCTGATCTGCGGGGTGACGGGCTACCTCGGCACGCGCGGCGCCACCGTGGCGGCCGCTCCCGTGGAGCAGGCAGGCGGCGCCAGCGAGAAGGCTCCCGCTATCGGCGACCGGCTGCTCTGGGTTGCGCTCTCGGCGATGGGCTCGTGCATGCTGCTCGCGGTCACCAATCACCTGACGCAGAACATCGCCTCGATCCCGTTCCTGTGGGTGGCGCCGCTGTCGATCTACCTCATCACCTTCATCCTGTGCTTCGACCACCCGCGCTGGTACCACCGCGGCGTGTTCATCGCATTGATGGCGGTGCTGCTGCCGGCGATGGCCTGGTACTCGGACTCGCTCGACCTCTGGACCGCGGCGCCGCTCTACACCGCGGGGCTCTTTGTCTGCTGCATGTTCTGTCATGGCGAGCTCACCCTGCTCAAGCCCGCCCCGCGCCACCTGACGACCTTCTACCTGATGGTCTCGATCGGCGGCGCGCTCGGCGCGCTGCTGGTCGGCGTCGCCGCGCCCACGCTGCTCACCGGCTACTACGAGCTCGGGATCGCGCTCACCGCGTGCGCGATGCTGCTCTATCACCGCACCCTTGCGCGGCAGTGGTGGCTCGCGGCCGGCGCGCTCGCCGTGGTGGTCGCCACCGCCGCCTTCACCGTGGCGGGCGTGACCGAGTACCTGCAGAACACGCGCGTCATCATGCGCAATTTCTACGGCGTCGTGCGCACGCGCGACTACGCGACGCCGGTGGCGTTTCGCGCCATGTACCACGGCAGCATCAACCATGGCGGGCAGCTGCTCGACCCGGCGCTGCGCGGCAGGCCCACCAGCTATTTCGCGCCGACCAGCGGCTACGGCCGGGTGTTCGCGAGCCTCCCCGATGCCCCGCGGCGCGTGGGCGTCGTGGGCCTGGGCGCAGGGGCGCTCGCGGTATATGGGCGGGCCGGGGACGTCTTCCGCTTCTACGAGATCGATTCCCAGGTGGCTGCCCTTGCGATCTCGGAGTTCAGCTATATCACCGACACCCGGGCGCAAACCGAGATCATCCTGGGCGATGGCCGGCTCTCGCTCGAGCGCGAGCTCCCGCAGAATTACGACGTGCTGGCGATCGATGCCTTCTCCGGGGATTCCATTCCGATGCATCTCATCACCCGCGAGGCGATGGCCGCCTACCTGCGCCATTTGAAGCCGGATGGCGTGATCGTGTTCCAGGCCACCAATCGCTTCGTCGACATCGCGCCCGTGGTCGAGCGCCTCGCCGCATCATTTGGGATGACCGCGGTCCTGGTCTCGGACGCCGTCGAGAGCGATGAAGGCGCGGATTACTGGGTGTCCGATACGGACCAGATCGTCGTCACGCGAAACACGCAGCTGCTTGCAGCCGAGCCGATCGGGTCCGTCGCGGTGCCGCTGCCGTCGCGACCGGACTTCCGGACGTGGACGGATGACTTCTACAATCTCCTGCGCATCCTGAAGTGGTGAGCCGCACCATCTCTTGATGGCGCGGAACGGAGGCGGCGTGAATTTTTTCCTCAGCGCATCCTCAGCGCTCGCTGCTTCCCGGTTGCGTCAGCGGATCTGATGAATTTTTGAGCAAACCAGCAGCGGCCGAGTGGCTACGCCTAGTGCGCGCCGGTCCGCGCCGGTTACCCACAACGTTATCCACAAAAATTGTGAATTGTTTACAGCCGCGCAGCGGCGGCCGCAGTTCGCGCCCCGGAGTACCGACCGGAACACCGGTCGTGGCGCCTGAATATACAGGCACTTAGCGCTTGGGCGGGGCAGGGCGTATGCACGGGCTTGGCACCCGCCTGGACCGCTAGAATCAAGGGGTGAGATCGGCCTTCATTCTGCTGCTCGGGGCGGCAGTTTCCCTGCCCCTGGGCGCCCAGGCGCCGGACCGGGTCGCAACCGTGACCGGAATGGCCATTTCCCGGGCTGAACTTGCAACCGGCAATGATGCGATTTCCGCCGAGGCCCGCCTGCTGGAGCTGCTCTGGCCGCGCATCGCCAGCGACTACGTGGCCGGGCATGGGCTCGCCGCGAGCCCGGCCGAAATCGAAGAAGCGCTCGCTTACCACCGCGCATTCGAGCGCAGCGACCGGGCGCAGCGGACACGCAAGCTCGAGGAGCTGCGCGAGCGGCTCACCGAGACTGAGCTCGCGCCGGAGGAGCGCGCGCGGCTGGAGGACTTCCAGGCGACGCTGCAGCGCCTGGCGCAGGCGGACCGGGATCGCCCGGGAACTTCCGCCCTCTCCACCCCGCAAACGCGCGCACTCATGGGTTCCTGGATCGAGATGTGGAAGCTGAACCGCGCGCTCTACGAGCGCTACGGCGGAGTGGTTGGGCTTTCCATCTGGGGTCACTGGCCGCATGGCGCGCGCGCGGCCTTGGTCGCGGACTACGAGCGCCTGGGGCTCCTGGAGATCGCGGACCCCGGGCTGCGCGAGCGTCTCCACGCGCTGCTGCGCCGGTCCCCTCCCAGGGCCGTGCCGCCTGACCGGGTCGACTTCACTCCCTACTGGAAGCGGCCCGTTACGCCTTCCTACTTCCCGGACTAGAACCTATCTCAAAAACCCGTTCGTTCGCCCTTCGCCTCCGACTGTTCATCCTGGGCGTAGCGCGCTGGCCGCGGGGCGGGTCCCGACCGTTCTGACAGGACCCGCGCTGCGTCGTATATCTCGGATGCGTGCTCATACTGCTCCAGGGGTATTTCTTGAGATGGGTTCTAGCCGTTCGCGTGACCGTCACCCGCGGTCAGAGGGTTATGACAAAGCCCTCGATTCCGCGCAGGAGCATCTCCACCGCGATCGCCGTCAGGATGAGGCCCGCCAGGCGCTCGAAGGCCACCAATGCCTGCTCGCCTGCCAGCTTGGCGATGCGCTCGGCGGCGGTCAGCACGGCCGCCGTCACCAGCATCGCCACGGTCACGGCAAGGCTCCACTCGAGCACGCGCTGCGGGGCGCGCGAAACAAGCAGCATCACGGTTGCGATGGCGGCCGGCCCCGCGATCGCGGGGGTGGCGAGCGGTACGATGAACGGCTCGCCCCCGGCGCCATTCCCGAAGATGCCTTCGGGGTGCCGGAAGATCATGCGCAGCGCGATCAGGAACAGGATGACCCCGCCGGCGATCGCGAGCGCGGAATCGGAGAGGCCGAGCACGCCGAGGATCTCGCTGCCGAAGAAGACGAAGAGCAGCAGCACCGTGAACGCGATGAGGCACTCGCGCAGGATGACCCGCCCCCGCCGCCCGGGCTCGACCTGCCCCAGCGCCGAGATGAACAGCGGAATGTTTCCGACCGGGTCCATCACCAGCAGCAGGATCACGACGGCGGAGATGAACGAGATGTCCATGGCGGGCGGCGGCTCCGACAGTTTATGCGCAATTCAGTGTGATTGTTGCTAGAATCGCCGGGGTTCCCTCCTCCTTTGTGACCCGGTTCAGCCTCTTCCCATGCCGGACGCCAGGGTACAGTCTGCGATCGCGCACTGGGCGCCGCGCTTCGTATCGAATGGGGTGCCGCTCGCCGACTTCCAGGAAGTGACCGCGGGCCTCGAGCGCTGGGAGGACTGGTGCCGTGCGTGGAACGCGCGCGCGGCAATCCATGAGGAGCTCGGGCGCCGGAGCCTGGCGGACGGATTCCGGCTTTCCGCCGGCGAGCATCTGACGCGCGCCGCCGTCTGCTATCACTTCTCCAAGTTCCTGTTCGTCATCGATCCCGCGCAGATGAAGGCGGCGCACGGCAAGGCGGTCGCATGCCGCAATGTTGCGCTGCCGCTGATCGATCCGCCCGGCGAGCGGGTCCTGATTCCCTATGAGGGCAGGTATCTCGCCGGCATCCTGCGCAAGCCTTCGGGCGCGACCCGGCCGCCGGTGCTCCTGATGTGCATGGGGCTCGACTCGGCGAAGGAGGAAATGGACGGCAACGAGAGCGTGTTCCTTGCCCGCGGCATCGCGACGCTCACCTTCGACGGCCCGGGGCAGGGCGAGGGGGAGTACGACTTCGCCATCCGCGGCGATTACGAGGCCGTGGTGACAGCAGCGCTCGATTTTGTTGAAAGCCGCGCCGACCTCGACCCCAGGCGCGTGGGCATTTGGGGCGTATCGCTGGGCGGCTATTACGCGCCGCGCGCGGCCGCGTTCGACCGGCGCATCCGGGCGTGCATCTCGCTGTCGGGGCCGTTCGAATGGGCGGATTGCTTCGACCGGCTGCCCGAGCTGACGCGCCATGCGTTCCAGGTGCGGTCCCGGAGCCGGACCCCGGCCGAGGCGCGCGAGCGCGCCGCGACGCTGTCGTTGAAGGGCGTGGCCGGGAACATCACCTGCCCGCTCTACGTCGTTGCCGGCAAGCAGGACGGCATCGTGCCCTGGCAGGAGAGTGAGCGGCTGGCGGCGGCGGCGTCCGGACCGGTGGTGCGCTGTTTCCTCGAAGACGGCAATCATGTCGCCAACAACCGCACGTACCGGTATCGTTCACAGTCCGCAGACTGGATGGCGGAGTGCCTGGGTGTGCCAAAACGCTGAGAGGGAGGAGTCCATGAAGACATCGAAGACGCTGGGGCTGGCTTTTCTCTTTGCTGCCGCCGCCGGGGCCGCAGCGACCGCGCCGGCGGCCATGGCGGCTGAAAAGTTTCCTGTCCGGCCGATCCGCATGATCGTGCCGCTGCCGCCGGGAACGGCGAGCGACTTTCTCGCGCGGGTCCTCGGCGAGCGGCTGGGGGATGCCTACAAGCAGCAGGTCGTGGTGGACAATCGCCCCGGCGCGGGCGGCCTCATCGGCAGCAGCCTGCTCACCAAGGCGACCGCCGACGGCTACACCTATGGCATGATCGCGCCCCCTCACGTCGTGGCGCCGATGCTGCGCAAGGACCCGCCCTACCATCCGCTGAAGGATGTGACGCCGGTGATGGAAGTCGCGGTGATCGCCAACGTCCTGATGGTCGCGCCGCGGCTGCCGGCGAAGAACGTAAGGGAGCTCGTCGCGCTCGCGAAATCGAAGCCGGGTCAGTTGAACTACGCTTCGGTCGGAGTGGGCACCATCGCCCATATCGCCGCGGCTATCTTCAACCACGCCGCGGGCATCGAGGCGGTGCACGTGCCGTTCAAGGTGCTGGGGGACGTGTTCGCGGAGACTATCGCGGGCAACGTGCACTATTTCATCTTCACGGTGCCCTCGACGCTGCCCATGATCAAGGATGGCCGGCTGCGCCCCCTCGCCGTCACCACCGCTACGCGCAGCGTCGCGCTGCCGGACATCCCGACGATGGCGGAAGCGGGGCTTCCCGGCGCGCAGTCCGACGGCTGGTTCGGCATCGTGGCCCCGGCGGGAGCCCCGCGCAGGGTCGTCGCCCAGGTAAGCGCGGACGTCGCGCGGATCCTGCGCGACCCGAAGATCCAGCAGCGCTTCGCCCTGCAGGGCGCCGTGCCCTCCGCGGATTCCTCTCCCGACAGATTCACGAAGCGGATGCAGGAGGAGTACGTCGGCTTCCAGAAGCTCATCAAGGCAGTCGGCCTGAAGCCGCAGTAGACGGTCGACCATGGATACGCCATCTGCCGCAAGAAAGGACTCGCGGGTTGAGGCCGCGATCTCGCACTGGGCGCCGCGCTTTGTCGCAAATGGCGTTCCGCTCACCGACTTCCAGGAGGTGACAGCGGGCTGCAGCCGCTGGGAGGACTGGTGCCAGGCGTGGAACGCGCGCGCGGCGGTCCACGAGGCGCTCGGCGACGAGGCGCTGAAGGCGGGCTTCAAGCTCTCCGCCGGCGAGCACTACACGCGCGCGGCGCTGTGCTACCACTTCGGCAAGTTCCTGTTCGTGAACGACCTCGTGCAGATGAAGCAGGCGCACGGGAAGGCCGTCGCGTGCCGCAACAGGGCGCTGCCGCTGCTCGATCCCCCCGGCGAGCGCGTGGCGATACCCTACGAGGGCAAGCATCTCTACGGAAACCTCCGCAAGCCGCGGGGCGCGGCGAAGCCGCCGGTCGTCGTCATGTGCATGGGGCTCGATTCGGCCAAGGAGGAGATGGACGACTACGAGCGGCGTTTCCTCCGGCGCGGCATGGCGACGCTGGCGTTTGACGGGCCGGGGCAGGGCGAGGCCGAGTACGACTTCGCGATTTGCCCCGAGTACGAGAAGCCGGTGAAGGCCGTCATCGACTTCGTCGAGACGCGCCAGGACCTCGATGCGGGCCGCGTCGGCATCTGGGGCGTCTCCTTCGGCGGCTATTACGCGCCGCGCGCGGCCGCCTTCGACAAGCGCATCAAGGCGTGCGTCGCGCTCTCCGGCGCCTACCAGCGCTCGGCGAGCTTCGAGGGGCGCCCGGTCATGAACGTGGAGGCCTTTCGCGTGCGCTCGAAGAGCGCGAATCTCGAAGAGGCGGGCAAGGTCGCGCTGCGCGTGTCGTTGAAGGGCATCGCGAAGAACATCACCTGCCCGATCTACATCGTTGCGGGAACGAAGGACCGGCTGACCCCGGTCGATGCGGCGCAGCAGCTCGCGGCCGAGGTCTCGGGGCCGTGCGTGCTTTCCATCGTCGAGGGCGGCAATCACGTGGTGAACAACTACTGGTACCGCTACCGCGACCAGACCGCCGACTGGATGGCCGCGCAGCTCGGTGCCGGCAAGTCGTGAGAGCGTCGGGCCGCATGCGGGGGATCTGATTGCTCGCGGTTTGGTACGAAAGGCACGGCGCCGCGCGTGAAGTTCTGCGGGTCGGAGAGCAGCCCGACCCGGTTCCGGGCAAAGGTGAAGTGCGCGTGCGCTTGCATGCCTCTGCGGTCAACCCTTCGGACGTCAAGGCGCGCGCCGGCAGCCGGCCGGTGATCCCGCCGCGCGTCATTCCAAACAGCGACGGAGCGGGCGAGATCGACCGCGTCGGAGCCGGCGTCCCGAAGCAGCGGCTGCGCCAGCGGGTGTGGGTCTACAACGGCCAATGGCAGCGCGCGTCGGGCGCCTCGGCCCAGTACATCGCGCTGCCCGCTGACCTGGCGGTGCCGTTGCCGCGAAAGCTCTCATACGCACAGGGCGCCTGCCTCGGCATCCCGGTCATGACGGCGCACCGGTGCCTGTTCGCCGACGGGCCGTTACGCGGGATGACCGTGCTCGTGACGGGCGGCGCGGGCGTGGTCGGCCATTACGCCGTGCAGCTCGCGCGCTGGGCCGGCGCGCGGGTCATCGCCACCGTGAGCTCGCCGGAGAAGGCCGCGCATGCGCGCAAGGGCGGCGCGCACGCGACGATCAACTACCGCACCGAAAACGTCGCGGAGAAGATCGACGCGCTGACGCGGGGCGGGGGCGTTGACCGCGTGGTGGATGTCGAGCTCGGCGTCAATCTGCCGGCCTACGAGAGGATGCTGCGGCCCAATGCGGTGATCGCGACCTATGCCGCGGCGGCGGCCCAGGATACCGTCCTGCCGCTGCGCCTGCGGCAGCGCAACGTCACGGTGCGGATGATTTTCGTCTACACGATGCCCGACGCCGCCAAGCGCGCCGCCATCGCCGATATCGCGCGCTGGGTCGCTCGCGGCCGGCCGCAATTCGCGATTGCGGCGCGCTTCCCCCTCGCCGAAGCCGCCGCCGCCCACGAAACGGTAGAATCCGGGAGAAAGATCGGCCACGTGATACTCGATATTCCCTGATCGGGCGCGCGCAGCCGAGGAGAGCGACATGGCGAAGAAGCGGCGCGAGCCGAAGATCATCAAGGCAGAATCGATCGACCGGCAGAGAGGCCGGCGTGGCGAGACGCTTGCCGAGGCGATGACCGGTCATCCCGACCCCGGGCACCGCTGGGAGCGGCCGCTGCAGGCGCCGGGCCGCATGCAAGTGGATTTCGAGGAGCGCGTGGACTTCCGGCGGCTGCACGACTACCGGCTCGCGCGCACGCGCCAGTCCCTCGCGCGCTCGGGGCTGGGCGCGGTCCTCGTCTTCGACCAGTACAACATCCGTTACATCTCCTCGACGGTGATCGGGGAATGGGCGCGCGACAAGCTGATCCGCTACTGCCTGCTGACCGGCAACGGTGACCCCTACGTGTGGGACTTCGGCTCGGCGGCGCGCCACCACCGGCTCTACTGTCCCTGGCTGCCCGCCAACCACTGGCGCGCCGGCAATCCCGGCATGCGCGGGGCGATCCACCCGCGCGTGGGTCTCTTCGAGGAAGCGGCCGAGGAGATCAAGTCACTCCTCGTCGAGGAGGGGGTGGCGAAGATGCCGCTCGGCGTGGACGTCGTCGAGCCGGGCTTTCTCTTCGCGCTGCAGAAGCTCGGCATCGAGGTGCGGGACTGCCAGCAGATGATGCTCGATGCGCGCGAGATCAAGAGCCACGACGAGATCACGCTCCTCAACATGGCCGCGGCGATGGGCGACGGCGTCTACCAGGACATCTACGAGGCGCTCAAGCCGGGCATACGCGAGAACGAGATCGTCGCGATGGCCACCAAGCGGCTCTACGACATGGGCTCGGATTGCGTCGAGGCGATCAATGCCATCGCCGGGGAGCGCTGCAGCCCGCATCCGCACAACTTCACCGACCGCATGATCCGGCCCGGCGACCAGGCCTATTTCGACATCATCCAGACCTACATGGGCTACAAGACGTGCTACTACCGCACGTTCACGGTGGGCTCGGCGACCGAGGCGCAGCACGACGCCTACCGCAAGGCGCGGGAATGGATGGACAGCGCGATCGATCTGCTGCGCCCGGGGATCTCGACCGACCGCGTCGCGCAGGCGTTTCCCGATGCCAAGGAGATCGGCTTCGAGAGCGAGATGGCGGCGTTCGGGCTCAATTTCTGCCACGGCCTCGGCCTGGGGCTGCACGAGCGTCCGCTAATCTCGCGGCTGAACTCGTTCAAGGATCCGTACGAGCTGAAGGCCGGGATGGTGTTCGCGGTGGAGACCTTCTGCCCGGCCACGGACGGCATCTCCGCCGCGCGCATCGAGGAGGAAGTGGTGCTGACGCCGACGGGCGCGAAGATCATCACGCTCTTCCCTGCGCAGGAGCTGCCGATCGCCAACAAGTACTGAAGCATGAACAGGAAAGCGAAAGGGAAGAAGGCCGCGGCGGCGGGCGGCGACGGCATCGGCCGCGAGACGCGCCTCGAGCTCTACCGGATGCAGGTCGAGCTGCGCTACTGCGAGAAGCGCGCCTACGATCTCTTTCTCCAGAATCTCGTCAAGGGCACGAGCCACCTCTCGCTCGGGCAGGAGGCGATCGCGGCGGCGTTCGGGGTCGCGATGCGGCACGACGACTGGACCTTCTGCACCTATCGCGGCCACGCGCACACGCTTGCGCGCGGCGCCTCGATGACGGGCGTGCTCGGCGAGCTGATGGGCCGGGAGTGCGGGCTCCTCGGCGGCAAGGGCGGCTCGATGCATCTCACCGACGTCAAGAATGGGGCGATGGGCTCCTATGCCATCATCGGCGCGCATCTCCCGGTTGCGGCGGGCGCGGCGTGGAGCGCGCAGTACCGCGGCACCGGGCAGGTGGCGGTGTGCTTCTTCGGCGACGGCACCGCCAACATCGGCGCGTTCCACGAGGCGCTCAACTTCGCCGCGGTGTGGAAGCTCCCGGTCATCTTCGTTTGCGAGAACAATCTCTACATGGAGTACACGCCGATCGCGTCCGTCACCGCCGTCAGGCATCCGGCGGCGGACCGCGCGGCAGGCTACGGACTGGAGAGAATCGTGGTGGACGGCAACGACGCGGACGCGGTCTACCTCACGGCGGTCGAGCATATCGGGCGCGCGCGCAAAGGCGGCGGGCCGGCGCTGATCGAGGCGATGACCTATCGTCACAGCGGACACTCGCGCGCCGACCCGGCCAAGTACCGGCCGGAAGGCGAGCTCGAGAAATGGCTCGAGCGCGACCCGCTCAAGATCTACCGCGAGCGGATGCTCAAGCTGGGGTTCGCCGAGCCGACGTTGAGCGACATCGAGGCCGAGGCCATGCGCAAGGTGGACGAGGCGACGGCGGCCGCGAAGGCCTCTCCGCCGCCGAAGCTCGAGGCGATCGAGAAGAACGTGTGGGCGGACGGAGGCTCGGCGTGGCGGAACTGACCTACCGCGACGCGGTGGCCGCCGGCATCGCGCAGGAGATGGCGCGCGACGAGCGCGTCGTGTTTCTGGGCGAGGACGTGGCGGCGGCGGGCGGCGTGTTCAAATCCACCGTGGGGCTCCTCGAGCGCTTCGGCCCGAAGCGCGTGCGCGACTGCCCGATCTCGGAGCAGGCGATCATCGGCGCGGCGATGGGCGCGGCGATGACGGGACTCAAGCCGATCGCCGAGATCATGTTCTCCGATTTTCTCGCGGTGTGCTGGGACCTGGTCGCGAACGAGATCGCCAAGACCCGCTACATGACCAACGGCCAGATCGCGCTTCCGCTCGTCATCCGCACGGCCAACGGCGCGGGCTCGCGCTTCGGCGCGCAGCACTCGCAGGCGGTGGAAAACTGGGCAATGGCGGTGCCGGGGCTGAAGGTGGTCGCGCCGGCAACTCCTGCCGACGTGAAGGGCCTGATCGCGGCGGCGGTGCGCGACCCCGATCCCGTGCTGGTGTTCGAGCAGAAGTCGCTCTACGCGATGAAAGGCGAGGTGCCCGACGGCGAGCACGTGGACGAGCTCGGGAAGGCGAAGGTGCTGCGCAAGGGTAAGGACTGCACGATCGTCGCGCTCGCGTTGATGGTCCACCGGGCGCTCGCCGCAGCCGAGGTGCTCGAGAAGGAGCACGGGATATCGTGCACCGTCGTGGACGTGCGCTCGCTCGTGCCGCTCGATGCGCAGACCATTCTCTCGGAAGTGTCGAAGACCGGGCGCCTGGTGACGGTCGAGGAAAACCCGCGGCTCTGCGGCTGGGGCGCGGAGATCGCGTCCATCGTCGCCGACGAATGCTTCTGGGACCTCGACGGCCCCATCGTGCGCGTGACGACCCCGCACGTGCCGCTGCCCTCGGCCGACGCGCTGGAGGACAACACCATCCCGTCGGTCGAGCGCATCGTGCGCGAGATCCGCGAGAGGATCGACTAGGGGCGAGCCGCCGATGGACGTGGTGATGCCCCAGCTGGGTGAAACCGTCGCCGAAGGGACGGTCACCCGCTGGTACAAGAAGGTCGGCGACGCGGTGAAGGCCGACGAGACGCTCTTCGACGTCGAGACCGACAAGGTCAGCACCGAGATCCCGGCCCCTGCCTCCGGCGTGATCGCCGAGATCCTCGTGCAGGAAGGCACGACCGCGAAGGTCGGGGCGCGGCTTGCGGTGATCCGCGAGAGCGGTGGACAAGCCGCTCGGCCCGCGGCGGCACCGGTTACGGCGCCGGCGGCGCCCGCGCCCGCGGCGCGCGGAGGGCCAGCGGCCGCCGATGCGCGCGCGCGCCTGTCGCCGGTGGTGAGCCGGCTCCTCGCCGAGCACGGACTGGACGCGCGTGCGATCACCGGCACCGGCCGCGACGGCCGCGTCACGCGCGAGGACGTGCTGGCGCACCTCGCGCAGCGCACGCAATCGCCAGCCGCCACTTCCCCTCCTGCCGGAGGAGGGGTGGCGCGCAGCGCCGGGGTGGTGGGAGCACCGCCGGTCCCGAGTTCCGACGGCGCGCAGACCCAGCCGCTCAACAGCATCCGCAAGCGCACCGCCGAGCACATGGCGAAGTCCTGGACCACGGTGCCTCACGTGCTGCAGGCGGTCGAGGTGGATTTTTCCCGGGTGGACGAGGCGCGCCGGATGGCCGGGGAGAAATGGAAGCAGCGCGAGGGCTTCTCGCTCACCTATCTCCCGTTCATTGCGTGCGCGGCGGCGGCGGCGCTCGCGAAGTATCCGCGGCTCAACGCAAGCTTTGGCGGGGATCACCTGGTCCTGCACAAGCGCGTCAATCTCGGCATCGCGGTCGACCTCAACTTCGAGGGCCTGATGGTGCCGGTCGTGAAGGACGCCGGTGCGCTGAAGCTGCCGCAGCTCGCGCGCGCCGTTCACGATCTCGCGGCCCGCGCGCACGCGGGCAAGCTGCGGCCGGATGACATGACCGAGGGCACCTACACGATCTCGAACAACGGCGCGTTCGGGACACTCATCACTGCGCCGATCATCACGCCGCCGCAAGTGGCGGTGCTATCCACCGACGCGGTGCGCAAGCGCGCCGTTGCGATCGAGAGCGGCGGGAAGGACGAGGTTGCCGTGCGCCCCGTCGGGATGCTCGCGCAGACCTTCGATCACCGCGCGGTGGACGGCGCCTATTCGGCGGCGTTCCTCAAGGAAGTGAAGACGCTCCTCGAGACCCGCGACTGGCAGCGCGACCTGGAGGGCTGAGCGATGAGCGCTTTGGTGGACCCCGCCTGGCTGCACCGCAGGCGCAACGACCCCGCGGTCAAGCTGATCGAGATCGCGGGCATGAACCAGGACGACATGCAGGCCTACAAGGCCGGCCACATTCCGGGCGCAGTGTGCTGGAAGTGGAAGGAAATGCTGTGGGACCCCCTGCGCCGGGATTTCCCCACGCCCGAAGACTTCGCGCGCCGCTGCGGCGCGGCCGGGATCGGCAACGACACGACCGTCGTCTTCTACGGCGAGGGCGTGCAGTTCGGCTTCTACGCGTGGTGGACCTTTCGCTATTGCGGACACAGGAAGGTGAAGATGCTCGACGGGGCGCGCTATCGCTGGGCCGCGGAAGGCCGGCCGCTCACTACGGAAGAGCCGCCGCCCGCGGCCCCGGTGACCTACACGCCGGTCAAGCGCGTCGAGCGGATGCGCGTGCTGCGCGACAAGATGTTCAAGGTGGTCGACAGCAAGGCAGCACTCCTGCTCGACGGGCGCTCGCCGGAGGAATTCCGGGGGGAGCGCGTCGGCGGGCCGGAGGGGCCCGACGTCGGGGCGCTGCGCTACGGCCGGATTCCCGGCGCGAAGCACCTGTATTTCGAGGAGCTGCTCGACGGCAACAAGGCATTCAAGCCGGTAGCCGAGCTGAAGCAGCTCGCCGCCGCGCGCGGCGGCGATGCCGGAACGGACATCATCGCCTACTGCCGGATGAGCCACCGCGCCACGGTGCTGTATTTCGCGCTGACCGAGCTGCTCAAGTTCAGGAAGGTGAAGGTCTACGACGGCTCATGGACGGAGTGGGGGAACCTGGTCGGGGTTCCCGTCGAAAAGTAGGGATGACATTGGATGAAACGATTGCGGAGAAATTGCGAATGGCGAGAGCAGACATGAAGGTACACCGGCTGGGCTGGATCGGCATCGGCCGGATGGGCTATGCGATGGCCGAGCGGCTGGCGAAGGCCGGATGCGACATCACGGTGTGGAACCGCACCCGCGAAAAGGCCGAGCCGCTGGCAAAGTCCGGGGCGAAAATCGCGGACGCGCTCGCCGACCTCGCGGCGTGCGACATCCTGTTCACGATGGTCTCCGCCGGCAAGGACGTGAAAGAGGTCCTGTTCGGCGCGAACGGCGTCACCTCGAAGGGCAAAGCGCCGAAGATCGTGGTGGACTCGACCTCGATCTCGCTGGAGGAGTCAACGGAGATCCGGGGCAAGCTTGCAAAGCTCGGCGTGAAGCTTCTCGCCGCGCCGGTCTCCGGCAACGCCAAGGTGATCAAGGCGGGAAAGCTCACGGTCGTCGCCTCGGGCCCGAAGGATGCCTTCGACACGGTGTCCCCGTACCTGGCGGCGATCGGGCAGGGCGTCTCCTACGTGGGCGAGGGCGAGCTCTCGCGCATCGCCAAGATCTGCCACAACGTGATGCTGGGCGTGGTGACCCAGTCGCTCGCCGAGATAACAGTGCTCGCGCAGAAGGCGGGCATGAAACGCCACGCCTTCCTCGATTTTCTCAACAAGAGCGTGATGGGATCGATGTTCACCCGCTACAAGACCCCGGCGCTGGTGAACCTCGACTTCCACGTCACCTTCACGCCGGAGCTGCTGCGCAAGGACATCGACCTCGGGCTCTCGGCGGGCCGCGAATTCGGCGTGCCGATGCCCCTGGCATCGGTGACGCGCGATCTCGTGCAGACGCTGATCGGCAACGGCTATACTGACCACGATTTCGCGGCCCTGCTGCTGCTGCAGGCGAAGGCTTCGGGCCTCGAGCCCAAGCCCGAGAACGTAAAGGTGAGTGACGGCCTGGAATCGTAGGGGCAAAGGGGGGAGCGTGGCGGCAAGGATCGAGTACCTCGAAGGCACGGATTTCCAGAAGAGCCGCGCATTCTCGCCCGCGGTGATCGCGGAGGGCGGGCGCACGATCTGGCTCGCGGGACAGACGACGGTCGTCGACGAATCCGGCCGCGACATTTCGGGCAATTTCGAGGCGCAGGCGCGGTCGATCTTCGCGCTCATGGACAAGACGCTCCGGCGCGCGGGCGCCTCGCTCGCCAACCTGGTCACGATGACGGTGTTCATCACCGACCCGCGCTACGGCGACCATTTCGTGAAGATCCGCGGCGAGTTGTTCCGGGACGGGCGCTATCCGGCGAGCGCGCTCATAACGGTTTCCGCGTTCTCGCGCCCGGGGGTCGTGATCGAGATCCAGGGCGTCGCAGTGGTGTAGCATGTCGTCGCTGTCAAACATGGGGGGAGTGAAATGAAGACATCGGCTCGAATCCTTGCAGTGGTGCTGGCGGCGGCTTCGCTGCAGGTCTATGCCCAGAATTATCCGACCAAGCCGGTGCGCGCGATCATCGCATTCCCGCCGGGCAGCGCGACCGACATCGTCGGGCGCGTCATCGTGAACAAGGTCTCGGAGATCTGGGGCCAGCAGGTGGTGGCGGACAATCGCGGCGGCGCGGGCGGCTCGATCGCCTCGGCGATCGCGGTGAAGTCGGCGCCGGACGGTTACACGCTCATCATCAACTCCAACGCGCACGTGGTGAATCCCTCCATGTGGACGAAGCTGCCCTACAATACGGTCAAGGACTTCGTGGACATCATGCCGCTCGTGGGCCAGCCCAACGTGATGGTGGTGAGCCCGAGCTCGCGGCTGAAGTCCTTCGGCGACTTCATGGCAGAGGCGAGGGCGAATCCGGGCAAGATCAATTTCGCGTTCGCCGGCCTTGGCAGCGGCACGCATCTGAACAGCGAGAAGTTCAAGCTCGACGCCAAGATTGACTTCACGCTCGTGTCGTACAAGGGCTCGGCGGACGCGATCACCGACGTCCTGGGCGGCCGGGTGGACAGCTATTTCTCGCCGATCTCGGCGGGTCTGCCGTTCATCCAGTCGGGGAAGCTCAGGGCGCTGGCGGTGACTTCGGCCAAGCGCTCGAGCCAGTTGCCGAACGTGCCGACAATGGCGGAATCGGGCGTTCCCGGCTTCGAGTTCAGGCTGTGGTTCGGGCTGTGGGGCCCGCAGGGCATACCGGCCCCGGTGCTCGCCAAGATCCGGAAGGACTTCGGCGCGGCGCTGGCGGACGCCGCGGTGCGCGACAAGCTCGGGACGCTGGGCAATGACGTCATCGTCATGACGCCCGCCGAATTCAGCAAGTTCGTGCGGCGGGAGATCGCCGACACTGCGCGCATCTTCAAGGCGGCCGGCATCAAGCCCCAATAACGGTGAAATACCGGACACTCGGCCGGAACGGCCCGATCGTCTCCGCGATCGGCATGGGCCGGGGCAGCCAGGCAGTCCGGCTCGATGACGAGCCGGCGGTGAAGTCGTTCAACGCGACGATCCGCCGCGCCTTCGAGCTCGGCATCAACTTCTTCGATTCCTCGGACGCCTACTGGGGGACGCGCCACGAGGTGCTGCTGGGGCGCGCCGTCAAGGACTTTCGCGGCGAGATCCTGCTCTCCAGCAAGTTCGGCAACATCGACCTGCCGGACGGCAAGAAGGCGACCAATGGCCGCCCGGAGTACGTGCAGGAAAGCTGCGAGGCGAGTCTCAAGCGCATGGGCGTGGACGTGATCGACGTCTACTACCTGCATCGCATCGATCCGGCGACGCCGATCGAGGAGACGATCGGCGCGATGGCGCGCCTCATCGAGCAGGGCAAGGTGCGCTGGATCGGCGTGTGCGAGGCCGGCCCGGAGACCCTGCGGCGCGCGCACCGCGCCTATCCCGTCAGCGTGCTGCAGACCGAGTATTCGCTCTGGTTCCGGGAAGTGGAGCGCGACATCCTGCCGGTATGCCGCGAGCTCGACATCGGCTACGTCGCCTACGCGCCGCTCGGGCGCGGCCTGCTGACGGGAAGAATCAAGACCGTGGACGATCTTCCGGTGAACGACCGCCGGCGCCGCCATCCGCGGTTCGAGCCCGAGAACCTCGCGCGCAACGTAAAGCTGGTGGAGGAGCTGGAAGCGATGGCGCGCGGGCAGGGCGTGACGGCGGCGCAGCTCGCGCTCGCGTGGCTGCTCGCGCAGGGCGACGACATCGTGCCGATCCCCGGCACCAACAGCGTGAAGAACCTGGAGCTGAACGCCGCCGCCGCCGATATCCGCCTCTCCCCGGAGAAGCTCGCGCGGCTCGGCGAGATCTTCGCGATCGGCGCCGTGGCGGGCAAGCGCTACAGCGAGCGCCTGCTCAAGCAGATGGGAATATAGGATCTTCCCCTCCTGCCTGAGGAGGGGTGCGCCCGTTGGGCGCGGGGTGGTGGGAGCAGTACGAGGTGAGAAAAATGGCGAGGAAGGAATCAGCGACGAAAGCGAAGGAAGCCCCGCGGAAGTATCCGAAAATCGACGAGCGCGCCGCCGCAAACTTCCTCTCGCTCCAGGAAATCGTCGCCACGGCGCGCCGCAACCTCCCGCAGGACCTGTGGGACCACCTCTCCGGCGGATCGGACTCGGAGACGACCCTTCTCCGCAATCGCCAGGCGCTCGACAGCCTCGCCCTGCGCCAGCGCGTGCTGGTGGACGTGCGCAAGATCGACATCACGACCACGCTTCTGGGGCGAAAGCTCTCGAGCCCGGTCTTCCTCGCGCCGGTCGGCGGCTTCGTGGGATTCGCGCATCCGGAAGGCGCCTGCAACGTCGCGCGCGCGGCGGTGGCGCACGGCACGACCGCCTTCATCAGCACCGCCGCGAAGCCCGGCCTCGAGGCCGCGGCGGCGGCGGTCAAGGAGCCGCTCATCTTCCAGCTCTACGTGCGCGCCGACCGCAAGTGGGTGGAGGACATCCTCGACCGCGCCAAGGCCGCCGGCTACCGGGCGCTCTGCGTGTGCGTGGACCGCAACTACTACGGCCGCCGCGAGCGCGACATCATCAGTCGCGCCAACGTGCGCGAGGGCTTCGGCGACCCCTCGTTCCAGATGGGCCTCAAGTGGAGCGATCTTGTCTGGATGAAGAGCCACTGGAAGGTGCCGCTGATCGTGAAGGGGGTCGCCACCGCGGAGGACGCGAAGCTTTCGGTCGAGCACGGCGCCGACGTCGTCTACGTCTCCAACCACGGCGGGAGGCAGCTCGACCACGCGCAGGGCACCATCGAGGTGCTGCCGGAAGTGGTCGCCGCCGTGGACGGCCGCGCCGAAATACTCTGGGACGGGGGCGTGCTGCGCGGCACCGACGTGGTTAAGGCGCTCTGCCTCGGCGCGCGCGCAGTCGGCGTCGGCAAGCTCCTCGGCTGGGCGCTTGCGGCCGCAGGCGAACCGGGATTGAAGCGCATGCTCGAGCTGATGGACGTCGAGATCCGCACCGCGATGGGCCTCATGGGCGTGACCTCGCTCTCGCAGTTGAAACCCTCCTGGGTCCGCCCCGCCGCGCCCGTCCGCCCCGCGAGCCAGACGAACGCGTATCCCTGGTTCGAAGAGCAGCTCAAGAAGTGATAACGGGGCAAGCAGGGCATCGAGATCCCATTCTTGACGGGCCGCGTTCAGGGGAATAGCGTTTGGAGCAGAGGACGGTCCCATGAGAGTGCACGAGCTGGTAGCGCGCTTCGCTGGTGCGGCGGACAGCGCCGACCCGATGAAGTCGGCGCGAGAGATCCTGGAGGCAATGCGCGCCGATATCGCCGGCATCGAGAGTGCGCTTGCCTACATTTCGGGCGTCGGCGGTAACGCCCGGCAGGTTTTCTATCGCAGCCCTAATCTCAACCTCCTCAAGGTGTGCTTTCCCGCCGGTCGGCGCACACCCCCGCACGACCACGGGACATGGGCGACGATATTGCTGCTCTCTGGCGAGGAGAAGAACACCCTTTACCGGCGCGAGAATGGGAAATTGCGTAAGGCGGGCGAGGTGACACTCACGCGCGGAGCGATCCTGCCCATGCGGGCGGACACGGTGCACGTTGCGGAATGCATCGGCGACGCCCCGACATTCGGCCTGCACGTCTACGGGGGCGACATTCTGGAACTGCCACGGCACATGTGGAACCCGGAAACGCTCGAGGAGCACGCGCTCGAGTGGACCCAGTACGAGGCCTTTGCCCGCGTCGCGTCGAGTGCCGACGCCGCGCCGGCGCCTTGAGATCAGATCTGCCAGCGGCCGCGCTACCTCGCGGTGTCCTCACGCTGGACACGCAAGACAGACCTGGGTAAGATTGACCAGAATTCTGGTCAACCTGGAAGGCAACCCATGGCAAAGACGCTACCAATATCGGAAGTCAAGGCGCGCCTGCCCGAGCTGGTCACGGGCGTAGAGGAACGAGAGGAGGAGATCGTCGTAACTCGCAACGGAAAGCCCGCAGCCGTGCTGGTTAATTACGCGGAATTCGAGCGGCTCAAGGAAACACTGGACGTCTTGAGCGATCCGGGTCTCATGCGCCAGATCGAAGAGAGTCGCGCCTTCTACGCCGCGGGAGGCAAGGGCCTCTCATTCGAGGACGTCTTCGGAGAGCCGCTGCAGCCGATCCGGAAGAAACGCCGCTGATGGCCGGGTATCGGCCGGAGATCCCGCCAAGGGTAGCGGAGGTTATCCGGCATCTCCCGCCGGAGGTGAAACGAGGCATCAAGGCTGCATTGCGCGCTTTGAGTGGCGGCTCGGCCTCGGGCGAACCATTGCAGCGCGAACTCGAAGGACTCCTCAAGTATCGGGTCAAGCGCTACCGAATCATCTATACGCTTGATCGCCAGCGGAGAGTCATTCGTGTCCAGGCAGTGGGGCATCGCCGCGCGGTTTATGAAGTGCTGGCCGATCTTGTCCGCAGAGGCCGATAGGCAATGTGTGGGAGATGAGCAATGGTGGGCAAACCAAAACTTGAGCCGCGGCTCAAGGCGATCCTGGCGCAGGAGTACCCGCGCTTCTCCGACGCCGAGTACGCGCGCCGGCACAAGGCGCTCGGCGCCGTGATGGAGAAGGCGGGGGTCGATCACCTCATCGTCATCACAGACACGCGCGCCGGCAACGCACCGCAATGGGTCACCGGCTGGCCGGGCACGGTCGAGGCCTACGTCATTGTCAGGCCGGGCGAGAAGATGTGGATGTCGGTCGAGTGGGTCAACCATTTCCCGCTCGCGAGGAAAATCGCGCGCGACGCGGAGGTGCACTGGGGCGCGCACCACGGCCTGCGGCAGATGGTGAACGAGCTCAAGCGCCGCGGCGCAAAGCGCGTCGGCGTCATAGGCCCCTTGCGCGTCGCCCGGTTCCGCGAGATGGAGCAGCAGTTCCAGATGGTCCTGCTCGATGCCGAATACGTGCGGCTGCGCCAGATCAAGTCTGAGGAGGAGCTCGACTGGCTGCGGATCGGGTCTGCCTTATCCGACGCCGGGCTTGCCGCGCTCCTCGCCGGCACGAAGCCGGGGCTCACCGAACGCGAGCTGGGCGCGCTCGTCGAGAGCGCCTACATCAAGCACGGCGGCACGACGATGATCCACTACATCGGCGTCACCTCCATGGCGAAGCCCCACATCTACGTTCCACCCCAGCACCACTCCCCGCGCAAGGTGAAAAAAGGCGACGTCGTCTTCTGCGAGCTCTCCGCCTACTGGTGGGATTACGCCGGCCAGGTGCTGCGCACGTTCACCGTGGGCGCGGAACCGACCCCCCTCTATCGCGACCTCTACGACACGGCGGAGGCGGCGTTCGACGCGGTGACCGGCGTCATCCGCCACGGCGCGACGATGCAGGAGATACTCGATGCGACCGGCGTCATCGAAAAGGCCGGCTTCACGATCTGCGACGACCTCATGCACGGCTTCGGTGGCGGCTACTTCCAGCCGATCATTGGCTGCAAGAGCCGCATGGCGGGGCCGCTCCCCGACATGACGCTGGAGGAAAACATGACGGTGGTCGTGCAGCCCAACGTCATCACCCGCGACCACAAGGCGGGCGTGCAGGTCGGGGAGCTCGTGCGCGTCACGCGCACCGGCTTCGAGCGACTGCACAAGGCGAAAAGGGGACTGCTCAGGGTGGCATAGCGTCCGCAGATGTAACACTCGCCCCGTGCGTCCGGCTGTATTCTGCTAGACGTCCTGCTGTAACCTCAACCTGACGAAGGGAGGTTCCCGATGAAACGCGGTCTTCTGGCAGCAACAGCCCTCGCGGTGCTTTGCACGGTGCTTTCGTCCGGAGCCCTTGCGCAGGCCAAGACGCAGGCGAAGAAGCCCAACATCCTCATCATCTGGGGCGACGACATCGGCTACTGGAACGTCAGCGCCTATAACCAGGGCATGATGGGCTACCGGACGCCCAACATCGACCGGATCGCGCGAGAAGGGGCGATGTTCACCGATTGGTACGGCCAGCAGAGCTGCACCGCCGGCCGCGCCGCGTTCATCACCGGCCAGACGCCGTTCCGCACCGGCATGCTCAAGGTCGGGCTGCCCGGCGCGAAGGAGGGGCTGAAGGCGCGCGATGTCACGATCGCCGAGCTGCTCAAGCCGCTCGGCTACATCACCGGCCAGTTCGGCAAGAACCACCTCGGCGACCTCGACGAGCACCTGCCGACCGCGCACGGCTTCGACGAGTTCTTCGGCTCGCTCTATCACCTCAACGCCGAGGACGAGCCCGAGCATCCCGACTACTTCAAGGACCCGGCGCTGAAGAAGCGGTTCGGCACCCGCGGCGTCATCCACTCCTTCGCGGGCAGCGGCGGCAAGCAGAAGATCACCTCCACCGGTCCGCTCAACAAGAAGCGCATGAAGACGATCGACGAGGAGGTGACGAAGCACGCGATCCGCTTCATGAACGACGCAAAGAAGGCGAACAAGCCGTTCTTCATGTGGTGGAACTCCACCCGCATGCACATCTGGACGCGCCTCAAGGCCGAGAGCCAGGGCAAGACCGGTCTCGGCATCTACCCGGACGGCATGGTCGAGCACGACGGTCACGTCGGCCTGCTCCTCGACGAGCTGAAGCGGCTGGGCCTGGAGGAGAACACGATCGTCATGTACTCCACCGACAACGGCGCCGAGAAGTTCACCTGGCCCGACGGCGGGCAGTCGCCCTTCCGCGGCGAGAAGAACACCAACTGGGAGGGCGGCTACCGCGTGCCGACGGTGATCCGCTGGCCGGGCGTGATCAAGCCCGGCACGGTGCTGAACGACATCTTCGCGCACGAGGACATGCTGCCTACGCTCCTCGCCGCGGCGGGCGACTCGGACGTGAAAAAGAAGCTTCTTAAGGGCGTGAAAGTGGGCAGCAAGAGCTTCAAGGTCCACCTCGACGGCTACAACATCACCAACGCGCTCGCCGGCAAGGAGCCCAGCCCGCGCAAGGAGTTCTTCTACTTCAACGACGACGGCTCGCTGGTTTGCGTGCGCTTCAACCAGTGGAAGATCGTGTTTGCCGAGCAGCGCGGGCACAGCCTGGACGTCTGGCAGGAGCCGTTCGTCCCGCTGCGGCTGCCGAAGCTCTTCAACCTGCGCTCCGACCCGTTCGAGACCGCTGACCACGAAGGCATGGACTACATGCGCTGGCGCGTCGAGCACCTGTTCCTGCTGGTCCCGGCGCAGCAGTTCGTCGGGCAGTTCCTGGCGACCTTCAAGGAGTTCCCGCCCAGCCAGAAGCCGGGCAGCTTCTCGATCGACGCCGCGCTGCAGAAGCTGCAGGAA
>DATBKZ010000121.1:0-2959 GCA_036555615.1 Burkholderiales bacterium | reverse complement strand
CGGCTGGAAATGACCGTCATCGCGTTCAGCGCGTGGATATTCCACTCCCATCGGCGCGGAGCGTCGGAGACCAGGCGGTCGTACACGACCGCGAAGGTCGGGCGCAGGTAGACCAGTGAGCGCCGGGCTTCGCTCAGCGCCCCGCCGTAGGCTTGCGTGGCGTCGCCGGTGACGATGTCGTGATCGGGCCGCTGCTCGTAATCGACGATCCAGCCCGGCCCGAGCCTGCCGGACTCCTCGAAGACCGTCTGCCCCTGGCCGCCATCGAAGGTGATGGCGTTGTGGGCGCGCGTCTGCTTGTACCACTGGCGCCAGTGCGGCGTGTCGTACTCGTCGTAGTGCCCAGAGTCGATCGCGAGCGCGCGGCCGCCTGCGTTGACGACGAAGCTCAACTGGTCGGCATGACTGTGGTTATAGGAGCCATAGGCACTGCTCTTGAAATAGATGGAGACGCGCGCGGGATCGGCAAGGCTGCTGTGCATGGCGGCCCAGCCGATCGAGCGGAGCAGCAGGCCGTCAGGCGCGCCGTCGGGAAAGGGTGCCGGGCCCTGGGTGTCGGGCGGGGCGAGCAGCAGCTCCAGGCGCGACGGGTCCCCGTCCGCGAGCTGGGAAGCGTACCAGCGCCCGAGCGGGCTCGGGGCGAACAGGGCGTAGGCCTTCCCAAAGCTCCCCCAGTTCTCGCGCAAATCGAGTTCCGCGCCGTCGCCGAAGGCGCCCGTCGGAGTGCCCGGGGGCAGAAAGTATGCGAGGTAGCGCGCGTAATTGCGGACCCACGCCTTTTGCGCGACATCGACGCCCAGCGACCACCGCAGGATGCTCCAAGGGAACAGGAGATCGCCGGTGACCCACTGCGCGTAGGCCGTGCCGTTGCCGAATCCTCCGTCCTCGCCGCCCCACGGGCTGATCCAGTTCAGCATGAGCGGCAGCGTGTCGCGCACGCCTGCGTAGGCTTCGGGAACGTCGCCGGCCAAGAGCACCGTGATGAGCGCCAGATGGGTCAGCGTGTGATTGCCGTGGGAATCGTAGGGGTGGACAGCTACGCGTGGACGGTTGCCGATGACGTCGGCGTACATGTCGGACGCCCGGGTGAGTATCGGCGCAAGGAGAACGGACTTCTGGTTGGCGTCGAGCCGGGAGTACAGCGCGTCGTACGAAAGCGCGAGCGTCCAGGCGATCGAGCGGGCGGCCTCGTCCACGTTCGCGTAGGAGGTAGTACCGCGCGGGTCCCACGCGGCGAGATTCAGCGCGCGGCGCAGCGCGTCCCGCCAGTGGTCTTCCCTTCCGGTGACGATCCAGGCGAGGGCCGCCTCGAGCGTGCGCCTGCATTCGTTGCTCGCCTGCGCCAGAATCGTGGCTTTCACGGTGGAGGTCGGCTCGGTCTGAACGGGATCGGCGAGCTTGCTGTCCACCCGGGCAATCAGCAGTCCGAACGCGGCCTGGCGCTGGCTGACCATTGCCTGAAATGTCGCGGCCTCGGGCAGCGACCGCGGGTGCGGCTTTCCCGCCGCGAGGTTGAAGAGATCGGTCCAGTCGGGTACCAGGAACGGCACCGCGCCCGCAGCGATGCTGAAACGGCGCGCGCGGCTCATTTGGCTGCCGCTTGCGCTGATTACCCGTACCTGCCAAGTGTACGCGCCGGAGGAAAGGACCTCGTCCCAGTTGATCCAGTTCTGGGGCGCCTCCAGCGTCCTCGAGCGGCCGTCCGGATAGCGCAGGGTGACCTCGTACCGCGCATCGGCGCTCAGGTCGGGCCAGCTGAAATCCGGCGGCGTCTGTCCCACGGTGGCGCAGTCGGCGGGCCGCACCTGCGCGGACGAGGTGGCGAGAGCAATCGATGCGATCCAGTCCGGTGTCGCGCCCGGCACGCACGTCTGGGCCTTGACGTCGTACGGGAAAGTCGCAACCAGAGCAAATGCAGCCGCGATGGCGCGAATCGCCTGACCTATGGGCACCTTGCGTATCGCGGTGACGATGGCTCTCAACATGGATGAGCGTTGCTCCGGCTCGGTGCGAACAGGTTGACTGCGGAAGCGCACGGCACTCCGGGAACGCTCTCATGAGGGTACGTAAGCGCTGTCGTCGCTGCTATGCTCCAGCCAGACTAGCTTCGGGACGGGATGCATTCGGCGCGCGGGAAACGCCGCAGGTCACGGGTCAAGCAGCGGGCTTTCGCGTCACGACCCGCTACGCTGCCCGGCGACAGCCTGTCGGTGGTGCGAGGATCCCTCGCGGCGGCGTCAGAACCCCGGCACCGGGGTAAGCACGCCGTTCACCAGTTCGAGGACGCCTTCGAGCGGCCCGAGCGAGACGGCGAGGGGCGAGGTGCCGCGGATCACGCGGTCGTGGATCACCGAGCTGGCCGGCCCGGTGCAGCCGGGGTAGGGATCGCACACCGGCGTGTGGTAGTTGGCGAGCTTGAGGTAGGACCCCTGGCCCGGATACAGCGTCGGCCCGCTGTGATCGAGCTTCTTCACGCCGTTCACCCATGCCCTGAAGAATCCGTCGCTGCCCGAGGACCACTTGACGTGATAGACGAAGTCGTACCATACGTTCTTCTGCGGCCTGCCGACCGTTGCCCGGAACTCCCCGCCGCTCGAGCCGCCGTAGCCGCGGAAGATCATGTCGCCGTTCTCGTTGCCGGGTCCGCCGAGCTGGACGTGGAAATTGGCCTGCCCTGACGCGCCCGAGTTGTGGAAGTCGAACAGCACATACATCTGCCACGTCGGAAGAGCGAAATCGTCCGGCAGCATCATCGAGTGCGCCCACCAGTGCTCCTCGCCTTCGTTAAACATGATGGGCGCACCGCCCGCATGGGCAAGGTAGACATCGGTGCGTTCCATGGCGCCGCTGCTGGCGACGTTGTTGTCCCCCGGCTCGGTGTGCAGGCGCAACGCCGTGCCGCCGTCGCGCCCGATGCCGACGATCGACGCGCGGCCCGCTACCTTCTCCTGCACCTTGA
>DATBKZ010000120.1:0-8895 GCA_036555615.1 Burkholderiales bacterium | reverse complement strand
ATCGAGCAGCTCCTGCTCGGTCTTGAAGCGGTAGAGCGGCGCGACCGGGCCGAAGGTTTCCTCATGCGTGACCTTCATCGCCTTGGTGACCCCGGTCAATACCGTCGGCTGGAAGAACTGGCCACCTTTCTCGTGCCGCTTGCCGCCCGTTGCGACGCGCGCGCCTTTCGCCAGCGCATCGGCGATATGCTCCTCGACCTTCTCCACCGCCTTCTTCTCGATGAGCGGCCCCTGCACGACGCCCGCCTCGAGGCCGTTGCCGACCTTCATGGCGGAGACCTTGGCGGAGAGCTTGTCGGCGAACTTCTCGTAGACGCCGTCCTGCACGTAGATGCGGTTGGCGCAGACGCAGGTCTGGCCGGTGTTGCGGAACTTGGAAGCGAGCGCCCCTTCCACCGCCGCGTCGAGGTCCGCATCGTCGAAGACGACGAAGGGCGCGTTTCCGCCCAGCTCGAGGGAGACCTTCTTCACCGTGCTCGCGCACTGCTCCATCAGCTTCTTGCCGACCTCCGTCGAGCCGGTGAAGGTGAACTTCCGCACCAGGGGATTCGTCGTGAGCTCCCTGCCGATCGGCCCCGAGGCGCCGGTCACGACGGAGAGCACGCCCTTCGGTATGCCGGCGCGCTCCGCGAGCTCGCACAGCGCGAGCGCCGAGTACGGCGTCATGCTGGCGGGCTTGATCACCATCGTGCAGCCCGCGGCGAGCGCGGGGCCCGCCTTGCGCGTGATCATGGCGTTGGGGAAGTTCCACGGCGTCACCGCGGCACACACCCCTACTGGTTGCTTGAGCACGACGATGCGGCGGTCGGCGGCCTGCGCGGGGATGGTGTCGCCGTAGATGCGCTTGCCCTCCTCCGCGAACCACTCGATGAACGACGCGCCGTAGGCGATCTCGCCGCGCGACTCCGTGAGGGGCTTGCCCTGCTCGACGGTCATGAGCACCGCGAGGTCCTCCTGGTTCGCCATCATGAGCTCGAACCACTTGCGCAGCAGCGCGGCCCGCTCCTTCGCGGTCTTCGCGCGCCACGCCGGCCACGCGGCATGCGCAGCCTCGATCGCGCGACGCGTCTCGGCCGCGCCCATGCCGGGCACCGTGCCGACCTGCTGGCCGTCCGCAGGGTTGTGGACCGCGATGGTGGACTTGTCATCGGCGTCCACCCACTGACCGTCGATGTAGCACTGCTGGCGAAACAGCCCCATGTCCTTCAGTTGAACCGCGGGTTTCACTTTCTGCAGCATGGCGGAATCCTCGTGATGGGATCGAATGGACGCGGGCACGGAAAAGCCGCGCACGTTTGCCGAAATTATATCAGCGCAGCGGCCGCCATTTGCGCGCGCGCGACAGCTCGGAAGCTCGGCTGATTATGCTTGTTATAATCAGGCCTTAGACCGGCCCACCGCGCCATCATTGATGCTCCCCGCCTCCCGTCCGCTCTCACGCTTGCGCGCGGGGATCCTATGCGGGGCCGTTTGCCTGCTGCTATCCGGGGGCTGCGCCACCACCGGCAATTCGCGCGATCCGCTCGAGCCGCTCAATCGCGCGGTCTACACATTCAATGACGGCTTCGACGCGCTCCTCGTCAAGCCGGCCGCGGAATTCTATCGCTTCATCGTCCCCGAGTTCGCGCGCACGGGGGTCAGCAACTTCTTCTCCAACCTCAACGACGTGATCGTCGCCGCCAACAACCTGCTCCAGGGCAAAGCGACACACGCGGCATCCGATGTGGGGCGAATTCTGGTCAATTCGACCGTCGGCGTGCTCGGCCTCTTCGACGTCGCAACCGGACTCGGGATGGAGAAGCACAACGAGGATTTCGGGCAGACGCTCGGCTACTGGGGCATCGGCGACGGACCCTACCTCGTGCTGCCGTTCCTCGGTCCCAGCACCGTGCGCGATACCGTGGGGTGGTACGGCGACTTCTACGCCTGGCCGATCAGCTACATTGACGACGACGGCACGCGCTACGCCGTGATTGCGTTTCGCTTTGTCACCGTTCGCGCCGATCTGCTCGAGGCAAGCCGGATCCTGGAGACCGCCGCTCTCGACCCCTACCAATTCGTGCGCGACGCCTACCTCCAGCGCCGCCGCAATCTCGTCTACGACGGCAAGCCGCCGCTCGACGAGGACGATATCGGGGACGAGCCGAAGCGCAAGCCCGCGCCGGACCAGGAGACCGCCAAGCCCGCCGCTCCGCCCGTGGAACCCCCTGCCGAAGCCCCCAAGCCCTGAGCTGGTTCAACCGGGCGGCAATCTGCTGCAGCTCCACGACACGGCTCTGGACCGCGTCGGCGTCGTCCGCACCTGGCTTGAGCATGAGGTAGCGCGGAAATCGGACAGCGCGGCGCGCGCCCGATGTGACGCCCGACCTCGATATAGACGATGGCGAGCGTGATCGGGATGCCGAGCTTGCGGTCCAGCACCTCGTTGAGAAAGCTGTTGCGCGGATCGTAGTATTCGCGCGCGTTGCCGCGGAAGCCGAGCTCCTCAAACAGGTAGCGGTTGAGCACGACGATGGACTTGACGGGCCCGATGTCCCGGCGCAGCCTCGCCGTGAGCGTCGCCGCGATCCGGTCCATGCGCGCCTGGTGGGCCGGAACGCCGAGCTCGGGGTACTCGTGCGCCGCGACCAGCAGCGCCGCCTCCACGAGATCGATATCCGACTCGGGCCCGGCGGCGATTTCTTTCAGCGTTTCTCAACTGACATAGTTCGCGTACGAGCGTCTAGCTCGCTGCGTGCGCAGCCTCCAGCGCCCCAAGCTCGGCAAGCACCTCTTTGACCTCCGCGCGACCTGCCCCGGACAGCGGCATCTGAGGCGGCAGAGGGGCGCCGACGTCGTAGCCCTGCAGCTCGAGGCCGCCCTTGATGCATGCCGCCAGATTGTACTTGGCGAAGATCTGATTGATGCGCCAGAGGCTGCGCTGCAATCGCATCGCCTCCTCCCACCGGGCGGCACGACACAAGTTGTAGAGCTGCACGCTTTGCCGGGGCACGACGCAGGCCGGCCCCGCCATCCAGCCCACGCCGCCGATCAGCATGACGCAGGCCGGGATGTGGGCCGAAGCACTGAACACGCGTATGCGGTCGCCGACGGCATTGATGATGCCAAGCAGCCGGCCCGTATCCGAAGACGCATCCTTGAGATAGCCGATGTTGTCGAGCCTGGCGAGACGCTCGATGGCCGGCAGCGTGAGGTCGCTGCGTTGAAACTGCGGATTCGTATACATCACGACCGGCAACACGGTCGCCTTTGCCACCGCGGTGAAATAGGCGACTACGCCGTCCTCCGGCAGCGGAAAATAAGCCTCCAGGATCGCGAGGATGCCATCGACGCCGAGCGCCGCGTAGGCCTCGGCCTGCTCGACCGCGTCGGCAATGGTGGTTGCCGCGACGCCGGCAACGACCGGCACCCTGCCGCGCGCCGCCTGCACCGTCGCTGCGACGATGCGATGGCGCTGCTCGCGATTCAGGTAGGCGAACTCCCCGGTCGATCCGAGCGGCGTCAATCCGTGGACACCCGCGCCTATCAAGTCGTTCACCAGTCGTGCCAGCACCGCGTCCTTGACCCGGCCACGCTCGTCGACCGGCGAAACCAGATACGGAAAGACACCGTGGAATCCGTCGTGCGCCATGTTCGTCCCCGGAGCCAGAACCATCGCTCAGATCAGGCGCGGCGGGCGAGCGGCAGGTTCACGAGCAGATTCTGCGGCTTCATCCGCAGCGTGCCGTCCGCGGCCGCGGCAAGCCCCAGGAATACCGGAGCGCCCGCCATCTCCGGTCGCAGCACGATGGGGTCGCGGAAATCGACTCGAAAGAGCCCGATGATGCGCTTCATGCGCTCCTCGTCCACCTCGCCCCCATTATAGATCTCGTTCAGCATGGCGGTCGCCTCGGCGTCCAGCCCGACGTGCCACACCCAGTCCTCGTCCGGAATCTCCCGCACGGAATTCACCGTCGCGCGCACGCCGTGGAAATGGGCGATCCACCTCTCGAGCACGCGCGCGAACGCAGCACAGCCCGGCCGGCCCTGGTTGAGATTGAGCACCGTGTCGTGGCGCTCGTCGCGCTCGAAGTAGCGTCCGGCGCTCGCCTCGTCGAGCACATCGAGCTCGAGCGCGCGCGGCGCAGTGCGCCCCTCCTTCAGGAGCTTCCCCAGGTTGCCGAAGCCGCCGGTCACCGCGTGCATTTCCACCGTCTCGTCGTCGGCAAGCATGATCGCGCCGTCGGCAATACTGACGCGCTGCTTGCGGAAGAACAGCTCCGCCGCGCGCGCTTCCAGGCCGTCGCGCGCTCCATCCAGGATGCTGCGCAGAATCACCTGTGCCGTGTGATGGATGAAATCAGGCGGCACCGCGATGTCCTCGCGGAAGAGGTCGACGTAGAATGCTTCCAGCGATTCCGCGGCGAGCAGCCGGTCGCGAAAGCGCATCATGACCCGGTAGTTCTCGCGCGCGTCGGGATCGGCAATCGCGTCGATCTCGCCCCCGGCAACCGGGCGGCGCGGCTCGTCCATCAGGGCCGCGTGCAGCGCGCGCTCGGCTGCGCACGACTCGGCAACGGGCGCGAGCTCGGGCCGCGCGTAATACAGCCGCAGATAGTCATCCGTGACGGCAAGCCGCCCGTCGCTTCTCTTGCGCAACAGGTTATACCCGCAACTTGCCCAGAAATCCGCCATGGCGCCTCGGAGGCAGCACTTCCCTCTCCCTTGACGGGGGAGGGATAGGGTGGGGGTGAGAACTCACGCTTGCTCAGAAATCTCGATGAGATTTCCATCCGGATCGCGCACATAGACCGAGCGGATCGTGAAGCGGGCACCGGTGCGCTCGATGGGGCCCTCCTCGATCGCGATGCCGTTCGCGCGCAGGCGCGCGATCACCTCGTCGAGCGGCCGGTCGGCAAGAAAGCAGAGATCGAGCGAGCCGGGCGTGGGCGTGCGCGCCTTGATGCCCGCATCGAAGCCGGGTGGATGGACGTTGAACTTGTGGTTGCCGAACCGGAGCGCGATCCGGTTCGCGCCGTAGCGCTCCAGCTGCAACCCGAGCACCCGTGTGTAGAAGTCCAGGCAGCGCTCGAGATTCCCGGTGGTGAGGACGACGTGATCGATGCTTCCTATCATGCTTGTCGGCCTCCGCGCGCGGCGGCATGCAGCCGAGCGCCGATTTTAGCTAAAATTGCGGCCGGCGCTACGCTCTGCAGGATCGACCCAAGAACACGAACATGATCGAACAAAAGCTCAGCGCGGTCGGCGCGCGCACCTCCGCCTGCTTCGCCGTCGTCTTCGCAAACGGCACGCGCTATCAGAACCGCGACGGCACGCCCGCGTTCACCCTGATTTTCCGGAGCCCGGCGGCTGCATGGCGCATCGCCGCGATGGGCCACGTGGGCCTGCTCGAGTCGTATTTCTCGGGGCGCCTGGACATTGAGGGCGACATCGCGGTGGCGTTCCGGACCGGCTACGAGGGCGGCTTCGACATGCGGTTCAAGCCGCTCGTGCGCCTGCGCAACTGGTGGCACGAGCTGCGCTTCAGCAACCGGTCGCACGCGCAGGCCAAGGCGAACGCGCGGTTCCACTACGGGCTGCCCGCCGAGTTCTACCGGCTCTGGCTCGACCATCCCTACATGATGTACACCTGCGCTTATTGGAAGGAAGGCACGCGCACGCTCGAGGAAGCCCAGCAGAACAAGATGGAGCACGTGTGCCGCAAGCTCCTGCTCAAGCCCGGCGACACGTTTGTCGACATCGGGAGCGGCTGGGGCGGCTTCACCTTCTATGCCTGGGAGCGCTATCAGGCTCGCGGCACGGGCGTCAACACGACGACCGAGCAGGTCGCGGTCATGCAGGAAGAGATCCGCCGGCGCGGGCTCGAGGACAAGCTGAAGGCAATCGAAGCCGATTTCCGCGACATCCCCGGCCAATACGACAAGTGCGTGTCGATCGGCGTGCTCGAGCACGCCGGGCGCGACCAGATCCCGGACGTGGTGCGCGCCCACGCAAGCTGTCTCAAGCCCGGGGGGCTCGGCATGCTGCACTTCATCGGGCACGTTGGCCGCTACCAGACCGAGTTCTACATCCGCCGGCACATCTTTCCCGGCGGCTGGATCCCGAGCCTCGCGGAGGTGATCGTCGAAATGGAGCGCGCGGGCCTGGAGATCCTCGACATCGAGAACCTGCGGCGGAATTACGCGCTCACGCTCGATGCCTGGTCGCAACGCTTCGACGCGAACTGGGAGCGCATCCGGGCGCTCGACCCCGATCGGTTCAACGAGACGTTCCGCCGCACGTGGCGCACCTATCTCTACTCCTGCGCGGAGATGTTCCGCGCGCGGCGCGGCTACACTCACCTCTTCCAGATCGTCTACGGCAAGGGCAATGTCGCGACGAACTATCCGATGTCGCGAGCACACGTCTATTCGGCAGGTGCCAAAGGTTGAGCGCGGCGGACACTTTCAACGCCAGGCGCGACCGGCTCGCTGCAGCGCTCGCCGCGCGCGCCGGCCCCTTCCGCCTGAAGAAGCGCACCAGCTCCAACCTCTTCCGCTACGTGCCGCGCGGGGACGCCGGCACGCTCGACCTCGCCGACTTCGACCACGTGCTCGACGTGGACCGCTCCGCGCGCGCGCTGGAGGTGGAGGGGCTTGCGACCTTCGAGGCGATCGTGGACAGCACGCTCCCGCACGGGCTCGCGCCGCTCATCACGCCGGAGCTCAAGCACATCACGATCGGCGGCGCGACGGTCGGCATCGGCATCGAGTCCAACGGCTTCCGCCACGGCTTCGTGCACGACGGCCTCCTCGAGGCGGAAGTTCTGCTTCCTGACGGGCGCATCGTCGTCTGCACGGCCGGCAACGACTACGCCGACCTGTTTCGCGCGTTGCCGAACTCGTACGGGACGCTCGGCTACATCCTGCGCGCGCGGATCCGCCTCATGCCGGCGGCGGCTTGCGTGCGCCTGTCCACCCGTGCCTTCTCCGATCCCGGCGCCTATTTCGAGGCGATGCGGGCAGCGACCGAGCGCCCGGATGTCGATTTCCTCGAAAGCCTGATTTTCGGACGCGACCGGCTCTATCTCACGCTCTGCCGGTTCGTCGAGCGCGCGCCGGCGACTGCAGACATCGTCCGCGAGAATGTCTTCTACCGGCTCATCGCGCGCGAGGGAGATGTCTATCTCACGACGAAGGACTACCTTTTCCGCTACGACCCCGACTGGTTCTGGAACATCCCGGAAACGGTGCCCTACCGGCTTTTCCGCCGCCTCGCGCCCGCGTCCCTGCGCAATTCAGGCTTCTACAAGCGCTATACCCAGGTGAAGCACAGGATGCTCCGCGTGCTGCCGCAGCGCCCGCAGAATGAAGAGCCGCTCATTCAGGATTGGGAATTGCCGTGGGACCGGGCCGAGGAGTTCCTGCGCTACGCGCTCGACCAGGTGGATCTTGGCGGCAAGCCCTGGATCGCGACGCCTATCAGGGCGCTGTCCTCGCCCACGCTCTACCCGGTGCAGGCTGGTGCCTTCTACTACAACCTCGGATGCTATTGCCACGTGAAGAAGCACCCGGGCGGGGGCGACTACACCTATACCCGGCTCCTCGATCGGAAATGCTTCGATCTGGGCGGCATCAAGATGCTCTACTCCTCGACGTTTCTCGACGAGGCCGATTTCGACCGGATCTACAACGGCGCGGGCTACCGCGCAGTGAAGCGCAAATACGATCCGGAGGGCGCCCTCGGCACGCTCTACCAGAAGTGCGTCCTCCGCCAGTAGTCAATCACATCCCCCTCCTGCCTGAGGAGGGGTCGCGGCGGAGCAGCGGGGGTGGTGGGAGCAATCTCATTTGCGTACTAGGCGCTGCAAATCCTCGACCACTTCCCGCGAGTTGTTCGCAGCGTTCGCAGAGAGATAGACCTTAGCCACCCGCCCCTGCGGGTCGATGAGAAAAGTGTTGCGCCGGGCAAACTTGACGAGCCCGAGGTCGCGGAGCGAGCCGTAGCGCGCCGCCACCGCGCCGCCCGCATCCGAGAGCAATGGGAATGGCAGGCGGTGCTCCTTCGCGAAGTCGATATGGCTCTCGACATCATCCACGCTCACTCCTGCCACTTCCGCTCCGAGCGCAGCGAGCTCATGCCGGTCGTCGCGAAAGGCACATGCCTGCCTGGTGCACCCAGGCGTATCGTCTTTCGGATAAAAATAGAGCACCAGCCACTTGCCGCGGAACCCGGAGAGGCTGCGGGTCTTGCCGTCCTGGTCAGGCAATGAGAAATCGGGCGCCGGCTCGCCGGCCTTGGGCGTTCTGCGCTTCGAATACGCACTCACCCGCCACAGCAGCAGGGCGGCGGCGATGACTACTCCGACCAGCAGCCATTTGATCATGTGCAAGCTCGGGGAAGTCGCTCAGGGTCGCAGAAATCTTACGTTAAAATGACAACTGCGCGCCCCGGTAGCTCAGTGGATAGAGCAGTCCCCTCCTAAGGGACAGGTCGCACGTTCGATTCGTGTCCGGGGTGCCACCCCCCCATCCATCCTCTTGCGGAGGGTCCCATGAGAACCACGCTCTCGACCTTGCTCGCGGTCGCGCTGCTGCTCGCATCCGGAACGAGCGCGGCACAGAACATCTGGGTGGAAACGCCTGAAGACTGCGCGGAATGGCTCAAGGCCCGGAAGCAGAAGCGCTCAAGTCCTCATGAAGCGCGCCTCGTCGGGCTCCTGAGCGGGATGGCTATCGGTCGAATGGTGGATGTCTGGAAGGCGCAGGGCAAGCCGATGTCCCGGGAGGAGGCCTATTTGTGGATGGACAAGTACTGTGAGTCGAATCCCCGCTCCCGGGTCGTGATCGGCGCGGAAGAGCTTGCCAATGAAAGGACTAACGGGGAATACAGGCGCCTGCAGAAAAATCTCTCGGC
>DATBKZ010000119.1:0-31488 GCA_036555615.1 Burkholderiales bacterium | reverse complement strand
GGCAAGCGGGAGGACGACCGTCGTCCAATGGCAACCGACGACGGGGTAAACGGCTTGCTTACAGCGCCGGCCGGCGCGCAGCCGAAAAATGCCTGCTCCAGTAATGGTCGGAGAGGCTCGCGGTCGAGACCTGCTTGCCGCTCGAGGGGGCGTGCACGAAGCGGTTGCTGCCGACGTAGATCGCGACGTGCGAGTTGCGCTTGCCTTCCTGGTGGAAGAACAGCAGGTCGCCCGGGCGGATATCGCTCCTTGAAACCGCGCGCGAGCTGGACCAGAGCCCTTCGGTGCTACGCGGCAGGCGCATGTTGACCCGGGCGTAGCTGTACTGCACGAGCCCGCTGCAGTCGAAGCCACGCGGCGAACTTCCACCATACCGATAGGGTTTGCCTCGCATCTCGAGCGCGTGCTGCGCAACGACGGCGCCGACTTCCGGCCCGGCTTGCTTCGTCGGGGCCTGCTTGGGCGCGGACGAGCAGCCGGCCAGCACGAGCAGGGCGAGCCCGAGGGCGGCGAGGGATAACCGTTCCATACGCATACGGCGTGTAAGTATTGAGGGAGCGGCCCGCGGCGTCCATGACTAATGCCACACCTTTAGGACGGAAGGCAGAGGGCGGAAGACGGACGGCAGAACGTGTAGAGTAGGCGATGATGCCGGTAGCGGTGGGTAAAGCATGAGCGAGTCGTTTGCCGAGGCGCTGAGGGCGCGCACGCAGGACGTGCTGGACAACTGCACGCGCTGCGGGCGCTGCTTCGAGGTGTGCCCGATGACGGCGCCCGCGGGGATTGCGGGCAGGAGCGCGCCCGACGTGGTCGGGGGAGTGCTCGACATCATCCGCGGCGGCGCCGGGACCGCGGAGTCGGAGCGCTGGGCGCAGGTGTGCTCGGGCAGCGGCAGCTGCATTCCTGCGTGTCCCGAGGCCGTCAATCCCCGGTTCATGCTCGCGCTCGCGCGCGTCGCGATGCAGCGGCGCGCGACCGCGGAAGAGCAGCACAGCAAGGGCAGCGCCGCGTTCGCGAAGATGGGCCGCGGCGTGCGCGTGCTTTCGCGCATGCAGCTCCCGCCCGAGGTGCTCAGGCGGTTTCGCGGCGATGGCCCGGCGGAAAGCCCGCCGGAAGTGGTGTTCTACACCGGCTGCAACGTGTTGAAGACTCCGCACATCGTGCTGCTCGCGCTCGACATCCTGGATGCGCTAGGCACCTCGTACCGCGTGATGGGCGGGCCGGGCGACTGCTGCGGGGTGCTGCAGTTTCGAACGGGCGACCTCGAGGCCTCCGGCCGTATCGCCTATCGCACGACCGACCGCTTTGCCGCCACCGGCGCCGCCAAGGTGCTCGCATGGTGCCCGACGTGCACCATCCAGATCGGTGAGAACGTGTTGCCCGGGCGTGCTGGCGCGCCCGCCTACGACCTCGAGGCGTTCGTCGTGTACCTCGCCGGCCAGCTCGACCGGCTGCTACCCCTTATGCGCCATCCGGTGAAGAAGCGCGTCGGGCTGCACGAGCATCCGGGTGTCGCGGGGGTGTGCGATTCGGCGATCAGGATCCTCAAGGCGATCCCGGGGCTCGAGTATGTCGAGCTCGCGCAGCCGCAGGTGGGCTACATGTGCAACACGCTTCAGCCGCTGCCCGCGTTCAAGCGCGAGGTGCACCGCGGAATGCTGGAAGCGGCCGCGCAAGCGAAGGTCGACGCGCTTGCCGGCGTCTATCACGCCTGCCACCGCGAGCTCTGCACGCATGAGGCCGAGTGGCCGTTCGAGGTGGTGAATTTCCTGGAGCTGATCGGGGAAGCCATGGGCATCCGGCGCGCCGACAGCTTCAAGCGCCTGAAGAAGATGCAGGATACCGACGCGATTCTCGCCGACGTGATGGATCTCGTGGAACGCCACGGGCTCGCGCTGGAGGAAGTGCGCGCGGTGATCGAGAAGGAGCTGCTTGCCGAGCAGCCGCTTCCGCTGCGCGGCACGCGCGTCGAGCGCGATGCGGCCTCCGCGCCCGGCTGAACACAAGTCAGCGGAACGTAAAGCCGAACTTGAGCGTCACCGCCTGGTAGCGCTGGTCCTGCACGATGCCGGGCGGAGAAAGCGCGTCATCGTATTTTCCCCACGCGTACTCGATGAGCGGCGAGACGTAGAAGTTGCTGCCCAGCGCGAAATCGTAGCCGGCTCCGACGACAGCGCCGGTGCCGTTCGCATTGCCTTCTCCCGGGCGCTCGTTCCAGTAGCGAACATGGCCCCATCCTGCCTTCAGAAAGATCGGAGAGCCGGAAACGGGATAGAACTGAGCCATTCCGTAGAAGGTCTGGATACCTTCGCCCTCGGGAGGCCAATCGTCATAGTGAGTTGCCTCCAGCAACCATCCGCCCATCTCGAAGCCGAGCAACAGGCGAGGATGCCAGGCGTAGCCGCCCCGAAACGCCAACGTGAACGTCGTGTCGCGCGTATCGGCGGTGACTGAGTATTCACGGGAAAGGGAGGCGACCCCAAAGTCGATGCCGCCCCACCACCCGCCGGCCTTTTCCGCGGCCGGCTCGCTCGCGTATGTTGCGGCGGCGAAGAGCAACGCGAACAGACCGCTTACCGTGAGTGCTTGCTTCATGGCGCTGGCTCGCGTGCGACGCTGTGGCTTTCAGGCCACGGGACAGGGGTCGGCGACGACACCGCCCCCCCGGTTGACTCGAGTGACGGACGCCTAGGGGCGCCCGAACGGCCGCAACGCGTGCAGGTTGATCCGGAAGCCCGGCTCCGTCTCTTTATAGCGCACGAGACAGCTTCGGGCGCAGATCTTCCTTTCCGGCCACAGCTCGCACCGCCACACCACGGGCGCGGTTCCCTTCCCGTCCAGCTGCGTGGCTTCGTGGATCCCCACTAAAGTGATGGCGCCGGTTTCGGGGCACCGCATCAGGCGGTCCGACGAGAAGCGCCCGGCGAGCCAGATCACCCACGCGCCGGCCGCCACCAACGCTGCAATCGCCACTATCCACCCCAGCGTCGCAAGGATTGTCATAGGGCCTCCCGTTCAATTTACCTTCGAGGCGCCAGTCTGCACCGGGGGCGGACTGCGATATTGAGCAAGATCAAGAAATCTCCAGAATTCCCGGTCGTCCGGGGCACCCGCCCGGCGCAAGGCCGGGCGGGTGCGGAAACAACTTCTGCAACTTACTTCGGCAGGACGACGGTGTCGATGACGTGGATGACGCCGTTGGAGGCGATGATGTCGGTCTTGACCACCTTGGCGTTGTCGACCATTACGCCGCCGCGGTTGGCCTTGACGGTCAGGGACTGGCCCTGCACTGTCTTGACCATGCCCGGCCGGACCTGCGCCGCCGTCACCTTGCCCGGCACCACGTGGTAGGTGAGGACCGTGGCCAGCTTTTCCTTGTCCTGCAGCAGAGCGTCGAGCGTGCCGGCGGGGAGCTTCGCGAACGCTTCGTCGGTGGGGGCGAACACCGTGAACGGGCCCTCGCCCTTGAGCGTGTCGACGAGGCCGGCTTCCTGCACCGCCTTGACCAGCGTCTTGAACTGGCCCGCGGAGACCGCGGTGTCGACGATGTCCACGGCAAAAGCGATCGAGGTGGCGGCTGCGAGCGCGGCGCCGGCGATGAAACGAGACAGCGACTTCATGGTTGACTCCTTTGCATTGGGTTGAATGAGCTCGTGATGCCCACCATGGGCAGCACCGCGGCGTCTGACCTGCGGCGCGCGCGCCCGGTTTCAGTTTTTTTTGCGTGCTCCACCCCAAAAAAAGATTGAACTGGGACGGTTGAACGGAGTCACCTCAGGGCTGGCAGCTTGCTAGGAGCATTGATTGCGCGGCTGCATGGGCTTGCGTATGCTTGCGCCGCGATGTCGGAGACGATTCAGGATGCGGAGCTGGTGCGGCTTGCGCAGGCGGGGGACGCGAAGGCGTTCGAGGCGCTCGTCGTCAAGTACCAGCGGCGCATCGCGCGGCACGTCGCACGCTATGTGAAAGCGGCGGGCGATGTGGAAGACGTGGTCCAGGAGACGTTCATCCGCGCCTATCGCGGGCTCGCATCGTTCCGGGGCGACAGCGCCTTCTACAGCTGGCTCTACCGCATCGCGACCAACACGGCCCTGACGCACCTGGAACGGGATCCGGGCGAGGTGCTGCTCGGTGACGACGCCCCCGACGAGCGGGCAGAGGCCTTCGAGCCGGGGGTATCGGACGCGGAGGACCCGGAGCGCACGCTCTTCGCGAAGCAGATCGCCGAAACCGTGCAGCGCGCGCTTGCCAAGCTGCAGCCCGAGCTCGCCGAGGCCCTGATGCTCTACGAGGTCGAGGGCAAGCCCTACGCCGAGATTGCCGGCATGCTCGGCATTCCGATCGGCACGGTGCGTACTCGGATCTTCCGGGCGCGCGAATTCATCGCGAAGCGCCTGGAGCCTGTGCTCGAGCCGCAGCGCGGCAGGAGGTGGTAACCATGTCGCTCAAGGTCTCTCTTCTGCTCGACAGCCAGCTCGCACGCGGCGAGGTGAAGGCGGCGCTCGACGAGATCGTAGCCGATCCCCGGCTGCGCGACCGCTATACCGTCTACGGCCTGGTGGGCGATGTGCTGCGCGGCAACAGCACGCCGGACGACGGCTTCAGCGCGCGCATCTTCGAGCGCATGCGGCGGGAGGGCGCGACGATCGAGAAGGGCTTCGATCCGCTGAAGGATGAGTGAGATTCCGGGATCCGGCGGCCGCGACCTGGCCGCGCTGGCCGGCTTCGCAGCGCTGTGCTTCGCGGTGGCGGCGGCGGGCGGGGCGGCGACCGCCACGAGCGTGGGGACGTGGTATGCGGGACTTGCCAAGCCCGCCTTCAATCCGCCGGACTGGGTATTCGCCCCGGTGTGGACCATACTTTATTTGATGATGGCGGTCGCCGGCTGGCGGGTGTGGCGCCGGCGCGGCGGGCGCGGCGCGTGGCTCGCGCTCGGCGCGTGGGGGGTGCAGCTCTCCCTGAATCTCTCGTGGTCGCTGCTGTTCTTCGGCGCGCGGATGATCGGCGCGGCGCTCGCGGAGATCGTGGTGTTGCTCGCGGCGATACTCGTCACGGCCGCGCTCTTCTGGCGCATCGACCGGCTTGCCGGGGCGCTTCTCGTTCCTTATGCCGCCTGGGTCGGCTTCGCCACGGTGCTGAACGCCGCGCTCTGGCAGCTCAATTAAGCGCGGACGGACCCCGATTTCGCCCGGGAATTCAAATGGAAGGCGGGGCGTGCCCCCGGTTTCTTGCGGTTTTCTTCAAGCCGTCGTTGTTGACCGCCCCAGAACGGCGGTATAGTGGTCCATGATGCGGACGGGCCGCATCGCCTGAAAATAACTACGAAGGAGGAGAGCCCATGAAGAGCAACGTTCTGTTGCGGGGCGGCGCATTCCTGGCCGCGGTAGCGTCGCTTGCCGGCATGCCGGTGTCGGACGCGGAGGCGCAAAAAGCGGATTTCTCCGGCAAGCGCATCGAAATGGTCGTGCCGTTCCCGCCGGGCGGCGGCAGCGACGTCTACAGCCGCGCGCTCGCGCCGTTCTTCGAGAAGCACCTGCCCGGCAACCCGACGATCATCATCCGCAACGTGCCCGGGGGCGGCTCGATCACGGGCGCGAACCAGTTCAATTCGCGCGCCAAGCCGGACGGGCTGCACGTGCTCGTGTGCTCGTCCTCCACGGTCGCGAACTTCGTGTTCAAGCGCGACAAGTTCGAGCTCGACCTCATCAAGATGGCGCCCGTGCTGCTCTCGCCGCAGGGCTCGGTGATCTACGCCTCGTCCGCGCTCGGGGTGAGCGGAGCCCGGGACCTTGCCAAGTTGAAGGGCCAGGCGCTCACCTTCGGCGGCAACGGCCCGACCGCGGCCGAGCTGAGAATGATCGCGACCCTCGATCTGCTCGGCCTGCAGCAGGTGAAATACGTCTGGGGGATCGCCCGCGGCCCGACGCGGCTCGCGTTCGAGCGCGGCGAATTCAACATTAACTACGACACCACGCCGGGCTACCTGAAGAACGCGTCGAAGCTGGTGAAGGCGGGCAAGGCGACGCCGCTCTTCGCCCTCGGCGTCCTCGATGAGAAGGGCGGCCTCGTGCGCGATCCGAACTTCCCGGACCTGCCGAGCTTTGCCGAGGCGTACGAGATCATGCACGGCAAGAAGCCCTCGGGCGCGGGATACGAAGCGTGGAAAGCGATCCTCCAGATGGGCGTGATGGCCAACAAGTCGATCCTGCTGCCGGCCGGCACGCCGCAGCCGATCGTGGACGCGTGGCGCGCGGCGGCGCGCAAGACGCTCGACGATCCCGAGTTCGAGAAGAACGCGGCTGCCGTCATCGAGGGCTATCCCCAGTTCGTGGGAGAGGCAGCCCGCCCGATCATGAAGGGCGCGATCACGCTCTCGCCCGAGGTCTGGGATTGGATCAGGACCTTTCTCAAGACCAAGCACGACGTGACGCTCTGAACGACATCGCGCCCCATCCCGGGACCCGCCGGCTCGCCCGCAAGCCGGGCCGCGTGCGGCCCGGCGCAGCGGCCGGCGGCGCGTAGGCCGCCACGCCCATGTCGGAGTTTCTCCTCTCGGCGCTCGTCTCGCTGCTGGATCTCGAGCATTTCCTGTTCCTCTTCCTGGGGACGATGCTCGGCCTGGTCATCGGCTTCCTGCCCGGGCTCGGCGGGATTGCCGGCTTATCGCTCCTGCTGCCCGTCGTCTACGGCAAGGACCCGACACTCATGCTGCCGATGATGATCGGGCTCCTTGCCGTCACCAACACCTCGGACACGTTTCCCGCGGTGCTGATGGGCATTCCCGGCACCTCGAGCGCGCAGGCCACCATTCTCGACGGCTTTCCCCTGGCGCAGCGCGGCGAGGCGGCGCGCGCGCTCGGCGCGGCATTCTCCGCTTCGCTGCTCGGCGGAATCTTCGGTGCGGTCGTGCTCACGGCGAGCATCTATCTCGCCCGGCCGCTGATTCTTGCGGTGGGTTTCGGCGAGCAGCTCATGCTCATCATCCTCGCGCTCACGATGGTGGGGATGCTGACCGGCGCAAGCGCCTTGAAGGGCCTCGCGAGCTGCGGCCTGGGGCTGCTGATCGGCAGCATCGGCGCGGCGCCCGCCACCGGCGATTACCGTCTCGCCTTCGGCACGTTGTACCTCGGCGACGGCATTCCGCTCGTCATCGTCGGCCTCGCCATGTTCGCGGTGCCGGAGATGGTGGACATCCTGCGCCGGCGCACCCGGATCTCCACGGTCCCGGAGCTCGGATCGGGCACGCTGCGCGGATTCGCGGAGACGCTGCGGCACAAATGGCTGGTCGTGCGCTGCTCGGCGATCGGCACCGTGATCGGGGCGCTGCCCGGGCTCGGCGGATCGGTGACCAACTGGGTCGCCTACGGCCACGTCGTGCAGTCGACAAAGGACCGCGACCAGCTCGGCAAGGGCGACATCCGCGGAGTGATCGGGCCCGAGTCCGCCAACAACTCCGACAACGGCGGCGCGCTGGTGCCGACGCTGATGTTCGGCATTCCGGGCTCGGGCAGCATGGCGGTGTTCCTCGGCGGCCTGATCCTGATCGGGGTCGAGCCCGGGATCGGCATGCTGGAGCGCCATCTCGATCTCACCTTCATCATCATCTGGTCGCTCGCGCTCGCCAACGTGATCGGCGCCGGCACCTGCCTCCTCCTCGCGAAGCCGATCGCGCGGCTCACCCTCATTCCCTTCCTGGTGCTCGCGCCGTTCCTGATCGTGATCATCTATTTCGCGGCGTTCCAGGCGACGCAGCAGTGGGCCGATCTCGTCACGCTATTCGTTCTGGGCGTGCTCGCCGTGTACATGAAGCGCTTCGGCTGGTCGCGCCCGGCGCTGCTGATCGGCTTCGTGCTCGCGATGCGGCTCGACGCCGCCGTCTACCAGTCGGTGCAGGTCTACGGCATGAGCTTCCTCGAGCGCACCGGCGTGCTGATCATGCTCGCGTTCATTGCCGTCTCCATTTATCTCGCGGTGCGCTTCAAGCCCGCGCGCGAGCCGCTGACGCCGGCCGGGCGGCATGCCGCCGCGGGCCGGGCGCCGCAGTTGATATTCCTGGGCCTCGTCACCGCGTACGTCGGCTATGCGATCTACGAGATGTCCCGGCTCACTTTCCTTGCGCGCGTGTTTCCGATCTCGGTGGCGCTGATCACGCTGGCGCTCCTTGTGGTCATGCTCGGGCTGTCATTGCGCAGCCGGCCCTCGTACGTCCTGCACGACAGCGAGCGGGAGTGGACCGCAGCCGAGCGTCCGGCGTACTCGGCGCTGCATTTCCAGGGCTGGATACTCGGGCTCATCGGCGCCGTCGCGCTGCTCGGCTTCGTGCTGGGCGTTCTGGTCTTCATCTGCGCGTTCCTGCGGATCAAGGCGCGCGTGGCGTGGGTTCCGACCGTGCTGGGAGCATTGGGTGTGATCGCCGTGCTCAGCCTGCTGTCGCATCTCCTGGTGTTCGATTACCCCGGCGGGCTCCTGCAGCAGCTCGTCGAGCTGCCCTGGCCGCTCAACTAGAGCACTACGCGCCACGCGTCGCACCCCGCGCATTAGACGAAGAAACCGCGTTGGATTTATCATGAGCCGGATCCGGCCGGGGTGTCCTGCAGTACGCGCAGACCCGGGCGATGCGCCCGGGAACCGCTGACCCACAACAATCGAGGAGGGGAAAGACGATGAACCAACGCTTATTGCTGGCAATCGCAGTCGCGTCGTTCACTGCCGCTGTGCTGGCGCCGTCCGGGGCGTTCGCGCAGTATCCGACGAGGCCGGTCCGGGTGGTCATTCCATTCCCGCCCGGCGGCGTGGTCGATACCGTCGCGCGCATGTGGATTCAGCGGGTGGCGCCGTCGCTCGGCACGTTGGTCGGGGACAACCGGCCCGGCGCGGGCGGCATCATCGGCGCGGGCGAAGTCGCGCGCGCCCAGCCGGACGGCTACACGCTGCTGATCGGCAACACCAGCACGCAGGTGCTGAACCCGGCGGTGATGGCACGCCCGCCGTATGACGCCGCCAAGGACTTCGTCACCGTCGACATCATCGCCATCTCGGCAACCTCGATCATCATCCATCCGTCGCTGCCCGTGCGGAATCTGAATGAGCTCGTGCGCTATGCCAAAGCCAATCCCGGGAAGCTTTCCTACGGCTCCGCGGGAGCGGGCACCATTACCCATCTCGCCGGCGAGATGTTCAAGCAGCGCGCTGGAAACCTCCAGATCGTCCACGTTCCCTACAAGGGCGTCGGTCTCGCCACCACCGATCTGGTGAGCGGCTATGTCCCGATGCTGGTCGCAAACGTGACCGGCCAGCTGCTCGGCCTGCACGAGACCGGGAAGATCCGCATCCTGGCGGTGAACGTGCCGGCGCGCCTGAAGGGGGCGCCGAGCATCCCGACCGCGAGCCCGACCGTGCCGAACATGATCGCCACGCTGTTCACGGGCGTGTTCGCGCCGGCCGGCACTCCGAGGCCCATCGTCGACCGGGTCTCGCAGGCCACGCGCCAGGCGCTCGCCGACGCGGGCTTCCAGAAGCTCCTGCTCGATTCGGGCATCGAGCCGGTGCTCGACTCCAGCCCCGAGAAGGCTCAGCGCTTCATCGACGACGAGCGCGGCCGGCTCATGCCGGTGATCGAGGCGACGGGCTTCAAGAAATAGGGGGCCGTCGGTCCGGGACCCCGAGGTTTCAGACAGCCGCGCGCGGGCGGAAGAGCAGCTCCACGTAGTTGCGGAAGTGCCGCAGCTGCTCGGACACGACCTTCGGGTCGTTGATCGCCTTGCTGGTGATGAACGCGCCTTCGAGCACGACGGTGAAGGCGTCGGCGAGGCTTGCGGCGTCAACTTCGAGCCGCGGCGGATACTTGCGGGCGACCGCTTCGAACTTTTCCTTGAGCAGCTCGCGCCACTTCGTGAATGAGCTGCCGATGAGCGCCCGGGTGTCCTCGTCGAACTGCTGCAGCTCGTAGACGTAGGACGCGAACAGGCACCCCGGATAGGGCTCCGTCAGCGCGTCGAACATCTCCTGGAACAGGCCCACGAATAGGAGCACCTGCTGCAGGGGATCGTCGCTCAGCTTCTCCGCGCGCTCGCGCGTCTCCCGGTAGATCCGCTCGTCGTGCTCGGCGTAGCGCGTGAGCAGCGCGCGTGCGAGATCGTCCTTGGTCTTGAAGTGGTGGAAGAAGGCGCCCTTGGTGATGCCGACTTTGTCGAGCACGTGATCCACCGTCATCCCGACGTAGCCGCGGTCGAGGATCAATCCCTGCGCCGCATTGAGAATCTTTTCGCGGGTTGCCGCCCCGTCCTTACGCATCGTCAGACCGCCTCATGTGTAAAACATACTAAAAAGTATGCATCAAGTCAGAATGTTTCTCTATCAGAAACAGGATAGTATCGTTAATGAACTGTTATAAAAGAAGTTTATATATATTAGTCAAAGAAGACCACGCGGTCTTGACAGACCATTACAAGATCATTATAGTTCCGCACCGACTAGTTGGTCTGTTTTAAATTTTACCTGATATCCGAGGAGAAAGACGATGTACGAAGTACTGGGTTACCTGACTCTGGCGCTGATTCCGGGGTTCATCCTGCTCGATCTCGTCTATCGCGAGCGGCGCTACGAGGCGGCACGCTTCTGGAGGCTGCGCGCGCTTGCGGTGACCGTGGGGATCTTCTTCTTCACCACCTGGATCGGCGAGCTGTGGGGCAAGCTCTTTGACGGCGCGAGCCTCTTTGACCTGAGCGGCCTCGGCGTGATCGGCGGGGCGGTGGTCGGCGTGCTGGTTTACGAGTTCTTCCACTACTGGTACCACCGCCTGGCGCACGAAGTGAACTGGCTGTGGCGCGCGGGGCACCAGATGCACCACAGCGCCGAGAGCCTCGATGCCTTCGGCGCCTACTACCTGCATCCCCTCGACGCCGCGCTCTTCACGAGCATCGGGAGCCTGGTCTTCTTTCCGCTGCTCGGCGTCACGGTAGAGGCGGGCGTGCTGTCGATGCTGTTCCTCACGTTCAATGCGATGTTCCAGCACGCGAACATCCGCACGCCGCGCTGGCTCGGCTACCTGATCCAGCGGCCGGAGAGCCACGGCATCCACCACGCTGCGGGCATCCACCGCTACAACTACGCCGACTTGCCGCTGTGGGACATGGTGTTCGGCACCTTCCGCAACGCGCAAACGGCGCGCCGGCTGCGGACAGGCTTTTACACGGGCGCCTCCGGCCGCCTGTTCGACATGCTGATCGGCCGGGATGTGAGCAGGCCGCGCCGCGCCGGTGGCGAGGCGTCCCTTCCGGTGACGGAGCAGGAGGTCTTCGAGCAGCTCACCTCGCGCGAAGCCGCGTGAGGCTCAGCGCCGCGCCACGTGGCGCCCGGTCGAATGGTCGAACCGCTCGTGGTGCTGGCGCAGGAGGTCCGCGCCATAGTCGCCGCCGTTTGGCGTGCGGATGATGGTGTGGATGTGATGGTGCGACGGCGCCACGTTGTCGAACACGATCCCGGGGTGGTGATCGAATTCGATCACCACGACCGGGCTCTGCACGCGGTAGTAGAAGGGCCCCTCGTCGCCGGTCGCGCCCATCCAGGCGAAGTGCGTCTCGTCAAGATGGGCCTCGACCTCGGTCATCTTGATCGCCGCATGGCCGTCGCGCGCCCAGCCGACATAGGCAGCGATGAGACCGAGTAACAGCCGGCGCTGGGCATCGGATAGCGCGTCGGCGCGTACTCCGGCGTAGGGGATCACCGCGTTGTCCTTGAACGCTGCGGCCGCCATCCGGCCGTCGACGGGATGCTTGAGCTCCGGCGGCAGGTCCTCGGGCAGGATCGAGGCGCGCAGCACTGCCTGGTGAGCCTGGGTCGCGTCGAGCGAGCGCAGGAGCGCGAGGCCGGCGCGCGCTTCCGGCGCAAAGACCTCGGTGCCGGCAAGCGGGCCGCTCGTCACGCGGCAGGGCTCTGATCCCATGAAGCTCGGCGTGAACACGAGCTGGTCTCCGAGCACGAAGAAGTTGAGGTTCAGGTGATGGCCGTCGATCTGCCATCCCCAGGGGCCGTCGGCCGACGGCGTCCCGAAGAGCGTGACGAAGTACGGCCACTCGCCGAAGTCCTCGCGCTTGCCGGTGATCTCGATGAGCAGGGCATTGAGCCGCATGATGTCGCGCGCCTGCGTGAAGCCGCGCGCCGACAGCGTCGTCTCCATCAGGCGCAATGCCGCTTTGCGCTGGGCGGGGGCGAGGTCCTCGAGCATCAGGCCGTGGCGGAAGACGTAGGGATGGATGTTGAACCACGTCCGGCGCTCTTCCGCCTCGAGATCGCGCACGACCTTCGCGCGCTGCTTCGCATCGAGCGCCGCCAGAAAGCGCTGCGCAGCCTCGAGGACCGGGGCGGTCGTCACGCCGGTTGCCCGCAGCGGGAATAGACCGCGGCGGACCTTGCCGTGGGTGGTGATGCCCACGAGGGGCTCGGCGGTGGCTGCGGCCGCCGCCTCGAACACCGCCTCCAGAAACGGCGGAAAAGCGCCGGGCTTTGAGCGCGCCGACATGGAGGGCAGCCCGCGCAGGCCGAGCTCGGTCCAATCCTTCATCACGGAACTCCTCGCTATCGCCCCTATTGAACCACGATTTCCCGGATGGGATGCGCCGGATGATCCGGCAGCAGCCCCGGACCTTGACCTAGGGCAATTCCCGGCCGGCGGGCTGGTGTTAGCGTTGCGCCATGATTTCCGGCGGCCCCGGCGCGCAGGATCCCGTTCCTGCGCGCGATTCCTTGCGCCGAGCGCTGAGCCCCCACGTTGAGGAGGCGGCCGCCGCGCGTCCCGCGGCTTCCATGAGCGGAGAGGGCGTGCGCACGGTCGCGCTCGTCGTGCTCTCGCAGGTCTGTCAATTTCTCACCGTTTCCGCGCTCGCGCTCCTGCTGCCGCTCATACGCGAGGACCTGGAAATCAGCTTCACGCAGGCCGGCCTGCTGTCGGTGGCCGCGACGTTGAGCTATGGCCTCATGCAGATCCCCGCAGGCTACCTCGCCGACCGCTTCGGCCCCGGGCGCCCGTTATTCTTCGGGCTGCTCGGCTGGTCGGCGTTGTGCCTGGCTTTCGGGATGGTCCATGCGTACTGGCTCGCTCTGCTGACGCTGCTCGCGGCGGGCGCTTTCCGGGCGCTGCTGTTCGCGCCGGGTCTCGCTCTGCTCGCGTCATGGTTTACGCCGGAGCGCCGCGCGACCGCCATGAGCCTGTTCATGGTGGGAGGCTTCACCGGCAGCGTCCTGTTCGCGCTCGCGGGGCCGCCGCTGGCAGAGCGCTATGGCTGGCGGGCAGCGTTCATCGGCTTCGCCGCGCTCGGCATCGGCACGGCATTTCTCTACCGGGCGCTCGCGCGGGAGAAGCCGCGCGCGCAGCCGCTGCGCCAGCTCGCGCCGGCCGAGGTGCTGCGGCTCGCCCGCTACCCGATCATGTGGGTGTGCAGCGGGCTGCAGTTCGTGCGCTTTACGGTGGTGACGGCGTTCAACTTCTGGCTGCCCTCGCTGCTCGTCGCCGACCGCGGCATGTCGGTGCAGGCGGCGGGCCTGGTAATGGCGATGTGCGCAGCGCTCACTGCCTCTTCGAACACACTCGGCGGCTATGTCTCCGATCGCCTGCGCAATCCCCCGCTCGTGATCGGCGGCGCGCTCGCGATCCTTGCCTGCTCGTCCGCGGCTCTGGCGGTAGTCGAATCCGTCCCGCTGCTGCTGGTTGCAATCGCGGTCAGCTCGGTGTTTCTGCAGTTCTATTTCGGGCCGCTCTTCGTCGTGCCGATGGAGGCGCTCGGTCCGCGCTTTGCCGGCAGCGCGACCGGATTCGCCAATCTGTTCGCCAATATCGGGGGACTGACCGCAGCGTATGCGCTGGGCGTGGTGAAGGATCACACCGGCACGTTCGCGTGGGGTTTCGTCGGGGTGAGCGCCGTGTGCCTCGCGGGCGTGGCGCTCGCGGTGATCCTTGCGCGCATGCGCCGCGCGGGGCCGCGCGAGTGAGCTGCCTATTGCATCGTGATTCCCGCAGCCTTGATCACCTTGCCCCACTTGGCGTATTCGGACTCCATGCGCTGGGTGAACTCGGCGGGGTTGGTCGCGACCACGGCGTAGCCCATCTCGGCCAGCCGGTCCTCGACCGGCTTCGCGCTGAGCGCGGCCTTGCAGAGCGCGCTCAACCGCGCGACGATCGCCGGCGGCGTCGCCTTGGGCGCGAACATCCCGAACCACGTTCCCGCCTCGAAGCCCGGCACGCCCGACTCGGACACGGTCGGAAACTCCGCCGCCATCTTCATCCGTTGCTTGCTGGTGATCGCGAGGGCGCGCAGCCTGCCCGACCGGGCGTGGGACAGCACGACCGGTATGTTCGAGAACACAAGCGTGATCTGCCCGGCCATCAGGTCGACGACCGCCGGCGCCTCGCCCTTGTACGGGATGTGGAGCATCTTGATGCCGGTCGCGAGCTTGAACAGCTCGCCCGCCATGTGCGGGGTCGCGCCGATGCCGCCTGAGCCGTAGGTGACGTCGCCGGGGCGCGCCCGGGCGAGCGCGATCAGCTCCCTGATGTTCTTCGCCGGGACCGACGGGTGCACGACCACGAGCATCGGCGAATACACGAGCTCGCTCACTCCGGAGAAATCCCGCAGCGGGTGATAGGGCGGCCGCGCCATGAGCTGCGGCACCACCGCGTGCGTGGTGGGGCTGCCGATGAAGATGGTGTAGCCGTCGGGCGGAGACTTGGCGACGAAGTCGGCGCCGATCGTGCCGCTGGCTCCCAGGCGGTTCTCGACGATGAAGTTCTGCTTCAGGTCCTCGGTCAGGCGCTGGGCAAGGACGCGTCCCGCGATATCCGTGCCGCCGCCCGCCGAGAAGCCGATCACGAAGCGCACGGTCTTCGCCGGATACTCGGCAGCGCAGGCGAAGCCCGGCAGCAGCGTTCCGGCGGCGAGCAGGGAGGAAGCGACTGCGGTGACAGCCACCCAGGTGCACTTCATGGCGCCTCCCTCCTGGTTACTTGCGGCGGCGCTTCGGCTGCTTACTGGCACCGAGCAGCCACCCGTGCTCGGAGAGATCGATCGTCACGCCGTCGGGACCGCTGAACTTGACCTCGACGTTGCCGCGCTTCTTCATATCTTCCGTCCCCGGGTAGGGACGGTGCACGGCGCCGGCCTTCTCGATGCGCGCCTGCGCCTTCGCCATGTCCTCGACCTCGAGGCCGAAGTGGTGCACGCCGGTGTACTTGGGCGCGCCCTCGGTCGTGGCGGGGTCGTCGTCCTTGAACTTGAGGATCGCGACGTTCACATGCCCGTCGCTCAGGTAATAGCCCTCGGCGGTCGCGGAGTTGAGGCGCCCCACCTGCTTCAATCCGAGCCCCTCGATGTAGAAGCGCGCCGTTGCTTCCGGGTTATTCGTGCCGATCGCGATGTGACGGATGCGTGCCATGATCTTGCTCCTGAGTGACTCGTTGCTCGTTACTCGTTGTTCGTGATGCAAGCTGCCGGCGTATGCCTGGGGGTCATCCTTCTGCCTTCTGACTTCTGTATTTCGCGCCGTGCCTACCACGGCGCGACGGGAACCTCGCCCTTGATGGTGGTGCGGTGCATGACGCGTCGCTGCGCCGTGTCGATCTCGGTGCGGTAGTGCATGCAGCAGCGGTTGTCCCACAGTACGAGGTCGCCGGCGCGCCACTTGTGGGTCCAGGCGTATTTCGGCTGCGTGGCGTGCGCCCACAGGCGGTCGAGCACGCGCTCGCTCTCCTCGTTGGGGATGCCGACGATGTAGTTCGATGGCCACACGCGGCGCCGGCCGAGATAGAGCGCCCGCTTTCCGGTCACCGGATGCACGCGCACGAGCGGGTGCGTGGGCCCCTCGACTTCCTCGGGCTTCGTCGGGAGCTTGACACCGGGGCGCAGCACGCCCGCGCTGTTGCGGCTCGAGTCGTGCACCTGGTACTTGCCCTCGATCGCGCGCTTGAGATCGTCGGGCAATTCGTCGTAGGCGAGGTACTGGTTGTTGAAGGACGTGTCGCCGCCGCCATTGACCGGCACTTCCAGCGCATAGAGCATGCTGCCCGCGGGCGGCACCGCGACATAGGAGTTGTCGGTATGCCACACCACCTCGTAGCTCCCGAGCCCGCCGTTGTCGAGCACGGGCTTCCCGGACGCATCGAGGTTGGAGATGATCGTGATGCTCGGATGCCGGGACACCATGAAGGAATTGTCCACGCCGTGGCCCGCGGCAAGGTGGTACTTGCGCGCGGCGGAATCGTGCGGCGGGCCGAAGATAGCGGAGGCGGCAAGCAGTTGCTCGTCGTCGAGGCTCTGGCCGCGGATCAGGAGCACCATGTGATCGGCCCAGGCCTTGCGTAGCGCTGCCTTCACGTCTTCTGGGACGGGAAGCGCAAAATCGATTCCCTGGATTTCGGCCCCGACTGGCGCGCCGGTGGGCAGCGCGCGGAACGCGGCGAGGGTATTGACGGCGGCCGCGGGCCGCGCGCGGGTGGATTCTTGTTGCGAGCTGGGGCGCATGGCTGTTCCTCCTGGACCGCGAAATTCTGTGCCCCGTCGCCTGCAGCGTCAAGGCACGCCCGGTGGCGGGGTTAGAATGAAGCCCGCCATGCGCCGGCACGATGTCCTAGTGCGCTCGACCCCCGAGACAGTCAACTGGGGCTGGATCGCCGCCGACCGCGCGCCGGTCGCCCGCGCGAAATCCGGCCAGATCGTGCGTATCGAGACCGTGACGCACCAGGGCCTCAACACCAGCCAGGATCCGGTCGCCTTTTTCGGAGCGGCGGGGATTGCGCCCGGAAAAGTGCTGCCGGAGGCGAAGGAAATCTACCGCAGCGTCAAGCGCGGGGAGGGCGCGGGGCCGCACCTGCTCACCGGGCCGCTCCACGTCGAGGGCGCCCGCCCCGGTGACATGCTCGAAGTGCGCGTGCTCGAGGTCGAGATCCGCGTGCCCTACGGCGTGAACGCCACGGGTCCCGGGCGCGGCGCCGTGCCGGATCTCCTCGCCGCGCCGGCGCAGAAGGTAATCGAGCTCGATCTCAAGCGCCGCATCGCGCGGTTCTCGAAGAATGTGGAAGTGCCGCTTGCGCCGTTCATGGGCATCGTCGCGGTCGCGCCGCCCCCGCCGTTGAAGCGCGTCAGCACCAAGCCGCCCGGCGCATTCGGCGGCAACCTGGACTTCCGGCATCTCGTCGCGGGCTCGACGCTTTACCTGCCGGTCTTCAACGAGGGCGCGCTTTTCTATACGGGCGACGGGCACGCCTGCCAGGGCGACGGCGAAGTGGACGGCACCGCGATCGAGATCTCGCTCGCGCCCACGCTGCAGCTCATCGTGCACCCCGGCGCGGGCCGGGAGATGGAGTGGCCACGCGCGGAGGACGCGGCGCACTATTACCCGATGGGCATGGGCGGGACCATCGATGAAGCGCTGCGGAACGCGATCCGCGAAGCAGTGGATTTCCTGAAGGGCAGGGCGGGGCTCTCCGCCGCTGAGGCCTACGCCCTGTGCAGCCTCGCGGTGGATTTCCGTATCGGTGAGGCGGTGAACGACGTGCTGTTGGTCTACGGCGCCATCCCCAAGCGACTCTTCCGCCGCAAGCGCGCTTACTGGGCGTAGCGGAGACCCCCCGGCGCATCGCCCACCCCCCTCTGACAAGGGGGGCTGGGGGGTTCGGCCCCCCTCCGCTACCCCCTTGAAATTTTCGCGGCGGTTCCTACCTTGCGCGGTACCCAACTGCGATTAGAGGAGGTATCCGTCATGTTTGGCAGCCTTTTCAGCAGCGTAGATTCAGGCCTCTTCGACGACTTCAGGCGCTGGGAAGCGGAGATGGACCAGTTGCTTGGCCGCACCGCCTATCCCATCGGCATTCGGGCGGTGCCCAGGGGGACGTTCCCGCCCCTCAACGTCGGGTCCACACCCGAGCGGGTCGATGTCTACCTCTTTGCCGCCGGCGTCGATCCGAAGAGCATCGACGTGTCGATCCAGCAGAACCTGTTGACGGTGGCCGGCAGCCGCAAGGTCCCGGTCAACAGCGAGGCCGAGTATTACCGCCGGGAGCGGTTCGACGGCGAATTCCGGCGCGCCATCGCGCTCCCCGACGACGTCGATCCCGACCGCGTGGAGGCCAAGTACCGCGACGGCGTGATCCAGGTCACCGTGCAGCGGCGCGCGGCGTCGCGCCCGCGGCAGGTCGAAGTGAAGTGATCCGAAGGAGACCATCATGGCGAAAGGACAGGACGTCACCACCACCAAGGAGAGCGCTTCCATGGATCAATCCAAGGCGAGGGAGGAGCAGCTGGTGCTGCGGCCCCTGGTCGATATCTTCGAGGACGCGCACGGCATTACGGTGCAGGCCGAGATGCCGGGCGTATCGAGGGACCGGCTCAACATCCAGGCCGACCGCAACAACCTGACGATCGAAGGCGACGCCGTGATCGACATGCCGGCGGGAATGGAGGCGATCTACGCCGACGTGCAGGCCACGCGCTACGCGCGCAGCTTCGTCCTGAGCGGCGAGCTCGAGACCGATGCGATCGACGCCAAGCTGAAGGACGGCGTGCTGACGGTCCGGATTCCCAAGCGCTCGGAGTTCCGCCCGCGCAAGATCGAGGTCCGCGCGGGCTAGCGCGGTCGCGTCACCGCACGTCGGTGCCGGTAGGGTCGAAGTAGGCCGACGTCGCGGTGCGCGTCGCGCGCCACGGCAGCACGAGCGTCGCATCATGCGGCGGCAAAGAGAGGGTCACCGTGCCCTCGATCGTGCCGTCCCGCACCTTGCCGCGGAACTCGTGGCGGACGAAGCCGAGCTTCTCGATCGTCATCATGAGCGAGAACGAGAGTTCCTCGCCGCGCAGCTTCACGTCGTGCAGGAGCTCGCGGCGGTTGCCCGCGCGCACCACCCCTTCGACGGCCTGGAAGCGCTGCTCCATGACCGCTCCGTAGGGAACGCGCTGTCCGCCAAGCGTCAGCTCCCAGCTCCAGTTGCCTGCGATGCGCGCGGGCACGATCCACAGCGCGACCCGCTGCGGCTCGAGGTCCTCCTCGTCCGGCAGCCAGCTGCCGAGGTCCCACAAGTTGGTCACGACGCGCGTGCCGGGCCGCGCCCGCGCGAGGATCACCGGCCGCAGGAGGCGCTGCAGCTCCGGCCACAGCCACATGGTGATGACGGTGGCCTCGCGCAGATCGGCGTCAAACGCGTTGCGGTGGAAGAATTGCACGCGGTCGGCGACGCCCTGCGCGAGCGCCGCGGCGTTGGAATGGAGGACAAGCTCCTCGTCGACGTCCACGCCCCAGCCGCGGAGCTTCCGGTTCATGCGCGCCGCGGTGAGCACGATGCGGCCGTCGCCCGAGCCGAGATCGACCACGACATCGTCGTCCTTCAGCCGCGCGAGCTTCAGCATGCGCTCCACGTTCTCCTGGTCGCTCGGCACGAAGGGCGAGAAGCGCTCCTGCGCGTGCGCAACGAAGGCGGCGAGCACGAGGCTCGCGAGCACACAGAAGCCGGCTTTCCTCACGGCGCAGCGCTCAGACGTCGCGCGGGCTCTGGACGAGCGCGGAGCTGTGCGCCGCGATCTCGCGCGTGGGCCGGCGCCCCTCGATATCCCGTCCGGTCGGCAGCCAGGCGCACACCGCGGCGCCCGGCGCCCAGACGGTCCTGAACTCGCCGGGAACGAAGAACTCGACGAACACCATGTCCTCGGCGCCATCGCTCCGCAGATAGTGGCGTTCGCGGTCGGCGTAGCGGACGAGGTCGCCCCGCTTCACCGGGAACGGGTTCTCATTCGCCCACGCGGTGCCGCGCCCGCGCGTGAAGTACATGAAGTGCTCGGCGCCCTCGTGGTGATGGTTCGGCGCCTCGGTTCTGGGCGGGTAGATGATCATCTCGCCCTTGATTGCCCGCGTGCCGAAGAGCGCGGGCGTCGCGACATAGACGCGCTTGCGCGCGTCGTGCTCGGATTCCAGCACGGGCTCGCGCGTCCAGTCGACGACGCGAAAGCGCGGCGGCTTGCGCGAGAATTCGGGGTCCAGGCGGGCGGCCCCGGGTACCTCGGCGTAAAGGAAGGCGGCGCCGGCGTCGCTCGCCAGCGCACCACGGAAGCGTGGCGGCAGGAACACAATATGCGCGGGCGTGAGGCTCTCCTCGCCACCCGCATGCGTAAGCGCGACCCCGCCGTCGAGTATCTGGAACCAGGCGAGGCTCTCTGGCGGCACGGCGACATCAGCGCGGCCCCGCGGCGCGAGCGTCCAGCGCTCGAGCAGGACGCGGGTATCCCTGACTTGCGCCGCGCTCAGCAGGCGCTGGCGCTGCGCGTTGTCGCCGTGAGGCTCGGCGGCAACATTTTCCGCATGCACCACAAGGGCCACGTCCGATTCTCCTGCCGGGCGCTTTATCGCCGGGCCGAGAATTGCCCGCTACCGGTTCCGCGTCATACGTTACTGCTTGGGCAAGCCGATTGCCGAGATGAGCTTGGCGTACTTCGGGACCTCGGCCTTGACCAGCGCTGCCAGCTCCTCGGGCGAGCTGGTGGCGGCATCGACGCCGAGGGTGGCGAAGGTCTTGATCACCTCGGGATGCTTCAGGATGCTCGTCAGCTCCGTGTTGAGCCGCGTCACGATCGGCTGCGGCATCCGGGCGGGCCCGAAAATACCCCACCAGCTCGTCATGCTGAAGCCCGGCACGCCGGAATCCGCGACGGTGGGCACGCCGGGAACGAGCGGGGTGGGCTTGGGCCCGGTGACCGCGAGCGCCCGCAGCCGGCCGGACTGAACGTGCGGCAGGATCACCGCCATGTCGGAGAAGACCACGTCCACTTCGCCGGCGATCGCGGAGGTGGTGATCAGGGCCGAGCCCTTGAACGGCACGTGAAGCATGTCGGTGTTGGTCATGCGCTTGTAGAGCTCGGCCGAGAGATGCGAAATGCTGCCGGGTCCGCTCGAGCCGTAATTGATCTTGCCCGCGTACTTCTTCACCAGCGCGTTGAACTCCTTGAACGTCTTCGCCGGCACCGAGGGGTGAACGACCACGAGCTGCGGCGCCGTCACCGCCAGCGTGATCGGGGTGAAATCCCGGATCGAGTCGTAGTCGACTGCCTTGTAGACCTGGTTGTTGACGGCGATCGGCCCGACGTTGCCAACGAGGAGGGTGTAGCCGTCGGGCGGCGACTTGGCGGCGATCGACGCGCCGATGCTGCCGGCGACGCCCGCGCGGTTGTCCATGACCACTGGCTGGCCCAGCGACTTGGACAGCCGTATGCCGAGCGTGCGCCCGATGATGTCGGAAGTGCCGCCCGGCGGGAACGGCACGACCACGCGGATCGGCTTGGTCGGATAAGCCTGCGCGATTGCGCCTGCAAGCGGGACTACAGCGAGCAGGAATGCCAGCGCGACTCTGGCGAGCGGTATCTTCATGGCGGATCTCCCTTGGTGATTGACCGGCGCGCAGCCGGGTCGTTGCTTTTCTGGGGCCTAGTAGTCTAGTCCAGTTCGGGGCGAACGCAAGCATGCCGTCAGGCATAGTCGCGGGTAACCGCGATTTCGGCCATGACGGCCTCGGGCGTGTGGTGGCGCCGTGCCTCGGGGGTGGTCCGGCCTTCCAGCCAGGCGCCAAGCGCGCGCCCGTGCGCGACGATCGCTGCGTTCACGCGCAGGCGCCGGGACTCGTATCGCGCGAGCGCCGAGGGCACGTCGTCCGGATTCTCGGCGAGGCTGTCGGCGAGCGCCATGGCGTCAGCGGCGCCCTTGGTGACGCCCATGCCGACGTGCGGGCGCGCGACGAAGGCGGCATCGCCCGCGAGCGCGACCCGCCCGAACGTCATGCGCGGCGACTCGACGTCATAGATCGGCTGGAAGAACGGCTGCCGCGCGCGGCGCACGACCTCCTCGAGCTGCGGGGAAAGCAGCTCGCGCGCCGCGTGGCGCAGGGTGGCGAGCACCTCGGGCCGGATGAGCGGGGGCGGGACGGACAGATCGTGACGCCGGCCGTGGATGTCGGTGCAGAGCTGCGGCAGCTCGTACGTCTCGTGGGCGGGGCGGTACCACACGAAGTTCAAGCTGCGCTCGCCGGGACGCGTGGAATGGGTGAAGCCCGCCACCGGGTAGCACAGCATCATCTCGCGCGGCGGCAGGCAGAAGATGAACCGGTCGATCAGCTCGCGGTGCGCCGCGGGACTGAGGGCGTTTTCCTCGGCGAGACCGCGCCAGCCGACGTAGCCGGCGTAGAGCGGCCGCGCCGCGGGCGCGAGCTGGGCGCGCACGCTCGAGCGCACGCCGTCGGCGCCGATCAGCAACTCGCCCCGGGCTGTCGCGCCGCCCGCGAAGCGCGCGGTGACGCCGCGCTCGTCCTGCTCGAGGCGCGCGAATGAGGCCCCGAAGTGGTAGCGGCTGCGGGGAAATGCCGCGCGCAGCAGCTGGTGCAGGCGGCCCCAGGTGGTGAGAACCTGGCGCAGCGCGAGGGTGGCGATCGTCGCGCCGCCCCGGTCGTGGGTCGCGCGGATCGGCACGTCCACGCCGTAATTGTCGTCGGGCGGGATGCCGATGCGCTCGAGCGCCTGAAACAGCTCCGGATGGGAAATAATGCCGGCCCCGCGGCCGGTCAGCTCCGCGCTCGACTGCTCGTAGATCTCGACGTCCCAGCCGGCGCGCGCGAGAAGATTCGCGGACAGCAGCCCGGCGAGCGAGCCGCCGATGACGAGCGCGCGCGGCATGCCTCGATTATCCACCGCCCCGGCCGCGGCGCGCTATTGACACCGCCCCCGGGAATGGGGAACATCGCCCGCGAGCAACAACACGTTCCCGAAGCATCGTCTTTTCTTCCGGAGGGGATCATGAGACGCGTCATACTTGCTGCAAGCGCGTGCGCGCTGGGGCTCGCGCTCGGGCCGTTGGGGTCGGCGGATGCGGCAACCTTCAGGCTGCGCATCGCCACCGGGCATCCGCCGGCGGTCGTCTACGCGGGCCAGATGAAGGATTACTTCCAGGTCGAGCTCAAGAAGCGCGTCGAGGCCAAGACCAAGCACAAGATCGAGTGGGTCGAGGGCTATGGCGGATCGATCGTCAAGGTCTACGAGACGCTCGGCGGCGTGCGCGACGGGATCGTGGACATCGGCGGCTTCTGCTTCTGCTTCGAGCCGGCGAACCTGCCGATGCACGCGTTCCAGGTGATGCTGCCCTTCGGGCCGGTCGATCCGATCGACAGCCTGCGGACCGCGCAGGCGGTCTACGCGAAGGTGCCCTATCTCACCAGCGTGCTCGAGGAGAAATTCAACCAGAAGCTCCTTGCCCGCATCACCGACTCGAGCTACAACCTCGGCACCAACTTCGAGTGGAAGTCGCTCTCCGATCTGAAGGGCCGCCGGATCGCGGGAGCGGGCCTGAACCTGAACTGGCTCAAGTACGCCGGCGTGACCCCGGTGCAGAGCTCGCTGCCGGAGGCGTATACCAGCATGCAGACCCGCGTCTACGACGGCTGGATCATGTTCCCGAGCGCGTGGGTCAACTTGAAGCTCCACGAGGTGGGCCCGTACTACACGCTGATCGGCTTCGGGACGATCGTCTGGCACGGCCTCACGATCAATCTCGGCACCTGGAAGCGCCTGCCCAAGGACGTCCAGGACATTCTGGTCGCGACCGCGAAGGACTTCGAGGAGCAGGTGGGAAAGGTAAATCGCGCGCGCTATGAGAAGGACATCAACACGCTGCGCGGCCTGATCAAGGTGAATTCCATCGATGCCAAGGTGCGCGCGGACTGGGCCCAGGCGCTGAAGGACTGGCCGCCGGCGTACGCCAAGGAGCTCGATGCCAAGGGCCTGCCGGCATCGCAGATTCTCAGGCTGACGCTGGAGGCGGCAGAGAAGCAGGGCCACAAGTGGCCCTACCGCTACCAGATCAAGTAGCGGAAAAGTGATCGTGTCGGCGAGCTGAGCGGCGGGCAGGCGCGCGCTGCCCGCCGCTTTCATTTCCGGGGCCTTCGATGCCGTTCGTTCGCCACCTCATCCGCTACAGCGACCAGCTGTCGAAGTTCCTGATGATCCTCGCCGCCGTCTGGGCGATGGGCCTGTCGGTGCTGATCGTGGCGGACATCGTCGGCAACAACGTGGTCGGGCACGCCATCCCCGGGGTGCGCGAGATCGTCATCAGCTCGGTGGTGATGATCGTCTACCTGCAGCTCGGATACGCGATCCGCAGCCACTCGATGCTGCGCGCCGACAGCCTGCTCTTCGCCATGCCCCTCGTCCTGCGCCGGATCGCGCTTGCCCTCGGCTACGCGCTCGGGCTCGCGCTCTTCCTCATGATCCTCCGGGGAACCATCAGCCCCAGCGTGTACGCCTGGAGCACGTCCGAGTTCTGGGGAGAGGGCGCCCTGCGCGTGCCCGTATGGCCCACGCGGTTCATGATCCTCGTGGGCAGCGGCCTCGCCATCGTGAACTACGTCGTCGCCGCCCTGATCGACGTCCTCGGGCTGGAAGAGCACGGGCAAACGCTCCACCAGGTGGACGAGCGCTGAAGTCAGGCTGAACGCGCCAACGGACCGGAGCCGTGTTCGAAGTCAATATCGCGGCCGTACTGCTCGTCGGCCTCATCATCATGGTGATGCTGGGCGTGCACATTGCCGTCGCCCTCGGCATGGCGAGCGCGCTGGGCGTATACCTCGTCACCGGAAATTTCGCCGTCGTCGAGCGCATGCTGGCGAGCACGGCCTACGAGGCGCTGCGCGACTACGTCTTTGCCGTCATTCCGCTGTTCATGCTGATGGGGGAATTCATCGCGCGCTCGGGCGCGGTGACCGACATCTACCAGGGCATCAACCGCGGGCTCCGGCGCATCCCGGGACGGCTTGCGCTCGCCACCGTGCTCGGCAACGCCCTGTTCTCGCTCGTGACCGGCGTAAGCATCGCCTCCGCCGCGGCGTTCTCGCGCGTGTCCTACCCGGAGATGAAGCGCCACGGATACCAGCGGACTTTCGCGCTTGGCAGCATCGCCGGCTCATCCTGCCTCGGGATGCTGATTCCGCCGAGCGTGCTGATGATCGTCTGGGGCATCCTCACCGAGAAGTCCATCGGCGCGCTGTTTCTGGCGGGGGTGATCCCGGGCCTCATGGTGGCGGGCCTGTTTTGCCTCTACATACTCGGAGCGGCGATCCTCCGGCCCGAGCTCGTCGGCGCAGGGCGGGGACACGCCGCGGCGGCGCCGGCCCCGCAGCCGCAGCCGGAGGCCGGGGCGGCGGGTGAGCGGCTCTCGCTGTGGACCAGCACGCTCGGCATCGCGCTCGTCGTCGTCACGGTGCTCGGCGGAATCTGGTTCGGATTCTTCACGCCGACCGAAGGCGCGGGCGCGGGCGCCTTCATCGCCCTCGTCCTCGCCATCGTCAAGGGCCTGCGCTTCCGCGAGATCATCGATTGCGTCCTGGCGGTGGGGCGGACCTCGGCGCCGATCCTCATCCTGCTGGTGATGGCGTCGCTTTACTCGCGCACGCTGGCGATGACGGGCGTGACCAGCGCGATCCAGGACGCGTTCCTCGGGGCCGGCCTGACCCCCGCGCTGATCCTGCTGATCATGATCGGCATCTGGTTCGTGCTCGGTATGTTCATCGATTCCATCTCGATCATGCTGCTGACAGTCATCATCTTCGAGCCCATCGCGGTGTCGGTCGGCTTCGATTCGATCGCGTTCGCCGTGATCGGGGTCCTCGCCATCGAGGCGGGCCTGCTCACGCCCCCGTTCGGGCTCCTGGTGTTCACCGTCAAGTCCGCGATTGACGATAAGGACATCTCCATCTGGAGCATCTTCTGGAGCTCGACGCCGTACTGGGTGGTGCTCCTCATTGCCGTGGTACTGGTCGCGCTTTTCCCCGGCATCGCCACCTTCCTGCCCAAGCTCATGTTCGGAACCGCGTGATGACTGAGATCAGCCGCTGCCGCCTTTCCGCGGGTTGCCTTCTGCTATATTTTGAAGCGGAAGCAAGTGGAGGCGGACCTTGACGGTGCGTTCCCTGCAGCACGTTGCGCTGGCGGTGCCGGATCCTTCGGCCGGGCGCAGGTTCTACGAGGCCTTCGGGCTGGAGGCCCGCGAGGACGGGCGGCGCATCGCCATGCGCTGCCGCGGGCGCGACCAGGACCAGGTGGTGCTTCTCGAGGCGCCGCGCCGCAAGCTCCACCACCTGTGCTTCGGCACGCGCACCGATCTGCTGGCGGGATTGAAGCGCCGCATCGAGGACGCCGGCGTGCGCCTGCTCGATCCCCCCAATGATCATTCCGCCGAGGGCCTGTGGCTGCAGGATCCCGACGGCGTCTTCCTCAACGTGCGCGCGGTCGAGCCCGCACCCGCTCTCGGCGGTCCGGAGTGGCGGATCAATTCGCCCGGCCACGTCAGCCGGCTCAATGCGCGCGGCTGCCCGCCGCGAGACATCGCGGTGCGCCCGCGGCGCCTGGGGCATACGCTGCGCTTCACGCCCAACCTCGACCGGCAGATCGATTTCCATACGCGCGTGCTCGGCCTGCGGCTGTCGGACCGCGCGCGGAACATCGTCGCGTTCCTGCACTGCGAGGGCGGCTCGGATCACCACGTGCTCGCGTTCCTCGCGTCGGAGCGGCCGGGCTACCACCACGCCAGCTTCGAGGTGGCGAACATCGACGAGATCGGCATCGGCGCGGCCCGCCTGCTCGACCAGGGCTACGGCTACGGCTGGGGGCTGGGACGCCACGTCCTCGGCTCGAACTTCTTCTTCTACATCCGCGATCCGTGGAACGGGCTGGCCGAGTACTTCTGCGACATCGACTACATTCCGGCGGGCACGACGTGGGACGCGCGGGACTGGCCGCCGCAGGACGCGCTCTATGCGTGGGGCCCCGCCGTGCCCGAGGATTTCGGCCGGAACTTCGAGGCGGCTTAGATCCTGCCGCGCGCCGGGATGCGCGGGCGGAGGGCGACGTAGTAGAGCACCGGTATCACCACCAGCGTGAGCAAGGTGGAGACGAAGATGCCGAAGATGAGCGAGATCGCCAGCCCGTTGAAGATCGGGTCGTCGAGAATGAACAGCGCGCCCAGCATCGCTGCGAGCCCCGTGAGCGCGATCGGCTTGGCCCGCACCGCCGCCGACTGGATCACCGCCTCCTCGAGCGGCATGCCTTCCGCCACCTTGAGGTTGATGAAGTCCACGAGCAGGATGGAGTTCCTCACGATGATGCCGGCGAGCGCGATCATTCCGATCATCGAGGTGGCGGTGAAGTTCGCGCCGAAAGCCGCGTGCCCCGGCATCACGCCGATCACGGTGAGCGGGATCGGCGCCATGATGACGAGCGGCACGAGGTAGGACCGGAACTCCGCTACCACGAGGAGGTAGATGAGGACGAGGCCCACCGCATAGGCGAGCCCCATGTCGCGGAAGGTCTCGTAGGTCACCTGCCACTCGCCGTCCCACTTCACCGCGTACTGGCGGTAGGGGTCGGACGGCTGGCGGATGAAGTACTCGCCGAGCGTGCCGCCGTCTTCCAGCGCCGCGCCGGCGATCCTGTCGCGCGCGGCAAACATGCCATAGAGCGGGCTGTCCACCCGTCCGGCCTGATCGGCGACGACGTATACCACCGGCAGCAGGTCCTTGTGATAGATCGGGCGGTCGCGATCGGAGGCGAGCGGCGTCACCAGCTCCGCGAGCGGCACGAGCCCGCCCGCCGGCGTGCGCACGGCGAGCTTCAGCAGCTCGTCCAGCTCGCCCTGGCGCTCAGGCGGGAGCGCGACGGTCACCGGCACTTCGTACTTCGACTGGCCGTCGTGCAGGGTGATGACGTCGGCCCCGGCGAGGCCCATGCGCAGGGTCTCGGCCACGTCGCGCCGCACGACGCCCGCGAGCGAGGCCTTGCCCTGGTCCACCTTGAGCTGGATGCGCGGCGCAGCCTCTGCGACCGAGTCGTCGATGCCGACGATGCCGGGAGTGGCGGCAAAGACCTCGCGCACTTTCTTGGCGGTGCGGATGCGGCCCGCCTCGTCGGGCCCGTACACTTCGGCGACGATGGGCGCGAGCACCGGCGGCCCCGGCGGCACTTCGACCACCTTGACGTTCGCGCCCCATTTGCGCCCGATCTCCTCCAGGCGCGGACGGACGCCCTGGGCGATGTCGTGGCTCTTGCGGCTGCGCGCTTCCTTCGCCACCAGGTTGACCTGCAGGTCGCCCAGCTCGGGGGCGGCGCGCAGGTAGTACTGGCGCACGAGGCCGTTGAAGTTGATCGGCGCCGAGAGGCCGGCGTAGGCCTGGTAGTCGGCGACTTCGGGCACCGTGGCGAGGTGCGCGCCGAGCTCGCGCAGTGCGGCGGCGGTGACCTCCACCGGCGTGCCCGCGGGCATGTCCACCACCACCTGGAACTCCGACTTGTTGTCGAAGGGCAGCATCTTCAGCACCACCAGCTTCACGGCCACGAGCGATACGGATGCCGCGATGAGCGCGAGGATCGCGACCAGCATCTGGCGGCGGTGGCGCGCCGAGGCGACGAAGGGCCCGAGGATGCGCCGCGACAGGCGCTCGAGGCGGCCGGATTCCCCGGCAGCGTGGTGCGCCCGGAAAAACCTGATGGCGAGCCAGGGCGTCACCGTGAAGGCGATGGCGAGCGAGATCAGCATCCCCATGCTGGCGTTGATCGGGATCGGGCTCATGTAGGGGCCCATGAGGCCGGTGACAAAAGCCATCGGCAGCAGCGCCGCGATCACGGTGAAGGTGGCGAGGATCGTCGGCCCGCCGACCTCGTCCACCGCGGCGGGAATGATGCCGGTGAGCGGACCGGCCTCGAGGGCGTGCCGGCGGTGGATGTTCTCCACCACGACGATGGCGTCGTCCACCAGGATGCCGATGGAGAAGATGAGCGCGAACAGCGACACGCGGTTCAGGGTGAAGCCCCAGGCCCAGGAGGCGAAGAGCGTCGTGGCGAGCGTGAGCAGCACCGCGATGCCCACGATCAGCGCCTCGCGCCAGCCAAGCGTCGCGAAGACGAGCACGATCACCGACAGCGTGGCGAAGAAGAGCTTGCCGATGAGCTGCTGCCCCTTGGCGCTCGCGGTGGCGCCGTAGTTGCGCGTCACGCTCACGCGCACGTCGTCGGGAATGACGCTGCCTCGGAGCTCGGCTGCCCGCGCCACCACGCGCTCGGCGACGTCCACCGCGTTCTCGCCGGGCTTCTTCGTCACCTGCAGGGTGACCGCCGGGCGCTCGCCGTTTGCCGTGCCGATCCACACGTAGCGCCCGGGCTGCGGCGGGCCGTCCAGCACCTGCGCCACGTCGCTCACGTAGACCGGGCGGCCATCGTGCGCGCCCACCACCACGCTCGCAACGTCCGCGGCCGTGACCAGGTAGTTGTTGGTCTCGACCAGCACCTCGCGGTTATCGCGCACGATGCTTCCCGCCGGGAGCGAGACGTTGGCGAGCTGGAGGGCGTTCCTCAAGTCGAGCGGCGCGATGCCATGCGCGTTCATGCGGTCGGCATCCATCAGCACGCGCAGCGCGCGGCCCGGCCCGCCCAGCGTCTGCACTTCGCGCGTGCCGCGCACGCGCTTCAGCTCCACCTCGGAAGCGTGCGCCACGCGCTCCAGTTCGTAGGCGCCTACCTGCGGGTCCTCGCCCCAGAGGGTGAGCGTCACGACCGGCACGTCGTCGATGCCTTTGGGCTTGATGATCGGCTCGCCGATGCCGAGGTTCGGGGACACCCAGTCGCGGTTCGAGTTCACGGTGTTGTAGAGCCGCACCAGCGCCTCGGTGTGCGGCACGCCGACCTCGAACTGCACCGTGAGCACCGCCATTCCGGGGCGCGACACCGAGTAGACGTGGTCCACGCCGGTCATCTGGGCGAGCACCTGCTCGGCGGGCGTTGCGATCAGCGTCTCGACGTCACGCGCGGAGGCTCCCGGGAAGGGGACCAGCACGTTCGCCATCGTGACGTTGATCTGCGGCTCCTCCTCGCGCGGTGTCACGGCGACCGCGAAGGCCCCGAGAAGGAAGGCAACGAGCCCGAGCAGGGGCGTGAGCTGGGAGACCTGGAAGAAGCTTGCGATGCGCCCCGAGATGCCCATGCGATTGCGCCCTTGCGGGCCGTACCGTCAGCGGCTCGTCGCGGTTCCGGTGGCCATGCCCGCCTTCACGGGATCGAGCGCAACACGCTCGCCCGGCTGGAGGCCGGAGAGGACCTCGACGGAGCGCTCGTCGGAGGCGGCCCCGAGCCGCACCTGGCGCAGCAGCGGCCGGCCCTTGTCATCCACCACGTAGACCGCCGTGACTTCGCTCCGGCGCACCACCGCCGCGCGCGGCACGAGCAGCCGCGGCGCCTTGCCGGTGACGAAATGCGCGCGCGCGAAGACGCCCGGGTATACCCCGCGCGCGTCCTCCGGCAGCTCGAGCCGGATGCGCGTCGTGTGGGTGCGCGGATCGGCGGCCGGGACGATCGTCATCTGCTTGACGTCGATCCATTTGCCGAGGGAGGGGATCTCGACCCGTGCCTTCCCGACCGCCTGGATCGCGGCGACCTGTGATTGCGGCACGGTCGCCGCGACGCGCAGCGTGGACGGATCAAAGCCGGTCATGAGCGGCTTGCCCGGCGTCGCCATCTCGCCCATTTCGACATGGCGCGCCGACACCACGCCGCTGTAGGGGGCGACGATAGTGGCGAAGCCGCGCTCGGTCACGGCCCGGCCGGCGCCGGCGAGCAGCGCGCTGACGCGCGCCTGCGCGCTCTTGTAGTCGGCCTCCGCCTTGTCGAGCGCCGCCTGGCTGATGAACTTCTGGGCGAAGAGCTGGCGCGAGCGCTCGAACGTCGCGCGCGCGTTGCGCAGCGCCGCCTCGGCTTCCTGTACCTCCGCCTGGCTGGCGGCGACGGCCTGGGTCGCCGCGCGCTCGTCGATGCGGACGATCACCTCGCCCTTTTTCACGTAGTCGCCGACGTCGAAGCGGATGTCGACGATGCGGCCGGTCATCTGGGCGGCAACGGTGGACTGGCGCACCGCTTCGACCACTGCTTCGGCCGAATAGGTAAGGTCCATTTCGCGTTGCTCCACGACCGCGGTTCTCAAGTCGGATGCGGGGGGCGCTTGGGGAGGGGGCGGCTCCCCGCCGCATGCCGCGAGCAGCGCGGCCGCGAGGAACAGCGCGCATCCCCTGCCGCGTCTAGGTTGGTCTGTCATGGGATGACTTTGTCAGGAACGCGCCGCGCTGGCGCCGCGCATTGCGGACTGGTGCATCACATCATGATACGTCCGCCGTTCACGTCGAGGGTGATGCCGTTGATGTAGGCGGCGGCGTCGGAGGCGAGAAACAGCATCGCCTGCGCGTGGTCCTCGGGCTCGGCAAGCCGCTTGAGCGGCACCAGCGCGGCGATGCGCTCGATGTCAGCTTCGGTCCGCAGCGCCGCCACGCGCGGCGTCAACGTCGTGATCGGCGCGATCGCGTTCGCGGTGATGCCGTCGGGGCCGAGCTGCTGCGCGAGAAAGCGCGTCAGCTGGATTACCGCGGCCTTGGCCGAGCCATAGGCG
>DATBKZ010000118.1:0-37177 GCA_036555615.1 Burkholderiales bacterium | reverse complement strand
GGAGTTCGGCCTGGCCGTGCTGGCCGACGGCATGGGGGGCTACAACGCGGGCGAGGTCGCGAGCGGCATCGCCGTCGAGCTGATCAAGGTCGAGATGAAAAAGGCCCTGGCGACGAAGAACAGCGAGAAGCTGGACGGGGCGAGCGTCGAGCGGCTGATCGCCGACCACGGCGCGCGCGCGAACACCGCCATCTACCAGGCGGCGCAAAGCCATCCGCAGTATGCCGGCATGGGCACCACGCTGGTGGTCGCGCTGTGGCACGACAACCGGATGGCGGTCGGGCACATCGGCGACTCCCGCCTCTACCGGCTGCGCGGGGACACGCTGGAACAGATCACCCGCGATCATTCTTTGTTGCAGGAACAGATCGATAGCGGCATGATTACCAAGGAGCAGGCGAGACATTCCCAGAACAAGAACCTGGTCACGCGCGCGGTGGGCATCGATCCCGAGGTGGAAACGGAGGTCCATACCTACTCGGTGCAGCCCGGCGACGTCTATCTACTGTGCTCCGACGGGCTCTCCGACATGGTTGCCGACGAGGATATCCAGACGATCTTGACGTCGCTGCAGGCCAACCTGCCGCTCGCCGCCGAGCAGCTGGTGCAGCAGGCCAACGACAACGGCGGCCGTGACAACGTATCGGTGATCCTGGTGCGGGTACTCAAGGAATACTCGGCGCACGCCGGCCTGATCGACAAAGTGAAGTCTTGGTTCAAATAGCTGACAGGAATACCACCATGGCGAAGTTGATTCTCAGTCTGGAAGGATCGGTAATCAGGGAGATCCCTCTCAACAAGGAGCGCATCACCATCGGGCGCAAGGCGCAGAACGACATCCAGATCGAGAATCTGGCGGTGAGCGGCGAGCATGCCTGCATCGTCACCATCCTCAACGATTCGTTCCTCGAGGACCTGGGCAGCACGAACGGCACCATCGTCAACGGCAACCAGATCAAGAAGCACATCCTCCAGAACAACGACGTGATCGAGATCGGCAAGTACAAGATGAAATACGTCGTCGAGCTGGCCGCCGCCGCACACGCCTCGCAGGATGATTTCGAGAGAACGATGGTGATGAAATCCACGCCGGGCAGGCCGGCCGCGGCGCGGCCGGCGGCGGCGCCGACCCCACCCCCAACCGCATCCCGGCCCGCCGCCGGCCCCCTCACGGCGCCACCCACGCCGAAACCGCCGGCGGGCGCTCCGGCCGGACAGAAGCCGGCAACCGCCGAGGGGCAGCCGCTTGCCGCACTACAGCTTCTCACCGGACCGAATGCGGGCAAGGAAATCGAGCTCGTCAAGAATCTCACCACCCTGGGCAAGCCGGGAGTGCAGGTGGCCGTGATTACGCGGCGCCCGCAGGGCTATTTCCTCACCCATGTCGAGGGGGCGACCTTTCCGGTGTTGAACGGCAAGGTGATCGATGCCCAGGCGCGGCAGCTGAACGACCACGACGTGATCGAGCTGGCCGGGGTAAAGATGGAGTTCTTCCTCAAGCGGTAGTCGGACCGCCGTCGGGACCGCGCGCGTGCGCTTTCCGGGCGGGTGGAGAGTGCCGGGCCGGATGCCGGTCGAGGACCGGTATCCGGCCTTTGATTTGTCGGCGCCGGAATAGGGCGGCGCGAGGACGCGGGCATGCGGTTCGCCCCGGGAACTGAAGGCTGAGCCAACAGTGCTGGAAACGATCAGAAGACATGTGGCGCGGTTCATCATCGGGCTCGCGGTGGTCTTGGCGTTTCTCGGCCATGTCGTTCAGTCGGCCTGGCCGGAGGAGGGGCGGTTCTATCAACTGCCGCTCATCACCAAACTCGAAAATATCTTCTACGACGCACGCCTGGTGCTCACGATGCCAGACACCGTGCATCCCGGCGTTGTGATCCTCGATATCGACGAAAAGAGCCTCGCCGAGAAGGAGAAAGGGGGTGAGGGCCACTGGCCATGGCCGCGCGATCGCCTGGGACTGCTGCTCGACAAGCTGTTCGACAAGTACGATGTCGCCGTCGTCGGCTTCGACGTGGTGTTTGCCGAGCGCGACGAGTCCTCGGGCATCCGTGTGCTCGAGCAATTGTCCAAAGGCGAGCTCCGCGACGACGCCCGGTTCCAGTCCGCTCTCAGGGAGCTGAAGCCAAAGCTCGAGTACGACCACATCTTTGCGAGCAAGATGAAGGGCCGACCGGTCGTGCTCGGCTTCAGTTTCCCGTTGTACGGGGACAAGACCAGGAAGGGCTTGTTGCCGGCACCTGTCCTTACGATGGGCGTATTTGGTAGCTGGCCGGTCGACGCGGATAGGTATTACGGTTATACCGCGAACCTCGAAGAGCTGCAGAAGAGCGCTGCCGGCGCGGGGCATATCAACGCGTCGCCGGATGTCGACGGCGTTTTGCGCCGCGTGCCGATACTGGTTGAATTTGACGGCGCCTATTACGAGCCCTTTTCGCTGGCTGTGGTGCGGGCACTGCTCGGTTCGCCGCCAGTGAAGCCGATCACGCCCGATGAGAAGTTGGTACCCAAATCGTACCTCAGTCTGGATTGGCTGCAGGTCGGCCCGCTCAGAATCCCCGTTGACGATAGGGCGAGGGCGCTCGTGCCCTACCGCGAAGTGCGGAGTTTCCGTTACTACTCGATCGTAGATGTGCTGAACGACGTCCTCGATGTTTCCAAGCTGAAAGGCAAGATTGTGCTGGTCGGCACAAGCGTGCCTGGTCTACTCGATCTGCGCTCGACCCCAATCGATCCGGTTTTGCCGGGTGTGGAAGTGCATGCCAATCTGATCGCCGGCATGCTCGACGGCAGCATCAAGCAGCGACCCCCGTATGTCGTAGGGGCGGAGTTCATGCTTTTGTTGCTTTCAGGGCTCGCGATGGCACTGTTGCTGCCGCTGCTTCGCCCATTGATATCGACGGTCACTACGCTTGCCGTTCTGCTCGCAGTAGTCGCCACCAATGTGGCGGTGTACCACTACGGCAACATGGTGCTGCCGCTCGCCTCCGGGCTCGTCATGATCCTGCTGCTGTTCACGCTCAACATGGCGTACGGTTTCTTCGTCGAGGCGCGCGGCATGCGCCAGATCACCGGACTTTTCGGGCAGTACGTGCCGCCCGAGCTGGTCGACGAGATGGCGCGCAATCCCGAGCGCTTCAACATGGCGCCGCGCGAGCAGGAGCTGACGGTGCTGTTTTCCGACGTGCGCGGCTTCACGACCATCTCCGAGAGCCTGTCGCCCCAGGACCTCTCGGCCTACATCAACGAGTACCTCACGACCATGAGCCTGGTCATCCGCGAGCGGCACCGCGGCACGCTCGACAAGTACATCGGCGATGCGATCATGGCGTTCTGGGGCGCCCCGGTCGCCGATTTCCAGCACGCCCGCCATGCAGTGCTTGCCGCGCTGGACATGCAGAGCGAAGCGAAGGCGCTCAATGAGAAATTCCGCAGCCGCGGATGGCCCACTTTCAAGATCGGCATCGGCGTGAATTCGGGCGTGGTGCGCGTTGGCGACATGGGGTCCAGGATCCGCAAGGCGTACACGGTGATGGGCGACGCGGTGAACATCGCGTCGCGCCTCGAAGGCATCACAAAACAGTACGGGGCTGATATCATTATTGGCGATGGCACGCGCCGGCTGCTATCCGGGTTCGTCGTGCGCGAGGTCGACCGGGTGCGTGTGAAGGGCAAGGACGAGCCGGTTACCATCTTCGAGCCGCTCGGTCTGGAAGGGCAGGTGGATCCAGCCAGGCAAGACGAAATGACGCTCTGGAATCAAGCGCTTAGGCTGTATCGCGGCCAGGATTGGGATCGCGCGGAGCTGCAACTCATCAATTTGCGCAAGCGGGCGCCGGAGCGCGACCTGTATGGGCTGTTCATCGAGCGCATCGCGCAATTCCGCGCCCATCCGCCCGGGACGGACTGGGATGGCGCCTGGACCTTTGAGACGAAGTAGCGTCGGGTCGCGGCGTGCGCGCATGCGCATTCCTGCCTTGCGTCGGAAGGCGCGTGAACTCAGGCTCTTCGTGCGGCGGACTTTGTTGGCGGCGGACGCGCCCAGTTGCCGGATTCCGGGAGTCCCTGAAACGATGAAAATTCACGCTGCGCTGGCACGATTCTCGCTCGATTTCGAGGGTTCTGGGGCGCCGTTTTCACGGTCGACGCTGCCGCAGTCCACGATGCGGGGCGAAGATCAGGAAACGGCTGCCAGCGTGGCAGTCACGAACGGGTCGGGGGCCTTATGAGCAGCGTACTGCAGAGCAAGCCGGTCAGCCGCGACAGCTTGGCGGAGAAGCTGAATTTCCAACAGAAGCTGCAGGCGGTCACCAACAAGATCCATGCAACGAAGAACATCGACGAGATCATCCTCGAGCTGTCGCAGGAGCTGTGCAGCCTGTTCAACGCCGACCGGCTGACGATCTACCTCGCAAGCGAGGACCGGGGATCGATCGTCTCCAAGGTGAAGACCGGCTTGAACTCGTTCAAGGACATCAAGCTGCCGGTGAACGAGCAGTCGATCGCGGGGTTCGTCGCCTGCAACAAGCGCGTGGTCAACCTTCGCGACGTCTACGACGACGTGGAGCTCAAGTCCTACAGTCCGCAGTTGAACTTCCTCAAGGCAGTCGACGCCAAGACCGGCTACCGCACCAAGCAGATGCTGGTCGCGCCGGTGACGGACGGCAAGAGCAAAGAGCTGATTGGCGTGGTTCAGATCATCAACTGCAAGGGGGGCCAGACGTTCCCGCCGGCCATGGAGGATGGCGTGGTGCAGCTGTGCGAGACGCTCGCGATCGCGTTCCGCCAGCGCCAGGGCATGATGACGGTGCGCACCAAGTATGACGCGCTCGTCACCAACGCGGTAATTTCGGCGGAAGAGCTCGAGCTCGCGCAGCGCTCGGCGCGGCGCAAGAACCTCGACATGGAGACGGTGCTGATCGAGGAGTTCAAGGTCAAGCTCCCGGCGTTGGGCGAGGCGCTTGCCGCCTACTTCGGCGTGCCCTACGAGGCATTCAAGGCGGACCGCATCAAGTCGCCCGATCTCATCAAGAACATGAGCCGCGACTTCTGCAAGACCAATCACTGGGCGCCGGTCGAGGACAGCAAGGACGGGATCGTGATCGTGGCCACCGATCCGGAGCGGATCAAGGCCTCGAAGATGGTCAACAACATCTATCCCAAGAGCCGGATCGTCTACCGGGTGATCACCAATCGCGAGTTCGACCAGACGCTCGACCAGCTCTTCGGCGGCGGCGGGCTCGGCGGTGATCCCGGCGACATCGGCGACATACTCGGCACGCTCGACGAAGAAGAAGTGGGGCTCGTCGACGGCGCGGAGGACGTGGCCTCTGCTGCCGCCGACAACGAAGTCGTCAAGCTCGTCAACAAGGTGATCATCGACGCCTACCAGCAGGGCGCCTCCGACATCCATATCGAGCCCTATCCGGGCAAGGCCAGGACCGAGATCCGCTTCCGCAAGGACGGCGAGTTGATGCGCTACATCGAGGTGCCGGGCAGCTATCGCAATGCGATCGCCGCGCGCCTGAAGATCATGTGCGACCTCGACATCTCCGAGCGCCGCAAGCCGCAGGACGGCAAGATCAAGTTCAAGAAGTTCGGCCCGCTCGACATCGAGCTGCGGGTCGCCACGATCCCGACGCAGGGCGGCGTGGAAGACATCGTGATGCGGATACTCTCGGCCGGCGAGCCGATGCCGCTCGACAAGATGGGTTTCTCCAAGCGCAATCTGGCGCTGTGCAAGCGGGAGGTCGACAAGCCCTACGGCCTCTTCTTCGTGTGCGGGCCGACCGGCTCGGGCAAGACCACGACGCTGCACTCGGTGCTGGGCTACCTCAACACGCCGGAGATGAAGATCTGGACCGCGGAGGACCCGGTCGAAATCACGCAGAAGGGCCTGCGCCAGGTGCAGATGAACCCGAAGGCGGGACTCACCTTCGCCATCGCCATGCGGGCGTTCCTGCGGGCCGACCCGGACGTGATCATGGTGGGGGAAATGCGCGACAAGGAGACGGTCTCGACCGGCATCGAGGCGTCCCTCACCGGGCACCTGGTGTTCGCCACGCTGCACACCAACAGCGCGCCGGAATCGATCGTGCGCCTGCTCGACATGGGGATGGACCCGTTCAACTTTGCCGATGCGCTGCTCGGGGTTCTCGCCCAGCGCCTTGCCCGGCGCCTGTGCAAGTGCAAGGAGCCGCACGTCGCGACCAACGAGGAGATCCATTCGCTGATGGAGGAGTACACGCTCGAGCTGCAGAACACCGCGCAGTGGAAGAAGGATCCCAAGGCGTCGCGCGCGAAAGTGTACGAGGAGTGGGTGAAGGAGTTCGGCAACGACCGGGGCGAACTCATTCTTCACACCGCCAAGGGCTGCGACGTCTGCAACAACACCGGCTACAAGGGCCGGTTGGGCCTGCACGAACTGCTGATCGGCACCGACCGCATCAAGAAGAACATCCAGGAGCACTCGCGGGTGGCGGACATGCTCGTGACGGCCCTGGATGACGGCATGCGGACCCTCAAGCAGGACGGCATCGAGAAGGTATTGCAGGGGATCACTGACATCCAACAGGTACGAGCGGTGTGCATCAAGTAGCGCACGCACTCAACGAAGAAGCGGTTGACGTTCGCGGCGCGGACGATCTTCTCCGGCGCCTCGAGCAGCTCAACCACATCGGGATCGCCCTCTCCCAGGAGAAGGACATCACCCGGCTGCTCGAGCGGATCCTCATCGCGGCGAAGGATATCACGCACGCCGACGGCGGGACGCTCTATCGCATGACCGAGGACAACACCCTCAAGTTCGAGATCATGCGCAATGACACGCTCGGCATCGCAATGGGGGGCACCTCCGGCGTCGAGATCCCGTTCTACCCCATCCACCTCTTCGACAAGGACGGCAAGCCGATTCATTCGATGGTGGTCGCGTACGCGGTGCACCACGACCGCTCGGTCAACATCGCCGACGCTTATTCCGAGGAAGGCTTCGACTTCACCGGCACCAAGAACTTCGACAAGAAGACCGGCTATCGCTCCCGGTCGTTCCTCACGATGCCGATGAAGAACCACGAGGGACAGATCATCGGCGTGCTGCAGCTTCTCAATGCCAAGGACACGAGGACCGGCGAAGTCGTCGCGTTCTCCGATACCGATCAGCACCTCGCCGAGTCGCTCGCCTCGCAGGCGGCGATCGCTCTCACCAACCGGCTGCTGATCAACCATCTCGAGAACCTGTTCGAGTCCTTCATCGGCCTGATCAACGCGGCGATCGACGACAAATCGCCCTACACCGGCGGGCATTGCCAGCGCGTGCCCATGCTCACCATGATGCTGGCCGAGGCGGTCGACAGCTGCAGGGTCGGGCCGCTCAAGGATTTCGCCATGACGGAGCGCGACCGCTACGAGCTCAAGATCGCGGGACTGCTGCATGACTGCGGCAAGGTCACGACCCCCGTGCACGTGGTCGACAAGGCGACGAAGCTCCAGACCATTTTCGATCGCATCGCGCTCATCGACACGCGCTTCGAGGTGGTCAGGCGCGACGCGGAAATCGCGCTGCTCAAGGCGCGGGTGGAGAAGCTCGCGCCGGCCCGGAGAGACGTGATGTCCGATGCACAGCTGGTGGCGGGAATCCGTGAAATCGAGAGCGATCGCGATTTCCTGCGCCGCGCCAATATCGGCAGCGAGGCGATGAAGGACGAGGACATCGCGCGCGTGAAATCGATCGCCGCGCGCTATCGGTGGCGCAATGGCAACGGTACGCAGAGCGATTTCCTGACCGAGGACGAGGTCCGCAACCTGACCATCCGCTCCGGGACGCTGACCGCGGACGAGCGGCAGATCATCAATCATCACATCGAGATCACCATCCAGATGCTGGAGTCGCTGCCCTGGCCGCGGCACCTGAAGAACGTGCCGGAGTACGCCGGGGGCCACCATGAGCGGATGGACGGCAAGGGTTACCCGCGGGGGCTGAAGCGCGAGCAGATGTCCGTCCAGGCGCGCTGCATGGGCATTGCCGACATTTTCGAGGCGCTGACCGCCAAGGACCGGCCGTACAAGAAAGGCAAGACGCTCACCGAGTCGCTCACCATCCTCGGCAAGTTCAAGCTGAACGGGCACATCGATCCCGATCTGTTCGATATCTTCATGTGGGAGAAGGTCTACGAGAGATACGCGCGGCAGTTTCTCGACCCGGACCAGATCGACGATGTGGACGTGTCCAAGATTCCCGGCTATGTTCCTCCGCCCGCAGCCTAGCGCCTTTCCTCACGGCCGGGACCGGCGGCATTCCGCATGATGTGTTCGCGGTAAGTCGGGTGCATGGGCATCCTGGACTGGTTCAAGACTCACGAGGTCGACGAGCTTGCGGCCGCGATCGCCGCGGAGCTGGTCAAGCGCGTCCCGCCAGCCGCGCTGGAGTCACGCACCCGGAAGGCGGCGGAGCGCCTGCGCAACACGCACGAGGCGATCTTCGCCCGTGCGGGCAAGTTCGCGCGCACGCATCCGCTCAACGTCTACAAGCGGGCGCGGCTCGGCAACCAGTTCCGATGGGCGTTGAAGGAGGCGGGCTATCCGCCGGAGTTCGTGGAGTCCTGGACCTACGAGCTCGCCATCCAGATCACGCTCAACCATTCCCCCCGCCGGGCGCCAGGCGGCTGATTGAGGGCGGCTCACCGATATCCTCCGGCCCCTGACCCGTCACACCGGGTCGCAGTCGCGCCTCCTGCCGGGCGGCCCTCCCAGCGCCCTGTCCATTCATGCTGTTGAAGCTTCTGGGGCGTCTGCTTGGCGGGCGCCGCACCCCCAGCCCTGCCCCCGAGCCCAGCCCCGCCCCCACGCCCGCAGGTGCGGCGCGGGCGTTGCCCCGGCAAGCTGCCGACCAGCTGATCGCCGAGGGCAATCGCGCCGAGGAAGCAGGCAGGGTGGGGGAAGCTTGCGAGCGCTATCGCGAAGCGGTGCGGGCAGCGCCCGACTATGCCAAGGCGCATCTCAATCTCGGCATCGGGCTGGAGTCTGCCGGCGCGGCGGAGGCGGCGATCTCCGCCTATGAGGCCGCGCTGGCCCTCGATCCCTCAGACCCGTTCGCGGCCTATAACCTCGGAAAACTGCTCTACACGGGCGGCCGGCACGAGGATGCGGAGCGTTTGCTGCGGCAAGCGCTGCAGAACCGGCCGGCGTTCCCGGAAGCGCAGGTCGTCATGTCGCGCGTGCTGGAGGCGCAGGGAAATCTCGGCGCGGCGGCGGCGGCGCTGGAGACCGCCATGCGGTTGAAGCCCGATGACTTCGGCGCGCTCTATCTCTATGCAGGCGTGCTCCTGAAACAGGACCGGCTCGACGAGGCCCAGGCCGCGTTGAAGCGCGCCCTCGCAATCGATCCGGAAAGCGCCGACGCGAACTACGCCCTGGCGACGCTGCTCATGACCCGCGGCAGGCCTGGCGATGCCGAGGGGCTGCTGCGCGTAGTCTTGAGGCACGATCCCCGCTCGGTGGATGCGCATGCGCGGCTATTCGAAGTGTACGACGCGCGTGGTGACCTGCCGGCTGCCGCAGCGGAGATAGAGGCGGTGCTGAGAGAGCGCCCGGACTGGGCGGACGCGCAGTACAACTACGGCTGCGTTCTGAAAAAGCTCATGCGGCTCACGGGCGCGGAAAACGCCTTTCGCCGCGCGCTCGTTGCGGACCCGGCTCATGCACACGCCTACCGGATGCTCGGCAGCGTTCTACTCGGGCAGTGCCGGATGGACGACGCGCTCGCGCTCTATCGCATCGCCCGCGAGCGCTGTCCAGGCGATTTCGACCTCGAGTCCGCCGAGCTTTTTGCGCTCAACGCCTCGGAGGAGATCACCGACGATGTCCTGTTCGCGAAGCACGTGGAATTCGGGAAACGGATCGAGCAGGCGCACCCACCGCGGTTCGAGCCGTTTCGCAACACGCGGGAACCGGATCGCCGCTTGCGCGTCGGCTATGTGTCGGGCGACTTCCGCTACCACGTGATTGCGCTTTTCATGATTCCCGTGGTCGAGCGGCACGACCGCTCAGTAATCGAAGTGTATTGCTACTCGACCGGGAGCAGGGTAGACGACTACACGCGGCAGCTCTCGGCGCGCGCGGACGTCTGGCGCGACGTCTCTCGGCTCCCGGCATCCGGCCTGGCCGATGTGATCAACCGCGACGGCATCGACATTCTGGTTGACCTGGGCGGGCATTCGGGAATTCCCCAACTCGCGGTCTTCGCGCAGCAACCGGCGCCCGTTCAGGCCACCTGGCTCGGCTACCTGAACACTACCGGCATGACGCGCATCCACTACCGTGTTTCCGACCGCCATGCCGATCCGCCGGGGCTCACCGAACCGTACCATACCGAAACCCTGGCCAGACTGCCGCACAGCCAGTGGTGCTTCCGCCCCTTCACTTCAGTTGCCTGCGCGGAGATGCCGCCATCCGTGCATAACGGGCATGTCACCTTCGGTTCGTTCAACCAGGCGCTCAAGCTTTCCCGCGCGGCGCGGCGCCTTTGGGCCGAGATCCTCCAGCGGGTGCCCGGTTCCCGCCTGGTGGTCCTCGGCGTTGCCGAAGGCCGCGCCCGGGACGACCTGGTGGCGGATCTCGCGGGTGCCGGAGGCGAGCGCGCCAGGATCACGGTGCTGCCGTACGTTTCGCTGCTGGACTATTACAACTGGTTCAACGCCGTGGACATCGCACTGGACACAGCGCCCTACAGCGGCGGAACCACCACTTGCGATGCGCTGTGGATGGGCGTTCCGGTGGTGACGATTCCTGGAGTCCGGCCATCGTCGCGCAGCACGGCGAGCATCCTGTCGACCGCGGGACTCCCCGAATGGATCGCCTCGAGCCCCGAGGATTACGTGCGTCTGGCCGTTGAATACGCCCGCGACGAGGCGCGTCTCGCCGGGCTGCGCAAGTCGTTGCGGGATCGACTACGCCAGTCGGCGCTCATGAATGAGAAGCGGTTCGCGGAGGACCTGGAAGATCTCTACCGGAAGATGTGGCGCGCTTGGTGCAATGGAGCGGGGTTCTCAAGGTGACGTTTCTTGTCACTTCCTGACTGCGGCAGGGAACTCATCTGTGATCTCGGCTGTGAAATCGGTTGCAATTTACCCAATCTGGGACGTCCTGTCGGGCAGTTTGTCACGTCCGTCTGGAGCTTTTCCTATTGGCACGATAGTTGCTGTCATTACCACCGCGAGCAATGAAAATTGCTTGTCTTTTAGAGACTTAACCGAGAAAAGGAGCAACCATATGCGTTATCTTCAGAAAGGCTTCACGCTGATCGAACTGATGATCGTGGTCGCGATCATCGGCATTCTGGCAGCGGTTGCGTTGCCGGCGTATCAGGACTACACCGTGCGGGCGAAGATGTCCGAGGTGATCCTGGCGTTGAGTGCGTGCCGCACGACCATCACCGAGGTCTATCAGTCCGGCAGCGGCGCGAGCCCCGGCGCAAACAACTGGGGCTGCGGCGAACAGGGCGGCTCGGGCACGGCCGTCACGTCGAAGTACATGGCTAAGATCAATACCGACAACGACGGCGTAGTCTTCGGGACGGTCCAAAACGTCAACTCCGATGTGGACACCAAGGTCGTCTCGCTGGTCCCGCTGTCCAAGGCGAATACACCGGCAACGGCACCCGCCGACCTGGGCGTGGGACTGTACGGCTGGATTTGCGGCAGCTCGGGCTCGGGCACGACCGTAAGCCCGAAGTACCTGCCGGGCTCCTGCCGCGGCAACTAATCACAACTGTCCGTTCGTGAAAGAGGTACCCTTCGGGGTACCTCTTTTTTTGGTGCGTCGTCCCGTGCGCGCGCTTGCCGCCGTCAGCCGTTTCCCGCACCTGGCCGGCGCCGTCCTCATCGCCGCTCTGGCGGGCGCCCTCTATTCTCCGTTCCTCGCCAACCCGCCGGTATTCGACGACCTCTACTTCCTCTGGGGGCAGAATTTCGCGTATTACGCGACGCACCCGTTCGGACTCGAACTGAGGGTGCCGCCGTACTTTTCGATGGCCGTGGTCCAGCTCGCGTGGTGGGGGCACATCGAAGCGCACCGCATCCTCACTCTCGCGTTCCATATTGCTTGCGCGCTCGGGCTGTACAAGCTGGTCTTCGACCTACAGCGATACGCGGCCCTGCGCAATCCTGCGGCACCCGCGACGGGAGTGGAAGCGCACCTGCCGGCGCTGGTTGCCGCGGCGGTATTCGCCGTGCATCCCGTGGCGGTCTACGGCGCCGGATACCTCATCCAGCGCACGACCCTCTTCGCTACGCTGTTCTCCCTCATTTCAATCGTCCTCTACCTGCGCGGGCTCGCGCGCCGCAACCACGCCGACGCGGTCCTGGCGGCAATGATGTACTCGATCGCGGTGCTGTCCAAGGAAACCGCCGTCATGTTGCCGGCGGCCGCTGTGATTGCCGGACTGATCGTGGAGATCGAACGTCGGTTCCTGCTGCGCCACGCCGCCCTCTACGCTGCGTGCTGCGCGCCGGCGGCGCTGCTGGTGACCGTCCTGGTCAAGATGAAGGTCGGTGCAGCGTACGAACCGGATTTCGAGATCGTGTCTGCGCAGGCCGCGCAAGCCGGCGGGACAGCTGCCGCATTCGGCTCGCCGTGGCTCGAAAGCGCCGTCACCCAGGCCGGATTGTTCTTCCGTTATCTCGCTCTTTGGCTGGTTCCCGACACCGGCGCCATGTCCTTCGATTGGCGCACGGAGTTCGCCGGCCGTTGGCCGCCTGCCGTAGCGGCCCTGGGCGTGACCGGATACGCCGGCTACGGCCTGCTCGGCGCCTGGCTGGTGGCCAGGGGCGGGGCGCTCCGTGTCGCGGGCTTCGGCCTGCTCTTCCCCTGGATCCTGTTCTTTACCGAATTCGCGACGGTACGCTTCCAGGAGCCATTCGTGCTCTACCGCAGCTACCTGTGGGCGCCGGGGCTGATGGTGGTGTTTGCCCTGGCGCTCGCTCGCTTACCTGTCCGCGCGGTCGCTGCGTTCGCGCTCCTGGCTGTTCCGCTGCTGGGCTATCAGGCACACGACCGCCTGCAAACGTTCGCGAGCGGGCTCGCATTGTGGGAGGACGCCGTGGCAAAACTCCCGCTGCAAGCGGCCCCCGGCGGCTCGCGCACGCTCTACTACCTGAGCCGCGAGTACTTGTCAGTGGGCCGCGCCGAGCGGGCAGCCGAGATTGCCGAGCGCTGCCTGACCGAGTATCCGGCGACCTACGACTGCCATTACGCGCGCGCGAGGATCCAATTGCGCCAAGGCCAGGTGCGCGAGGCGCTGCCGCACCTCGTCAGCGCTGTGGCGCTGCGTCCCGAACGGGGCGAAGCGCGCCACAAGCTGGGGCTTGCCCTGGAGCACCTGGGATGCATCGAGGAAGCGAAGGATCAGTACCGGCGCGCGGCGCGGCTGCGATCTGATGAAGCCAGGGAGAGCCTGGATCGGCTCGAAAAACGGTCGCCAGCCCCCGCCAAACCCAAGCGCGTCCCGGAGGTCTGCGGTCGCGGCTTCCCCTAGGCCGGCGCGCTACAGGTTGTTGACGTAGATCACCTGCGGAGGGATCACGCCCCCGCGATAGAGCGCGGCCCCGTAAGTGCGCCATAACCGGTGCGCTTCGTCCGCTTCCCCGGCAGCATGCGCACCGAGGATTGCGGTAAGGAGCAAGTAGCGCCCCCAATCGTCCCCGCCCTCGGTTCGGCCCTGCTCGAGCAGCGCCCGCCCGCGCGCGAGCATGCTGTGCCCGTCGCGCGCCGCGATCGCGGAATAGAGTTCGAGCCGCTCGCGCACCCGCGGCGCGAGCTTGCCGGGCGCACAGCCGAGCCACCGCCGCTCGATCCACACTGCGCGGTTGAGATCCGGCGCGAGCCTGGCGAGCGTCAGCTCGGCCGCGGCATGCAGCTGCTCGATGACCCTCGGCGGGACCGCGGCGCCGCACAGCGCGCCCGAGCGCTTCAGAACGAGCAGGGGAACGATCGCCCGCTGCTCCGCGGAAGCGAGCGGGTCGGACGAGGCGTCGAGCAGACCGCGTGCGACTTCAAGCGCAATGGATTGGGTGCGCAGATTGGTCGACCGAATGAACTGCGGGACCGGTTCCCGCAGGTACGTCACCGGTCTTTTTCTGGCCATTTCGAGGATCGGCAAGGGCGCTGCGGCCAGCGTGGGAAGCGCGCTCGCCACGCTGCCGTGGAAGCGCGCGCGGGGGGCCTCGAGCTGGACGTATGGCCGGTAGTCCGAGTTGACCGGCGGGGCGAGCGGCGTGAACAGCGGCATAATGTCGCGCTTTGCGCCAATGGCGAGGGCAGCGAGTTCCTCCACACGCGTGATGCCGAGGTGCTTCAACTGGTCCATGAAGGCAGCTTCTCCCGGCGGCAGCGGTCCGGGGCGCGGCACGCGGCCCTCGGCGACGGCGACCACGATGAGGTCGACCCCGTTGGTCTCGTAGACCTCGAAGTCCGAGAAATTTTCGGCGAGCGCCGCCAGGACGGAGCCCAGCAACCGGTCGTTGAACTCGTAGGTCTGCAGCCACTGCACCAGCAGGCCGCCCGGCGCGAGGTAGCGCTTCACGTCCCGGTAGAACTCCGTGGTAAACAGGCTGGCGACGCCGCTCACCCACGGGTTCGATGGCTCCGAGATGATCACGTCGTAGCGCTTCCCGAAGCGCGCGAAGTAGCTCTTCGCGTCCTCGAAGACGATATTGCTGCGCCGGTCGCGGAAGGGCCGTTGCACGCGCGGTCCGAATGAGCGTGCCCCTGCTACCATGGCCGGCTCGATCTCGATCGAGTCCACCTGTTGCGGCCCGCTGTGCGACAGCAGCGTCTCGGCGGTGAGGCCGGATCCGAACCCGATGTTGGCGTAGGTCTTGGCGTCGGGTTTCATCAGCAACGGCAGCGCGGCGGCCACCACCATGGTGTATTCATCACCGCTCGGCTCGAGATCCGGATCCATCTGGATGGTCGCATCCGGCTTGCCGTTGGTGATGATGCCGACCGTGCTATCGCCCTGGCGCCGCACGGCGACCGAAGCGGTCTTGCCGTCGCGATAGAAGAAAACCTTGCTGTCGGCGCGCTCCACGACGCCATAGCGGAACACGCCGGACGAAAGCCGCTGAGGATCGAGCGCGCCGGCGCGCGCGGTCGCGGTCGCGGCGAGCATGCCGAAAATCAGGGCGGCGAATGCGTGGGCACGCCGCAACGCCGCCTGCGAATAGCGCAGGAGCCCCGCGCCGAGCAGGATATCGGCGACGGCCCCGAGCACCACCGCGAGCTTCATGCCGGCCTCCGGGACCAGCACGTGGACGGCCAACAGCACGCCCGCGATGGCGCCAAGGGTATTGGCGGAGTAGATCTGGCCGATCGCGCGCTCGCCGTGACCGCCCCGCAGCAGCACGTGGGTGAAGAGCGGCAGGGACATGCCGGCGAGGAAGGTCGCCGGCAGCATGACCGCGAACGCGATGGCGTGGCTGAAGAGATTGAACAGCGGGTAGGCCTCGTCGCTGCGCTGAAGCACACCCAGCGCCAGGGCCATCCAGTCGAAGGTGTAGTGATAGACGAATACGGTGGCGAGCGCCGCGAGCCCGATGAGGAGCTGCACCACGCCCAAGAATCGCACCGGGTCGGCGATGCGGTCGATGCGGGGGCGTATCCACAGCCCGCCGAGCGCGAGGCCGGTGATGAAAGCCGACAGCATCAGCTCGAACGCGTGGAACGAAGAACCGAGCACGAGGGATAGCATGCGGATCCACGCGATCTCGAAGATGAAGGATGCCGCCCCGGTCACGAACGCCCCAGCGAGGAACAGCCGCACGAGGTAGGTGGTGGCGGGTACGGCGCCGGACGCAGGCACCGCCGCGGGCGGCCGCGGCTCGCCCGGCCGCGCGATCGTCAGCACCACGGCCGCAAGGACAAGGTTCAACACGCCGGCCGCGCGCATAGTGCCAGGCATGCCGATCCAACCGAGCAGCAGGAACGCCGCCGCCAGCGCACCGGCCGCGGCGCCGATCGAGTTGGTGAAGTAGAGCATCGCCAGGTGATGGCCGCTCGCCTCGGGACTGCGCCGGATCACCGATCCGCTCATCAACGGAAAGGTCATGCCGAGCAGCACTGTTTGCGGGACGATGAGCGCGCCGCAGACGGTGTACTTGTAGATCTCCACCGAGAGCGGCGAGCCGAGCGCCGGAATGACGAGATCGAGCGAGTGCTGGGTCAGGCCCACGTACAGCTCGTGGAACACCAGCGCGGCCAGGCCGATGCCCGCCTCGATCCAGCCGTAGACCGCGAGCAGGTTGCCGATGCGGCGGCTCCAGCGGCTCGCGATCCATGCGCCGATCGCCATGCCGCCCATAAATGCGGCGAGCACGAACGACTGCGCGAACGAGGCCGAGCCGAGGAAAAGCTTGAGGTAGTGCGACCATATGGACTCGTAGATGAGGCCCGTGAAGCCCGACAGCGTGAACAGGCCGAAAAGCAATCTGACGTTCCCGCTTGGCATACGTGTCCGATCGTTGAAAACAGCGAGTGTAGCTTGCGCGCGGGTCTTTCGTCACGGCCGCGTATTTGCGGGTCATGACATAGGTTGGTATCCTCCGCGGGCGTGCGCTTTTCCATTCCAATGCCGGCGGACTTCATCGATACCGCATCCCGCCGCGGACATGCTTAGGAACCTCCCCGAACGCCTCCCGATGGTGTCCGATCTGCGCATCTCCCTTTGGGTTGGCCTCGGCCTGCTCGGCCTGACCGAGCTATTGGCGCTCACTGGCATCGCGCAGTCTCCCCTCGCGCGGCTGTTCGGAATCTACGCGTCGCAGCACGCCGTGTTCGTCCTGGGGGAGTTCGCGGTCGTATTCTGCTTTCTGTACCTCTGCTCGCGCCCGCCTCGGCGAGAAATCACGATAGCCGGCGTCGGCGGCGTACTGCTCGCGGGCATCTTCCTCGCGCTACGACCGCACGAAACAGCCCGGCCGGTCAGTGACATGGTGTACTTGCTCATCGGCGCGTTCGCGCTGTCGGTTGTCGTGGCGTTGGTCGCGCGCGTCCGCCGGGCTCCCGACCAGCGCCCCCTCGCGTTGACGCTGGTGACGGCCTTTGCGCTGGTGCTCATCTACGACTCTTTCGTGGTTTCCCTATTGGGGTTCACGGCGGCGCTGCACCCGCGCACCTACGATGCCATCGCCTTCAACCTTGATGCGACGCTCGGTTTCTATCCGGCCATATTGATTTCCCGGATCGTGCACGGGTGGCCGCCTCTGCTTACCGTGGTGACCGCGGTCTACGACTACCTGCCGTACGCTTTTGCGGTGGTCTACGGCCTGCAGCTGGCGCGGCCCGAGCGCGCCCCGGTTAGCCTCCTGCTTGCGTACACGGTGAGCGGGGCGATCGCGATCTTTCTTTACCATGCGTGTCCGATCGCGGGCCCGCGCTATGCCTTCGGAGACAATTTCTTCGATTCGTGGCCGGGCACGCCCGCAAACGAGCTAATGGGGGTGCCGCCGGCGCCGCGCAACGGCATGCCCTCGATGCATTTCGGGTGGGCGCTGCTGATGTGGATGCACGCCTCCTTCATCGGTCGTGTCGCCGGGGTGCTCTTCGCGGTTCTGGCCGGCCTGATGTTCCTCGCAACCCTGGGGCTGGGCCAGCACTATCTGGTGGATCTGGCGGCATCACCGCCCGCGATCGTCGCAATGCAGGCTCTGTGCGCCACCGGGCTCGGGTGGGCGAGCCGGGAACGTCTTCGTGCGCTGACCATCGGAGGGTTGCTCACCCTCGCCTGGATTCTGGCGGTGCGTTACGGAATAGCCTTGTTCGATGCTGTGCCGGGGCTTACCTGGGGTGCGATTGCCGCCACAGTGGTGGCAAGCGTGCGGCTTTACCTTCCCCTAGCGCGGGCACTGAAAACGGCTCCCCCGGCGGTGCTGCGCCAGAAGCCGGTTGCAGCCGTGCCGGCCGAAACGCGCCGCGCAGCATCGTACGTGGTAGTCATGTTCGTGGCTTCGGGGTTTGCCGCGCTCATGTATCAAGTGCTGTTCTCGAAGTCGCTGGCGCTCACCTTCGGCAGCACCTCGACCGCCACCTACACGGTTCTGGCGGTCTACATGGGCGGCATGGCCCTGGGCGCGTGGTTAGGAGGGCGGCTTGCGCAGGTACGGGCGGACGCGCTCAAGCTCTACGCCTGGTGCGAGCTGGGCATCGGAGCCTACTGCCTGGCGACTCCGCTGATTTTCCAGGGCATCCAGGCGCTGTATGTGGCCCTGGCAGGCGGGTTGGCACCGGATGCGGGAATGCTGACAGCGTTGCGGGTGCTGCTGGGCGCCTCGGCGCTGCTGGTGCCGACCGTGTTAATGGGGGCGACGCTGCCCATTCTTGCGCGCTATTTCGAGATGCGTGCTGTCTCCCTGGGGACTTCGGTGGCGCTCCTCTACGGGGCGAACACACTGGGGGCGGCGCTGGGAGCGCTGCTGGCGGGCTACTGGATCCTACCCGAGCTCGGGGTATGGAGGACAACGCTCGCGGCGGCGGGACTTAACCTCGCGGTGGCGTGGCTGGCGCTGACACTGACGCGGCGGCTCCCATCGCCGCAACCAGCGGCACCGGCCGTCGCCCAGGCGGCGCAGGGAGCAGAGGCGCGGCGTCTGGGCCACATCGCGCTGGTTGTGCTCGGGGTAGGGGGCGTCGTAACGCTCGCGCTCGAGGTCAACTACATCCATCTGCTGGCGGTGGTCGCGGGAAACAGTGTGTACGCGTTCTCGCTGATGCTGTTTGCCTTCCTGCTCGGCCTGGGCGCAGGCGCGGAGATTGCGCGCCAGTTGCTGCGATTGCGGGTCGCTCTTCCGCTCGCGCTGGCCTGGCTCGAGTTCGCTCTGGCGGGGGTCATTCTGGCGGGTGTCTTCCTGTGGGAGGGATTGCCGGCCTACTTCGCGTCGTTCGAGCAGTATCCTCTGCCGCGCGAATTCGGCGCGCGCGAGGTGGTGCGCGGTGTCGTGTGCTGGGTCGCGATGTTTCCCCCTGCCGTCGTGATCGGCGCGCTTTATCCGCTGGCAATGGAGTGCGTGGGTCGGGCCGCCCCGGGCGCGCCGATCGCCGCGCTGGGAAGGGCGGCGGGCGTGAACACCGCAGGCAACATCGTGGGCGTGCTCGCCGCCGGATTCTGGCTGTTGCCGGCGATCGGCGCGCTGCGCTCGATCCAGTTGCTGGCTGCGATCTGCCTGATACTGGGCCTTGCCACAGTCGCCTTTACCGAACTTAAGTGGCGTGAGTTGGCTTGGGCGCCCGCGGCTGCCGTCGGCCTGCTCCTCATCGTGCAGCCGCGCACCTTCGATTACACCGCGCTCGCTTCGGGCGCCAACGTCTATTTCGCGCGCCAGGACTATGGGCGCGTGATAGACGCGGTCGAGAGCGTGGACGGGGGACTGACCACCGTCGCGCGCGGCGACCCCGTCGTGGAAGGGGGTTGGGTTCCGCTCGTGCTGCTGACTAACGGCAAGTTCCAGGGCAGCAACGGGGGCGAGGTGCCGGCGCAGGTCGGTATCGGGCTCTCGCCGTTGCTGCATACGCCCGCGCGCGGCAGCGCCCTGGTGATCGGCTACGGCACCGGCATGAGCGCGCGGGTGATCGCCGACGCCGGCTTTCGCGAGCTCGAGATCGTCGAGCTCAGCGCGGACATCGTGCGGCTCGCCAACCGTCACTTCGCCGACCTCAATGCGCGGGTGAGCGAGCGGCGCGGGGTGCGCACCTACATCACGGACGGCCGCAATTTCCTGATGCTGCAACCGCGCAGCTACGACGTGGTGAGCATGGAAATCTCGTCAATCTGGTTCGCGGGCGCCGCGGCGCTCTACAACCGCGAGTTCTACCGGCTGGTCAAGCGCCGGCTCGCGCCCCACGGAGTACTGCAGCAATGGGTGCAGCTGCATCATGTCGACATCACCGACATCCTGCATGTACTGAGCTCGGTGCGTGCCGAGTTCGAGCACGTGTGGCTCTACTTTATCGGCACCCAGGGCATCATCATCGCCACCAACAGCCCCGACGCCCGTCCCTCCGCGCAGAATGCGGCGATAATCGACGGTACACCGGCACTGAAGGAGCTGCTCGCGTCGATCCGAGGCAGCGCCCGCGATCTGCTCAAGACGCGCCTCCTCGAGCCCGCCGCCACCGATCTTTTCCTGAGCAGTTTCGGGATGCCCGCGCCGTTTTGGGTATCCACCGACGATAACCTGAAGCTCGAATACTCCACCCCGAAAGGCAACGTGCTCGATGGCGCCGCGTCCATTGCCCGGAATATCGACCTGCTCGAGAAAATTGCCGCCGCCAGGGGCGCTCGCCAGTGAGGTCGCGGGTTTGCCCGGGACGGCACGCGTTGGTATCCTGCTGCAACCCGCGGAGCCCGGCGAGATGATCAGCGTCTTCATCGGTTACGACCCGCGCGAGGCGGTCGCATACAGCGTGCTCGCGCACAGCATCCAGGCGCGGGCTTCCCAGCCGGTCGCGATCACGCCGCTCATGCTCTCGCAGTTGAAGGGCGTGCTCGAGCGCGAGCGCCATCCGTTGCAGAGCACCGATTTCTCGTTCTCGCGCTTTCTGACGCCGTATCTTTCAGGCTACACCGGGTGGTCGGTGTTCATGGACTGCGACATGCTGATGCTCGACGACATCGCGAATCTCTGGGACCTGCGGGACGATCGCTACGCGCTGTTGGTGGTCAAGCACAACCACGTTCCCCGCGAGACGGTGAAGTTCCTGGGCGAGCCGCAGAGCAAGTATGAGAAGAAGAACTGGTCGAGCGTGATGCTGTTCAACAACGCCCGCTGCCGCGCGCTCACACCGGCATACGTGAACCGGGCGACCGGGTTGGAGCTCCACCAGTTCAAGTGGCTCGGGGACGACGAGCTCATCGGGGCGCTGCCCGGCCGCTGGAACCACCTCGTCGGCTACAACGCGCCGCGCCGAGACGCCGCCCTCGTCCACTACACGCTCGGCGGCCCGTATTTCGATGATTACCGGGACTGCGAGTACTCGAAGGAGTGGTTCGCCGAGCGCGACACGATGTTGCGTACAGCCGAACGCCTCCGGGCCTAGGAAATTCCGGGATTGCCCGCGACGCCGATCAGCGCCGGGCGGTTGGGCGTGACCGTCCGCACCACCTTTCTTGACCGCAGGTAGCGGGCGACAATGTCCCAGATTGGCTCGCCCTTCGCGCCTTCCGCGACCGGCGCCCAGCTCGCGACCTTGTAAGTCTTGCCAGCTTCGATCGGGCGGTCGTTCAGCGTCAAGCCGCTGATGCGCGAGCCGATTTTCTGCGCCGGCTCGACGCGATAGCGCATGCCGCCCACGCGCACCATGTCTCCGCCCTGCTGGTAATAGGGGTCGGGGTTGAACAGGTTGTCGCACACGTCCTCGAGAATGTTCTTGATGGCTTCGCCGGTCATGTCGGTCACCGTGCTGTAGGGGTAGGTGACGGCCGTCTGATCCATCACATGCTCCAGCGTGATGGCCTCGCCGGGCAGGATGGTGGTGCCCCATCGGAATCCCGGGGAAAACGCGATCTGCGCGCCTTTTGCCTCCATCAGCGCGTCCAGGATCAGCTGATCGAAGGTGCCGCTGAAATTGCCGCGGCGGTAGAGCAGCGTCTCGCTGACCGCGAGCTTCTCCGCGAGCTTCCCGGCGTAGGGCGCCCGGTGCCTGCGGATGAGGTCTTCCATCGCGGGATCCGGCGGCAGCAGGTTGGCGAATACCGGCAGCAGGCGGTAGCGGTAGCCGCTCATTTTCCCCGCGCGCACGTCGATATCCAGCACGGCGAGGAACTTGCCGTTCGAGCCGGCGTTGGTGACGATCGTGGTTCCGCCGGCGTTCTTGACAGCGATCGGCTCGGGTATCGCGTCGTGGGTGTGCCCGCCGAGGATGGCGTCGATGCCGGTGACGCGCGAGGCGAGCTTCAAGTCCGTATCCGCGCCGTTGTGCGAGAGCAGCACGACGACCTGCGCGCCCTGCTTGCGGGCTTCCAGGACGACCTTCTGCAGCCGCTCCTCCTGGATGCCGAAGGTCCACTCGGCGACGAAATATCGCGGGTTGGCAATCGGCGTGTAGGGAAACGCCTGCCCGATGATGGCGACCCGCACGCCGTTCAGCTCGCGAATGACGTATGGCTTGAAAACCGGGTCGCCGAAATCCGCCGTCGCGACGTTCTGCGCGAGGAAGTCGGTCTTGCCTGCGAAGTCCTTCGCGATCACCTCGTTCACGCGGGCGGCGCCGTAGGTGAATTCCCAGTGGCCGGTCATCACGTCCACCCCGAGGAGCTTCGATGCATCGACCATGTCCTGCGCGCCGGTCCAGAGCGAGGTGGCCGAGCCCTGCCAGGTATCCCCTCCGTCGAGCAGCAGCGCTCCCGGACGCTGCGCGCGCAGGCGCTTCACCAGGGTCGCGATGTGCGCGAAGCCGCCGACCTTGCCGTAGCGCCGCGCCGCGCTCTCGAAGTCGAGGTAAGTGAAGGCATGCGCGAGCGGTGACTTCGGCGCGATCTTGAACTGTTTGAGCAGCGCTTCGCCCACCAGATGCGGCGGCTTGCCCCATGCGGCATGCACGCCGATGTTGACGTCGGGCTCGCGGAAATAGACCGGGAGCAGCTGGGCGTGGCAGTCGGTGAGGTGGAGCAGGGTGACATTGCCGCGTGGACCCCGCAGGTCGTAGAGGGTGTCGCCGCGTTCCGACTGCGCGGCACGCCCCGCCAGCGGCATCCCCTGGGCCGCGGCCACCGCGAGCAGCTGCAGAAATTCACGCCGCGAAAGTGACATGGCAACGGTTGGCTGGAAAGGCGCGCGTCGAACGGCGACTCGATCGACCGTTCGAACGCGCGCAGATAAATCGGCGCGACTGCGTCCGATTTATCGCTTGTTGATGGGTGAGGCCGGGTCGATCAGATACGCCACGAGATGGGTGATCTGGTCCGGCGTCAGATGCCCGGTCGCCCCCAGGCGCGGCATGTTGGAGCAGGGCACGTACGCCCAGCCGTTGTAGATGCGCTCGTAGGTGAGCCGCGCGATGGCCTCGGAGTTTCCGCGCTGCGCGCCATAGCCGGTCAGGCTCGGCCCGACGTTGCCCACGTTGATTTCGCCCGGCGCGAGCGCGTGGCAGTTCTGGCAGAGACCGCCGTTCTCCTTGCGCTTCTCGAGCTTGCCGCGCAGGATGCGGTCGCCGGCGCCGTCATGCGCCAGCCTGCTGCCGATCTTCCAGTCGCCCGCGAGCTTGCCGGAGGCCGGATACCTGATCGTGGCACGCGCGAGCTTCACCACCTCGGCGGCTTCCTCCTGCGTCAACGGGGCGCCCGCGATCTTGCTGCAGATCTGCTGCGACCGGTCCTGGACGAGGCGCTTCGCGTGCGCGGGGCTCGCATTGAAGCCGCTCTTGACCATGCCTTCTGCAGTCTGGCGCGTGGTAGCCGGATCGGGGTAGGTAGCGCAACCCGCTGCGATCAGCGCCGCTACGCTAAGAACCGCCCATTTCAATGCAAACTTACGCATGGCTTTCCCCTTCCTCAGCGTTTGAACCCGGGCACGCGGATGACCGCCCCGTTGCCGTTATGATTGAGATAGAGGGTCAACGCAATCGACATGTCCGACCCGTACTTCATGTCAGGCAGCCGCATCTGCCAGAAGCAGTCCGTAAGCCGCCACTGCATGGTCCGCACGACGAAATGCGCGCCGCGGTAGGCGGGCCAGGTCGAGGCGACCTCCTCTGCTCCTTTCTTGTCGGTCATGTGGACCAGGTCTTGCAGGCGGATACGCTTTCCTGCCTCGCCGTGGCACTGGTTGCAGGAGAAATCTGTCTGGCCGCTGCGCCGGAAGAAGAGGTACTCGCCGGCCTTGTACACGTCGTACTCCTTCTGATGGCTCAGCCTGACGTCGACTTTCATGCCGTTCGAGCGGGAGGTGATATAGAGCGCCAGGGCTTCCACGTCGGAGCCGCTGCTGCCGCCGGGGCTGATGGCGCGCCGGATGACGTCGGCTTCGTTGAATCCCTGCAGCCGCACCATGCAGGTGATCAGCCTCGTTTCCAGGTCCTGCACCTTGTCGGTGTCGGGGAAATAGCGGGGCAGCCGCGCGGCCGCTCCTTCCAGCTTCCCCGGACCCATGCCGAAGTCGCAACCCTCTAGGGACGCATTCTTGGGCCCCTGCTTTTGGTAGAAGAGCGTCTTGCCGCGGTCGATCCAGAGCTCTCCCGGGTTGTCCTCCGCCAGCATCCGGCGGCCGACGCCCAGCGGGTCGCCCGTTTGCGCAGCCGCGGGCGTTACGCCCGCTGCCGCGAGGCAAACGGTGAATGCGGCGATGCCGCGCACGAAACTCCGCATGATGTCCTCCTCCTTTCTTGGTCGTGAATGGGGCGCTTTCGCGCAGCCGCGGTCACGATGCCGGGGCCACCACTGCTTCGTCGGTGCGCTTTTCGCCCTTGTTGTCGGTCCAGGTGACGCTGATCTTGTCGCCCGCTTTCGCCCCCTTGATGCGCAGCCCCAGGAACGGATTGCGCGACACGGCCTGGCTCCATTGCGTGTCGAGCACGGTCTTGCCGTTGTGCTGGACGACGACGCTCTGGATGAAGTGCAGCGGGATGATCTGGCCCTTGCTGTCCTTGCGCTGGCCGGTCTCCATGGGGTGCATGATCAGGATGCGCACGTCGGCGACATCGCCCTGGAGGGTGGCCCGGATCTTCATCGGTTCAGCCATGATTCTGTCCTTCTTCTGGTCACGCGATCGCGCCGCCCGTTCAGCCGCAGCCCCCGACCGTGATCTTCACCTCTTTTCTGGCAGTGTAATACTTGCCTCCGGCCTTCACGACCGCCCACACGTCGGAGGTTTGGCCCATCTTGATGCGCGTCGACACGTAGCCTTCGCCCCCGCTGGAAACGTCGAACGTCGCCGCCAGCGGAAATGGATTCTTCTCGGCCAGGATCGAGATCTGCTGGGTATCGGGCAGCTTGCTCGAAACCGCGATCGGGACCACGGCGCCATTCTCGGCGATGTCCGGCGCGGTGATCACGATGTCCTTGCTCTCGGTTGCGCCGGTTGCGCCCAGGTTTTTCATGACGTCAGCCATGGCCTTGGACTGGAATCCAGCTTTGTTCCAGGTTGCGGCCCAGGTCCGGCTGGATTGGGCAAGGCCGGCCGCCCAGACGGCGGCGAGCGCGCCGAGCTGGCCGCTTCGCTTCAAAAAAATTCTGCGCGGGTTGTTCATGATCAATTCTGACTCCTCTAGTGAGATTGCGGAGAGGCGGGTGGCCGCCTTCTTAGAATAAGAAAAATCTAACGAACGGATGAATATTAGTGTGTGACACGGGGCTGCGTCCACCGCTCGATGCTTATTGGCCCATAAGAAAAACTGAAGTGCGCGATGCTCGGCGGTCAACGCGCTCTGGCCACCCAATGTCCTGATTTGCCGCCCTTTTTCTCGAGAAGCCCAATGCGTTCGAGGCGCATGCCGCGGTCCGCGGACTTGCACATGTCGTAGATCGTGAGCAGTCCCGCCGCGACCGCGGTCAGCGCTTCCATTTCGACCCCGGTGCGCCCGGTCGTGGCGACGGTCGCCTCGCACCGTACCGCTCCCGCCTTACGCTCGAGCGTGAAGTCCACGCTGACGTGGGTGAGAGTGAGCGGGTGGCAGAGGGGAATCAGGTCCGCCGTGCGCTTGGCGGCCTGGATCGCGGCGATGCGCGCAACGCCAAGCACATCGCCTTTTCTCGCGCGACCGGCGGCGATTTGCCTGAGCGTCGCCGGCCGCATGCGGATGCGGCCGGCGGCGCGCGCGACGCGCTGGGTGACATCCTTGCCGGCGATGTCGACCATGCGCGCCTGTCCGCGCGCGTCGAAGTGCGTGAGCGTCTTCAAGGTCCGGATTTCTGCGTGGGGCGCGAGGCCCGTGATAGGAACTCCCGCGCGTCGGAATTATCATATCATCATGGGCTTGCGTATCCTGCTCGCGCTCCTAGTGCTTGCCGCCTCCGGCGTGGGTGCCCAAGGGCTCCCGGATCTGGGCGATGTCGCGCAGGCGGGCTTTACGCCCTTGCAGGAGCGGCGCATGGGCGAGACCATCATGCGCCAGATCCGCGCCGACCGCGACTATTACGACGAGCCGGAGGCGACCGATTTCATCAACAGCCTCGGCAACCGCCTTGCCTCGCGCAGCACGGACTCGCGCCAGGAGTTCGAGTTCTTCCTAATCCGCGATCCCCAGATCAACGCCTTCGCGCTGCCCGGCGGCTTCATCGGCGTCAATACCGGGCTCCTCCTCGCCGCGCAGGCGGAATCCGAGGCCGCGGGCGTGCTGGCCCACGAAATTGCGCACGTGACCCAGCGCCATATCGCGCGCATGCTCATGCAGCAGCAGCAGACCAGCATCGTCTCGCTCGCCGCGCTCGCGGCCGCGCTGTTGCTCTCGCGCGCGAATACCCAGGCTGCCGAAGCGGCCATCGCCTTCGGCCAGGCCGGCGTGATCCAGAGCCAGTTGAACTTCACGCGCGATAACGAGCGTGAAGCCGACCGTGTCGGCCTGCAGATCCTGGACCAGTCCGGATTCGATCCGCGCGGCATGGCGACCTTCTTCGAGCGCATGCAGCGCGCGACCCGCGTCTACGAGGCAGGCGCGCCGTCGTACTTGCGCACCCACCCGCTTACGTATGAGCGCATCGCCGATATGCAGAATCGGACGGAATCGCTCGGCTATCGCCAGGTTCCCGACACCCTCGATTTCCAGCTGATCCGCGCCAGGCTCAAGGCGCAGCTCGATGCGCCGCACGAGGCCGTGGCCTTTTTCGAGCAAAGTCTCGACGAGCGCAAGTACCTGAGCGAAGCCGCGAGCCGGTATGGGCTCGCCGCCGCCCTCATTCGCCTCCGGCAATTCACGCGAGCGCGCGCCGAGCTCGCGGCACTGCGCAAGCTCACGCCGCCCAATCCGATCGTGACAACGCTCGCGTGCGACCTGGAGGTCCAGGCCCGCGGGCCCGAGCGGGCGCTGCCCTGCCTGCGCGAGGCATTGAAATCCTTTCCGTCCTACCGCGCCCTGGTCTACGCTTATGCGAACGCGCTGCTCGAGACGAATCGGCCGCAGGAAGCGCTGCGGCTGGTGGAGGCGCGGCTGCAGCTGATCACGAATGACCACCGGCTCTACGTGCTGCAGGCGCGCGGCTACGCGGCGCTCAACAAGCGGCTCGCCCAGCACCGCGCCCAGGCGGAGGCGTACGTGCGGTTGGGCAACCTGGGCGCAGCGATGGAGCAGTTGAGAATCGGGCTGAAGGGAGCCGACGGCGATTTCTACCAGGTGTCGAGCGCCGAGGCGCGCCTGAAGGAGCTGCGCAAGCTGGACGAGGAGATCCGGCGCGAAGCGGGGAAGCGGTAAACGATGCGCGGCAGGCGGCGAGCTGAGGCAGCCTGACGCAGGGAATTCAAGAATAAGGGGGTGCCAGAAGCGGGGCGCGCGCTGGTGACAGCCGGGGCAGGCCCCGCTTTCGGCCGCGACAGCACTTCGGATGACAATGCCGCGACCTGGTGAGCGTGGAGCCGCTAAGTGGACGGTCGTTCCGCGAACAGGATGACGACCCTCTTGCAGCGCGTGCGAGCCGGGTTGTGGCTGCCGGTGGTGACCGTCGTGGCGCTTCTTCCCGTCCTGGGCGCGACACTTCCGTGGTGGACCTACTACTTCCGGGACATATCGCTTACGTTCCTGCCTCTGCGCCAGTACCAGGCGGCCGAGCTCGCAGCGGGTCGCCTGCCATTCTGGAACCCGTACGTGCACGAGGGCGAGTTCATGCTGCCCTCGTTCTATCCCCTCGACCTGCTGCACGTATTCGACTCGAGCCCCGAGTTCGTGTCCTGGCTTCTCACGCTGCACGTGCCGCTCGCGGCGCTCGCCGCCTACGCGCTCGGGCGCGCGCGCGGCATGTCGCAGCCCGGGGCCTTTGCATGCGGCACGGTCTATGCGGTCGGCGGCTTCGCGCTGTCGACCCTGAATCTCTATTCGTTCCTGCAGGCGCTCGCGCTGGCTCCGCTCATCGTGCTGACGTTCGAGCGGGCGGCGGGCCGCGGAGGGAGGTGGGTGGGCGGCGCCGCCCTCGCGCTCGCGGCAAGCCTCACGACGCTCGCGCTGGAGATCGTCGCGCAAGCCGTAGCGCTCGCTGTGATGCTCGCCCTCTGGCGCGATCAGCCTGCGGGAGAGCCGAAGCCCGCTGCCGGTACCGCGGCGGCGCGCCTCGGTGCGGCGCTCGCGCTGGGCATCGGTCTGGCAGGCGTTCCGATTGCCGTCACGCTCGGGATGCTGCCGGAAACGCAACGCGGCGCGGGAATATCCCTGGACGAGGCGGGGAGCCTCGCACTTCCGCCGCTCGCGCTCTTCCAGGTTCTGGTGCCGAATCTCTTCGGCGATCTCGCCCGGCCGATCGAGACCTGGTGGGGCGGCACGGTATTCCGGGACGGCACGCCCTATTTCCTCAGCATCTACCTCGGCACGCTGGTTCTCGCGCTCGCGGTGGCCGGCGGCACGAGCGCGCCGCGCCGCGAGCGAATCCTGCTCGTCGCCGCGGCCGCCCTCGGCGCGTGGCTCGCGATGGGGCCAACCGGCGGATTGTGGAATCTGCTGCACGACTTGCCGCTTGCCGGCGCATTTCGTACGCCGAGCAAGGCGCTGTTCCTGGCGCACCTGGCGGTGGCGTTGCTCGCGGGGCGCGGCGTGGACCGGCTTGCCGAAGGCAAGGGGTGGTGCTTGTTCCTCGGGGTGGGCGCAATCGGGACGATCGTCGCGGGGGGGATCGCCGCAGCCAGCTGGCTCGCGGCCGACAACATCGCCGGCCTGCTTCAGCTCGACGGCGCCGCGCGCGAGAAATTGGCCGCGATACTTCCCGTCGATGCCGCCCGTTGCGCGCTGATCGGATTGCTCGGGATCGGGCTCGCGATCGCGGTGCTGAGGTCGCGGTTGCGGGCCGGTCTCGCAGCGATCGTGCTTGCGCTGGTGGTGGCGGGGGATCTGGCGCGCACCGGCGTCGGCCTGAACCGGCAGGCCAACCCATACCTCTTCCAACTGCTTCCGGACATTGCGGCCGAGCGCCTCGATGACCTGGGGGGCGGCCGGGTGTTCGCGGTTCCGGTCAGCTTCAGCCGGAACTTCCTCTCGTGGCTCAACACCCGCCAGACCGACGCCGACCAGTCGATGACCTATGCGCTGCGGCAGCAGCTGGAGCCCTATCTCAACGTCATGAACCGCGTGGAAACCGCGGGATCGCAGGATCGGACGCGTTTGAGCCCGCTGCTGACCTCGCTCGGGTGGACCGGCTTCGATCGGCGCGACATCACACGGTTCCTGCCGGTACTCCGGCATGCCGCGGTGAGCCGCGTCCTGAGCTTCGACCCCATCGAGCATCCGGAGCTCGGATTGCGTCGGGTCGTGGCGGTGGGCTTGACCGGGCTCAACCTGCATGTCTACGAGCTGAAGCAACCGTGGCCGCGCGTGCTGGTGGCGTGTCGCGCGCGTTGGGTCGCTGCGCGGCTCGATGCGGCGCGCGCGCCGCACGCGGCGACGTGGGACCCCCACCGCGATGTCGCGTTCGAGGGTCCGGGCGCGCCGGGCGCGGAGTCCTGCGGGTCCGGGCGGGCGCGTGCCGTTTCCCTGCTGCCGGATGAAGAGCGCTACGAGACGGAGTCCGACGGGCCGGGATGGCTCCTCGTGCGCTCGACACATGCGCGTGGCTGGCGCGCAACGGTTGACGGCAAGCCGGCGGCAGTCCTGCGCGCCGACGGACGCCACCGGGCCGTCGCGCTTCCCGCAGGCCGGCACACCGTTACGCTTCAATACCAGCCGCCGGGGTTGTGGCCGGGGATGATCTTGACGCTGCTCTCCGGGGCGTTGATCGGCTGGGTCTTCGCACGGCGACGCAAGAGAAAACCTGAGCAGGCCGGACTCATCCCAAGCAACAGCCCGTAGCGCGATGTGTCATTTGGCGCGGCGTTCGGCGTCGCGCGGCGATTTGTCCTCGGCGAGTGAAGCGCTCGTGCGGCGGACCGCGCGCCGCAACGGCCGTAACGACAGGGCGATATGGTATCTTGAGGCATGGAGCAAACGCGCGCCGCAACCGGCTCCGGCCTCGGGCCGATGCCGCCGAAAATCGGGAAGTACGAGATCATCAGCGAGCTCGGCAAGGGCGCGACCAGTGCCGTGTACCGGGCGTATGACCCGTTCCAGAGCCGCCAGGTCGCGATCAAGGTGGTGTATCCCGAAGCGCTCGGCGACCAGGAGTACGGCAGGCGCTATCGCAAGCTCTTTGTCACCGAAGCGTCGCTCGCCGGCAAGCTGTCCCACCCGCACATCTCCGCCATCTACGACGCGGTGGCTGGCGAGGACGCGAGCTACATCGTGATGGAGTACGTGGACGGGACGACGCTCGAGCAGTACACCAGGCACGAGACCCTGCTGCCGATGCGGCGCATCGTCGAGATCATCTACAAGTGCGCGAAGGCGTTGCAATACGCGTCCAACCAAGGCGTGATACACCGGGACATCAAGCCGGCCAACATCCTGCTGGCCGGTGAATCCGACATCAAGATCACGGATTTCGGCGCGGCGCTGACGCAGGCCGCCGAGACGACTCAGGTGAGCGGCATCGGCTCGCCAGCCTACATGTCGCCCGAGCAGGTGAAGGAGCAGACGCTGACCTACCAGACCGACATCTTTTCGCTCGGCGTCGTGATGTATCAGCTCCTCACCGGACGGCTGCCGTTCCAGGGCGCCAACAACTACAGCATGATCTACCAGATCATCAACGTCGAGCCGCCCTCGCCGATCGAGGTCCGCCCCGACATCCCGCCGCGCATCGATGCGATTGTGGCACGGGCGCTGCAGAAGGACACCGCGCGGCGCTACCAGACGTGGGACGAGTTCGCGCATGATCTCGCGACCGCGCTCGGCACCGAGGAGAAGCCGGGGCAGGGCTTCGCCGAAGCCGAAAAATTCGACACGCTGCGCAGCCTCGAGTTCTTCCGCCACTTCAGCGACGTCGAGCTGTGGGAGGTGCTGCGCGTTGCGACCTGGCAGCGCTATCCGCGCGACACCGTGCTGATCCGCGAGAACGACATCGGCTCTTCCTTTTTCGTCCTCACGGCGGGCGAGGTCAAGGTGGTCAAGCAGGAGCGGATTCTCAACACCCTCACCGTCGGTGAGTGCTTCGGCGAGATGGCCTACCTCGGCAAGCACAAGTTCCAGCGCTCGGCGAGCGTGGTCGCGCTCTCGGACATCGCGGTGATCGAGATTCGGGCCGAGACGCTGGCGCGGGCCTCGGACCTCTGCCGCCATCATTTTCACGGCGCGTTCCTCGAGCTGCTGGTTGACCGGCTGGCGAAGGCCAACGTGCGGCTCTCGGAGCTGCTGGTCGACCGCAACATCAGCGTGTTTTGACGGGGAGGCGGGGCGCGCGCCGCTTGCCTCGCGCGGCGAAATCGCCTTAAATTGAGTTACACTGCGACTCCCCGCACGGTGAGGAACGTCATGGAATTCGACAAGGAACTGGATGCGCGCGGGCTCAATTGCCCGCTGCCGATATTGCGCGCCAAGAAGGCGCTCACGGACATGGCATCGGGCCAGGTGCTGAAGATTATCGCGACCGATCCCGGATCGGTGAAGGACTTCCAGGCTTTTGCCAAGCAGACCGGGAACCCCTTGCTCTCCTCCGAGACGGCCGACAAGGAATTCATTTTTTTCATGAAGAAGCGCTAGGCACCGGCGCGCGAGGCTCCGGTCCCGCCGGCGGATTCACGGCCGACGCTTACGCGACGCTGCCGAAGCTCCTGTCGACGGCGCCTGCGGGGACCTTGAGCCCCGCGATCCGGCAGCCCTGGGCGACCGGGCCGCCCGGGAAGAGCTGGTACAGGCGCTTGATGCCGCCCTGGCGATGGAACTTCTCGTCGAGCGCGTCGTGCAGCTCACGCAGGTTGACGGAGGTCACATCGTGCCGCGCGAAGTACTCCTGCAGCGCGCGCAGCGCCTCCCAGTGGTCCGCGCCCGGCTCGAGGCCTTCGGCGCGCGCCGTCGCCAGCGCGGCCGCGGGCGTCCAGCCCTCAGGCGCGTGGGGGAAACTGGGGTCCTTCTCGGCGCCGCTGCTGGCGCCGGTGATCGCTTCGATCAGGCTGGTCATGGTCTAGCCTCCACGGTGCGATGAGGTTGACATCAACGCTTGCGGATGTAGAACTGGAACTCGCCAGGTGCATTCTCCCGGGCGTCGGCAAGCTCGAGGCCGGTCGCCTTCACCCAGCTGCGCACGTCCGCGCGGATGCCGGGGCAGTCGCTGATCAGCTGCAGCACCTCGCCCTTGCTCATCCCGTTCAGAAGCTTTTTTGCCTCGACGATCGGACCGGGGCAGGTGGCGCCGCGAATATCGAGCACGGCGTGGGGCGAGACTCGTCGGCCCTTGCCCTTGCGGATGTAGTATCCCGTGCCGCCTTTCGCCATCTTCCTCGTCTTGAGGATCTCGACGTCGGCGTACCGGGGCCAGGATAACAGGTCGTCCTTCGTCGCCGGGCAGTCGGAGATCAGCAGCATCACTTCGCCCGCCAGCAGCTCGTCGAGCACTCGCCGCGCGCCCAGCATGGGCCCAGGGCAGGCCGCGCCCTTCATGTCGAGGGTGACGTGCGGCTTGGGGTACGGTGCACGGGCCATGACGGCGGGTGAAGCGCGCGATGCTAAACTCAGTATATAACTTTCCGGTGCGGCGATGCGCAATTTCCCCCAGCTCGCGGACGTGGTGCAGCGCAATTGCGATATCTCCGACGCGCGCCATGCCGGCGAATACGGACTGTGCACCTTCCTGCTCAAGATGCGCGAGTACTATCGCTGGGAGAACGAGCTGCCGTTCGGGCGCGACCTGCCCCGGGACGAATTGGGCAACTGGCTGCAGAGCCGCGAGCAGCGGTGGCGCGAAATCGAGACGGAGGACTTCGCGCCGCTCCCGCTCGCGCGCGGCGCGCTGGATCCCTTCGATGCCGATGCCGCGAGCCGCGAATTGCTGCCCCAGGGCTACGTCTACAGCGCCGGCTACGGAAGCTTCCACAAGCCGCTCTTCTTTCTCGGGCGGCTGGTGCGCGTGGAGGAGCGGTCCGGCTTCACGATCGTCGTATCGTCCTGCGAGTATGCGCGCGAGCTGGCCGCGCCGCCGGCGATGCTGCAGGGGCGCACCATCTTTCTGCGCCTGGAATCGGTGCGCCGCTACCTGTGGGAGAAGATCGAAGAATGGCGGTGGCGCAAGCAGGGCAACGCCATGGCGCGCGCCCTGGCGAGCTACGATTTCATCACCGACACCGAAGCCGCGCTCGCGCGCATGGCCGACAACGAGTCGGAAACCATGATCCTGCACGAGATCGGCGAGGCGATGGCCGGCGATCTGCTCGGCGACGGCTGGCGCGACATGATGATCGGCCTCGCGCAGACCCGCGGCGAAACGACCGCGCGCGCGGTGCGCGATCTGCTCGCCGACTGCCTGTCGACGCTCCCGGAGCTGCTGCGGCGTGGCAACCAGCCGGCGCTGCATTTCTATTTCGCGACGTTCGATGGCGCGCGCCGCCAGCTTTTCCCCCAGGCGCTGGAGGCGTACGAGGATTTTCTGCGCGGCGGCGCCACCGACCGGATCTGGCACGTGGTGGCTGAGGGAGCGGAGCGCTGGCTGGCGACGGCCCGGGCGCTCGTTGCGCTCGAGCCGGCCGCGCGTGACACCGCCCTGGCCGGCCTGCTCGAGGGTGCGTCGGCCTAAGCCGGCGCGGGTCGCGTCCGCTAGGAAGAGGCAGCCGGCACTGTCTGGTCGACGAGCTTGTGGATGAGGCGCACCATCTCCGGCGCCTCGATGTCCATGATCTGCTCGATCACCCAGCGGTTGCCGCTGCCGGCCATGGCGTCGGCCACCTTGGTGGCGAAAAAGCGCAGGCAGGGAAATCCCGGCTCGCCCCCGCGGTACTCGAAGCCGGCGTACTCCTCGAAGCGGGCATTGAGGAGATCGATGAACGGCTTGCGGTAATCTCCCGGCCCGAGGAGATCGAGCTGATTGTTCTCCATGGTCGTCGCCAGGTGGCGGGCTGCCTCTCCGATGAGCGTGGCGCGGTCGGCATCGCTCAGCCTCCCGTATACCGTGCGGTCGACGAGCTGAACCAGGAAGGCGATGAACTCGGCCATCACCTCGGTCACCAGCCGGTCCGAGCCAAAACGGAACTCTTCCTTTTCCATGTGCTTGAAGATCTCGAGCGCGATCTTCCAGATGTTCGCGCCGATCACGCTTGCGATATCGGCGAGCGTGCGCGGGGCGCCCTTCTTGCGCCAGCGAGTCTTGACGAGCGCCACCGAAGGGCGGCTGCTGATAATGGCCATAGCTGCCGGTCACTGCGAGTTTTTCGGGGATAATACGCCCGGGAGTGCGTCATGTCAGGACCGGACATGGAGCTGGCGAGCGGGATCGCGGCCTTCGAAGCGAAGGAATTCGCGCGCGCCATGCAGCTGCTGCGGCCGCTCGCGGAGGAGGGCAATCCGCAGGCGCAATATCGCGTGGCGATCATGTCCCAGGTGGGCCTGGGCGTGGTGAAGAACTGCGCGGCCGCGGTGCGATGGATGCGAGCCGCCGCCGAGCAGGGTTATGCCCTCGCGCAGCACGGGCTGGGGTTCATGTATTTCCAGGGCGAATGCACCAAGGCCGATCCGGTTGAAGCCGCCCGGTGGTTCAGGCTCGCCGCCGATCAGGGCCTCGCCGGATCGCAGGCGACGCTGGCGACGATGTACGAGAAGGGTGTGGGCGTCGAGCGCGACGCCGCGGAGGCCGCAAAATGGCGCGCGCTGGCCGAGAAGGGCTCCGGCGCGCCCCCGGCTACTTCCTGATCCAGGCCTGGAAGCCGGAGGTGTCCCGTTTCAGGCCGTGCGCGTAGCCGGCTTCGTAGGCTTCACTCAACCGCTGCTCCTCGCGCTTGGGGTTGTGCAAGTAGCCGCAGGCCCAGCCGTTGATGTACTCGGGATCGACTCCGCTTCTCTCCATGCGGTCGATGGCTTCGTAGTAGGGATTGCTCATCGGTGCTGCTTCGCTCTGGTTGCGCCGAGGGCCGCATGGTACGAAAACCGCGCGGCAATTTCAAATTCCCGGCGTCCGGCCGGGCTTGTCCCGCCCTGTGTGCCGCGCTACGCTTGCCGGAACCGGCCCGCGCGTGGGCGCGGTATCGAGGAAGCGCATGCGTTTCAAAGTCGTCATCGACGAGCAAGTCTATGCGATCGAGGTGCCGGACGATCTGCTGCAGGAGGCGGCGGAGTTTCATGCGCGGCTCGACCGCGACATGGACCGGGGCTGGCAGATGAGCCGCCGGTTTGTGGAGCGGCCTGACCCGATGCAGCGCTGCCAGATCGTCGCCGACAAGCTGTTGACCAGCATCATGCAGAACAACCAGGCGACCGCCATGCTGATGGCGGGCTACATCGCGCTGCGCATGCCGGGCACGATCGGGGTGGACATCGACACCGCCGGGGAGATGCACAACACCCAACTGCTGTACGCCTAGACAATGGCGTTTTCCGGCGGGCGCATCCGCGAAGTCAAGCCGTTGAGCTTCATCTACGAGGTGGCGCAGGCGCTCCCGGCCGATGTCTGCCTCGAGGCGATCCGGCGCTTCGAGGCTCGCGCCGATCAGCAGGTTCCCGGGCGCATCGGCCAGGCGGCGCAGGCAGCGCCCGAGGTGAAGCGCTCGACCGATCTGCGCATCAGCGGGCGCGACGACTGGCGCGATCTCGACCAGACGCTGTCCCGGCAGCTCGCGTCGACGTTCCATGAGTTCGCCCGCGAGTTCCCGTTTTTTGCCGCCAACTCCTTCAAGGACCTCGGCTACAACCTGCAGCGCACGCTGCCGGGGGAGTATTACCATTGGCACGTGGATTCCGGACCGGGGCCGTTCAGCGAGCGCCAGCTGGTTGCGATCTGGTACCTGAACGACGTGCCGGGGCCGGGCGGCGAGACCGAGTTTCCGCTGCAGGAAGTCTCGATCCGGCCGGCGCAGGGCAAGCTGATCCTGTTTCCACCGTTCTGGACCCACGTTCATCGCGGCGTCACCCTGGAGACGGGCGTCAAGTACATCGCCACCACATGGATTTGCTTCGCGTGAGCCGGGAGCGGCCATGCAGTTCGAGGTCAACGGCAGGATCATCGAGACCGACGAGCAGGGGTTTCTGCTCGATCTCGACGACTGGAGCGAGGACTTCGCGCGCGCGCTGGCGCAGCACCAGGGAATCGAGCTCTTCGTGGACCACTGGGAATTGATCTGGTACTTCCGCGACTACTTCGCGGAGACCCAGGGCGTGCCCACCATGCACCGGATGGTGCTGGAGCTGGGAAAGCGCCAGGGCGAGCGCTTCCGCGACCGCAAGGCCTACGAGAAGCACATCTATCGCCTGTTCCCGGCCGATCCCGTGCGCAGCATCAGCAAGCTGGCCGGCCTGCCGATGCCGCAGGCCGATACCTGAGCGCGCATGCTGCTCATCGTTCCCGGCGTCCTCAAGCCTGACGAGCTCGCGCTCGCGCGCTCATGGCTCGCACACGCACGCTTCGTGGACGGCAAGGCCACGGCGGGCGCGGCGGCGCGGCGCGTGAAGCACAACCTGGAAGCCGGGCGCGGTACCGCCGAGCTCGAGCGGCTCGACGAGATGGTGATGGGCAACCTCTCGCGCCACCCGGTGTATCGTGGCGGCGCGCTGCCGCTGCACGCCGCGACGCCCCTGTACATCCGCTATCAGCCCGGCATGACCTACGGCGAGCATCTCGACGATCCGATCATGGGCGGGGACGGATTGATGTATCGTTCAGATGTCGCGGTGACGGTTTTTCTGAACGCGCCGGAGGAGTACGACGGGGGCGAGCTGGTGGTCCGCACCGCCGCCGGCGATCAGGTGGTGAAGCCGGCGGGGGGCGATGCCGTGCTTTACCCCGCGGGCACCATCCACCGTGTCAATCCGGTTACCCGCGGCGAGCGCCTGGTGGCGGTCACCTGGGTGCAGAGCCTGGTGCGCGACGCGGCGCGGCGCGAGCTGCTCTACGGCCTGAACCTCGCGCGCGAGAAGCTGCTCGCCAGCGCGCCCGGGGCCGAGGAGACGGCGCAGGTGAACGCCGCTTACGTGAACCTGATCCGCATGTGGTCGG
>DATBKZ010000117.1:0-23866 GCA_036555615.1 Burkholderiales bacterium | reverse complement strand
CGCTGCAGCGGCTGAAGGACGCCGCGGAGAAGGCCAAGATCGAGCTCTCCTCGAGCGCGCAGACCGAGATCAACCTGCCCTACATCACCGCCGATCAATCGGGGCCCAAGCACCTCGCGATCAAGGTGACGCGCGCCAAGTTCGAAAGCCTGGTCGAGGACCTGATCGAGAAGACCATCGAGCCGTGCCGCATCGCGATCAAGGACGCCGGCATCAAGGCCGGCGACATCTCCGACGTGATCCTGGTCGGCGGGCAGACCCGGATGCCGAAAGTGCAGGAACGCGTCAAGGATTTCTTCGGGCGCGAGCCCCGGAAGGACGTCAACCCCGACGAGGCCGTCGCGGTGGGCGCGGCCATCCAGGCTGGCGTGCTGAAGGGTGACGTCAAGGACGTGTTGCTGCTCGACGTCACGCCGCTCTCCCTCGGCATCGAGACGCTTGGTGGGGTGATGACGAAGCTCATCCAGAAGAACACCACCATCCCGACCAAAGCACAGCAGGTGTTCTCGACTGCGGACGACAACCAGACCGCGGTGACGATCCACGTGCTCCAGGGCGAGCGCGAGATGGCGCGCGGCAACAAGAGCCTCGGCCAGTTCAACCTGACCGACATTCCGCCCGCGCCGCGCGGCATGCCCCAGATCGAGGTCACGTTCGACATCGACGCGAACGGGATCCTGCACGTTTCCGCGAAGGACAAGGCAACGGGCAAGGAAAACAAGATCAAGATCCAGGCGAGCTCCGGCCTCACCGAGCAGGAAATCCAGCGCATGGTGAAGGACGCCGAAGAGCACGCCGAGGAGGATCGCAAGGCGCACGAGCTGGTGGAAGCTCGCAACCAGTGCGACCACATGGTGCACTCGGTGAAGAAGTCGTTGAAGGAGCACGGCGACAAGGTCGAAGCCGACGAGAAGGCAAAGATCGAAGCCGCGTTGAAGGACGCGGAAGAGGCGCTCAAGGGCGAGGACAAGGCGGCAATCGAGGCCAAGACCCAGTCGCTTGCCCAGGCCGCGCACAAGCTCGCCGAGCGGATGTACAAGGACGAGCAGGCGAAGCAGCAGGCCCAGCAGCCGGGCGGCGGGGAGACCACGGGCGAAGCCAAGAAGGAAGAAGGCAACGTGGTGGACGCCGAATACACCGAGGTGAAAGACAAGAAGTAGGGATCACGGATTCGGGGCCAGTGCTTCAGCGTTCAGGGCGGGTGCCGTCTGGTCCCGCCCTGTTGCTGTCGGCTGGATCCTTTATCCTGATGACCGAGTCCTGAGGCGATGGCGAAGCGCGACTACTACGAAGTGCTGGGAGTGAACCGGGACGCCTCCGAAGAGGAGATCAAGAAGGCGTACCGCAAGCTCGCCATGAAATGGCATCCGGACCGCAACCCGGACAACCCCAAGGCCGAGGAGCATTTCAAGGAGGCAAAGGAAGCCTACGAGATCCTGACGGACGGCTCGAAGCGCACGGCGTACGACCAGTTCGGCCACGCCGGCGTCGATCCGACCGCGGCCGCCGGCGCGGGCTTTGGCGGCAGCTTCGCGGACGCCTTCGGCGACATCTTCAGCGACATCTTCGGCGGGGGGCGGACCCGCTCCAGCGTCTATCGGGGGGCCGACCTGCGCTACAACCTCGAGATCTCGCTCGAGGACGCGGCGCGCGGGGCCGAAACGCGCATTCGCATCCCCGCGATGGAGGAATGCGCGACCTGCCACGGCAGCGGTGCCAAGCCCGGCACCTCCCCCACTACCTGCTCGACCTGCCACGGCCACGGCCAGGTCCGCATGCAGCAGGGTTTCTTCTCGATCCAGCAGACCTGTCCGCGCTGCCACGGCAGCGGCAAGATCGTGACGAGCCCCTGTGCGGCGTGCGGCGGCGCCGGGCGCGTGAAGCAGCACAAGACGCTGTCGGTGAAGATCCCGGCCGGCGTGGACGACGGCGACCGCATCCGCCTGTCGGGGGAAGGCGAGGCCGGCGTGAACGGCGGCCCGCCGGGCGATCTCTACGTGGTGATACACCTCAAGCCGCACCCGGTCTTCAAGCGCGATCACAACGACCTGCACTGCGAGATGCCGATCAGCATCACCACCGCCGCCCTCGGCGGCGACATCGAGATCCCGACGCTCGACGGCTACGCCAAGATCAAGGTGCCGACGGGCACCCAGACCGGGCAGATGTTCCGTCTGCGCGGCAAGGGCATCAAGGGCGTGCGCTCCACGAGCCACGGCGATCTCCTCTGCCACGTCGCGGTCGAGACGCCGGTCAACCTCACGGCGCGGCAGAAGGAACTGCTCGCCGAGCTCGAGGCCATTAACCAGAAGGATGCCGGGCGCCACAACCCGCGCGCGCGGTCCTGGATGGAGAAGGTCAAGGAGTTCTTCGCGCAGTAACGCGGCGACCGGCTACAACCACTTCGCCTTGCGGAAGCGGTAGAAGAGGTAGCCGTCGAGAACCACCATCAGCCCCAGGGCAAAGGGGTAACCAAAAGCCCAGCCAAGCTCCGGCATGTGCTGGAAATTCATGCCGTAGACGCCGGCGATCATGGTGGGCACCGCAACCAGCGCGGCGTACGCCGCGAGCCGCTTGGTGATCTCGTTTTCCTGGATGGTGACGAGCGAGAGATTGACCGAGATGGCAGTGGTCAGCATGTCGCGCAGGCTGTCGATCGACTGGTTGATGCGCGTGAGGTGGTCGTAGACGTCGCGGAAGTAGTCCTGCGTGCCGCTGCAGATCTCGGGCACCCGTCCGCCGTAGAGCTTGCCGGTGGTCTCCTGCAGGGGACCCGCGGCGTGCTTGAGGACCGTCAGCTTCTGCTTGAGCGCGTAGAGCGCCTCGATGTTCTCGCGCGAGGGCGTGCCGGCGAACATGCGCTCCTCCAGCCGCTCGAGCTCGTCCTCCAGGCTCTCCACCACCGGGAAATAACGGTCCACCACGGTATCGATCAGCGCGTAGAGAACGAATCCCGATCCGTGCTTCAACAGGTGCGGCTCGCGCTCGGTGCGGGCGCGCACGCTGGTGAACCCCTGCTCGGCGCGGTTGCGCACGGAGAGGAGGTAGTTCCTGCCCGCGAAGATGCTCAGCTCGCCGACCCTGATCTCGTCGCCCGCCGTCTCCACCGTGTGCACCACGGCAAAGAGCGAGTCCCCGTATTCCTCGAGCTTGGGACGCTGATGGCCATGCTGCGCGTCCTCGACGGCGAGCTCGTGCAGCCCGAACTGGCGCTGCATTTCGAAGAGTTCGTCCGGCGTGGCGTCCTTGAGCGCGACCCACACGAAGCTGCCGGGCCGGCTCAGGTAATCGTGGATCTCCTCCTGGCGTATGTCCCCGAGCTTCTTCCCGTCCTGGTAGGCGGCGCAGTTGATGAGCATGCAGCGGCTCCTCTGGGGGCAATGATAAACCGGGGCGCGCCGGACGAGGACCCGGAACCGGGACTCAGGTGCGGTGGCGCCGGACGAAATCCCAGTCGATCTCGACGCCGAAGCCCGGCTTGTCGTTCAGGTGGACGTGGCTGTCGCGCACCTCGACATGCTCGAGATAGAGTCCGGCCGATACCGGGTCGCGGGCAGCGTCGCCGTGCGACTCCACCCCCCATCCGCAGCGCGGAAAGGCCATGACAAGGTGCGCATGCAGCTCGGGAACGGTGTGCGGCGCGATCATGACCCCGTGCTGCTCGGCAAGCTGCGCAACGCGCAGCGCCTCGGTGAAGCCCGCGGCGCGCGTGGAGTCGAATTGCACGTAGCGGATCGCCCCGGACGCGATGAAGTCCCGCACCGTGAAGCGCGTCAGCTCGCGCTCGCCGTGCGCGAGCGGAATGCGGGTGGCGCCGGCGAGCTTCACGAAGTCGGCCGGCTGGAGATACCAGTGCAGCGGCTCCTCGAGCCAGAAGATATCGAGCGGCTCGACCGCCCGCGCGAACGCGATGCACTCCGCAAGATCGTAGGGCGCGTTCATGTCGAGCATGAGCAGCGTGCCCTTGCCGATGGCGTCACGCACCGCGCTCACGCGCCGCGTCTCCTCGGCGACCGTGCCACCGCCGGTCTTCAGCTTCACGGCGCGGAAGCCCGCGGCGACAAATCGGGCTAGTTCCTCCGCATAGATCCCGTCGGGCGCGCCGAGCCGGTAATAACCGCCCGTCGCATAAGTGAAGATCGGCCGCTTCTCCGCCCCGAGCAGGCGGTAGACCGGAAGGCCTGCGTGCTTCCCCCGGATATCCCACAGCGCAATGTCGATGCCGCCGATCGCCGCCATGATCTGGGGACGCGCTCCCCGCGGCAGCGGCGCTGGGAGGCCGTCGCGTCCGCCCATGCCCCCGGGCCGCGGGGAAGTAAGAGCGAAAAGCTTCTCCCAGACCGCGACGCTCGCGGTCGCGTCCATGCCGCGGATCAGGTCTCCGAATCGCGCCACCCACTCGCAGATCACCCTTTGCGAGGAGCCGTGAATCGGGCCGCAGCCGACGATCCCGTCGTCGGTGCGCACCTCCACCAGAATCGCGCTCGAGTCCTTCAGCTCCTCGTGCGCGGTCCACAGCGGCTGCTTGAGCGGAATCGAGACGGGATGGGCTTTCACTTCAGCAATCTTGCTCAGTTATCCCCTCCCATCACTGTGAGCTGGAGAACGCGCTTCACGGCTTCGGCTGGGTCGACGATCGGGATGCAGCGAAATGATCTGAGATCGGGCAAATCGCAGTCACCGGAGAGCGACAGGAAATTCAAGCCGCCCGTGATCTCGCCAGGCGAGGCGTGGGCGCCGGAAACAGGTGCGGAAACGTTCCCGGGCTGCGCATGACAGACTTAATCTTCAAACCGGCGTCCTCCCCTTGGAATGACCGCGATCCGGACAGCTCATGAGCGGCATCGGCGGCCAAGCATACCGTCTCGGCAAGACGGGCCGCGCACCTCGCCGAACACTTCTGTAACCGCGTCAGCGGAGAGGCGTTGCTCCGGGGACATGTCGGCGCCGGTGGAAACAGGCGGAATGCGCGACACTCATTGCTCCAAAGTGGTGTTCATGGGGTCTTTCCCCATTCTTCACGAGCTTGCTCCGCGGTCAGATGACCACGTTCGGCTGCTTCGACCCGGATTCCGGAACCATGGCGGACGCGCGCGAAGCAATCTGCTCGACGACCCGGGCCGCCTTGGGCCTGGGAACCCAGTCGGGCGGATTCCAGAAGATCTGGGGGCCGATTTCATCGACGCGATTGAGCCCGAGCTGCGCCATGATCCGGTCCATCTCGGTCTGGAAAACCTCTAGCGCACGGTAGGCACCAGCCTCGCCGGCGGCGGCGGCGCCGTAGAGCGTCGGCCTGCCGGACATGACCAGGTCCGCCCCCATGGCGATGGCCTTGACGATATCCGACCCGCGTCTCGCGCCGCTGTCGATAATGATCTTGAGCCGGTCGCCAACGGCCCGGCGAACCTCCGGCACCACTTGAAGGGGCGCCGGCGCGCTATCGAGGTAGCGCCCGCCATGGTTCGACAGGACGACGCCGTCCATGCCGTAGTCGGCGGCGACCACGGCGTCCTCCCAGCTCTGCAGCCCCTTCACCAGCATGTGGCCCGGCCAGGTGTCGCGGATGCGCTTGATGTCGTCCCAGCACTGGGTGTCGGGCTTGGTGAACTCGTGGTCGGTGGGCTTGTCCGTGAGCTTGCTCGACAGTTCCGGCGGAAAGTTCGCCTTCCGGAATGGGCCGCGCTTGATGAATTGCGGTGCCAGGACGCGCAGGCACCAGCCGGGATTGGCGAGGATGCGCGCGATCAGCTTCGGCGTATAGCGCAGCGGCATGGTGTAGCCGTTCTTGCGGTCGTGCTCGCGATTGGCGCCGACCGAGCCGTCGACGGTGACGAGCAGGGTACCGAATCCCGCCGCCTTGACCCGCTCGACGAAGGCCGCCCGGAGCTTCTTGTCCACCCACATGTAGAGCTGGAACCAGACGTTGCCGCCCGCGGCCTCGACGATTTCCTCCATCGGGGTCAGCGAATTGGTGGCCACGGTGCACGGCACGCCCATCCGGGCCGCCGCCCTCGCCAGGGCCACTTCACCGCCTTCGCACATCAGGCCCGCCGATGCCGTCGGCGAAATGGCGTAGGGCATCGCAATCTTCTTCCCGAAAATCTCGGTGGCAGTCGAGCGCTTCGAGACGTCCTTCAGCACCCGGTTCCTGATCTTGAGCGACCGATACACCTCGCGGTTGTGCTGGAGGGCGATGCCGTCCTCCGCGGCGCCGTCGATGTACTCGAATATGGGGCGCGGCAGGCGTTTCCTAGCGATCTGCCGCAGGTCCTCGATATTGCAGAGACCGAGATCGCTGCTGTTCATGGCCGACTCCGTTTCTATGAACTCTAAGGCGCTGCTCCGGCGTTTACTTGGCGGCCGTGACGACGATTTCCACCAGCGTATCCCGGCTGCCGAGCTCCACCGCGATGCAGGCGCGCGTCGGGGGGTTCTTGCGGTCGATCCAGGCGAGCCACGCTTCGTTCATCGCCGCCTTTTGCGCCATGTCCGAAATATAGACGGTTGCCGACAGCAGCTTCGACTTGCTCGTGCCGCATTTGGCGAGCAATCCGTCGATCCTCGCGAGCACCTGCTCGGTCTGCTGCTTCATCGCGACCGACTTGTCCTCGGCCGTCGTGCCGGCAACGTAGACCGTGCCGTTGTGCTCGACCACCCTGCTCAGGTGCCCGCTGATATCGTGGCGCGTGATGCTCATCGCGATAGTCTCCTGTCCGTGAAGTAATGAATGGCAGCACTATAGCCGGATGTTCGCCACGCGAATGACCTCGCGCCACTTGGGAATTTCGGCGCTCAGGTGCCCGGCCAGCCGCTCGGGCGGCCCCCCGGCCAGGTCCGCGCCGAGGGCGGCGACGCGATTCACGACGTCGCGCTGCGTGAGCGCGGCCGCCAGTCTTCCATTGACCTCCGCGACGACGGCGGCCGGCGTGCCCGCGGGAGCCAGGATGCCCCACCAGGTGCTCGCCTCGAATCCCGGGATCGCCGCCTCCGCTATCGTCGGAACGTCCGGCAGCAGGGCGGAACGCTTCTCGCCGGTCACGGCCAGCGCCCGCAGCCGCCCGGATCGCACGTACGCCTGCGACGCGGCCGGGTTGGCGAATGCCATATCCACCTGGCCTGCGACGAGGTCCACCAGCGCCGGACCCATGCCCTTGTACGACACCATCACGACGTTCACCCCGGCCTTTGCCTTGAACAGCTCGGCGGCGAGATGCACGGATGTCGCGATGCTGGTCGCATAGTTGAGCTTGCCCGGAAGCCGTCTGGCGAGCGCGATCAGTTCCTTCGCCGATTTCGCCGGCACCGTGGGATGCACGAGAAGAATGTTCATGGACTTCGCCAGCAGCGAGACGGGCACGAAGTCCCTGATGGGATGGTAGTTCACCTTCCGTATTTCCGGCAGCACCGTGAAGTTGGTGCTTCCGAGCACCAGCGTATAGCCGTTCGGCTCCGCGCGCGCCGCCATCTCGAAGGCGATGGCGCCGCCGGCGCCGGGGCGGTTGTCCACCACCACCTGCCTGCCCCAGGCTTCGGTGAGCTTCTGGCCCGCGAGGCGCGCCATGATGTCGTTGCCGCCGCCCGGCGGCGAGGGCACGATCACCCGGACGGGCCTTTCCGGGTAGGCCGCCGAAGCGGCGCCGCCGCCGAGGACCGCAGCCAGCACCACAGCCAGGACGATCGCGATTCTTGATTCACGGAGATCAATCATGAGGAGCCTCCCGCAAATGCCAAGGGACCCGCCAGGGTCTGACCAAGGCCTCAATCGCACGATTCCAGAAAGTATATTCCGGGACAGACCGTGATTTCCGGTCTTGCTGGCCGAAACCGTGGCTTGCCCCGGCATAGCGGTCACCCCTGAATCCTGGGCACTTCGATCAGCTCCCGCAACGGCGCCGGCAGGAGCGCGCGCAGCCGCGCCGACCACTCGGCCACTCGCCGCTGCCACACGACGCTCAGCCAGATGATCGACAGCCCCTGTCCCGCCAGTCGCCGAACAGGAACGGCACGAGGTCCATGCTCATGTACCAGAGCGTCACCGCGATCGGCATCAGCATGAACGGGAAAGCAATAGGAAATTCAGTCCGCCCGTGGTCTCTCCGGGCCAGGCCTGGGCGCCGGGAATAGGTGCGTGAGCGCTCCCGGGCCGCGCATAAAATGGCCGCGATCCGGACGGGTCGTGAGCGGCATCGGCGGTCAACTGCGGACGGACTCTCTCACCGCAGGTTGCCGGTGTGCCCAAGCGAATAGCGCCCCGGCTGCGGCCACACCGTGAGCCCGTGCGGCTCAGCGCCGACCTTGATCGTCCGCATCACCATTCCCGTCTCCGTGTCGATCGCGTAGACCACATCATCGAAGCGCCCCGAAAGCCATAGGATCCGCCCGTCGGCGCTGACGTTCCCCATGTCGGGACTGCCGCCGGTCGGCCAGTGCGCGACAATCTTGCGCGTCGCGAAATCGATCACCGTGATGCTGCCCTTGCTGGCGCCCGGGGCCGCGTAGACCATGCTCGTGCCGCGGTTCACGACGTAGAGCTTCGTCGCGTCGCGGCTCGGATAGAGCCCGTGCGCGCCAGCGCCCGTCCTGATGAACTCGAGCTCGACGAAACGCTCGCCGTCCACCACGAACACGCCGCCCGCGTGCATGTCCGCCACGTAGAACACCCCGCCGTCGGGCGAGATGCGGATGTCCTGGGGCATGCCGCGCTGCGAGAGCTTGAGGTAACCCAGCACCTTGCGCTCGACGAAGTCGATCTTCGCAAGCACTCCTCTCGCGAACTCGCAGGTGAAAATCGCGTAGCGACCGTCGATCGAAAAATCGCCGTGATTGATGCCGGGGCAGTCCGGCACGGACAGCTGGTACTGCAGCTCCATCGTCTGCGGGTGGCGGAAGTCGAGCCGCTTGCGCGCCTCGGCCACGACCACGGCCGAGCGTCCGTCCGGCGTGAAGTACATGTTGTAGGGGTTGTCCACTTCGATCGGCTTGCCCGGCTTGCCAGTCATGGGATCGATCGGCGTCAGCGTGCCGTCGAAGCGCTTCTCGGCATTGTTGGTGACCCAGAGCGTCTTGAGGTCCCAGGAGGGAACAACGTGTTGGGGGTGTACGCCCACCGGGAAGCGGTCCACGACCTGCATCGTGGCGGGATCGATCACCGAGACGTCATTCGAGCGGCGGTTCGGAACATAGACGCGCGGCGGCGCCTTCGCCACGTCGGGCCGGATCCTGCCCGCCGCTGTTTCGCTGTAGAGGTTCGCGGGATCCACCACCGTCGGCATGCCGGGAACGGTCTGGATCGCGCCCGCAGTTCCCTGCTCCGCCGGCGCCGCCACGGCATGCCGGGTAACCCATCCGGACCGGTCGCGGCCCAACGCTGCGTCATCTCCGAGCCACGCCGCGCCCGTTATTAGGGCAAGACTCAGCCAGCCGAATACATGTCTCATCGTTCGCGTCACTTGCTAAATGATGGCCGCGCGACAGTCTACCTATAATACCGCGCTCGCAAGGCTCAGAATAATAGGGCCAGGTTCACATTTCCATTGCAACGGCTCCGGCCCGCCCAATTACTCAAGCAAGCATGCCGACCGCCGCGCCCGTCATCAGGGTCGCCAGCGTGCCGGCCGCGATGGAGCGCAGCCCGAGCGCGACGATCTCGTCGCGCCGCTCCGGCACCATGGACGCCATGCCGCCGATCAGGATGCCGAGGCTACCGAAATTGGCGAAGCCGCACAGGCTGTAGGTCATGATGAGCCGGCTTCTCGCCCCGAGCGCATCGGCAGGCAGCTGCGCAAGATCCACGTAGGCGATGAACTCGTTCAGCACGGTCTTCGTTCCCATGAGGGCCCCGGCCGTGACCGCCTCGTGAGCGGGCACGCCGGCGAGCCACACGAGCGGCGCCATCGCGTAGCCCAGCACCCGCTGCAGCGTCACCTGCGCTCCGCCCAAATGCGGCAGCAGCCCGAGCGCGAGATTGACGAGGGTGACCAGCGCGATCAGCACGATCAGCATCGCCACGATGGCGAGGAGCAGCTGCAGCCCATCGAGCGTGCCGCGCGTCACGGCGTCCATGCTGCTCCGCGCCTGCTGCGGCGGGACGAGCTGGCCGGAGGTCGGCGCGCCGCGCGGCGGCACCATCACCGCGGCGACCAGGATCGCAGCGGGCGCGCTGATGATAGACGCTGACAGGATGTGGCCCATCGCGTCCGGGACCACCGGGCCGAGGATCGCCGCGTAGAGCGCCATCACGGTGCCCGCGATGCCGGCCATGCCTGCGGTCATGACGATGAAGAGCTCGCCCCGGCTCATCTCCTTCAGGTAGGGCCGCACGAAGAGCGGCGCTTCCACCATGCCGACAAGGATGTTGGCAGCCGTTGACAGCCCGACGGCACCGCCCACGCCCATCGCCTTCTCCAGCACGACGGCAAACGCGCGCACGACTGCGGGCAGCACCCGCCAGTAGAACAGCAGCGCAGAGAGCGCGCTCACCACGAGGATCAGCGGCAGCGCACGGAATGCCAGGACGAAGCTCGAGGCTCCGGGCCGCTCCGCGAAGGGTTGCGGCCCGCCGCCGAGGAAGCCGAACACGAAGCGCGTGCCCTCCTGGGTCGCCCGCTCCAGAGCGGACAGAAGATCGTTCAGCGCCAGGAACACGTCCCGGAACAGCGGCAGCTTGAGCAGCGCCGCGGCGAGCACGATCTGGAGCGCCGCGCCGGAGACCACGATGCGCCACGGCACCGCGCGGCGGTCTTCCGACAGCAGCCACGCGATCAGAAAGATGGCGAAGAATCCGAACGCGCTTTGCAAGGCAAGCAGCAAGCAGTCTCTCCCTAAACCCCTGCACTGGATCCCCGCCCTCGCGAGGATGACGGCCGTCCTGCCCGGCCGTCAGCTTCGCCGCCAGAGCGTGCCCCGCGCCGTGTCCTCAAGCGCGACGCCCTGCTCGAGCAGCGCCTTGCGGATGCGGTCGGCTTCGGCGAAGTTGCGGGTCTTCCGCGCCGCTGCCCGCTCGGCGATCAGCGCCTCGATACGCTGCGGCGTCAGCCCCTCGCCCGCCGGGAGCGCCTGCAGGAATTCTTCCGGCTGGCGCTGGAGCAGTCCAAGTACGCCGGCGAGCGATTTCAGCAGGGACGCTTCCTTCGACAAGCGGCTCTTGTTCAACTCGTTCGCGAGGTCGAACAGCACCGCGACCGCCTCCGGCGTGTTGAAGTCGTCGTTCATGGCATCGCGGAAGCGCTGGGCATGGGCGTCGCGCCAGTCAACAGGGCCCGCGGCGGCATCGATTCCCTTCAGCGCCGTGTAGAGCCGGGTCAAGGCGTGCTTCGCATCCTCGAGGTGCTGGTCGGAGTAGTTGAGCGGGCTGCGGTAGTGGGCGCGGATGACGAAGAAGCGGACAACCTCGGCGTCGTAGCGCGCCAGCACTTCGCGCACGGTGAAGAAGTTGCCGAGCGACTTCGACATCTTCTCGTTGTCCACGCGCACGAAGCCGTTGTGCATCCAGTAGTTGACGAAGGGCTCCTGATTCGCGCCTTCCGACTGCGCGATCTCGTTCTCGTGATGCGGGAATTGAAGATCCTGGCCGCCGCCATGGATGTCGAAATGGTTGCCGAGGAGCGCGCTCGACATGACCGAGCATTCGAGGTGCCAGCCGGGACGCCCCCTGCCCCACTCCGACTCCCAGTATGGCTCGCCCACCTTTGCCGACTTCCACAGCACGAAGTCGAGGGGGTCCTGCTTGCCGGGCAGGACGTCCACGCGCTCGCCGGCGCGCAGGTCGTCCAGCGATTTCCCCGAGAGCTTCCCGTAATCGGGAAACTTGCGCACCGCAAAGTTGACGTCGCCATTCGCCGCGCGGTAGGCGAGCCCGCGGCTCTCGAGCACGGCGATCATCTTCTGCATGCCGGCCACATGCTCCGTGGCACGCGGCTCGAAGTCGGGCTTCTCGACGCCGAGCGCCGCGTTGTCCTCGTCCATCGCCGCGATGAAACGCGCAGTCAACGCCTCGATCGGCTCACGGTTTTCCTGCGCGCGCTTGATGATCTTGTCGTCGATGTCGGTGATGTTGCGCACGTAGGTCACCTCGAGCCCCAGGGCGCGCAGCCAGCGGCGCACGACGTCGAAGACCAGCATGACCCGCGCATGGCCGAGATGGCAGTAGTCGTAGACCGTCATGCCGCACACATACATGCGGACGCGGCCGGGAACGAGGGGAACGAATTCCTGCTTCGCGCGAGCCAGGGTATTGTAGATTTTCAGCATGGTTCAACCCGCCCCGTCCCGGTGACGGCGCCGGGGCTGCCCTGCAGGATCAGGAGCCCCCGGAGTGGCGGAACGATGCCGGCGGGGAAGCTAAAAAGCGCAGTTTGAATTGCCCGGCGTTCTTGGTAAAATTTCCCGGAGATTTGCTTGCTAACCCACTGATAATTTCGGGAAAGTATAGCACGATGCTTGTCCCTATCCGGCGCCTGGTTTGCATCGTCGGGGCCTTCGCCGCCCTCCTCGCCACGGTCCCGGCGGCAGCGCAGGGAAACGAGCTGCAGAGCGCCGATCAGCTGTTCCGGCAAGGCCAGCTTGAGCGCGCGCTCGAGCAGGTCGACGCCCACCTCAAGAGCAATCCGCGCGACGCGCGCGGGCGCTTCCTGAAGGGGCTGATTCTCACGGAGCAACGCAAGCCGGACGACGCGATCAAGGTGTTCACGGAGCTCACCCAGGAGTTCCCGGAGCTGCCCGAGCCGTACAACAATCTTGCTGTGCTCTACGCCTCGCAGGGCCAGTACGAAAAGGCGCGCTCGGCCCTCGAGATGGCGATCCGCACGCATCCGAGCTATGCCACCGCGCACGAGAACCTCGGCGACATCTATGCCAAGCTGGCGAGCCAGGCCTACGACAAGGCATTGCAGCTCGACAAGGCAAATGCCCCGCTGCAGACCAAGCTCAACCTGATCAAGAATATCTTCGAGGGCAACGCGCGGCCGCTGAAATCCAACGCGGCAGCCCCTGCGGCAAAGCCTGCTTTGGCAACACCCCCCGCCGTGCCGCCGCAGAATCCGAGCGAAGTTGGACGCGATCGTCCGGCGGGCACGTTGTGACCGCGACATGGGTGCTCAGGAACGCTGCCGCGGCGCTGCTGCTGCTCGCGCCGCTTGCCGCGGGCGCCGCGAACCCGCAGGTCGAGATGAAGACCGGCCTGGGCACCGTCGTCGTCGAGCTCTACCGCGACAAGGCTCCACTCACGGTCGATAATTTCCTCCAGTACGTGAAGAACCGCCACTACGACGGAACCCTCTTCCACCGGGTAATTCCCGGCTTCATGATCCAGGGCGGCGGCCACGCGGCGGATTTCAGCGAAAAACCGACGCGCACGCCGGTGCGCAACGAGGCCGCCAACGGCCTGAAGAACGAAACGGGGACGATCGCGATGGCGCGCACGTCCGATCCGCACTCGGCGACCGCCCAGTTCTTCATCAACGTGGCAGACAACCAGTCGCTCGATTTCCGCTACCCGACGCAGGAGGGATACGGCTACTGCGTGTTCGGCAAGGTGGTGAAGGGCATGAACGTGATCGAGCGCATCGCGAAGGTGCCAACCGGCTCCGGCCCGGGGGGACATCGCAACGTGCCGGTGAAACCTGTCCTCCTCGAAAGCGTCAAACTGCTGACGCCGGCGCAGCAGCCGGCAATCAAGAAATAATCCTTCACTTAGACCCATGATCAGACTGCACACCAATCACGGCACCATCACGCTGGAGCTCGATGAAAAACGCGCGCCCGCGACCGTCGCCAATTTTCTCGAGTACGTGAGGAGCGGCCATTTCGCCAATACGCTCTTCCACCGCGTCATCAACGGTTTCATGATCCAGGGCGGCGGCTTCGAGCCGGGGATGAAGCAGAAGCCGACGCGCGCGCCGATCAAGAACGAGGCCGACAACAAGATCAGCAACGCAGCCTATACGATCGCCATGGCGCGCACCTCCGACCCCCACTCGGCGACGGCGCAGTTCTTCATCAACGTCAGCGACAACACCTTCCTTAACCACACGGCCCCGACCCCACAGGGCTGGGGCTATTGCGTGTTCGGGCGCGTCGTCGAGGGCAACGACGTGGTGGACCGGATCAAGGGCGTCAAGACCGGCGCGAAGGGCATGCATCAGGACGTGCCGCTGCAGGACGTCATCATCGAGCGCGCCGAGGTAGTTCAGGGATGAGGGCGGAGGGCGGAAGGATGAGGGAACGGCGGTCAGGCAACTGCATCGGCGCCCCGCCCGCTCGTCATCCCTCATCCCTCATCCCTCATCCCTAGACGAAAATGCACAGCATTTTCGTGTCCGATCTCCACCTCTCCCCCGAGCGGCCGCACATCAACCAGGTGTTCTTCGATTTCGCCGCCGGCACCGCCGCGAAGGCGGAGGCCATATACGTACTCGGCGACCTGTTCGAATATTGGGTGGGCGACGACGACCTCACCGATCCCTTCAATGCCTCGGTGGCCGACGCGCTCGCGGGATTGTCCGGCAAGGGGGTGAAGCTGCGGCTGATGCAGGGCAACCGCGATGTGCTGCTGGGCGAGGCATTCGCGCGCCGCTGCGGTGCGGAGCTGATCGCCGACCCCACGCCCCTCGACCTTCACGGCACGAAGACGCTCATCATGCACGGCGATACGTTGTGCACCGACGACGTGAAGTACCAGAGGTTCCGTTCCTGGGTGCGCAACCCCGCCATTCAACGCTTGTTCCTGTGCCTGCCGCGCGCCCTGCGCCGGTCGCAGATCCACCGCATGCGCGCCGAGAGCGAGAAGCACAAGGAGGCGACGCGCGCGGAGATCATGGACGTGGCGCCGGCGACGGTCGAGCGAATCCTGCGCGAGCATGGCTATCCACGGCTGATTCACGGCCATACCCATCGCCCGGCACGGCACGTGCACAAGGTGGACGGGCACCGCTGCGAGCGCTGGGTGTTGAACGACTGGTACGAGCGCGGCGGCTACCTCCTCTGCGATGGCAGCGGCTGCACGGCAAAGCTGCTCTAGGCCATGTCCCTTCCCCCGTTGAGGGGGAAGGCCGGGATGAGGGGTCGAATCTTTCGGGCAGCCAGCTCCGCAGAATTGTTGGCCCAACGAAACTCGCCGCAATGCAGCAAACGGCGAGCCTCGATCGCACCAGCTTTTTCCCGTCGCAGGCCGGGCGAACCTTACAAAGTCTTACACTTTGTAACGTGCAATGGGCCGCCTCCCGCGTTCAAATAGGCAGGAGGACACTGCCATGAAAACCTTCCTCAAGTCGGTGGTAGCCGGGTTGCTCGCCGTGCTGCTCACGGCTCCGGCAGCATCCGCGCAGGAGCGTCCCGCGTTCTCGCCGGAGGAGCTCGATCAGATGCTCGCCCCGATCGCGCTCTATCCCGATCCCCTGTTGACGCAGGTCCTGATGGCGGCGACCTATCCGCTCGAAATCGTCCAGGCGGCACGTTGGTCGCGAGGAAATTCCCACTTGAAGGGCCAGGACGCGGTGCGCGCCGTCGAGTCGATGGACTGGGATCCGAGCGTCAAGTCGCTGGTCGCGTTTCCCCAGATCCTGCACCGGATGGACGAGAATCTCGACTGGACGCAGCGTCTGGGCGAGGCGTTTCTCGAGCAGGAGCCGCACGTGATGGATGCGATTCAGGGCTTGCGCAAGCGGGCGGAGGCCGCCGGCAATCTCCGGTCGAACGAGCAGGTTCGGGTAACGCGGCAGGAGGGCGATATTCTCGTGGAGCCCGCGCAGCAGCAAGTCGTATACGTGCCGTATTACGACCCCACCGTGGCGTACGGTGGATGGTGGTGGCCGGCCTATCCCCCGGTCTACTGGGGTCCGCCGCCGGGATACTACGCGTGGCCCGGCATCTACTGGGGCCCCGCCGTCGCGTTTTCGTGGGGCTTCTTCTTCGGCCACTTCGACTGGCACCACCGCCACGTCAAGGTCGTGCACTTCGACCATCGCCCCCACGTGCGCACGGTAAGCCATGCAAAACCGGTCAAATGGCAGCACGATCCCGTACATCGCCGGAACGTCCCGTACCGCTACGCGAAATGGCAGCAGCCGGCCGGCCAGCATGCAGCCCCGCGGGGTGGCGATCGCCCGAGACCCGTGGCCCAGCCCGGGCCGCGCGGTGGACATCGGGAAACCCGCAGTCCCGCGCCGCAGGCTCGCCCCCAGTTCGCGGCGCCGCAGCCGCGCCTCGAGCGTGGCGCACCGCAGGTGAGAAATCGGCCGCCCGAGCGCAGCGCGCGTGCAGATCTGCAGCGCCCGCAGCAGTCGCGCGCACCCGAATCACGGACCGCGAGCGTCGCGCCCCGCATGACACCGCTGCCCCGTTCGGCTGCACCACCGCCCGCCGTGCGCGCTGAGCCCCGTCCACTGAATGGGCCGCCCACGCTGCGTCCCGCTCCGCAGGCAGGCCGTCCGGTGGCGAATGCACGGCCCGCCCCGCAGCAGAGATTCGAGCCGGGACGGCGTGCCGAGGCGCGCAGCCCGGTCCGCCCGAGCGTCGTGACCCCCCGCGCAACGGGAGGCACCCCCGTTCAGGTGCAGCGCATGAACAGCGGCCCCCCGCGCGCGGCGACTCGCAGCTTCGGCGGCGGCCAGCCACAGGCAAGATCCCACGCCGGCGTGGGAAGCGGCCGCAGGTTCTGAGGCAGACGCCGGCGCGGCTACTGTCCCAGCCCGCGCGCCAGGTCGGCCTTGATGTCCTCGACGTTCTCCAGGCCGACCGCGACCCGCAGCAGCCCTTCCCCGATGCCCGCCGCGGCGCGCGCCTCCGCCGAGATGCGCCCGTGCGTGGTGGAAGCAGGATGCGTGATGGTCGTGCGGGTGTCGCCGAGATTGGCGGTTATCGAAAGCAGCTTCGTCGCGTCCACTACGCGCCACGCCGCCTCGCGCCCACCCTTGACGTCGAAGGACACGATTGCGCCCGGCCCTTTTTGCTGTTTCTTCGCGAGCTCGTAATGCGGATGCGAGGCAAGCCCGGGGTAATAGACGCGCTCGATGCCGGGCCGCTTCTCCAGCCAGCGCGCGAGCTCCAGCGCGCCGGCGGACTGCGCCTCCACCCTTATCCGCAGCGTCTCGAGCCCTTTCAGGATCACCCACGCATTGAAGGGCGATAGCGTCGGCCCCGCTGTGCGCAGAAACCCGAACACCCCCTCGTAGATCACTTCCTTCCGCCCGAGCACTGCACCGCCGAGCACGCGCCCCTGCCCGTCGAGGAACTTGGTCGCTGAGTGGACGACGATGTCGGCGCCGAGCTGGAGCGGGCGCTGGAGCACCGGCGTGCAGAAGACGTTGTCCACCGCCAGCAGCGCGCCAGCCCGCTTCGCGATTCCGGCGAGTGCCGCAATGTCGTACACCTCCATCAGCGGATTGGACGGCGTTTCAAGGTAGAGCAGACGCGTGGTCTTCTTTACCGCCGCCCGCCATGCGGCGGGATCAGTCTTTGCGACAAAGGAGGTTTCCACGCCGAAGCGCGCCAGGATGCCGCCGAACAGCTGCACCGTCGCGCCAAACACACCGGCCGAGCACACGATATGGTCGCCCGCCTTCAACAGGCCCATTGCGGTGGCCAGGATCGCCGACATGCCGGACGCGGTGGCAACGCAGCACTCGGCGCCTTCCAGCGCCGCAAGCCGCTGCTCGAGCATGGTCACGGTCGGGTTGGTGAACCGGGAGTAGATGTTGCCCGGCTCCCGGTCCGCGAAGCGCGCGGCGGCCTGCGCCGCGGACTTGAACACGAAGCTCGACGTGAGGTAGAGCGCCTCCGAGTGTTCGCCGTGCTGGCTGCGCTCGGTGCCCGCCCGCACCGCAAGGGTATCCAACCGGAAATCGTCGCTCATGCCCCGCTCCAGAAATAAAAAAACCCGTTCAGCTTTCGCGAACGGGTTTCCTCGCCGTCGCTTTAGCTGGATTTCTAACGCGCCCGCAAGCTGACCTCAAATCGGCGCGACCGGAAAGCTACTCTTTCAGACTGCGGCTGTCAAGAATTCGGGAAGAAACACCGGCCGCTCCCGGGCGCGGCGCTGGATCACTCGACCAGCTCGAGCCCGAGATCGAGCTGCGTGCTTGCCGCCGCCATATCCGCCATCTTGGCGCCGTCGCGCCGCTGGGCTTCCACGCCGTCGAGGTATTCCTTGGTCACGTCGCCGGTCACGTAGACCCCGGAAAAGCACGAATCCTCGAAATTGGCGACCCTGGGATTCACGCTGCGCACGTCCTCGCGCAACGCCTCCAGGTCCTGGTAGATCAGCTCGTCGCACCCGATCTCGCGCGCAATCTCGGCTTCGCTGCGCCCGCAGGCGATCAGCTCCTCCCGCGTGGGCATGTCGATGCCGTAGACGTTGGGGTAGCGGACCGGCGGCGCCGCGGAGGCGAAAAACACTTTCCGCGCGCCGGCTTCCCGGGCCATTTGCACGATCTCGCGGCTGGTGTTGCCGCGCACGATGGAATCGTCCACCAGCAGCACGTTCTTGCCGCGGAACTCCATCGCGATGGCATTCAACTTCTGCCGCACCGAGCGCTGGCGGATCGACTGGCCCGGCATGATGAACGTGCGGCCGATATAGCGGTTCTTGATGAAGCCCTCGCGGTACGGAAGGCCAATGCGCTTCGAGAGCTCCATCGCGGCCGGCCGGCTCGAGTCCGGGATCGGGATCACGACGTCGATGTCGAGGTGCCGGTAGTCGCGCTTGATCTTCTCGGCGAGGCTGACGCCCATGCGCAGCCGCGTCTCGTAGACCGAGATGCCGTCGATCACGGAATCGGGCCGCGCCAGATAGACGAACTCGAAAATGCACGGGTTGAGGGAGGCCGCGGGAGCGCACTGCTGGCTGAAGAAGTGCCCGTCCTGGTCGACGAAGATCGCCTCGCCGGGCGCAACGTCGCGCACCAGATGGAAGCCCAGGGAGTCGAGCGCCACGGACTCCGAGGCCACCATGTACTCGTAGCCGTGCTCCGTCTCGGCCCGCCCGAACACCAGCGGCCGGATGCCGTGGGCGTCGCGGAAGGCGAGCAACCCGTAGCCCGCGATCATCGCCACCACGGCGTAGGCGCCGCGGCAACGGCGGTAGACGCCCGAGACCCCCGCGAAAATGGTCGCCGGGTCGAGCTTATAGTGCGCGGCGCCCTCCTGCAGCTCGTGCGCGAGCACGTTGAGAAGCACTTCGGAGTCGGAATTGGTGTTGACGTGCCGCAAGTCCTGGCGGAACAGATCGTTCTTCAGCTGCTCCGTGTTGGTGAGGTTGCCGTTATGGCCGAGCACGATGCCGAAGGGGGAGTTCACGTAGAACGGCTGCGATTCCGCACCCGACCAGGCGGAACCGGCGGTCGGATAGCGCGTGTGTGCGATGCCGGAGGAGCCGCTCAACGCCCGCATGTTGCGCGTCCGGAACACGTCGCGCACCATGCCCGGGCCCTTGTGCATGTGAAACGTGGCGCCTTCGGCCGTGACGATGCCGGCCGCGTCCTGGCCGCGGTGCTGCAACACCAGCAGCCCGTCATAGAGCAGCTGGTTGACCGGGCTCTTCGCGACGACTCCGACGATTCCGCACATCGCGCTTCCTCGAGGGCTCCTCGTGCGTCTAGTATCTGATGCGCTTCGACAGATCAGCCGGCAGCCAGCCCTTGATGTAGCCGGCGAAGGTTTCCAGTGGACCAGTCAACATCGCATCGCGCCATACGGGCTGGCGCGGCAGCATCGTGAGCCCCGCCAGCAGCACCAGTATCATCACCACCAGCAGGCCCCGCGCCAGCCCGAAGAAACCGCCGACGGCCCGGTCAGCGGCGCCGAGGCCGATGACTTTCACCAGCTTCGAGGCGAGTATGGCCAGCACGCTCAAGCCGATCAGCGCCACGATGAACACGACGACGAAGCTCACCAGCAGCCGGAACTCCTCGTTCGCCATCGCCCGGGGGAGGATCCTTGCGGCATCCGGCGCAAGCAGGTTCGCGATCAGGAATGCCGCCACCCAGGCAACCAGTGCCAGCACCTCGCGCACGAGGCCCCGCCACACGCCGAACGCGACCGAGACCCCGATGATGACGAGCACGATGATGTCGATGATCGTCATGTTCACCTAGTCGTCACGTTGCCATTCATGCCCAGCGACTTCAACTGCTCCCGCGCCTTCTCCGCCGCCTCGCGCGTGCCGAACGGCCCCGCCCGCACTCGCGTCACGTCGCCCTTCACCGTCTTGACGACCTCGGTATAGGACTTGATGCCGGCGGCGGCGATCTGCTGTTGCATCCGTCGCGCCTTTTCCGCATCGGCGAGCGCAATGACCTGGACGACGTACGCGCCGTTTGCCGCCGGGGCCGCGGGCTTTGAGGTCTTCGCGGTGGTCTTGGCCGGCGCCTTGGGCTTTTCCACCTTGGCCGGCTTCGCGGCCTCCGGCTGCGCCGCTGCCTTGGGCGCTTCCTGCGATCCGGTCGGCGCAGCTGCGGGCTTTCCGTCCACCTGTGCCACCGTCGACTTGCCCGCCGCCGGCTTGGACACCGGGGAGGGCGCGGCTTTGGGCGTGAACGCGTTCGCGTCGGGAGAAGGAATGCGGACCGTTATGTTCTGGCTGACCGGCCTGGGCTCCGTATCGAGGACCATGGGCAGCACGACGACCATGGCCGCCACCAGCACGATGGCGCCGATCAGGCGCCGCCGCGCGCGTCGTTTGAGCTGGAGTTCCTCGTCGCTGATCGCTCGCGCCATCTACCGCCGCCACCCGGCCATATGTATCGGTCCTCAGACCCAGGTTCTGCCCGGCTGTTACCGCTGGCCGGGAACGCCCCTCTGGCGCTCACGCAATGCCATCACCGCGGCCACGGTGTAAAACGATCCGAACACCAAAATTCTATCATTTTCCGCCGCTATATCACAGGCTTGCGTGTAGGCAGCGGGGACGTCCCTGCACTCGGTCACCGCCGTGACGGCGCGTGCCGCGAGCGCTTCACGGAGTTCCGCAATACCGGCTCCGCGTGCGCCGCCGAGTCCAGCGATGAACCAGTGCGCCACCCGTGAATTCACCGCGGCGACGACGCCGGAAATGTCCTTGTCCCGCAGCATCGCGAAGACCGCGAGGATCCGACCGTTCCCGCCCAATGCCGCGAGGCTCGCGGCAAGCGCGCGCGCCGCCTGCGGGTTGTGCGCCACGTCGAGGATCACCGACGGTCGCCCGGGCAGCACCTGGAAGCGACCGGGAATATCGGCCTGCAGGAGCCCCGCGCGGATGTCGTTCACGGTCACGGGCACGCGCTCCCGCATCGACTCGAGCGCGGCAATCGATGCGGCTGCATTGGCGAGCTGGCAGGTGCCGCGCAACGCGGGATACGGCAGCGCGCTGCGCTTGCCGCGCGGTCCCCAGTATTGCCAATGCCTGCCCTGCGGCACGGCACCGAAATCGACGTCGATGCGCATCAGTCGCGCGCCGATCTCGGCCGCGCGTTGAAGGAGGCTCGATGGCGGCGCCGGATCAGCGCATACCGCAGGCCGGCCGGCGCGGAAGATCCCGGCCTTCTCCCGGCCGATCGATTCGCGGTCCCCGCCCAGAAAATCGACGTGGTCGATGTCCACGGTGGTGACCACCGCGCAGTCGGGGTCGAAGACGTTGACCGCGTCGAGCCGCCCGCCTAGCCCGACCTCCAGCACGGCGACATCCACGCGCTGCTCGGCAAACAGCCTGACGCCCGCGAGCGTGCCGTACTCGAAATACGTGAGCGGCACATCCCGCCGGGCGCGTTCCACCGCGGCAAACCCCTCGGCCAGCTCCTCGTCGCGCGCGTCCGCACCCGCAACGCGCACGCGCTCGTTATAGCGCAGCAGGTGGGGCGAGGTGTAGCGGCCGACACGGTAGCCCGCGCAATGCAGGATCGCCTCCAGCATGGCGCACACCGAGCCCTTGCCATTGGTTCCGCCCACCGTGATGATCGGAAATGCGGGCGCAAGCCCGAGGGCGTCGCGAACGCGGGCGACCCGATCGACCCCGAGCGCAATGGCCTTTGGATGCTGGTGCTCAATGTATTCCAGCCACTGCGCGAGCGATGTCGGCACCGCACTCACGGCGCGCCCCGATGTCCGGGCGGGAAACGAATGGCGAGGAACGGGGAACGGGAGACGATACGGTTCATGCTGCCGGCGGCAGCTTGAGCAGCATCGTGAGGAGCCCAGCCAGCTTGTCCCGCATCTCGCGGCGGTCGACGATCATGTCGATCGCGCCGTGCTTGAGCAGGAATTCGGAGCGCTGGAAGCCTTCGGGCAGGGTCTCGCGCACCGTCTGCTCGATCACGCGGGGACCTGCAAAGCCGATGAGCGCGCCGGGCTCCGCGATGACGACATCGCCGATCATGGCAAAGCTCGCGGATACCCCGCCCATGGTGGGATCGGTCAGAATCGTGATGAAAGGCAGCCGGTCGTGCGCGAGATCGGTCAGCGCCGCGCAGGTCTTGGCCATCTGCATGAGCGAGAACAGCCCCTCCTGCATGCGCGCGCCGCCGCTCGCGGTGATGCTGATGTAGGGCAGACGCTGCTCCAGGCACACCTGCACGCCGCGCACGAAGCGCTCGCCGACGGCCGAGCCCATGGAGCCTCCGAGAAAGCCGAATTCAAATGCCGCCGCCACCACCGGGATCGCCTTGATCGATCCCTGCATCACCACCAGCGCTTCCTCCTCGGCGGTCTCGCTGCGCGCCTCCTCCAGGCGCTCGGGATAGCGCCGGCTGTCCTTGAACTTGAGGCTGTCGACCGGCGCCACATCCGCGCCGATCTCGTAGCGGCCTTCGCGGTCGAGCAGGCTGTCGAGCCTCTCGCGCGCGGGAATGCGGTTGTGATGCGAGCACTTGGGGCAGACGTAGAGATTCTTCTCGAGGTCGGCGCGGTAGAGCACCGCCTCGCACGAATCGCACTTGCTCCACAGCCCCTCGGGGACCACCTTGCGCGGGCTGCCCACCTCGCGCTTGATCTTGGGCGGCAGCAGTTTCTGGAGCCAGCTCATACCTTGACCGCCGCGAGCTGGTCGAGCGCTTCACGGATCGGGGCGAGAAACGCGACGGCCCGCTCCGTGACCTTGTCCCGCGGCGCCTTTTCCATTTCCTGTATCAACGCGCTGCCTATCACCACGGCATCGGCCACGGCGCCGATCGCGCGCGCGCTGTCCGCGTCACGGATCCCGAAACCGACGCCCACCGGCAGCCGCGTGAATTCGTGAACCCGCCGCACCCGTGCGGCGGCTTCGGCAATGTCGATATGGGAGGCCCCGGTCACGCCGCGCACCGAAACATAATAGAGGTAGCCGCGGCCCAGCCGCGCGATACGCTCGAGCCGCTCGTCGGTGGTGGTGGGCGAGAGCAGGAAAATCGTGTCGAGCCCGCGCGCATCGAGGGCCTGCACGAGCTCGCTAGCCTCCTCCGGAGGGTAATCGACCACCAGCACGCCATCGGCGTCCGCGGACCTGGCGGCGTCGGCGAAACGCTCCACGCCCAGCGACTCGATCGGGTTGGCGTAGCCGAAGATCACCACGGGCGTGTCGCGATTCAACTTGCGGAACTCGGAAAGATAACCGAGGACACGCCGCAGCGACACGCCGTGCTTCAGCGCCCGCTCGCTCGAGCGCTGGATCACGGGACCATCGGCCATGGGGTCCGAGAACGGCACGCCCAGCTCGATCACGTCGGCGCCCGCGCGGGCGAGCGCGTGCATCACGGGCACGGTCAGCGCGGGGTCAGGGTCACCGGCGGTGATGAAGGGAATGAGGGCTTTCCTCCCCTGCCGCTTCAGCGCCTCGAACTTGGCCGTGATCCGCGACATGCTAGATCTTGATGCCCGAGCGCTCGGCAACCGTATGCATGTCCTTGTCGCCGCGGCCGGACAGGTT
>DATBKZ010000116.1:0-11137 GCA_036555615.1 Burkholderiales bacterium | reverse complement strand
TGGCGGAAGATTCTCGACATCGTGCCGGCGGATTCCGACATGGCGAACTCCATCCGCGACAGCATCGCCGATGCCGAGCAGCTTGCAGGCGGGCCGGTCGCAGCGCCCACCGCGCCTGCGAAGCCCGTGGCGGCCGCGCCGGCAACGGTGAGCGGCACCGTGCGGCTCGACCCCAAGCTTGCCAAGCGCGTTGCGCCCGGCGACACGGTTTTCATCTTCGCCCGCGCAGTGGACGGGCCCCGCGTCCCGCTCGCGGTCACGCGCAGGGAGGTGCGCGAGCTTCCCTCAACGTTCACGCTCGACGACCGGATGGCGATGGCGCCCGGCATGAACCTCTCGGCCCATGCACGCGTGGTGGTAGGCGCGCGCGTCTCGAAGAGCGGCCAGCCGGGGCCTCAGCCTGGCGACTTCGAGGGGCTCTCCGCCCCCGTCAACGTCGGCGCGACCGGCGTGAACGTCGTCATCGCCACCGAAATCCGCTGAACCCCGCAGCCGGCGGGGGTGAGGGATGCTCAGCGCGCCGAAACCGCCGCAACCACGACGACTGCGCCGAGCACGAGATTGATCGCTACGAGCCGGCGGATGCGGTTCAGCACCTGGCCGGCGGCCGGCCAATCGGATGCCGAGCAGCGCGCGCGCAGCTCAGGGAAGAGCCGAATGTAGACGTAGGCAAAGATCGCCGCCATGACCAATCCCACCACGAACATGACGTTCCAGCCGAGCGGCGCGACGCTGATACCGACCGGAAGCAGCATACCCAGACCCGATGCAATGAGGAGCGCCACGGCAACCGCCATGTACGGGAGGAAACGCGCAAATGTCTCCGCCCAGAGCGGCAGGCGCTCGGGCGGCTTGAGAACCTGCGCAGCGGCCGGTCGCAGGCAGAAGAAGGCGAAGAACATGCCGCCCAGCCAGGTTATCGCAGCGAGCAGGTGTATGAGCAGAAAGAGTTGACGAAGCATGTGGCCTTCACGTACTGCGAGACCGTGCCACCTAACATATAGTGAGCTTTCGAAGCACGGGCTTATTAGACACCCGCGCTGCCGCGGTTGTCATCCTTCCCGGGAAATCAGGCGTCGATGACGCGCGGGTGACGATCAGCGAACGGTGTGGGTAATGAGAATTTCTATCAGATGACGCGGGAGTAGCGGCGGACTTCGCGGTCGCGCCGGAGATAGCGGTCGAACACCATGGCGATGTTGCGGATCACGAAGCGGCCGCGCGGGGTGACCGTGAGCCAGCCGTCCTCGTTCGTGACGAGCGCGAGCGCCTCGAACTCGCGCAGGTCCGCCAGCTCCGCCGCGAAGTAGCGGTCGAAATCGATGAGGTAAGCGATCTCGGCCGATTCCTTCGACAACGCGAAGTGGCACATCAGCGCCTGGATGACGTGGCGCCGCACGAGATCGTCCGCCGAGAGCTCAATGCCGCGCATGATCGGAATCTGGCCGCGATCGAGGCAGTCGTAGTAGGCCGGCAGGTCGCGGTGGTTCTGGCTGTAGGTGGGACCGACGGACCCGATGGCGGACACGCCGATGCCCACGAGGTCGGCTTCGCCGCCCGCCGAGTAGCCCTGGAAGTCGCGCCGCAGCCGCCCCTGGCGCTGCGCCACCGCGAGCGCATCATCCGGCAGCGCGAAGTGGTCCATCCCGATATAGACGTAGCCCGCGCCGGTCAGCTGCTTCACCGCGAGCCCGAGCAGCTTCAGCTTCGTGTCCGGCGACGGCAGGTCGCCCTCGAAGATGCGCCGCTGCGACTTGAAGAGCTGCGGCAGGTGCGCGTAGTTGTAGAGGGCGACACGGTGGGGTCGCGCGCCGATCACCCGCGCCAGCGTCGCGTTGAAGCTCATCAGGGTTTGCTTGGGCAGCCCGTAGATGAGATCGATGTTGATCGACGCAAACCCGGCCTCGCGCGCCGCATGGATCACGCCCAGCGTGCGCTCGGCGCCTTGCAGCCGGTGCACCGCAACCTGGACCGCCGGCTCGAAGTCCTGCACGCCGAAGCTCACGCGGTTGAAGCCCATCTCGCGCAGCGCATGGATCGCCGGAGCGTCCACCGTGCGCGGGTCCACTTCGATCGAGTTGTCCCCGCCTGGCGCAAGCTGGAAGCGCCCGGCGATGCGCTCGAACAGCGCGCGCAACGTCGCGATATCGTAGTAGGTCGGCGTCCCCCCGCCCCAATGCATCTGCGCGACGCGCAGGTCGTCCTGGAACTGCCCCGCCTGGAGATCGATCTCTCGGCCGAGGTATTCGAGATAGCGCGCGGTCTTTGCCGCGTCCCGCGTCACGAACTTGTTGCACGCGCAGTAGAAGCAGATGTCGCGGCAGAAGGGCAGGTGCACGTAGAGCGCGAGCGGCCGCTCGATCGCCCCGATGTTGCGCCGCTCGGCCCAGCTCCGGTACTGTTCCGGCCCGAATGCCTCGACGAAGCGGTCGGCGGTCGGGTAGGAGGTATAGCGGGGGCCGCTGCGGTCGAAGCGGCGCACGAGCGCGTTGTCGAAGGCAATCGGGGGTGAACTCATGGACGGCCAGGACCTCTCGCGCGGCGCGGATTTCGGAGCACGATCCAGTATTGCACCCCCCTCCGGAACGGTGTTGATGTAGATCAAGCCTGGTGTCGGACGCCACCGCATACTCCGCCACATGGGAAGCGCGCGTGCACCACGTTTGATCGACGTCAACGAACTGCGCGTCGCCTGCTCCTCCTGCAGCCTGCGCGAGCTGTGCCTGCCGGCCGGCCTCGATTCGGGCGAGATGGAGCGGTTGGACCGGCTCGTCACCCACCGGCGCAAGCTCCGGCGCGGCACGGGCCTTTATCACGCCGGGGAGCCCCTTGCCGGGCTCTTCGCCATCCGCTCCGGCTTCATGAAGAGCTGCGTGCTGCACGACGACGGCCGCGAGCAGGTGGCGGGCTTCCACATGGCCGGAGACCTCCTCGGGCTCGATGCGATAGGCAGCGGAACCCACACCTGCGACACCGTTGCCCTGGAAGACACCGAGGTATGCGAGATCCCGTTCGCGAGCCTCGAGCAGCTCTCCCGCGAGCTGCCGTCCCTGCAGCATCAACTGCACCGCATCATGAGCCGGGAGATCGTGCGCGATCACGGCGTGATGCTGCTGCTCGGGAGCATGAGCGCGGAGGAGCGGCTGGCTGCGTTCCTGCTCAACCTCTCTCAGCGCTTCACCACGCGCGGCTACTCGCCGAGCGCGTTTCGCCTGCGCATGACGCGCCAGGAGATCGGCAGCTATCTCGGGCTCAAGCTCGAAACGGTGAGCCGGGCGTTCTCGGGCTTCCAGGAGCGCGGCCTCATCACCGTGCGGCAGAAGGAAGTGCGCATTCTCGACGCCCCCGGCCTCAAGGCCGTGCTTGATTCGAAGCGGTGACCCCCCACCTCAATCCTCCCCCTCAAGGGGGGAGGATGAATCATTTAGCGCGCGGGCGCAGGAACTTGTAGGCCTCGTACCACGCCACGCCCGCGATGCCGGTGAGCGCGGCGATCGCCAGATGGCCGCCCGGCAGCGGCGCGAAGCGGAAGATCTCCGCGATTGGTGGCACGTAGATCGAGGCCGCAAGCGCGGCGAGCGCCCCGCCCGTGATCCACCACAGCGCGGGGTTCGGCAGCCGCAGCGTCTCGGTGATGATGCGGTCGCGCGAGCGCGTGGCGTGGATCAGGGCGAGATTGCCGAACACGATCGCCGCGAAGCCGAAGGAGCGCACCTCGCCCTCCGGCACCCCGCTTCCGGCTGCCCATGCGTACGCGAGGCATACGGCCACCAGCATCGAGACGCCCAGGATCATGCTCACCCCCAGCATTTGCATGCTGAAGAGCGGCTCGGCAGGATCGCGCGGCGGGCGCCGCATCACGCTTTCGTCGGTTTGCTCGGCCTCGAACACGACCGAGCACGCGGGGTCGATCACGAACTCGAGGAACACGATGTGCACCGGAAACAAGAACACCGGCCAGCCGAACGCGAGCGGCGCGAGCGACATGCCGACCGTGGGCACGTGCACGGCGACGATGTAGCGCATGGCATTGCGGATGTTCTCGTAGATCGCGCGGCCGCGCTGCACCGTGCGCACAATCGAGTTGAAATCGTCCTCGAGCAGCACCAGCGCGGAGGCCTCGCGCGCGACGTCGGTGCCGCGGCGGCCCATCGCGACCCCGATGTGCGCGGCTTTCAGCGCCGGCGCGTCGTTCACGCCGTCGCCGGTCATCGCCACCACCTCCCCGCGCGCCTTGTAGGCGGTGATGAGCTGCAGCTTCTGCTCGGGGCGGATGCGCGCAAATACGTTGACGCGCCGCACCACCTCCGCGAGCGCGGAGGCGTCCATTGCCGCGATCTCCGCGCCGGTGACAACGCCGCCTTCCACCGCGATGCCCGCCTGGCGCGCGATGGCGAGCGCCGTGCCGGGATAGTCGCCGGTGATCATGACGACGCGCACGCCCGCGCCCCGGCAGAGCGCGATCGCCTCCGGGACGCCCGCGCGCAGGGGATCGGCGAGCGCGACGAAGCCGAGCCACGTAAACCGGAAGTCGCGCGGGTCGTCGGGCCACTGCGGCCGGTCCCACTGAGCCTCGGCGACCGCAAGCAGCCGCAGCCCGCGCGCGGCGGCGCGCTCGACCTCGGCCGTGGCGCTCTCGATCGCCGCATTGTTGATCCGGCACTGCGCAAGCACGGTTTCCGGAGCGCCCTTTATCGCCGCGATCCGCTCGCCCGCCGGCGAGCGCCAGGCGTGGCAGACCGCGAGGAACTGCGGCGTCATCGGGTAATCGTGCTCCAGCGTCCAGGACCGGCGCTGCCCGTGCGCCTCCGCGCCGGCGGCGGAAAGGATCGCCCGCTCCATGGGATCGAAAGCCTCCAGCTCGCAGGCGAGCGCCGCCGCGCCGAGTGCGCGCGCGGAGTCCCCGCCCGGCGCAATCGTCTCCACCACGGCCATGCGGTTCTCGGTCAGCGTTCCGGTCTTGTCCACGCACAGCACCGTGGCCGAGCCGAGCGTCTCGATCGCGGGCATGCGGCGCGTGAGCACGCCGTGGCGCGCGATGCGCCAGGCGCCGAGCGCGAGAAAAACGGTGAGCACCACGGGAATCTCCTCCGGCAGGGCGGCCATCGCGAGCGTGATGCCGGCGAGAATGCCCCCGAGCCAGTCGCCGCGCGTCGCCCCGTAATACAGCGCCAGCAGCACGCACGATGCAAGCCCGGCCGCGGCGACCGCTTTCACGATGCGCGCGCTGTCGCGCTGCAGGCGAGTCTTTTCGGTCTCGAGCGTTGCGAGCGATGCGCCGATGCGGCCGAATTCGGTGCGCGCGCCGGTCGCCGTCACTTCCGCCCGCCCCTGACCTTTCACCACGAGCGTGCCCGAATAGACCGGCATCCCCGAGCGCTTCTCCACCGGCAGCGACTCGCCGGTCAGCAGCGATTCATCGACCATCAGGTCGTTCGCCTGCGCGAGCGCGCCGTCCGCCGGCACGCGGTCGCCCTCCGCGAGGAGCATCAGGTCGCCGCGCACCACCTCGGCGCCGGCAATGCGCACGGGCGCGCCGTCGCGGACGACGAGCGCGCGCGGGCTGGAGAGATCGCGCAGCGCCTCGAGCGCGCGCTCGGACTTGCGCTCCTGCGCCACCGTGATCGTCATGACCACGACGATCGAGGCGGCGAGGATCGCCGCTTCCCGCACGTCGCCCAGCACGAGGTAGATCAGGGCGCCGGCGACGAGCAGCAGGAACATCGGCTCGCGCACGACCTCGAGCGCGATCATTGCCGCGCTGCGCCGGTCCCCGCCTGGGAGCGCGTTTCTCCCTTCGGCGGCAAGCCGCCGCGTCGCCTCCTCGCTGCTGAGGCCGTGCTCGATCAGGAATTCCACGAGCCTTTCTTCAGCGCCCGGCCGTAGACGAGGTGGTAGACGGCGGCAATCATGATGCTCCCGCCCGCGATGTTGCCGAGCGTGACCGGCACGAGGTTCGAGACAAGTCCCCACCAGTCGGGAGCCGGGGTCACGGCGGGCACTTCGGTCGAAAGCAGGATGCCGAGCGGGATGAGGTACATGTTGGCAACACAGTGCTCGAAGCCCGCGGCGACGAACGCCGAGATCGGAAACACGACCGCGATGATCTTGTCAGTGACGCCGCGCCCGGCCATCGCCATCCACACTGCGAGGCAGACCAGCAGGTTGCAGAGCACTCCCTTGAAGAAAGCCTCCCAGAAGGGCAGTGCCGTCTTGAGCGCTGCAATTTCCACGTACGTTGCCGCGACCGCGCCCTGATTCAAGTCGCCGTGCTGCGACAGCCACACCACCAGCGCGAGCCCGATCGCTCCGACCGCGTTGGCGAGGTAGACCACGATCCAGTTCCTGGCGACCTCCGCCGTCGTGATCATGCCGTCGGCCCACGCCATCACGAGGAGATTGTTGCCGGTGAAGAGCTCGGCGCCCGCGACCACCACGAGCACGAGCCCGAGCGAGAAGGCGACTCCCCCGAGCAGCCGGCCCGCGACAAACGGCAGCGTCGGGTCGGAGAACACGAGCACGGAGTAGAGCGACCCCAGCCCGATGAATCCTCCGGCGCATACGCCCAGCATGTACATCGCCAGCAGGGGCAGCCGCGCCTTGACGACGCCCACAGCCTGGACCTGCGCGGCGACCTGCCGCGGGGAATACGCATCGATCTCGAACACTGCCATTTTGACCTCGCCGGGCGCCGTGCCCCTCAGATTCCAAAAGCCTGCAGTACCATGAAATAGACCAGGATGGTGAGAACATCCTGTACGACCGTCGCCAGGGGACCGCTGCCGTATACCGGGTCGATGCCGCGGCGCGCGAGCAGCCAGGGCAGGCCGATGCCGATCCCGGCCGCGACGCTGCCGGCGATGAAGATCGAGGTCGAGACCGCCGCCGCCAGGCGCGCGTCGCCGAAGGTGAGCACGATCAGCGGAAAAGCGATTACGCCGAGGGCAACGCCGATCAGCATGCCGGTGCGCAGCTCCCCCGCGAGCAGGTGGCGAATGCCGGCCCGCGTGAGCGACAGCCCGCGGACGGCGATTGCCTCGCTCTGGGTGCCGATCGCGTCGGCAAGATAGACGAGCGCCGGCACGAAGAATGCGACCGCCACCACCCGCTCGATCGTCGCTTCGAATCCCGCCATCGCGGCGGTGGCGAGCGCACCGCCGGCGAGGCCGGCGATCAGCCAGGGCAGCCGGTGGCGGGCGCGGCGCAGCGGGGGGTCCTCGATGGCGTGGCGCGCCTTCGCGGTCTCGCGCCGGATGCCCGCGAGCCGGTGCAGGTCCTCGACGTGCTCGCGCCGCAGCACCTGCAGAAGGGCCTGCGTGGGCATCACGCCGAGCAGCACGCCCGCGCGGTCCACCACCGGCAATGCATCGACGCCATGATGCAGCGCGAGCGAGGCCGCGGTCTCCTGGTCGTCATCGGGCCCGATGCGTGGAAATCCTGCATCCATCGCCTCGCGCAGCGTGACAGCGCTCCCGAGCGTCAATGCGCGCCTGCCGGGAAACGCGCCGAGGAACCGCCCGGCGTCATCGGTGACGCACACCAGCTCGAGGCTCGCCGGCTTTTCCACGGCAAGGCGCCGCACGAGCTCGGCGGCGGTTTCCTCCGGGCGCCCGCGCCCGACGGACGTCACGAGGTACGAGCCGACGGTCTCGTGCCGCGGCTTCATCAGCGCTCGAGCGCGAGCGTCGCGCGCTTGAGATCCGCTTCGCCCTTCACTTCCCCGATCGCGAAGCCGAGGTTGGCCACGAACGCCAGCATCGGCTGGTTGACCGCCAGGATGTCGCCGCTCATCGTCGCAAGCCCCCGCGAGCGCGCAATCTCGATGAGCTGCGACATGAGGTGGTGGCCGAGGCCGTGCTCCTGCCATTCATCGGCCACCACGATCGCGAACTCGCAGGAGGTGCCGTCGGGATTCGTGACGTAGCGCGCGACGCCAACCTCCTCCGCGCGCCCGTTCCTGGCGACCACCGCAATCAGCGCCATTTCACGGTCGTAGTCGATCTGCGTAAAGCGGGCGAGCGTCTGCGGCGATAGCTCCCGCATGGTGCTCATGAAGCGGTAATACCGCGCTTCGGGCGAGAGCTGCCTCACGAAATCGCGCTCGATCTCCGCGTCCTCCGGCCGGATCGGGCGCACCGTCAGCCGCACTCCGTTCGGCGCCGTCCACTCCGAGACCAGATGCGCGGGATACGGGTGTATCGCCATGTGCCCGTAGCGCGGCAGGGCCGTGCGCGGGTGGGCGACCACGATGCGCGCATCGAGCGCGATCGCCCCCGCTTCGTCCACCAGGACGGGATTGATGTCCATCTCGCGAATCGCCGGCAGCTCGCACACCATCTCCGAGACGCGCAGCAGCATCGTTTCGAGCGCCTCGCGGTTCGCCGCCGGCATGCGGCGGAACTCGCCGAGCAGCCGGCTCGCGCGGGTGCCGCGGATGAGCTCCTCGATCAGCAATCCGTTCAACGGCGGCAGCGCGACCGCGCGGTCGGCGTGCACCTCGACTGCGGTGCCGCCGGTGCCGAAGGTGATCGCCGGGCCGAAGACCGGGTCGTGCACGACGCCGATCATCAGCTCACGCCCGTTCCGCCGCGCGATCATGGGCTCGACGATGACGCCCTCCAGGCGCGCCTCCGGCCGCAGCCGCTTCATGCTTTCGGTCATCTCGCGGTATGCGTCCTGGGCGGCCTGCGCGTTCGCGATGCCGAGCCGCACGCCGCCGACGTCGGACTTGTGCGTGATATCGGGCGAATCGACCTTCATGACCACCGGGAACCCGATCTGCCCCGCAACCAGCATCGCCTCGTGGGGCGAGCGCACGCGCATCGCGCGCGCGATCGGCACGTGGAACGCGGCGAGCACCGCCTTCGACTCCAATTCGGAGAGCACCGTGCGGCGGTCCGCGAGCACACTGTCGATCACGAGCCGGGCGGCGGCGACGTCCGGATCGGGATGGTGCGACAGGGGCCCGGGGGTCTGCAGGAGCAACTGCTGGTTGCGGTGGAACGCCGAGACGTGCGCGAACATCTCGATCGCGGGCTCGGGCGCCCGAAAGGCCGGGATGCCGTGCGTGTCGAGCAGCCGCCGCGCCTTCGCGACCTGCGCTTCACCCATCCAGCAGGCGAGCAGCGGCTTGTCGCTCGTCTTCGCGCACTCGACGACGACGCGCGCCACTTCCATCGCCGCGGTCATGGCCTGCGGCGCGAGGATCACCAGGACGCCGTCCACCCCGGGGTCGGCGAGACAGGCGCCGAGCGCCGCGCGATAGCGTCCCACGTCCGCATCGCCGATGAGGTCGATGGGGTTGCTCTGCGACCAGTTGGGCGGCAGCACCTGCCTGAGCGCCTCGATCGTCGCGCCCGAGAGCTGCGCGAGCGGGATGCCGAGATCGCCGGCGCGGTCGGCTGCCATCACGCCCGGGCCGCCGCCGTTGGTGATCACCGCAAGCCGCTCTCCGCGCGGCCGCACATTCGCGGACAGCGCCTGCGCGGCCGCGAAGAGCTGGCCGATGTTGCGCGCCCGCACGGCGCCCGCGCGGCGCACCGCGGCCTCGAACACGTCGTCCGTGCCCACCATGGCGCCGGTGTGCGATACCGCGGCGCGCGAGGCGGCCGGATTGCGCCCGACTTTCATCAGGATCACCGGCTTCACCCGCGCGGCGGCGCGCAGCGCGCTCATGAAGCGGCGCGCATCGCGCACGCCCTCGATGTAGAGCAGGATGTGCGCGGTCCGCGAATCGTTGACCAGATAGTCCACCAGCTCGCCGAAGTCGACGTCGGTCGAACCCCCGAGCGATACCACGCAGGAAAAACCCACCTCATGCGCGGCCGCCCAGTCGAGCATCGCCGTGCACACCGCGCCTGACTGCGAGATCAGCCCGAGCGATCCCGGCCGGGCGTGGCCGTGCGCGAAGGTGGCGTTCAGCCCGATGTCGGGCCGCATTACGCCGAGGCAGTTCGGGCCGAGCACGCGCAGCCGGTAGCGGCGCGCGTTCTCGAGCAGCGCGCGCTCGAGCGCCGTACCGGCAGGGCCGGACTCGGAAAAGCCGGCGCTCACGACGACCGCCGCGCGCACGCCAGCCGCGCCGCACTGCTCGATGATCCCCGGCACTGTCGCCGCCGGCGTCGCGATCACGGCGAGATCCACCCGACGCGGCACCTCCCCGATCGCCGGCACGCACGGCAAATCGCGCACCTTGCGGTATTTTGGATTGACCGCGAAAAGCTGCCCGCGGTAGCCCGCGGCGAGCATGTTCTCGACCAGCACCAGGCCGACCGAGCCCTTGTCCTCGCTCGCGCCGATGATGGCGACCGACTCCGGCTCGAGCAGCGGCGCGAAGTAATGGCGCATGAAGGGTTGGGCGGCCATGGGCGTCAGTGTAGCGGACGCGCGCCCCGCCCGCGCCGGCAGGCGCCGAAAGGCTATTTCTCGAACCGGTAATGCGTGCGGTTCAGGTAGTGGACGACGTCCTCGATATCCTCGGGGCTCCAGCGCACGCCCTGCTGGGATGCCCAGAGATTCACGATGTATCGCAGATCGTCCTCGCCGAGAGGCAACGATGGCACGCGCCGGTGCACCTTGGCCGTGTGGCAGACGACGCAGTGGTTCTCGTAGAGCCTGCGGCCGCGCTCGAGGTCGGGCATCTCCGCGCCCCAACCTGCCGGCGTAATACCGAGCGCGCCCGCAGCAAACGCCACGATGGCAAGGAAGCGCGGCATCACCGCTTCTTGCGTCTCTTGCGCCCGCGCAGCGCCGTATCCACGTCGCGGGCCGCTTTCCGCAGGTCTTCTCCGCGTATGCTCCCGGGCTCCGCCTCACGAAAACGATCAGCCCTGAAGAAGGCGCAGGCCCTGATCAGATGGAGCCGCTCATCGGCATCGACCCGCAGCCCGCAGCCGCACAGCTGCGGTTCACTGGCCGCGGCCGCGGGCCTGACGCGAGCGGGCTTGCGGACTCTCGCCGCAGTCATTGCCGCCTCCCGCTCAGCTCACCGTGATCTTCCTGGCCTTCGCCTGGGTCTTCAGCGGGAGCGTGAGCTTCAGCACGCCGTCGGCATACTTGGCCACGACCTTGCCTTCGTCCACGTCGTGCGGCAGCGTGAAGCTGCGGGAGATCTTCCCGTAATAGCGTTCGCTGCGCA
>DATBKZ010000115.1:0-10359 GCA_036555615.1 Burkholderiales bacterium | reverse complement strand
AGCCGCCGGAAAGGGGCGGCGCCGGAGAGCGTGTAATAGTGGCCGATCGCGAGATAGGTCGGAGGGATGGTTCCCGGGGGAATGCCCCTGATCGAGCGTGCGACGGACTGCGCGTTGAGCCCCGCGCAGTTCACGACCATCGCGCATTCGAGTGTCGTGGACTCTGCGCCGCCCACCTCGAGCACGATGCCGCTCTCCGTAACACGTCCGGACACGACGGGAGAGCCGAGCGCGAGGGACGCGCCGTGGCGCTCTGCGTCGCCGAGATAGGCGAGCATGAGGCCGTGGCTGTCTATGATGCCGGTGGACGGCGAAAGGAAGCCCGCAATACCGCGCACTTCAGGCTCGAGTGCGGCAAGCGCGTCGCGGTCCAGCATCTTCAGGTCGTCGACGCCGTTGGTCTCGGCCTGCTCCTTGTAGCGTCGCAGGCCGTCGAGCTCGCTTTCCTCGCACGCGACGATGATCTTGCCGATCCGCTGGTGCTGGACTCCGCGCTCGGCGCAATAGCGGTAGAGCGCCTTGCGCCCGCTCACGCACAGCCTGGCCTTGAGCGAGCCCGTGGGGTAATAGATGCCCGCGTGGATGACCTCGGAATTGCGCGCGCTGGTGTGGGTGCCAAAGGCACTCTCCGCTTCCAGCACGACGACTTCGCGGCCTCTCGTCGCCAGCCGCCGCGCGATGGCGAGCCCGACGACGCCGGCACCGATCACCGCGCATTCAATGCGCTCTGCCATAATCCCGGCGCAAAACGACGAAGCGCGAAGTGTACACTGGTCAACGGCGTGACCGACGATTCCAGATCCCTCCCCGTCCCGACGCGCTGCATCGCGTCGGGCGTTCGCCGGCTCGAAGGTGCGCAGGCACCTTCTTCGAATTCCCGGCTCACCCCTCATCCCTCATCCCTTGCGGAGTGGGACCCCGGTTTCCTCGCACGCTCGCCGATGTTCGAGCCCCTCCGTGCGCACGCCGGTGCGCTGGCTGTGCCGGACTGGCCCGCGCGCCCGGTGCTTCAGCGCCTGCTCGAGCCCGGCGAGAACCCGGTGATGACTCGCGGCGGCCTGCCGTTGCGCCTCGCGCCGGCGGGGGGCCGAATGAAGCACTTCGAGGAACGCTACGAAGCGCGGATCCATCTCAGGGGCGAGATGGTGTTTCGCGACCGCAATTGGCATGATCTCCTGAACCTGCTGGTGTGGCTGACGTTCCCGCGCGCCAAGGCGGCGCTGAACGCACGTCATTTCGAAGCGCTCGTGGCGCAACGCGCTGCCGGCGCCGCCAATCGCGGCCCGGCGCAGGACGCGCTCACGCTGCTCGACGAAGGCGGGGTCATCGTCGCCTCGTGCGACGACGAGCTGCTCGGGCTGCTGCGAGAATGGCGCTGGAAAGAGCTGTTCTGGGGCAAGCGCGCCCGGCTGCGCTCACGCCTGCGCTTCTGGGTCTTTGGCCATGCGCTCTATGAAAAGGCGCTGCGTCCTTTCATTGGCATCACGGGCCGCGGCGTCCTGCTGGAAGTCGAGCCCCGGTTGTTTGCGCTTCCGCTTGCCGAGCAGGTCGCCGACCTGGATTCGAGCCTCGCCGCATATCTGTCCGAACCACGGAGCCTGGCGACAACGCGCGAGCTCGCAGTGGTGCCCATGCTGGGCGTGCCCGGCTGGTACCAGGGCAACGGGCGGGAAGATTTCTACGACAACGAGGATTATTTCCGCCTGCACCGCTTGCGGGAATGCCGCGAAAGGTGACGGCTTGTCCCTCAGGCGGTCGCTACCGTTACGCGGTTTTTCCCGGAGGTCTTGCCGGCGTACATGGCCCGGTCCGCTTTCTCCAGGACGGAGTCCAGGTTCGAGCTGTGCTCCGGATAGGAGGCGATCCCGATGCTCACGGTCGCATTAACGGTTTGACCGTGTGCGGAAATCGGAGACGACTCGACGGCTTTCCGGATGCGCTCCGCGACGCCGGCGGCGCCGGCGTGCGGGGTGTCGGGCAGCAGGACGACGAACTCATCGCCCCCATCCCGCGCCACGATGTCCGACTCGCGCATGGGGCTCTTGCGCAGCTCGTTCTGAATGCACTGCACGATCAGCTTGAGGAGGCGATCGCCTGCCTCATGTCCCAGGGTGTCATTGACCGTCTTGAGGCTGTCCGAATCCACCAGCAAGACGCTGAAGGGCCGCGCGTAGCGCTCGGCCTGTCGGAAAACCTGTTTCGCCGCCATCGTAAAGCCGCGCTTGTTCATCGCACCGGTCAGCTCGTCGGTCTCAGACAACCGCTTCAGCTGCCGGTAGGAGTAGCCGTATGCGGTGCGGATGTCCGCCGCCAGCATCGACGTGATGTAAGCAACCAGCAGCATGGGCGCCATCTGCGCGAGCAGCTTGGTGCCGTAGGGCAGCGTCAGGAGCTCCCCCGCTTCCAGCGGGTACGCGAGCCAGATGTAGCAGCCCATGATCAGGGCGAGCTCGATCAGCGTGACGATCTTCCCCAGCGTCAGAGCGGCAACGATGATTACCAGGAGATAGAGTTCGCGCAGCGGGCTCTCGGGGCCCCCGGTGTATGCCAGTACCCAGGTGACGAATACGATCATCATCGCAGTCTCGATGGTGATCTTCCAGTGGGTCTCCGTCCGGTAGAAGTTCGCGTAGTGAAACGACAGCACGAATGCTGCGAAGATGAACATGGCCATGGCGAGCGCGGCCGAGGCCTCTCCGTCCAGCGGAAACACGACCTGGTAGAGCAATACCAGGATGAGCAGCAGCCACTCGATCTCTGCCACTGTTCGCGTGAAGCCGCGAAGCTCCTGCGTGGATAGTTCCGGATCGAAAATGCTTGTCAGGTGCATGCCGCGCAGATCAGGGAAGCTGTGAGTTCACAGCCGAAGGATACCATCGGCCGCCTTGCCTCCGCCAAGCACAATGTCATGGTGCGCCGGCGCCCTGATAGCGGAAGTTGACCTATGATTGAGAACATGATTGCGCTGTCAGCCTCAACTGTCAGCAATCGGCCAATGCGGTCCGCGCCCTTCATGCTGGCGGCTCGCCGCTGATGGCTGAAGCCCGGACATGGATTCGACAGTGACATTGCCAGTTTGGCTGTTCGTCGTGCTGCTCGTGCTGGCGCTGTGGGCCCTGCTCGAGCGACTGCTGGTGCCGGGCGTGCGCTGGTACCTTCGCCGCAAGGTGAACCGGGTCATCCGCGAGATCAGCACGCGCCTTAATTTCGACTTGCCGCAGTTCAAGCTGACGCGGCGCCATGTCCTGATCGACCGGTTGGTCCACGACCCGAAGGTGCAGGAAGGCATCGCGCGCGAGTGCGCCGGGAAGGGATTGCCGCGCGAAGTCGTCGCGGCGCGCGTCGATCGCTACGCGCGCGAGATCGTGCCGGCGTTCAACGCCTATCTCTACTTCGGCGCGGGCTACCGGCTCGGAAAGGCGCTCGCCAAGCTCCTCTACCGCGTCCGGCTCGGCTATACGGATACGCAGGCCCTTGCGGCGCTCAATCCGAAATCGTCGGTGGTCTTCGTGATGAACCACCGCAGCAACATGGACTACGTGCTGGTGGCGTTTCTCGCGGCCGAGCGAGTCGCGCTGTCCTACGCGGTGGGCGAATGGGCGCGCGTGTGGCCGCTGCAGCAGCTGATCCGCTCGATGGGTGCTTATTTCGTCCGGCGCAATTCCGGCGATCCCCTCTACCGCCTGGTCCTGCAGCGTTACGTGCAGATGGCGGTGGAGGCCGGCGTGCCGCAGGCGGTCTACCCCGAGGGCGGACTGTCGGCCGACGGCAGGCTGCGTCCGCCCCGGCTGGGGCTGCTCGACTACATGCTGAAAGCCTTCGACCCCGCCGGCGAGCGCGATGTCGTGTTCATACCCGTCGGCATCAACTATGACCGGGTGCTCGAGGACCGCACCTTGCTGCGCAAGCTCGATCCTGCGGCGGCGCCCCGCGGACGACTCTACGCGGCCGCGCGCGCCGCCGCATTCGTGGCGGACAACGTGTGGCTGATGCTGACCGGACGCTGGTACCGCTTCGGCTACGCCTGTGTCAACTTCGGCAATCCGATCTCCATGCGCGATTACGTACGGCGGCACGACGTCGATTTCCGGCAGCTCGACGAGGCCGAGCGGCACCACGCGGTGGAGCGGGTCGGCGTCCAGATCATGGAGGCAATCGCGCGCATCGTCCCCGTGCTTCCGGTTTCCCTGATTGCCACTGTCGTCCTGTCCCGCCGCGACAGCGGATGGTCCGAGCTCGAGCTCAAGTCGGCGGCGTACGACCTCATCCTGCGGCTCGAGCAGGCTGGCGCGCACATCTACGTTCCCCGCGGTGATCTTGACTATGCCATCGGCGTCGGTCTCCGGATGCTGTTACTGCGCCGCATCGTGGTGGAGCAGGACGGGCTCTACCACGCCAGCCCCGAGGACGGGGCGCTGCTGGCGTACTACGCCAATGCGATCGAGCCGCTGGTCGCCGCGTCGGGCGGAACGCAGCTTGCGATGCGGGTGCCCCCGACTGCCTAGACGCCATGCTCAAAAGACCCGGACGACACCGCGGGCATGCCGGGGTCGGGCATCGCGCCCGCAGGTTCTGGCGCCAGGAAAATCCGCTAGAATGCGCGCGCGGCGGGGGCTGCGCCCGCCGTTGAACTCAAGCACTCCGCCCCCATCTAACGGGCACACCGACAACCGGAGGGTTCCACGCCCATGAAACGTGTCTTCCTGCTGGTAGCGACCAACTTTGCCGTGCTGCTCGTGCTGAGCATCACGATGCAGGTGCTCGGAATCGACCGCCTGCTGGCGCAGGAAACCGGGCTCAATCTATTCGGCCTGCTGGTGTTTGCGGGAGTCTTCGGTTTCGGCGGCTCCTTCATCTCCCTGCTCATCTCGAAATGGATGGCGAAGTCGGCAACCGGCGCCCACGTGATCGAGGTGCCGTCCAGCATGGCCGAGCGCTGGCTGGTGGACACCGTCAAGCGCCAGGCCGCCGCGGCCGGCATCGGCATGCCGGAGGTCGCGGTCTACGATTCGCCCGAGATCAACGCATTCGCCACCGGGTGGAACCGCGACAACGCGCTGGTTGCGGTCAGCACCGGGCTGCTCCAGAACATGTCTCAGGATGAGGCGGAAGCGGTGCTTGGTCACGAGGTGACCCACGTCGCCAACGGAGACATGGTGACGCTCACGCTCATCCAGGGAGTGGTGAATACTTTCGTGATCTTCCTCTCGCGCGTGGTCGGCACCATCGTCGATCGGGTGGTGTTCAAGGTCGAGCGCGGGCAGGGACCGGCGTTCTTCATCACCGTCATCGTCGCCCAGATCGTGCTCGGCGTGCTCGCGAGCATCGTCGTGATGTGGTTCTCGCGACTGCGCGAGTTCCGCGCCGACGCGGGCGGCGCGACGCTTGCGGGACGGGGCAAGATGATCGCCGCCCTCGAGCGCCTGAAGCTGAACCACGAGCAATCGCAGCTGCCGGCGCAAATCTCGGCATTCGGGATCTCGGGTGGCGGTGGTTTCGCCCGGCTGTTCATGTCGCACCCACCGCTCGACGAGCGCATCGCCGCGCTTAAGGCCGGTTAGCTGTGACCCGCATCAGGAAAAAGCCCGCGCAAGCGGGCTTTTTTCTTGTGCTGCTGGCTGCCCGCCCGTCAGGCGTGACCGGCAGCGAGCAACGGGCCGTTTCTGGCTGTTACTTGAGCACCGGTGTCTTGAGATTGCCGGTAACGAGCAGGTTGCCGCGGGCGACGATCACGGATTTCGACCCGAGCTGGGCGTTGATCCGCCCCGACAAATCGCCGTTGGGTGCGAGGTCGACGGCTCCGGAGGCGTTCATGGGGCCGGATGAAAGCTGAAGCTGGCGGAAGGCGTAGCGATTGTTCACGAGCTGCATCGCGCCGGCGAGCGAATTGAATCCCGTCTTCCCCCCGCGCACCCCGTCGCGCGAAGGGGAGCGCATGGCCCGTATGATGTCGACATTGTTGATCGAGCCCTTCTCGATGTTGAAGCTTGCCTCGACCCTGGGATCGTCGAACAGGTTCTGCAGCGTCTTGCCCTGCGTCGCGTAGGTCACGTTGGCGGTAAGCGTTCCGCTTGCCGTGAAATCATTGGTGAAATTCGCCATCAGCTGGGCGAGCTCGCCGTTGGCCACCGAGAAGTCGCCTTCGAGCCGTATGCCGCTTTCCCAGCTCGCGCGCGCGCTGCCTTTGATCGTGGCGCGGCCGACCTTGCCCGTGAAGGCCGTGATCCTGGCTTGCTGCGGCTCCACGATCGCTTCCATGACGACGTCGTCGAATTCGACCGGAGGCCCGATCGGCGCGCGCCAGTTGCGCCCGTCGAGCGCGACCCGCACGGCGTTGTCCCGAAGCGTGATCTCGGCTCTGGCCTTGCCGTCGGAGAGGACCGCGCGCTGCACCGCGCCGTCGACGCCCAGCGTGACGTCGGCATCAAAAATCGGCAAGTCGAGATTCTTCACCGCCAGCCGCACCCGGTTCAGCTTGACGTTCCGCACGCTGAGCCGCTGGGCGCTGCCCTGCGGCCGCACCCAGCCCGGAACCAGCGCGAGCGATTCCTGGTCCGTGGTGAGCGCGTTGACTTCGACGTTGGTGAACTCGTAGGAGTCGCCCAACAGGATCGTCGGCCATGCGCTGACGACAATGTTCTCGATCTTGATCTCCTGCAGCTTGCCGATGCCGACGCGCTCCAGCGTCAGCTCCGGGAAGGGCAGCAGGGCGTAGCGCAGGTTGGCGATCGTCACCGGCACGCCCAGACGTTGCGCCATGACCCGCTGCGCGCCCCCGATGAAGTTGTTGAGCGGCACGACGTGCAGCAGCCCGATGGCGACGGCAAGCAGCACGGCGGCGCTGATGCCGATTGTCCGTTTCCAGTTGGTCGGCTTGACCGCGGCAACCGGCTTGCCGCCCTTGCCCTCGGCCTCGCGCCTCTTCCGTTCCTCGGCAGCCGCCTTGGCACGCGCCGCGGCCTCCTGCCGGTAGCGGGCGTCGGCCTCCACCTCCGCGCGCTCGCGCGCCTTGATCTCGTCCTGGACGCGGGACTTGATCTCGTCCTCGGCCCCCGAGCGCATCTGCTGCTCCTGCATGACGCGCGCCACTGCCTCCATCTTGGCGCGATCCTCGGCCGCGGCCCGCGCCTTGCGCTCCTCCTCCGCTTGCGCGCGCGCCTGCGCTACGGCTTCCTCGGCCTTGCGCGCGATGCGCTCGACCTCGGCGCGGACCCGCTGCGCCTCCGGGGAGTAGTCGCCGCTGCTGTCCAGCTCGCGTGATTTGCGCTGGGCTTCCTCGCGGGCCTTGCGCGCCACCTCGGCCATGCGCTCGGCTTCCTCGCGCGCGCGCTGCTCCGCCGCGGCCTTGGCGGCGATCTCCTGCTGCGCCTTCAATTCTGCGTCCTCGCGCGCCTTGCGCTCGGCCTGGATCATGGATTCAACCTCGGCGCGGGCCTTGGCCTCGGCCTCGATCCGCGCCTTGGCAAGCAATTCCTCGCGTGCCCTGGCTTCGGCGGCGGCCTTGCGCTCGGCTTCCTCGCGCGCCCTGCGCTCGGCCTCGACCTTGGCTTCGGCCTCCTCGCGTGCCTTGCGCTCGATTTCCGCTTTCTTCTCGGCCTCTTCCTTGGCGCGGCGCGCCTGCTCCTGCAGCTCGCGCAGTTGCGCCTTGGTGCGCGCATCCGCCTCCTCGCGCTCCCGGCGTTCCTTTTCTTCGCGCCGCTTGCGCTCCTTTTCCTCGCGCACGCGCGCATCGGCCTCCGCTTTCGCGCGGCGCTCGGCTTCGGTGCGCGCTTCAGCCTCCGCGCGCGCTCTTGCCTTCGCATCCTCGAGCGCTTTCAGCGCCGATTCCATATGGGCGCGGGCGGCTGCACCGCCTTCGCCCACGGCCTCGAGCGCGAGCTTCGCCTCGGCTTGTGCCTTGGCTCGCGCCGCCTCCTCCGCCATCGCGCGCGCCTGGGTCACGGCTTCCTCGGCCGCCTTGGCGCGCGCCTCGGCCTCCTCGCGCGCCCTGCGCTCGGCGTCCTCACGCGCTTTGATCTCGGACTCGACGCGGGCGCGCTCCTCAGATTCCTGCTTCGCACGCTTCTCGGCCTGGGCGAGCGCCTCCTGCAGCGCCTTCATCTGCGCCTCGACCGCGGCCTTGGCCTTGGTCTCCGCCTCGGCATGCGCGCGCGCGTCGACCTCGGCGCGGGCCCGCGCCTCCGCCTCTGCCTTCGCTTTGGCTTCAGCCGCCGCCTTGCGCTCGGCCTCGGCCTTGGCCCGTGCCTCGGCTTCAGCGCGCGCCTTGGCTTCGGCTTCGGCGCGCGCCTTGGCTTCCATCGCCGCCTTGATCCGTGCCTCGGCCGCCGCCTTGGCGTTGGCGTTCGCGGCCGCCCGGACTTCAGCCTCGGCCTTGGCCCGCGCCTCAACCGCCGCCTTCGCAGCGGCCTCGGCTCTTTCCTTTGCTTCCGACTCCTCTTTCGCTTTGGCCTCGGCCTGGGCGCGGGCCCGCGATTCCGTTTCCTGGCGGACCTTGGCTTCCGCCGCCGCCCGCGCCGCCGCAAGGGCGCGGGCCTTCGCATCGGCCTCGGCCTTGGCGCGCGAAGTCGCCTCGGCATTGAGCTTGGACATGGCGGTGGGGGAGGTGAAGTCGAGGTCGTCTTCCGCACCCGGCCCCGGGATCGATCCCGCCGCCACCGTGGCAGCAGAGGTGCCCTTGGGCGGCTCGGGCGCCGTAAACACCCGGATGAAGCCGTCTGCCGCCAGCTTCTCGAGCGTCTGGTGCAGCTTCTTCTCGTCCATGCCCGACTTCTTGAGGAGATCGGCCGCAGTGGACTTGCCGTCCACGGCAAGAAACACCATCCCCGCATCGCGCGGCAGCTTGGAGGTCTTGTTCTTGACTTCGAGCACTCCCTTGGGAGTCTTCGAGTAGATCGTTTTCGGGTGAATGGCCATGATCAGTCTTGCGATGTTCAGTTCCGCGCTAGGTCAACGCAGCGCGCGCTCCACGTTCAATCACGCGCGCTCCAGGCGCGCGTGACAAAGTGCACATTTTGCCGGAAAAACATTTTGTTTCCGCATGTTATGCCGCATTGCGCGATCAATTTCATTATAGTCTAATACACGGCAGAATCCATCATAAGTTGTTCGCGTTTCTTCGAGGGCGGGATGGCAGCGGAAGCACAAAGACGCAACGAGTACGACGTCACCAACCAGATCAACACGACCGACCCGCAGCATGTCTCCGAGGCGGTCTGTCGCATCTACCAGGATCTCTACCAGCAGGATACCGCGCACAATCTCCCGCAGGCCTTCACCGACCTCGCGCGCCTCTACCGGGGCGAGAATCCCGCCTTCCACGAGTGTGACACGGACTACCACGACCTCCAGCACGTGCTCGACGTGACGCTTGGCATGGCGCGGCTGCTGGACGGGTGCGTGCGCACGACCGGCGCCGGGACGATCAACGAGCGCCTGTTTCGCCTCGGTATCGTCGCCGCGCTCTATCACGACTGCGGCTATATCCGCCGCCGCAAGGACACCAAGCACGAGAACGGCGCCGAGTACACCACCGTGCACGTCTCGCGCGGCGCCCAGTTTCTGGAGGAGTATCTCCCGAAGATCGGCATGGCAGACCTCGTGCTGGCCGCCACGCGCATCGTGCATTTCACGGGTTACGAAATCCCGGTGGACCGGATCCGCGCCGGCGCGCCCGAGTTCCGCCTGCTCGGCAATCTGCTGGGAAGCGCCGACATCCTGGCGCAGATGGCAGACCGCTGCTATCTCGAGAAGTGCTACGACCGGCTCTATCCGGAGTTCGTGCGCGGCGGCATCGCCCGCCGGCGCCACAAGGACGGCAGCGAGGAGATCGTGTTCGCGTCAGCGGCCGACCTCATCTTCAAGACGCCGCGCTTCTACCAGGGGGCGACCAAGCGCCTGCGAGAGGATCTCGGCGGCTGCTACACCTATGTCGAGCGCCATTTCGGCGGCCAGAACCTCTATTTCGACGAGCTCGAGAAGAACATCAGCCATGCACGCGCGATCGCCGTCGAAGGAGATATCTCCAAGCTGCGGCGGCGGCCGCCGCGGACCACCGAGGGCGGAAACGGCGACAAGCCGCCACAGCCGCTGCTGATTTAGCAACGGCATGACGCGTGACAGGTGAAGCCCGTCACCGATTGACTGGCCCCTATCACTCATCACTCGAACCTATCTCAAGAACGCGACCGTTCGCCTCCGACTGTTCATCCTGTGCGTAGCGCGCAGGCCGCGGGGCGGGTCCCGTCAGAGCGGTCGCGATCTTCTCCGGATTTCCCGCCCACCTGGTCAATTGATCAGGACAACTCCCTAATAGAGCCAGTACCAGTACCGGAAATCCGGAACCAGATCCCAACCGCCACC
>DATBKZ010000114.1:0-5292 GCA_036555615.1 Burkholderiales bacterium | reverse complement strand
TGCCGCCAGCATCCCCAGTCGCGGGTTGTAGGTCGTTTTGTTGGGAGTTGTCATGCCCTACTCCTCTTAAGGCAATGATCTTTGTGTCGCAGGTCGCTAGCCGTCAAGCAGATATCCGGTGGCGCTGCACCCTTTCACTGCGCTTTCTTCTTGGAATTTCTTGCGGGCGCGACCGGGATGTCGCCGGAAGTTGTTCGGTCGCTTCAAAGAATGCCCCTAACTGGTGGAAAGTTCAAGGTTACTACCTACTACCTCATCGAATAACAAGCAAGCCTCCTAAGGCCTTCCACCACCTCGCTCGTTTCACGAGCACCCCTCCTCGGACAGGAGGGGAGCAGGAGTCAGGAGCTTCCCCGGTGGAAGCGGGTGAGGAAGTCCTGGTAGGCGCCACGGAGGCCTGTTTCGAGCGGGATCCTGGGGGACCAGCCGAGGGCTTTCATGCGGCTGATGTCGAGGAGCTTTTGGGGCGCGCCATCGGGTTTGGCCGTATCCCACCGAATCTCACCGCGATAGCCGACGACCTCACGCACGCGGTCCGCAAGCTCCTTGATCGCAAAGTCCTCGCCCCTGCCGATGTTCACGAGCGGCGGATGCGGTGATTTCGGATCGTTGGCGACGAGGTTGTCGAACGCGGCATCCGGCAACTCCACAAGCGACACGCAGGCTTCGCCCATATCGTCACTGTGGAGCATCTCCCGCCGCGGCGTTCCCGTGCCCCACAGCGTGACCGCCTTCGTCCTGCCGGTCTTGGCCTCGTGAAACTTGCGGATGAACGCGGCCATGACGTGGCCGGACTCGAGGTCGTAGTTGTCCCCGGGTCCGTAGAGATTGTTCGGCACCGCCGTCAGGAAACGCGTCCCGTACTGCCGGTTGTAGGACCAGCACATCTCGACCCCAGCAATCTTGGCAATCGCGTACGGGTGATTCGTAAACTCCAGCGGCCCGGTAAGCAGATAGCTCTCCCGCATCGGCTGCGGGCAATCCCGGGGATAAATGCAGGACGCGCCCAGGAACAGCAATCGCTTCACGCCTGCTCGCTTCGATTCGTCGATCACATTCGTCTGGATCGCGAGGTTCTGGTAGATGAACTCGGCCGGATAGGACTTGTTAACGAGGATGCCGCCCGCTTTGGCTGCGGCAAGAAAGACGTACTCGGGCCGCTCCCGCTCAAAGAGCGCCCGAACCGCCGCGCGATCGGTGAGATCGACCTCCGAGCGCGTCTTCAGGATCAGATTTCCATACCCCCTGCCCTGCAGCGCGCGCGCGATCGCCGAGCCCGCCAGCCCGCGATGGCCGGCGATGAAGATGCGTGAGTCCCGCTGCATGAGCGCGCGGCTATCCGGGTCCGGCGGCAGCCTCGCCCCGGGTCAGCCTGCCGGCGACGGTGTCGATCAGGCGCCGGGAGATGCTGATCGGCGGCGGGAGCTTCGGGAGCTGATCGGGCTCGAACCAGCGCGCCTCCTCGATCTCCACGCCGTCCGGGCGGATCTCGCCGCCGGCGTATTCCGCGGTGAAGGCGATCATGAGCGAGTGCGGGAACGGCCACGGCTGGCTGCCGAAGTAGCGGATGTTCTTTACCTCAACGCCGACCTCCTCCCGGGTCTCGCGAGCCACCGTGTCTTCCAGCGTCTCGCCCGGCTCGACAAAGCCGGCAAGCGCGGAGTAACGTCCCTGCGGAAACGCCGGCTTGCGCGCGAGCAGCAGCTTCCCGCCGTGCGTGACCAGGATCATGATCGCGGGCGAGACGGGCGGATAGCTCACGAAGCCGCAGCGGGGACAGACGCGCGAGCGCTCGTCCCTGCGCGGCTCGTTGGGCGCGCCGCAGCGGCTGCAATACTGGTTGTTGCGGTCCCATTCGAGGAGCTGGTAGGCTCGCCCCGACAGCGCCGCGAGCGTGGTTTCCACCATTCCGAAAAGGTCGCGCAGTCCCAGTGGTGCCCAGCCCTGGGGTAATTGCTGCGCCTCATGCACCTCGACCGCGTAGCAGTGCCGGCCGCCATAGAGGCCGAGATAGACGTTGCGGAGAGGCCTGATGCCATGCGAGAGGAGGTCTTCGCATAGCGGCAGGTCCGGCTGCCCGGCGCCGTTTACCACCAGGATCTCCGCTTTCCGGAATGCGAACCACAGGGCCGGTTCCGTCAGCTGCTCCGGTGGGGTTACGAGGGGGATGTATTCAGGCATCGCCCACCACCCCGACCGCCCTGCGGCGACCCCGTCCGTCCCGCCGCGCTGCATCGCGTCGGGCGTTCGCCGGCTCGGACACATGGTCCTCGAAACCCCGGCTCACCCTCGGGCAGGAGGGGATATTTCTTCTTGTGGCATCCATGCCGATTCGCCACACCATGCGAGTCATTACGCCTTCTCGAACCGGCGCCAGAGCGTGGCGCCCTTGCTCGCCTTGTCGATGTCGGCGAGCATGCGTGCGTGCTCGGCGAGCTCCGTTTTCGTTGCGCGGATGACGACGAGATCGAGCGCGACGTGCGCGGCCCCGTCGGATGCCGCCGCGGCGGGAGCCGCCTCGACCTCCATCATCAGGCTCTCCTGCCCCCGCGTCATCGCGAGATAGACCTCGGCGAGGAGCCGCGCATCGAGCAGTGCCCCGTGGAGCGTGCGCGCGGAGTTGTCGATCTGGTAGCGCTCGCACAGAGCATCCAGGCTGTTTCGCTTGCCGGGGTGCAGGTCCTTCGCCATGCGCAGCGTGTCGACCACCCCCTGGCAATACTCCGTCACCGGCTTGAGATCAGCCAGGTCGAGCTCGCGGTTGAGGAAGGCGACGTCGAACGCGGAGTTGTGGATCACCAGCTCGGCGCCGCCGACGAAATCCAGAAATTCGGCGGCGACGTCCCGGAATTTCGGCTTGTCGCTCAGGAATTCGGCGGTCAGGCCGTGAACCTCGAGGGCGCCTGTTTCGCTCTCGCGCTCGGGATTGAAGTAGCGGTGGAAGTCGTTGCCGGTGAAGCGGCGGTTGACGAGCTCGACGCCGGCGACCTCGATGATGCGGTGCCCCATCTCGGGCTCGAGACCGGTGGTTTCGGTGTCCAGTACGATCTGTCGCATCGCTTCAAACGCTCGATTCCGCGCTTCTCAAGTGGGTGCCCTGATTATAAACTGCCTCCATGCCTGCAAACTCGCATTCACAGGATGCCTCCGCCTGGTTTGCCACGCCGCTCGGGCGCTTCCTGCTCGAGCGCGAGCAGGCGTACTTCGACAAGGTGGTGGCCGATATCTTCGGCTACAACGCATTTCAGCTCGGGCTCACGGGAATCGACCTCCTGCGCACGAGCCGCATCCTGCTGCGCTGCCGGGTGGACGTAGACGGCGTGGCCAGCCTGAGGGCGGACTTTCGCGACCTTCCCATCGCGAGCAACAGCGTCGACCTGGTGGTGCTGCCGCACGCGCTCGAGTTCAGCGACAACCCGCACCAGATATTGCGCGAGGTCGCGCGCGTGCTGCTGCCCGAGGGACATGTCCTGATCGCCTGCTTCAACCCCTGGAGCCTGTGGGGATTGCGGCGCATTTTTGGCACCAAGAGGGCCTATCCCTGGAACGGGCGCTTCATTCAGCTCGCGCGGTTGAAGGACTGGTGCGCGTTGCTGGGCCTCGAGATCACCGCGGGCCAGATGGGCTGCTACGTGCCCCCGTGCACGACCGAGAAGTGGCTCGCGCGATTTGCATTCATGGAGGCAGCCGGCGACCGCTGGTGGCCGGTTGCGGGCAGCGTATTCTTCCTGCAGGCGGTGAAGCGGGTCCGCGGCATGCGGCTCATCATGCCCAAATGGAGCGAGCGCCTCGCGGCGAGCAAGAACCTCGCCCCCGCGCCGAAGCGGGTCGCGCGGCCTGAAGAAGCGCTGACCGCGCGCAACACGGTGACTCACGAGCAGTGAGCAGCGTCGTCGAAATCTACACCGACGGGGCGTGCAAGGGCAACCCCGGCCCCGGCGGCTGGGGCGTACTTCTCAAGCATGACGGCAAGCTGCGCGAGTTTCACGGCGGAGAGGCGCATACGACCAACAACCGCATGGAGCTCCTGGCGGTCATCCGCGCGCTGGAGGCGCTCGAGCACGGAACGCGCGCGCAGCTGCACACCGATTCCCAGTACGTGCACTTCGGCATCAGCAAATGGATCCAGGACTGGAAGCGGCGGGGCTGGCGCACCGCGGACAAGAAGCCGGTCAAGAACGTGGATCTCTGGCGCCGGCTCGACGAGTTGGCCGGCTTGCACGAGATCGAGTGGATCTGGGTGCGCGGCCACATGGGAAACGCCGGGAACGAGAGGGCCGATGAACTGGCGAATCTCGGCGTCGCCGAGGTGATCGGACGTTCTTGAGCCATGGGCAAGTTCGAAGTCATCCCGCTGCGTGCGTTCGCGGATAACTACATCTGGACGATCCGCGACGCGAAGTGCGCTGCGGTCGTGGACCCCGGCGACGCGCGGCCGGTGCTGGAATATCTGGACGCGCAGAAGCTCGAACTCATCGCGATCCTCAACACTCATCACCACGCCGACCACGTTGGCGGCAACGCGGGGCTGCTCGCCCGCTGGCGCGCGCCCGTTTACGGGCCCCACGACGAGCGCATCCGCGAAGTCACGCATCGGCTCGCGGACGGGGCGCGCTTCACGCTGCCGCATTTCGGCATCGAATTCGAGGTACTGGAGATACCGGGGCATACGCGCAGCCATATCGCCTTTCATGGCGGCGGATTGCTGTTCTGCGGCGACACGCTTTTTGCCGCGGGGTGCGGGCGCCTGTTCGAAGGCACGCCGCGGCAGATGCACGACTCGCTCACCCGTTTGATGCGGCTGCCGGATGCGACCCGCATCTACTGCGGCCACGAGTACACGTTGTCGAACATCCGCTTTGCGAAGGCCGCCGATCCCGATAATGCAGCCCTGCGCGAATTGGAGAGCAGGGCGAAGCAGCAGCGCGACCGGGGGGAGCCGACGCTTCCTTCCACAATCGGGCAGGAAAAAGCCACCAATCCGTTCGTCCGGGTGGGCAAGTCCGCCGTCATCGCCTCGGCCGCGCGCCATGCCGGCAAGCCGCTGGATGACCCGGTGAGCGTGCTGGCAGCAATCCGGGAGTGGAAAAACGCCTTCTGACCGCCCTGGAAGGGGCTGTTTTCACTCCTTATATTTCACTTTTGAGTTATTTTGGAATTATATGATTTGTATGACTTTTTAATCTTGACGTTGCGTTAGGCCTTGGCTATTATTCCCGGCTCCGGTAAAAAGCCAAAAAAGCGAAACTGGTGATCCATGAACGGACGCTTCATTCGCATCGATCCTGTGCA
>DATBKZ010000113.1:0-41703 GCA_036555615.1 Burkholderiales bacterium | reverse complement strand
CGCGAGCTCGAAGCGGCGATGGTCCTCGGCCTTGTTCGCCTCGGCATCCTTGACCATCCGCTCGATCTCGGCCTCGGACAGGCCCGAGTTCGCCTTGATCGTGATCTTGTTCTCCTTGCCCGTCGCCTTGTCCTTCGCGGAGACGTGCAGGATGCCGTTGGCGTCGATGTCGAAGGTGACCTCGACCTGCGGCATTCCGCGCGGGGCGGGAGGGATGTCGGTCAGGTTGAACTGGCCGAGGCTCTTGTTGCCCGACGCCATCTCGCGTTCGCCCTGCAGCACGTGGATAGTGACCGCCGTCTGGTTGTCGTCCGCCGTGGAGAACACCTGCTGCGCCTTGGTCGGGATCGTGGTGTTCTTCTGGATGAGCTTCGTCATCACGCCGCCGAGCGTCTCGATGCCGAGGGAGAGCGGCGTCACATCGAGCAGCAGCACGTCCTTGACGTCGCCCTTCAGCACGCCGGCCTGGATCGCGGCGCCGACCGCAACGGCTTCGTCCGGATTGACGTCCTTGCGCGGCTCGCGCCCGAAGAAATCCTTGACGCGCTCCTGCACCTTCGGCATCCGGGTCTGCCCGCCGACCAGGATCACGTCGGAGATGTCGCCGGTCTTGATGCCGGCGTCCTTGATCGCGATGCGGCACGGCTCGATGGTCTTCTCGATCAGGTCCTCGACCAGGCTCTCGAACTTGGCGCGCGTCACCTTGATCGCGAGATGCTTGGGCCCCGACTGATCGGCGGTGATGTAGGGCAGGTTGATCTCGGTCTGCGCGCTCGAGGAGAGCTCGATCTTGGCCTTCTCCGCGGCGTCCTTCAGCCGCTGCAGCGCGAGCATGTCCTTGCGCAGGTCGACGCCGTTGTCCTTCTTGAACTCGTCGCACAGGTACTCGATGAGGCGCTGGTCGAAATCCTCGCCGCCGAGGAAAGTATCGCCATTGGTCGAGAGCACCTCGAACTGGTGCTCGCCCTCGACGTTGGCGATCTCGATGATCGAGATGTCGAAAGTGCCGCCGCCGAGGTCATAGACCGCGATCTTGCGGTCCTTCTTCTCCTGCTTGTCGAGGCCGAACGCGAGCGCGGCCGCAGTCGGCTCGTTGATGATGCGCTTGACGTCGAGGCCCGCGATGCGGCCGGCGTCCTTGGTCGCCTGGCGCTGCGAGTCGTTGAAGTACGCGGGAACGGTGATCACCGCCTCGGTCACGGACTCGCCGAGATAGTCCTCGGCGGTCTTCTTCATCTTGATCAACACCTGCGCCGAGATTTCGGGCGGGGCCATCTTCTTGCCGCGCACCTCGACCCAGGCATCCTTGTTGGCGGCTTCCGTGATCTTGTACGGAACCACCTTGATGGCCTTCTGCACTTCGCCATCGGCGAAGCGCCGGCCAATCAGTCGCTTGACCGCGTAAAGGGTGTTCTTGGGGTTGGTGACCGCCTGGCGCTTCGCCGGCGCGCCGGTCAGGATCTCGCCGTCCTCCATGTAGGCGACGATGGAGGGCGTGGTACGCGCGCCCTCGGAGTTCTCGATCACCTTGGGCTGGCCGTTCTCCATCACGGCCACGCACGAGTTGGTCGTTCCCAGGTCAATGCCGATGATCTTGCCCATGTTCTACCTCGTTCATTTCTCTACAGATTCGTCTTAATGCGCATATGGGGGCCGACCCCCTGGATTCAATGGTCAGGCGCTCGTACCCCGGGGCTTCGCCACGAGGACCAGGGCAGGGCGGATCACGCGGTCGTGCAGGAGGTAGCCCTTCTGCAGCACCTGGACCACGGTATTCGGCTCGGCGTCCGCCTCGACCGCGCTGATCGCCTGGTGGCGGTGGGGATCGAACTTCTGGCCCGCAGGATTGATCTCGGCGAGGTTGAAGCGCTCGAACACGCCGGCGAGCTGTTTCAGCGTCAATTCGGCCCCGCTCCTCATGCTCTCGACCGACGCGTTTTCAGCGGCCAGAGCGGCTTCCAGGCTGTCCTTCACCGCGAGCAGCTCCGAGGCGAAGCTTTCCAGCGCGAACTTGTGCGCGCTGGCGATCTCGCCGCGGGCGCGCTTGCGAATGTTGTCGGCCTCCGCCTTGGCCCGCAGCCACGCATCGTGGTGCTCCGCCGCGGCGAGCTCCGCCTTCTTCAGCCGATCCTCCAGGCTCGTTGCAGCCTCGGGGGCGGCTTCGCCTGCGGGGGGTTGCGGCGTCTTCGGCTGAGCCGCCTGCGCGCCGGGGGCGGCAAGCTCTCCGGCCGGCGCCGCATCTGCGTTGTTGGTTGCGTCCGGGGTTTCTTGCATCTTGCTCTCCACGCTAGCCTTTTTAACGTTGGGCCTGACCCACCCAATTCAAGTGTGGAATCTGCGGGCTAAGTATCTGATTAGAATCAACCTTAGCTCTTGGCGCCACTCTGCAAGGCGCGCAGGCGCGACATCTCCAGCGATTCGTGCGTCGCACTGTCGGTCCAGCCGAGCAGGTTGCCGGCCACGATCTCGGCGAGCGCATGCACCCAGTCAGTGCGCTCGTTGAGGCACGGAATGAGGTGGAATTCACGTCCACCCGACCTCAGGAATTCGCCTTTCCCCTCGATCGCGATTTCCTCTAGCGTTTCCAGGCAGTCGGCTACGAAGCCGGGGCAGATGACATCCACCCGACGGGTGCCGCGCCTGCCCAGTTCCTCGAGCGTGCTGGCGGTGTAAGGCTTGAGCCACTCGGCGCGACCGAAGCGCGACTGGAACGTGACGCGGTATTGCTCCCCGGTGAGCCCCAGCGCTTCTGCCAGCAGGCGCGCGGTCACCTGGCATTCGCAGTGGTAGGGGTCGCCCTTGTCGAGGGTTGCGCGCGGCACGCCGTGGAAGCTCATCAGCAGGACATCGGGGCGCTGATTTCGCGCCCAGTGGTCGCGGGCGCTCTGGGCGAGCGCCGCGATGTAGCCCGGGTGGTCGTGAAAGCTCCGCACCGTCCGCACCGCGGGCTGGTTGCGCATGCCCTCCAGGCAGCCGAATGCCGCGTCGAGGGCGGTCGCGGTCGTGCTGGCCGAGTATTGCGGGTAAAGCGGCACGAGCAGGATGCGGCTGCACTGCTGGGCCTTCAGCTCGCGCAGCTTGTCCGGAATCGAAGGCGCACCGTAGCGCATCGCGTAGTCCACGATGAGTGGCAGGTGCCGCGCGCGCTCCTCGAGATGGCCGCGCAGCAGCGTCACCTGCCGCTCGGTGTGCACGCGCAGCGGCGAGCCTTCGCTCATCCAGATCTGCGCGTAGCGCTGTGCGGACGCCCGCGGCCGGGTGGTCAGGATGAAGCCGCGCAGGATCGGCCGCCAGATGAGGCGGGGGATCTCGACGACGCGCGGGTCCGAGAGAAATTCCCTGAGATAGGCCCGTACCGCCGGCACCGTCGGCGCCGCGGGCGTGCCGAGATTGATCAGCAGGACGCCGATGCGGAGCCGGGTCCCGTGCGAATAGGGCGGTTCCGGTGCGTAGCGGGACATGCGCTGCGGGACTCAGCGCTGTGTGAGCATGCTGGAGAGCAGCTTGGCCGTGATGTCGACGATCGGGATGACGCGCTCGTAGGCCATGCGGGTCGGACCGATCACGCCCACCGTGCCCACGATCTGGCCGTCCACTTCGTAGGGCGCGGTGATCACGCTGCACTCATCGAGCGGCGCGACGCCGGACTCGCCCCCGATGAAGATTTGCACGCCCTGCGCGCGGTGGGAGATCTCGAGCAGCTGGAGCAGCCCGGTCTTGCGGTCGAACAGCTCGAACAGCTTCCTGAGATTGGCCATGTTCGAGGAGAGATCCTGGGAGTCGAGCAGGTTGCTCTCGCCCGAGATCACGACTTCTTCGGCCGATTCGCTCGCGGCGCGGCTGCCGGCCTCGAGCGCGGCCGTCATGAGCTGGGTCATGTCCGCGGTGAGCTGTTTCAGCTCTTCCCGTATGCGCCGCCGGACCTCGCCGAAAGTGAGGCCGACGTAGTGCTGGTTGAGGATGTTCCCCGCTTCGGTCAACTCGGCCGGCGAGTAGCGCTTCTCGGTGACCAAAATCCGGTTCTGGACATCGCCCTCCGGCGTGACGAGGATCAGCAGGATGCGCGCATCCGAAAGCTTCAGGAACTCGATGTGGCGGAAGCCGGCGCTGCGGCGCGGCGTCATGACGACGCCCGCGAAGTGCGTAAGATCGGACAGCAGCTGCGAGGCTGACACCACCAGCTTCTGCGTGCTCTCCACCTGCAGCTGTCCCTCGAGCTGGCTGATTTGGACAGTGTCGAGCGGCTTGACCGTGAGCAGGGTGTCGACGAAGAAGCGATAGCCGCGCGCAGTGGGCACGCGCCCTGCCGAGGTGTGTGGGCTCGTGATGAACCCCATCTCCTCGAGGTCGGCCATGACGTTGCGGATGCTGGCCGGGGAGAGGTCGAGACCCGAGTAGCGGGAGAGGGCGCGCGAGCCCACCGGCTGCCCCTCGGCGATGTAGCGCTCGACGAGGGTCTTCAGCAGGATGAGCGAGCGTTCGGAAAGCGCGGGCGTCTCGACGGACATGGCCTATTCTACTTAAAAAGCAGTGCTGTCAGTTAGAATGCGGCCATGAAATCCGCTTTCAGGACGGTCGCGCTCGTGGGCAAGTACAAGAGCCCGGAAGTCGCCGCGCCGCTGCTTAAGCTCGCCCGGTTTCTCGAGCGGCGCAAGGTCTCCGTGCTGATGGACCGCGTCGCCGGGTCGCGCGCGGGCGGCGGCCGCTACCCGGTGCTGCCGCTGGAGGAGCTTGCGAAGAAAGCCGACCTCGCCATCGTCGTCGGCGGCGACGGCACGATGCTCAGCATCGCGCGCGCCTTTGCCCCGCACGACGTGGCGCTGGTGGGGATCAGCCAGGGCCGGCTCGGCTTTCTCACCGACATCTCGGTCGAGAACATGATCGGCATCATCGGGGCGATCCTCGACGGCAAGTTCGTCGCCGAGAAGCGGATGCTGCTGGAGGGACGGGTGGGCAGCAAGGCGAAGAATGCAGCCCGGGCGCTCGCGTTCAACGACGTCGTGGTGAGCAAGGGCGCCCGCGCCAACCTGATCGAGCTCGAAGTGCGCATCGACGGGGAATTCATGTACAACCAGCGCTCCGACGGCCTGATCATTGCAACCCCCACGGGTTCGACTGCGTACGCCATGTCCGCCGGCGGCCCCATCATCCATCCGGCGCTCTCGGTGATGGCGCTCGTCCCGGTATCCCCGCACACGCTTTCCAACCGGCCGATCGTCGTCAGCAGCGATTCGGTGGTGGACGTCATCGTCCGCCACGCCGCGGATCCCCGTGTGCATTTCGACAGCCACACGCGCTTCGACTTGCGCGAGGGCGACCGCGTGACGGTGCGGCGCTACTCGCACCCTATCCGCCTGCTGCATCCGGCCCGGCACAGCTACTACACGATGCTCCGCGAGAAGCTCAACTGGTACCGGGAGTAAATGCTACGTTCGCTGTCCATCCGCGATTTCGTGATCGTGGATCAACTCGAGCTGGAGTTCTCCCCCGGCTTCACCGTGCTCACCGGCGAGACCGGGGCGGGAAAATCCATCCTGGTCGACGCGCTGGCGATGGTGCTGGGCGAGCGCGCGGATGCCATCGTGGTCCGCAGCGGAGCCGAGCGCGCGGAGATCGGCGCGGAATTCGATGTGGATGGCCAACCGGATGTCGCGCGCTGGCTGCGCGAGAACGATCTCGCGGGCGACGCTGGCGCGCTGCTCATGCGGCGCGTCGTCGAAGCCTCGGGCCGTTCGCGCGGCTTCATCAACGGCCATGCCGCGACCCTCGTGCAGCTGCGCCAGCTGGGCGAGCGCCTGGTGGATATTCATGGCCAGCACGAGCACCAGTCGCTGGCGCGCGCCGCCGACCAGCGCGCGCTGCTGGATGCCTACGGCGGACTCGCCGAGTCCGCCGGGCGGGTCGCGCAGCTGCACGCGGCCTGGCAGCAGCGCAGTGAAGGCCGCGCCGCGTTCGAGGCGAACGCCGCGGCGTTCGCCGCCGAGCGCGAGAGCCTCGACTGGCAGGTGCGCGAGCTGGAGGGGCTCAGGTTCGGCGCCGATGAATGGGCGGAGCTCACGGCCGAGCACTCACGGCTCGCGCACGCGGCGAGCCTGATCGAAGCGGCCCGGCTCGGCCTCGAGGCGCTTTCCGAAGGCGACGATTCGGTGCTGGCCCGCGCCAATACCGTCGCGGCGCGCCTCGGGAATCTCCTCGAGCACGATGCCAGGCTGAAGGAGATCCTCGACCTGCTGGAGCCGGCGCGGATACAGCTTCAGGAGGCGGCATACGCGCTGCGCCATTATGGCGAGCGTCTCGATCTCGATCCGCAGCGGCTGCGCGAGGTCGAGGGGCGGCTCGACGCCATACACGCGGCTGCGCGCAAGTATCGCGTCCAGCCGGAGGCGCTTCCCGCGAAAGTGGAGGCATCCAGGGCGCGGCTGCGCGAGCTGGGCGAGGGCGGCGATGCGGAGGCGCTGCGCAAGCTGGAGAACGAGGCACATGCCGCCTGCGCTGCGGAGGCGGGGAAATTGTCCGCGGGGAGGAAGAAGGCGGCGAAGAAGCTCTCGGAGCAGGTGACCGCCGCCATGCAGGAGCTGGCCATGAGCGGCGGCCGCTTCGAAGTGGCGCTCCATCCCGCGACCGAGGTCACTGCGCACGGACTGGAGAGCATCGAATTCCTGGTTTCCGCGCACAAAGGCATCGCGCCGCAGCCGCTCGCGAAAGTCGCCTCGGGCGGGGAGCTCTCGCGCCTGTCGCTCGCGATCCAGAGCGTGGCGAGCCGGGTGGCGCAGGTGCCGACGCTGATCTTCGATGAAGTGGACGCCGGGATCGGCGGGCGCGTTGCCGAGATCGTGGGGAGGATGCTGAAGCAGCTCGGGACGCGGCACCAGGTCATGTGCATCACGCATCTGCCGCAGGTCGCCGCCTCGGCCGATCAGCAGTGGCAGGTGGTCAAGGCGACCGTGAGCGGAAAGGTGCATTCCCGGGTGACGGCGCTCGACCGGGGCCAGCGCGTGGAAGAGATCGCGCGCATGCTGGGAGGCGTGAAGATCACCGAGACGACGCGCAAGCACGCGGCGGAGATGCTGGGCGCCAAGTCTTGACTGCGAAATTTTCGGACAACCAGGGAGACGAGACATGCTTGTTAGACGAGGATTCTTTCGGTGCGTGATGGCGATGGTCGCGGCAGCGCCCGCCCCGGCCGCGATCGCGCAGGAATATCCCGCGAAACCCATTACGTTCTTCGTGCCATTCGCGGCCGGCAGCGCGACCGACACGCTCGCGCGCTCGCTCGGGCAAGGCGTCACTGGCGTGGCGAAACAGAACGTCGTCATCGACAACCGGCCGGGCGCGAGCGGTTTCATCGCCGCGCAGGCCGTTGCAAGAGCGGCCCCCGACGGCTACACCGTGCTCATCGCGACCAACACGACGCATGCGGCGAACGAGCACCTGTTCAAGAAGATTCCCTACGATCCCGTCAAGGACTTCACGCCCGTCACGACGCTCGCGCGCGGCGCGCAGGTCATGGTCGTGAACCCCGGAGTGCCCGCAAAGACCGTGAAGGAATTCATCGCGCTCGCCAAGCGCCAGCCCGGAAAGATCACGTTCGGCAGCGGCAGCTCCTCGAGCCGCGTGGCGAGCGAGCTGCTCCAGCAGATGGCCGGCCTGCAGCTCGTGCACGTGCCCTACAAGAGCAATCCGATGGCGGTCACGGACCTCGTCGGCGGGCACATCGACATGATGATCACCGACGTCGTCACCGGTCTGCCGCAGGTGCAGGCCGGCAAGGTGCGCGCGCTGGGCGTCACCAGCCCCCGGCGCCTGCCCAACGTGCCTGAGCTGCCGACGATCGCGGAGGCCGGCGTCAAGGGCTACGAGCTGACATTCTGGTTCGCGGCCTACCTGCCGGCACGGGCGCAGCCCGCCGTCACGGCGCGGCTGCGCGAGCTCTTCATCCTCGCCACCAAGAGCGCATCGGCGGAGAAGTTCTTCAAGACAACCGGTATCGCGGCGTGGAACACCACTTCCGCGGAGCTCGCGGCGTTCCGGAATTCCGAATCCGCGAAATGGGCGAGGGTGATCAAGGCGGCGGGCATTCAGCCGGAATAGCGATGAACCCAGGTGCCGCGGAAACGAAGGCGCTGGTTTTCGACGTGTTCGGGACCGTGGTGGACTGGCACGGTTCGGTCGCGCGCGAGGTGCGCGCGCTGGCGAAATCGAAGGGCCTGCGGGTCAACGCCGCGAAGTTCGCGAAGGCGTGGCGGGCGGGCTACCGGCCGGCGATGGACCGGGTGCTGCGCGGGGAGGCGCCGTTCGAGAAGATAGATGTCATTCATCGCGCGATCCTGGAGGACGTGCTGAAGCAGTTCAGGATCACCACCCTCACGGAGCAGGAGAAAGCGCGCCTCAACCTCGTCTGGCACCGCCTGAAGCCATGGCCCGACGCGGTGCGCGGCCTGAAGCGGCTCAAGTCGAGATTCATCGTCGCCACCCTGTCCAATGGCAACACGAGCCTGCTCGTGGGCATGGCGAAGCGCGGCGGGCTGCCGTGGGACTGCGTCTTTTCCTCCGACACCTTCAAGCTGTTCAAGCCCGATCCCGGGATGTACCTCGGCGCGGCGGGCATGCTCGACCTGAAGCCCGGGGAGTTGATGATGGTCGCCGCCCACAAGCCGGATCTGCGCGCGGCGGCGAAATGCGGGCTGAAGACGGCATTCCAGATGCGCCCGCTGGAACACGGACGCGGCGCAACTCTCGACCTCGCGCCGGAGCCGGATTTCACCGTGAACGCGGAGAGTTTTCTTGATCTGGCCGGTCAGCTCGGCTGCTGAGCTTCAAAAACCGCATTCGACGACCGGCAATCGCCCCAACCGCACACCGGGAGTCCTGCCGCCATGCGGTACGGCGATGAGCCGGATACCGCGCAGGAGGTAATCAGGCAGCCATGCCTGGCCGTGCTGCTGCTGGCACCACGCCGGAAGACTCGTAGATCCAGTTGGCGATCGAGACGGCGTTTTGCTGCGACGGCTTCAACGGCGAGAGCGCCGCTTGCGGCATGAGCTCGCGCAGGGTATGCGCGCAGGAAGCCGTGTGCAGGACATCATTGCCCGGCATGATGAACGCCGGAACCCTCATGGCGACGAGCTGCTCGCAGGTTGCGCCGGCGGGCAGGGTATCGCTGAAGAGGTTATCGCGGCTTTGCTCGACGATACTCAGGTACTGGTCGAGGTCCTGGCGCACGAACGACTCGGCGAATGCGTCGTCGGACGCGATGCTGGATGACCAGGGTCCGGCGTCCGGATCGCTCCAGAATACCTTCGAGCGCCGGGCGAGCTCGGCCACGCCTTTCAAACCGTGCGCGCGCACGAAAGCGATATGGCGGTCGAAATTGGCGCGGCCCCTGTTCAACCAGTGGTATCCCCCGACCGGCCAGTGGAGTAGAAGCGCCCGGCAGCGCTCAGGAAATTCCGCCGCCAGTGCCAGCGCCACCGAGCAGCCCACGCAGCCGCCCAGCAGGAAAGCCTGATCGATCCCGAGATGGTCGAGGAGATCCTTGGCGTGGCGCGCGCAGAGCGCCCAGCTGAGCGGCTCGACGCACCCTCCGGTGCCCCCGGTCTCGCGGCGGTCGTACAGGATCAATTGGAAACGGGGAACCAGCGCTTCGACGGGACGGAAGCCGCGCCACACGCGGTCCGCCCATCGGCGGGAGATCGGGTCCTCGAATCCCACCGGCGCCAGCAAGAGCAGCGGCGGCCCTTCGCCAAGCACCTCGTAACGCGTCTTGATTCCCCGGATCTGTTCAAACGGCATTGTATTTTTTGCGGCGTGCGGATTTCTGCCTGGAACTTGCGCGAGCCATGCTACCACACCGGCCAAGCCATCCGACGCCGGCTGGCCGCTCTTTTTTTCTAATCGGAGACTTCGCCCGGCGCGTTGCCGGTGCGGATCCAGGACAGTATCGCCTTGATTGTCTTGGCTTCCATGCCGACGAAGCCGTGCTCGGTGAACGGCATGCAAGGCTGTCCCCGAGGGTGATGCACGCCCGATACCGTGAGCAGCAGTGTCTTCGTCTTTTCGGCGTAGCCCCTCACCGTGCCATACGGCGTGTATTCGCAGGGGTCGTTGCGGTGGTGCACCCACAGCACCGGGGACTTGATCCGCGCGATATCGTCGGCACTCAGGCCGCGGCCGCGCGGATTCGGCGTGACCACGGACGCGGTCAGGACGACGCGTTTCGCCTCGGCCGGCAGCATGCGCGCCGCGTGGGCAGCGCTCACCGAGCCCTCGCTGTGGCCGGCGAAAGTCCAGTCGAGGGGCCCGTAGCGCTTCGTGACGGCCTCGATGACGCCCCTGATGTCTTCGCCGTAACGCGGGGTCTCGCGGAACTCGGGGAAGAAATTCGGCTGCTGGTCGCTCGGCGCATCGATCACCACGGTCAGAAACCCGTCTGCCAGGAAGAACCGCCGTGCGCGGATCAGAAAGTTTCCGCGCAGGTCGTTGCGGATGGTTCCGTCCTCGACCCGCAGATTGATGTACCCCGGTGAGCCGGGGAAGATCGCCACGGCATGGGTGAACGTCGTAGCCCCGGGGCGGTGCGTGACCAGCGCCGAGATGCTCCTGCCCGGGAGTTGCGCAACGATCAGGTCGTTCGCGAGGGCCGCATTCGGGTCCGGCTTCTGCGCGAATCCGGGCTGCGTCGCGCAGGCGAGGGCAGCGCCTAATGCCAGCAGCTTCCGTGAGATCGTCCGCATCGCTGGCGCCCGGTGGCGGTCAGACTTTCTTGTTACCCAGCGTTTGATGGTGGCGCCGCTGCTGCTCGTCGATCTTTTTCCGGTCCAGCGCCTCCCGAATCTGCTGCGCGACGTTGTCCTCGCCCGGGGGCGAGTAGAGCTTGGTGTCGTCCACCTTGAAGCGGGCCATGGTGTCCGGATCGGCGACTTCCCGTTCCCGGGCGCGCATCCTCCTGTCCGCGAGCCAGAACCGCAAAGGCCTCAGGAGCCACGCGAGAATTTTCCAGAAAACTAGCAGCCCAACAGCAATCGCGGCAACCGTTGCCCACGTCCAGACCGACTTGCACGCCGGGGCCGAAAGCGAGCCGCTCAGGCACGACCCGAGCAGCGTCCACCCGAGCTCGAACTGCCTCGCTATTTGCCTGAGGATCTCCACCTGGTCGGGTCAGCGGCCCCCTCGACTATGCCCAGGACAGTCGCCGATGCAGTGGTCACGTCTCGTTGCCTCGATACGGGCACTTCTCCCTGACGCAGTCGGCGTAGATGTGCAGCGAATGATCGTGGATCCGGAAGCCGCGGTCGCGGGCGATCTTCTCCTGCCGCTTCTCGATCTCGGCATCGAAGAATTCTTCCACGTGACCGCACTGCACGCACACCAGATGATCGTGATGGCCGCCCCGGTTGAGCTCGAACACCGCCTTGCCGGTCTCGAAGTGGTGGCGAATGAGGAGACCCGCCTGCTCAAACTGGGTGAGCACGCGATAGACCGTCGCGAGCCCGGTGTCGGTGCCGTCCTTGGAGAGTATCCGGTAGACATCCTCGGCCGAGAGGTGCCGCACCGTGCTCTTCTCGAAGAGCTCCAGTATGCGCAGGCGCGGCAGCGTCGCTTTGAGGCCTATCGTCTTGAGATCACTGGGTGAACTCACCGCGCGTCCCTGTCGGGTTGAGCAAGCGTCGGTTATCATATTCGCATTTCTCCACCTTGCAAACGTACGCGCCGTCAATGTCTTCGCGCGCCATAGCTCTGCTTGCGCTGATCATCGCAGGCTGTACGTACGTGCCGCTGCTGACGCCGTACAAGTTTGATATCCAGCAGGGCAACGTCGTGACCCAGGAGATGATCGCGCGCCTGAAGCCCGGCATGACACGCGCCCAGGTGCGCTTTACGCTGGGCACGCCACTGGTGGTCGATCCGTTCCGCGCCGACCGCTGGGACTACGTCTTTGTCTATATGAAGCAGGGCGTCGTGACGGAGCAGCGCCGGATCATGGTGGTGTTCAAGGACGACAAGCTCGACCGCATCGAAGGCGACGTGGTGCCCGCCAGCGCAGGCAAGCCGAGCGCGGACAAGCCCCTGCCAGAGGCGGCACGTGCCCAGGCGGCGCAAGACGCGGAAAGGTAATAAGGGATATGGCACAGGTCAGGTTGGCCGTGGCGGGCAGCTCCGGACGCATGGGTCGCGCGCTCGTCGAGGCGATACTGGGCGCGTCCGATCTGAAGCTGGTGGCGGCGCTCGAGCAGAAGGGCAATGTCCACGTCGGCAAGGACGCCGGTGAGCTGAGCGGCGCGCCCTGTGGTGTCCGGATCAGCGACGATGTCGCGAAGGCGATCGCGGACGCGGAAGTGCTCGTGGATTTCACGCGGCCTGAGGGCGCGATCGCGCATCTCGCCGCGTGCCGCGGCCGCGGCGTCAACATGGTGATCGGTACCACCGGCTTCGAGGAGGCGCAGAAGAAGGAGATTGCCGCGGCGGCGCGCGACATCGCGATCGTCCTGTCGCCGAATTTCAGCGTGGGCGTCAACGTCGCGTTCCGGCTGCTCGAGATGGCGGCAGGCGCGCTCGGCAAGGGCTACGACGTCGAGATCGTGGAGGCGCACCATCGGCACAAGGTGGACGCGCCGTCCGGCACCGCGTTGCGGATGGGGGAGGTGGTGGCACATGCGCTCGGCCGCGACCTGAAGCAGCACGCGGTCTATGGACGCCACGGCGTCACCGGCGAGCGAAAGGACGAAACGATCGGCTTTGCGACGGTCCGCGGCGGGGACCTGGTCGGCGACCACACCGTCATGTTCATCGGTGCAGGCGAGCGGCTGGAGGTTACCCACCGCGCCTCGAGCCGCGCCAATTTCGCCAACGGGGCGCTGCGCGCCGCGCGCTTCGCTGCCGCGAAGAAGAGCGGCCTCTACGACATGGCCGACGTTCTGGGATTCAAGCGATAAACGCCCTGCCTCGCAATTGCCGCCAGGCATCGCCTCGCGTATAATTTGCAGGGTTGAGCGGGAGGGGCTGTGAGGCCCGTCCCGCTTTCTGTATCTACACTTGAAATCAAGGGGTTAGCGTGCCGCGGGTTCCTGCCATCCTGGTGCTCAAAGATGGCACTGTTTTCCGCGGGACCTCGATCGGTGCCGATGGCCTCGCCGCGGGCGAGGTGGTGTTCAACACTGCCATCACCGGCTACCAGGAGATCCTCACCGATCCGTCTTATTGCCGGCAGATCGTCACGCTCACGTATCCGCACATCGGCAATACCGGCGCCAATGCCGTCGACGTCGAGTCGGACCGGATCCATGCCGCGGGCCTCGTCATTCGCGACCTGCCGCTGCTCGTGTCCTCCTGGCGCAGCCAATGGTCGCTTCCCGATTTCCTGAAGCGGCACGGGGTGCCGGCGATCGCCGACATCGACACCCGGAAGCTGACGCGCCTCCTGCGCGACAAGGGGGCGCAGGACGGCTGCCTGATGGCGGGAGATGTAGACGAGGGCGAGGCGCACAAGGCCGCGCGCGGATTCCCGGGTCTCGTCGGCATGGATCTCGCCAAGGTCGTGAGCTGCCGTGAGCCCTACGAGTGGGACGAGAGCGTTTGGACGCTGGGCAAGGGCCACGGCCGGCTCGCCGAGCCGCGCTTTCACGTCGTCGCCTTCGATTTCGGCATCAAGCGCAACATCCTGCGGAAGCTCGTCGCGCGCGGCTGCCGGGTGACGGTGGTTCCGGCGCAGACGCCGGCCGAGAAGGCGCTCGCGATGGGCCCCGACGGCATCTTCCTCTCCAATGGCCCGGGTGATCCCGAGCCTTGCGATTACGCCATCCGGGCGATCCGCCGGTTCCTCGATATCGGCATTCCCACATTCGGCATCTGCCTCGGGCACCAGCTGCTGGGCCTGGCGAGCGGCGCGAAGACCATCAAGATGAAGTTCGGCCATCACGGGGCGAATCACCCCGTGCAGGACCTGGACACCGGCCGGGTCATGATCACGAGCCAGAATCACGGCTTTGCCGTGGACGCTTCGACCCTGCCGCAGACCGCCCGCGTGACGCACCTGTCGCTCTTCGACGGCAGCCTCCAGGGCTTCATGCGCACCGACCGGCCCGCGTTCTGCTTCCAGGGCCACCCCGAGGCGAGTCCCGGGCCGCATGACGTGGATTACCTGTTCGACAAATTCGTGCGTTTGATGGAGGAACACCGGGACCTCGGTCGCCAGTCCTCATCCGCCTCGCAGGTCTCGCATGCCTAAGCGCACCGACATCCGCAGCGTCCTCATCATCGGCGCCGGGCCGATCGTGATCGGCCAGGCGTGCGAGTTCGACTATTCCGGGGCGCAGGCGTGCAAGGCGCTGAAGGAGGAGGGCTACCGCGTCATCCTGGTGAATTCCAATCCGGCGACCATCATGACCGACCCCGAGATGGCGGACGCGACCTACATCGAGCCGGTCAACTGGCGGATGGTCGAGCGCATCATCGCGGACGAGCGTCCGGACGCGCTGCTGCCGACCATGGGCGGCCAGACGGGGCTCAATTGCGCGCTCGATCTTGCGCGCAACGGCGTGCTCGAGAAATACGGCGTCGAGCTGATCGGCGCGACGCGCGAGGCCATCGACAAGGCCGAGGACCGCGAGAAATTCAAGCAGGCGATGGAGCGCATCGGGCTCGCGAGCCCGCGCTCCGCGCTCGCGCACAGCATGGAGGAAGCGCTGCAGGTGCAGGCGATGGTGGGCTTCCCCACGATCATCCGGCCCTCGTTCACGCTTGGCGGCACCGGCGGCGGCATCGCCTACAACAAGGACGAGTTCATCGCCGGCGTCGAGCGCGGGCTCGACGCGAGCCCGACGCGCGAGGTGCTGATCGAGGAGTCGGTGATCGGGTGGAAGGAATTCGAGATGGAGGTGGTGCGGGACCGCAAGGACAACTGCATCATCGTGTGCTCGATCGAGAACCTGGACCCCATGGGCGTGCACACCGGCGATTCGATCACGGTGGCGCCCGCGCAGACGCTGACCGACAAGGAATACCAGATCATGCGCGACGCGGCGATCGCGTGCCTGCGCGAGATCGGCGTCGACACCGGCGGCTCCAACGTGCAGTTCGCGGTCAATCCGCAGGATGGGCGGCTGGTGATTATCGAGATGAACCCGCGGGTGTCGCGCTCCTCCGCCCTTGCGTCCAAGGCGACCGGCTTCCCGATCGCCAAGGTTGCGGCCAAGCTTGCGGTGGGCTATACGCTGGACGAGCTGAGAAACGAGATCACCGGCGGGGCGACGCCGGCCTCGTTCGAGCCGACCATCGATTACGTCGTGACCAAGGTGCCGCGCTTCGCATTCGAGAAGTTCCCCGATGCCGACGACCGCCTGACGACGCAGATGAAGTCGGTGGGCGAGGTGATGGCGATCGGCCGCACCTTCCAGGAGTCGTTCCAGAAGGCGCTGCGGGGCCTGGAAGTGGGCGTCGACGGCCTCAACCAGCGCACGCGCGACCGCGAGACGCTGGAGCGGGAGCTGGGCAATCCCGGCCCCGAGCGCATCTGGTATGTCGGCGATGCATTCGAGAACGGATTCACCCTCGAGGAAGTGAACGCGCTGACCCACATCGATCCGTGGTTTCTCGCCCAGATCAAGGAGATCGTGGACATCGAGATGGAGCTCGACGACCGCAGGCTTGCGGACATCGATGCGGAGCGGATGCGGGAGCTCAAGCGCAAGGGCTTCGCCGATCGCCGGCTCGCGCATCTCCTGAAGACCACGGAGAAGGAGGTGCGGGCGAGCCGCCACGCGCTCGGCATCCGGCCGGTGTTCAAGCGCGTGGACACCTGTGCGGCCGAGTTCGCCACCCACACCGCCTACCTCTACTCGACCTACGAGGAGGAGTGCGAAGCTGCGCCGAGCAGCCGGCGCAAGATCATGGTGCTGGGCGGCGGCCCCAACCGCATCGGCCAGGGCATCGAGTTCGACTATTGCTGCGTGCACGCCGCGCTCGCGCTGCGCGAGGACGGGTTCGAGACCATCATGGTGAACTGCAACCCGGAGACGGTCTCGACCGACTACGACACCTCCGACCGGCTCTACTTCGAGCCGCTGACGCTGGAGGACGTGCTCGAGATCGTCCATATCGAGAAGCCGCACGGCGTGATCGTGCAGTTCGGCGGCCAGACGCCGCTCAAGCTTGCGCGCGATCTCGAAGCGAATGGGGTGCCGATCATCGGGACGTCTCCGGACTCCATCGACATCGCGGAGGACCGCGAGCGCTTCCAGAAGCTGCTCCACCGGCTGAAGCTCAAGCAGCCGCCCAACCGCACCGCGAGAAGCCCGCAGAAAGCGCTCGCCGTGGCGGAGGAGATCGGCTATCCGCTGGTGGTGCGCCCGTCCTACGTGCTCGGTGGCCGCGCCATGGAGATCGTCTACCAGCAGAGCGACCTCGAGCGCTACATGCGGGAGGCGGTCAAGGTATCGAACGATTCGCCCGTCCTGCTCGATCGCTTCCTGAACGACGCCACCGAAGTGGATGTCGACGCGGTGTGCGATGGCAAGCAGGTCACCATCGGCGGCGTGATGGAGCACGTCGAGCAGGCCGGGGTTCATTCCGGCGATTCCGCGTGCTCATTGCCGCCGTATTCCCTCGCCCCGGAGGTGCAGGAAGAGCTCAAGCGCCAGACGGTCGCGATGGCGCACGCGCTGAAGGTGGTGGGGCTGATCAACGTGCAGTTCGCGATCCAGGACGGAGTGGTCTACGTGCTGGAGGTCAACCCGCGCGCGTCGCGCACCGTGCCGTTCGTGTCCAAGGCGACCGGCGTGCCGCTCGCCAAGATCGGGGCGCGCTGCATGGCGGGAAAGACGCTCGACGAGCAGGGGCTCGTCGGAGAGATCGTGCCTCCCTACTACTCGGTCAAGGAAGCGGTATTCCCGTTCATCAAGTTCCCGGGCGCCGACACCATACTGGGGCCGGAGATGAAGTCCACGGGCGAGGTGATGGGTGTCGGCCTGACGTTCGCCGAGGCGTTCGTGAAGTCGCAGCTGGCCTCCGGAGACGACCTGCCCACGAGCGGGAAGGTGTTTGTCAGCGTGCGCGATGAGGACAAGCCGCGCACCGTCGAGATCGCGCGCAAGCTCGCGAGCCTCGGCTTTTCGCTGGTTGCCACGCGCGGGACGGCGGCGGCGCTCGCGGCCGCGGGCCTCAGCGTGACGCCCGTGAACAAGGTGCAGGAGGGGCGGCCGCATATCGTGGACATGATCAAGAACGGGGAGATCTCGTTCATCGTCAACACGGTCGAGGAGAAGCGGGTCGCGGTGCGCGACTCCTACGTGATCCGACGCGCCGCCCTGCAGGAGCGTGTGCCGATCTTCACCACGCTCGACGGCGCGCGCGCCGCCTGCACTGGCATCGAGCAGGCGACTGAGCTGCGCGCGTACATGATGCAGGGGCTGCACGCGAAGCTGCAGCACGCGGGATCGCGGGCCGGGTAATGGCCAAGATCCCGATCACGCTCGCGGGCGCCGAGAAGCTGCGCGCCGAGCTCCAGGAGCTGAAGTCGGTGCAGCGGCCGGCGATTTCCACGGCCATCGCCGAGGCGCGGTCCCACGGCGACCTCTCGGAGAACGCGGAATATCACGCGGCCAAGGAGCGGCAGGGCTTCATCGAAGGCCGCATCTCAGATCTCGAGGCCAAGCTCGCCAACGCCCAGATCATCAATCCCGCCCTGCTCGACGCCGACGGGCGCTGCGTCTTCGGCGCGACCGTAGACCTCGAGGACATGAAGAGCGGCGAAGTGGTGACCTATCAGATCGTTGGTGACGACGAGGGCGATATCAAGCAGGGCAAGGTTTCGATCGGCTCCCCGCTCGCGCGCGCGCTCATCGGCAAGTATCCGGGCGACGTTGCGGAGGTGCAGGCCCCGGGCGGGGTGCGCGAGTACGAGATCCTCGACGTGAAATACGTCTAGCTCTGGAAGTGGCGCTTGGGAAGGTAGCGCGGCTTCCGGCCGCGGGGCCGCGCGGGTTTGGGCGCAGGGGCCTCGGGGCGGGGGCGGAAGACGACGAGGATCTTCCCGATGTGCTGCACCGGGCTTGCGCCGAGGGCCGCGCAGATCTCCGCGATCAGCGCCGCGCGCGCGGACCGGTCATCGCCCAGAACCCGGATCTTGATGAGCTCGTGGCCTTTGAGGGCGTTGTCGATCTCGTTGAGGACCGCCGGCGTCAGGCCGGCTTCGCCGATCATGATGACCGGGCGAAGATGATGGGCCCGGGCGCGCAGGGCGCGGCGCTCAGCGGGGGTAACGATCGTCACACTCGGAATTCATTGCTCGGGACGGAACACTTTAGCTCATGGGTCGGGTGCGCGGCAAAGGCTGGATGCAGGAGCACGTCGCGGACGCATACGTGAGGCGCGCGCGCGCCGAAGGCATGCGCTCGCGTGCGTCATTCAAGCTCGAGCAGATCGCCGACCGCGACCGGTTGTTCGTTCCCGGCATGCTGGTGGTGGATTTGGGCGCGGCGCCCGGAGGCTGGTCGCAGGTCGCCGCGCAGCGGATCGCACCGGCCGGGCGGGTCATTGCGCTCGATGTTCTCGACATGCCCCCGCTTCCGGGGGTGAGCTTCATCCGTGGCGATTTCCGCGACGCGGAGGCAGTCGCCGCTGTGGATCAAGCCCTTGCCGGCCGCAAGGCAGATCTTGTGCTCTCGGATATGGCCCCCAATTTGAGTGGTATCGCCACAACGGACCAGGCGCGCGCGCTGGAGCTCGGGCACGTGGCGCTCGATTTCGCGGTGAACCATTTGAAACCGCAGGGTAATTTCCTGGTCAAAGTATTTCAGGGGGCAGGCTTCGACGAATTCGTCAAAGAGCTGCGCAGGCAGTTTCGCACGGTCGCCGTGCGCAAACCCGAGGCATCCCGGAGCCGATCGCGCGAAGTGTACGTGCTCGCGAAGGGATTGCGGCAAGCATGAGCGCGGGCCGCCAGTATGGCTGCTGCGCCGCGCCTCAAAAGAGTCTAAAATTGAAACGCAAAGTTGATGAGGAGCGTCCTTGAATAACCTCGTGAAAAATATCGCGATTTGGCTGGTGATCGCGCTGGTGCTGATGACGGTATTCAACCAGTTCAGCACGCGCCAGGCTGCCCAGAAGGCGATCGAATATTCCCAGTTCATCGAGGAGGTCAAGCAGGGGCGCATTGCCAAGGTCACGATCGAGGGCCGCGTCCTCAAAGGCGTCAAGACGTCCGGCGAGCGCTTCACCACTTATTCGCCGTCCGATCCGTGGCTGGTGTCGGATCTTCTGAAGAATGGCGTCATCATCGAGGCGAAGCCCGAGGAAGAGCCTTCGCTCCTCATGAATATCTTTGTTTCGTGGTTCCCGATGCTGCTTTTGATCGGCGTGTGGATCTTTTTCATGCGCCAGATGCAGGGCGGGGGCCGCGGCGGCGCGTTCTCGTTCGGCAAGAGCCGGGCGCGCATGCTCGACGAATCGAACAACACCATCACCTTCGCCGACGTCGCGGGATGCGAGGAGGCGAAGGAAGAGGTGGCGGAGCTGGTCGAGTTCCTGCGCGATCCGTCGAAGTTCCAGAAGCTCGGCGGACGCATCCCGCGCGGGGTGCTGATGGTTGGCAATCCCGGCACCGGCAAGACGCTGCTTGCCAAGGCGATCGCGGGCGAGGCCAAGGTACCGTTCTTCTCCATCTCGGGCTCCGATTTCGTGGAGATGTTCGTGGGTGTGGGCGCGGCACGCGTGCGCGACATGTTCGAGCAGGCAAAGAAGCACGCGCCCTGCATCGTGTTCATCGATGAGATCGACGCAGTCGGACGCCAGCGCGGGGCGGGACTCGGCGGCGGCAACGACGAGCGCGAGCAGACGCTGAACCAGCTCCTGGTGGAGATGGATGGCTTCGAGACCAACTCCGGCGTCATCGTGATCGCGGCGACCAACCGCCCGGACGTGCTCGACCCGGCGCTGCTGCGGCCCGGACGCTTCGACCGCCAGGTGGTCGTGCCGCTGCCCGACATCCGCGGGCGCGAGCAGATCCTGCAGGTGCACATGCGCAAGGTCCCGATGGCCCCCGACGTCAAGGCCGACGTCATCGCGCGCGGCACGCCGGGCTTCTCCGGGGCGGACCTCGCGAACTTGGTGAACGAGGCGGCCCTCTTCGCGGCGCGCGCCAACAAGCGGCTCGTCGACATGGAGGATTTCGAGCGCGCGAAGGACAAGATCGTCATGGGCGCCGAGCGCCGCTCCATCGTGATGCCCGAGCACGAGCGCAAGAACACCGCGTACCACGAAGCGGGGCACGCCGTGGTCGCGAAGCTCATGCCCAAGACCGACCCGGTGCACAAGGTGACGATCATCCCGCGCGGGCGCGCGCTGGGCGTCACGATGCAGCTGCCGGAGCAGGACCGCTACAGCATGGATCGCGAGACGATCCTGCAGAACATCGCGGTGCTGTTCGGCGGGCGCATCGCCGAGGAAGTCTTCATGGGCCAGATGACGACCGGCGCCTCCAATGACTTCGAGCGCGCGACCGATCTCGCGCGCAACATGGTCACGCGCTGGGGCATGAGCGACGAGCTCGGGCCCATGGTCTACGGCGAGAACGAAGGCGAGGTCTTCCTCGGCCGCTCGGTGACGGTCCACAAGAACGTCTCCGAGACGACGATGCAGAAGGTGGACTCCGAGATCCGGCGCATCGTCGACCAGCAGTACCGGCTCGCGCGCAGGCTGATCGAGGAGCACCGCGACAAGGTCGAGACGATGGCCCGGGCGCTGCTCGAGTGGGAAACGCTCGACTCCGATCAGATCAACGACATCATGGAGGGGCGCGCGCCGCGCCCGCCCAAGCCGGCACAGCCGCCGTCGCCGCCGCGGGACATCGGACCCCAACCGGCCCCCGCGGCAACCGCCACCCCCGCCCAGAGCGCATGATCTCCTGAAGGATGAGGGATGAGGGATGAGGGATGAAGGATGACCCCCGCAATGCGGGGGTCTGAGTAGGTCCCCCGTCCCGCCGCGCTGCATCGCGGCGGTCGTTCGCGGGCTCAAACGTGCGCAGGCACGTTTTTCGAATTCCCCGCTCACCCTTCTGCCTTCATCCATATGTCTCAAGCCCTTCGCTGCGGTAGGTTCACCCTCGACCTGTCGCGCCCGCTCATCGTGGGCGTGGTCAACGTCACCCCGGACTCGTTCTCCGATGGCGGGCTCTACGCGAGCACCGGGCAGGCGGTGGCTCATTGCCGAAGCCTGATCGGGGAGGGCGCGGATATCCTCGACATCGGCGGCGAGTCCACACGCCCGGGCTCCGCGCCGGTCGCGCTCGAGGAGGAGCGCAGGCGTGTGCTGCCGGTTCTCGAAGCGCTTGCCGGCTGCGGCGTGCCGATTTCGGTCGACACCCGCAAGCCCGCGCTCATGACGGAAGCCATTGCCGCGGGCGCGGCCATGGTGAACGACGTTACGGCCCTCAGCGCGCCCGGGGCGCTCGAGACGGTGGCAGCAGCGCCGGTCGCGGTGTGCCTCATGCACATGCAAGGCGAGCCCGGGACCATGCAGGAAAACCCCACCTACCTGAACGTCGTGCGCGAGGTGCGCGATTTTCTCGCCCAGCGCATCGCTGCCGCCGGGCGGGCAGGCATCGCGCGCGATCGCATCGTGGTGGATCCCGGCTTCGGGTTCGGCAAGACGGTCGAGCACAACCTTACCCTCCTGCGCTCACTGGGAGAGTTCAGGACGCTGGGGGTTGCGCTGATGGCCGGACTGTCGCGCAAGGCAGTGCTCGGCAAGCTGACCGGACGGGAGCCGAGGGCCAGAATTCATGCAAGCGTGGCGGCCGCGCTCCTGGCCGTGCAGAACGGCGCGCACATCGTGCGGGTGCACGACGTGGCCGCAACCCGCGATGCCCTCGCCGTCTGGCGGGCGGTAACGGGTGATGCGTAACGGGTAATGAGCGTCGAACCGCTGTAATATTCCTCCCGTTACCGCAAAGCGGCCGCCGCAGATTACCCATTGCCCATGACGAGAAAGTACTTCGGCACGGACGGCGTGCGCGGCAAGGTCGGCGAGGAGCCGATCACGCCCGATCTCGTGATGCGGCTCGGCTACGCCGCCGGGAAGGTGCTGGCGGGCCTGCCGCGCAAGGGCGTCGAGCGCCCGGCGGTGCTGATCGGCAAGGACACCCGCGTCTCGGGCTACATGCTGGAGTCCGCGCTGGAAGCGGGGTTGTCCGCGGCCGGCGTGGACGTGCTGCTGGTGGGGCCGATGCCCACTCCTGCGGTCGCCTACCTCACGCGCGCGCTGCGGCTCTCGGCCGGCATCGTCATCAGCGCCTCGCACAATCCCTATGACGACAACGGCATCAAGTTCTTTTCGGGCAGCGGATTCAAGCTGCCGGACGCGACGGAGAACGCGATCGAGCGCGAGCTCGCGCGCCCGCTGAAGTGCATGCCCTCGCTGCGCCTCGGCAAGGCGCGGCGGCTCGACGACGCGGCCGGCCGCTACGTCGAATTCTGCAAGAGCGCTTTTCCGGCGCAGCTCAACCTGCGCGGCATGAGGATCGTGGTCGACTGCGCCCACGGCGCGGCCTATCACATCGCGCCGCATGTGTTTCACGAGCTCGGCGCAGACGTGGAGACCGTCGGCGTGGAGCCCGACGGCTTCAACATCAACGAACGGGTCGGCGCGACCGCGCCGCAGGCGTTGCAGGCGGCGGTCAAGCGCCATAAGGCTGATCTTGGCATCGCGCTCGACGGCGACGGCGACCGCCTGATCATGGCTGACGGCGCCGGCCGCATCTTCGACGGCGACCAGCTGCTCTACGTCATCGCGCGCCATCGCAAGAGCAAGGGCGAGCTCGAGGGCGGCGTGGTCGGCACGCAGATGACCAATCTGGCGCTGGAGCATGCGCTCGCCCGGCTCAAGGTGCCCTTCGCGCGCGCGCCCGTGGGCGACCGCTACGTGCTCGAGATGCTCCTCAAGCGGCGCTGGCTGCTGGGAGGGGAGAATTCCGGCCACATCGTATGCCTGGACAAGCACACGACGGGGGACGGCATCGTTTCGGCGCTGCAGGTGCTGCGCGCGCTCAAGGAGGGTGGCACCACGCTCACGAAGGCCGCCGGCGCGCTTGCGCTCTATCCCCAGGTCCTGGTGAACGTCTCGGCACAGAAGCGGCGCGATCCCCTGGCGAGCCCGGGCGTGCGGCGCGCGGTCCGGGAGGCGGAGTCGGAGCTCGATGGCGGCGGCCGCGTGCTTCTGCGCCGCTCCGGCACCGAACCGGTGATTCGCGTCATGGTGGAAGGCCGCAATGGCAGCGAGGTCCGCCACTGGGCCAACCACATCGCCGCGGCGGTACGTCAAGCCAGCTGATGCGGTTCCCTCCTTCCGGCGCGGCGCGCACGCGTCGATGAGTGGCTCGCCGTTCGGCAGCGGCGCAACTGCCGGCCGCCTGGTCGCAATCGTTTGCGCCGCGCAGGTGCTGGTACAGATCGGGGCGTACTTCTGGCCGGCGCTGCTGCCCGGCCTGACCGAGCGCTGGGCGCTCACCTACACGCAGGCCGGCTGGATCACCGCGGTGTTCTACGGCGCCTACATGCTGTCGGTGCCGATCCTGGTGACCCTGACGGACCGCATCGACCCGCGCCGGATCTATCTGCTCGGCGTCGGGCTGACGATCACCGGGCACCTGTATTTCGGCCTCGCGGCGGACGGATTGTGGTCGGCCGCTCTCGGCCGCGCGCTGGCGGGCATCGGCTGGGCCGGCACCTACATGACTGGCCTCAAGCTGCTGGCCGACCGGGTCGACGACCGTCTGATGTCGCGCGCCGTGGCGGCCCACGCCGCGGGCATTGGCGTCTCGGGCGCGCTCTCGTTCGCGACCGGGGATGCCATCGCGCGGCTGGCCGGATGGCAATCCGCCTTCATTGCCGCCGGCATCAGCGCGGCGGTCGCCTGGTGCATGGTGGCCGCGGCCGTCCCGGAACGCCGCGCCCGGCCCGCGCCGGCGTCCGATGGGGGTAAGCTTTTCGATTTCCGGCCGGTGTTCCGCAACCGGTCCGCCATGGCTTACGCCATCGCATATTGCGTGCACACGCTGGAGATGAATGCGCTGCGGGGATGGGCCGTGGCGTTCCTGGCGTACGTCGCGGCGAGCACGGGCGTGGCCGGCACCGCCTTGGCGCCAACGCTGGTTGCGACCGGTTTTGCCCTGCTGGGCGTGGCGGCCAGCGTTTCCGGGAACGAGTTGGCGATCCGCCTGGGTCGCCGCAAGCTGATACACACCGCCATGGCGGGCTCCATCGTGATCGCTGCGGCACTGGCCGTTGCCGGCACAACTTCCTACGCGGTTGCCGTAGCGCTGCTGGTCGTTTACGGGGCGGTCGTGTGGCTCGACTCCTCGTCGCTCACCGCCGGCGCGGCGGGCACGGCAGAATCGTCCCGCCGTGGTGCCACGCTCGCAGTGCACTCGACGCTCGGCTACGCCGGAGGCTTCGTCGGGCCGCTCGCCGTGGGATGGGTGCTGGACCTCTTCGGTGGCGCGTCGCCCGCCGCCTGGGCGGCTGCCTTCCTGATGGTCGCGTGTCTCATGACGCTCGCTCTCGCGGCGTTCTGGCGGATGCGCCCGCGCGAGCTCGCGGGCGATCGCGGAGAGGCTTAGAGGGGCTCGTCTCGATATTCGTCACCCTGCCGCTTGTCCGCCTCGACCGGCACTCCCTGTGGAGCAAAGTCGGCGAGATCGGACATTCCGGAGCACCGCAGGAAGTGGCCTCACCGGCTGCCTCATTTGTCGGCCCGAATTCAACGATCTGCCGCGCCGATCACGGTGCCGCTGGTTTGACCCTCCGAACCGCTCGCCTGTAAAATCCACCGGTTTGAAATGGCCGGGCGGGATGCGCGTCAAGCTGGTAGCGGGCAACTGGAAGATGAACGGCAACCTGGCTTCCAGCCAGGCGCTGCTGGCGGCGGTCCTGCCGCAGCTCTCGAAATACAATCGGGCCCGCTTTGCGGTGTGCGTTCCTTTCCCGTACCTGGCGGCGGCGAACCAGGCGCTCACGGGATCAAACGTGGCGCTGGGGGCCCAGGACTTGAGCCAGTTCGATGGCGGCGCCTATACCGGGGGCGTGTCGGCCGCGATGCTGGTGGACTGCGGGTGCCGGTTCGTCATCGTCGGTCATTCGGAGCGCCGCAGCGTGTTCGAAGAGCGCGACGACACGGTTGCGCTCAAGTACGCGCAGGCGGTGAAACACCGGCTGACACCGATCTTGTGCGTGGGCGAGACGCTCGCGGAGCGCGAGGCCGGCGCGACCGAAGCGGTGGTTGCGCGCCAGCTCGATGCCGTCACGCAGCGCTGCGGGGTCGCGGCGCTCGCGCAGGGCGTCATCGCGTACGAGCCGGTTTGGGCCATCGGGACCGGGCGGACGGCGACCCCTCAGCAGGCGCAGGCGGTGCACGCGTTCATCCGCGGCCGCATCGCGGCAGCCGACGCGCGGCTGGCCGACAACCTGCTGATCCTCTACGGCGGCAGCGTCAAGGCGGGCAACGCCGCACAGCTGTTCGCGATGGCGGATGTGGATGGAGGGCTGATCGGGGGCGCGTCCCTGGTAGCCGAGGAATTTTTGGCGATCTGCGCTGCCGCGCAGGGCGCGCGGGAAACGGTGGATAGCTAAGTGGAAACTCTGGTTCTGGTGATACACGTGCTCGCGGCGCTTGCGCTGGTCGGGCTTGTCCTGCTGCAGCACGGCAAGGGAGCCGATGTTGGCGCGGCGTTTGGCAGCGGCGCCTCCGGCAGCCTGTTCGGCGCTTCGGGATCGGCGAATTTCCTGAGCCGCACGACCGCGATCCTCGCGATCGTGTTTTTCGTGACGAGCCTCGGGCTGACTTTCTTCTCGAGCCGAAAGACCGAGCACAAGGGCGTGATGGCGACGCAGCCGGCGGCCCCGGCGCAGTCGCTGCCGGCGCAGATCCCGCCGGCGGCGCCCGCGGGTCAGGCGGCACCGGCACCCGCGGGCCAGGCGGCGCCCGCTGCCGCGGGAGAGCCGGGCTCGAAGGTGCAGGACGTGCCGAAGTGACAGCAATGCCGACGTGGTGGAATTGGCAGACACACCATCTTGAGGGGGTGGCGGCGCAAGCCGTGTGAGTTCGAATCTCACCGTCGGCACCAGAATGCAGGATCGAATGGACCGGATGCTGGATCGAGAACGATGCTGGAAAACTACTTTCCCATCCTGATGTTCATCCTGGTTGGCATCGCGCTCGGCGTGTTGCCGGTCATGCTCGGGGGGGGATTGAGCCGGCTCCTGGGCGTGCATCGCCCCGACCCCGAGAAGCTTTCGCCTTACGAGTGCGGCTTCGAGGCGTTCGAGGACGCGCGCATGAGATTCGACGTGCGCTACTACCTGGTGGCGATCCTGTTCATCCTGTTCGACCTCGAGATCGCGTTCCTCTTCCCCTGGGCGATCGTCCTTCAGGAGATCGGCTTCTTCGGATTCATGGCTATGATGGTGTTTCTCGGCATCCTCGTCGTCGGCTTCATCTACGAGTGGAAGAAGGGCGCGCTGGAGTGGGAGTGAGGCCGCTCTAGGACCATGAACCCGCCCCCCCTGGCCACGCGCGAGGCCGTCCGCGAGCAGCGGTTCAACCACGTCTGGACCGGAGAGCTCGACAAGATATTCGCCGACGTCGCGCCCTACTACGACGGGGCAAACCAGGTCGCGAGCCTTGGCCTGTGGAACTGGTTTCTGCGCGGGTTTCTCGAGATCATCGAGGCGCGCGCCGGCGAGCGGGTGCTCGACCTCTGCGCCGGGACCAACGCCGTCGGCATCGCGCTGCTCGGGCGCGAGCCCGGCCTCGAGGTCCACGCCATAGACCGCAGCGTCGAGATGCAGGAGGTGGGCCGGCGGCGCGCGCAGGAGAGGAACCTGCGGATACACAGCGTCATCGGCGACGTTCACGGGCTGCCGTTTCCCGACAACCATTTCGATGTCGTGACGCTGCAGTGGGCTTCGCGCCACTTGCGCGTGCGGCAGGTGCTCGGCGAGATCCACCGCGTGCTCAAGCCGGGCGGGCGCTTCTATCACTGCGACATGCTGCGCCCCGCGAACCGCGTCGTCGAACGGCTCTATCACGGCTACCTGCGCGGTTGCCTCGCGATCACCGGCTTTCTGTTCGGCAGCGGCCCGGCCGCTCTTAACTGCAAGCAGTACTTCATCGAGACGCTCGGAATGTTCTACTCGGCCGAGGAGCTTTCGATCGTGATGCGCGAGCTCGGTTACGAGGACGTCGCGTTCCGGACGGTGCTCGCCGGCATGGTCGGGTATCACCGCGGGACCAAGCCGCGATCGGGCTAGAGCGCCATCGCGCCCGCCATTGCCCGGCGCGAGGCGGGCTCGGTGGACCGCCACCTATGGACCGGGCGCGCGCCCTGGCAATCCTCAATGGCAGGATGCTGGCCGCCTACAGCCGGCGCACCATCGAATCGCTGCATGCGGCGCTGCCGCTGCGGCTCGCGCTGCACCACCTCGAGCCGCTGCTCGCGCGCAACGTCGAAAAGGAGATTCGCAAGGATGCGCTCGCCATCGGCTGCGCGGCGGAGTCGCTTGCGCGAGGTGTGCCGCCCGGCCGCGAGGCGGTGCAGCAGCTGCTCGAGGCGACGCGGCCGATCGACCGGGCATTTCTCGATGGCCTGACCGGGTTCCCGGTGCGCATCGACGTCAACTACGATGAAATTGCGCCGATCCGCACGCAGCGTATGGAGCGGCTTCTGGAAGCCGCGTACCGCATTCTTGCGGCGTGGCGCACCGAGGGCCGCCTGCGCCGCGCATTGCACGCGGTCTTCCCGCGGCCGGATCTCGAGCGGCTCCTGCGCGAGATGCTGCGGCTCTACGCACTGGAAACCCGCGCGCTCGGGCGGTCGGTGCGGCTGCCGGCTCTGCTCATGCCGGTCTCCGAGCGCGCCGCAGAGCGTCTGTTCTCGGTCATGAATGAGGTCGGGGCGCGCTTGGCAGCCGAGGTCGTTGGCACGGTTTATCGCCAGCGAAAAAGTGATGCAAGGCACTGATGCAGGGAAGGTTTTTTGTTGACCCGCGCGCTCGCCGCACGCTACAATCCCCGCCTACTCAGCAGTGGCAATCCCGACCAGGCACTGACCCATGGGTTCCCCCGAGATTTTTGCCGACAAGGGCTTCATCACCACCACCGCTGACCAGCTCATCAACTGGACGCGCACGGGGTCGTTGTGGCCGATGACCTTCGGGCTCGCCTGTTGCGCGATCGAGATGATGCACGCGGGGGCATCGCGCTACGACCTCGACCGCTTCGGCATCGTGTTCCGGCCGAGCCCGCGCCAGGCGGACGTGATGATCATCGCCGGCACCCTGTGCAACAAGATGGCCCCGGCATTGCGCAAGGTCTACGACCAGATGGCCGAGCCGCGCTGGGTGATCTCGATGGGCTCCTGCGCGAACGGCGGCGGCTACTACCACTATTCGTACTCGGTGGTGCGCGGCGCCGACCGCATCGTGCCGGTGGACATCTACGTCCCCGGCTGCCCGCCCACCGCGGAAGCGCTGCTCTACGGCATCATCCAGCTGCAAAACAAGATCAGGCGCACCAACACCATCGCACGTTGAGATGGCGACGAGATCTGCAGCGCTGGTTGCGGCCCTGCAATCGGCGTGCGGCGACAAGCTGGCGCAAGTAACGGTCGCGCTGGACGAAGTCACCATCCTGGTGAAGCCGGGCGAGCTGCCCGCCACGGCGCGAGCGCTGCGGGACGCCCCCGAGCTCGGGTTCGGGCAGCTTACCGACCTGTGCGGAGTCGACTATCGCGATTACGGCGGGGGCGAATCGCCCGGCCCGCGCTTCGCGGTCGTCTACCATCTGTTGAGCCTCACGCACAACTGGCGGGTGCGAATGAGGGTCTTTGCCGCCGATGACGAGTTCCCGGTTGTCGATTCGGTCATCGACGTCTGGCCATCGGCCAACTGGTTCGAGCGCGAGGCCTTCGATCTTTTCGGCATCGTGTTCACGGGGCACCCTGACCTGCGGCGCATCCTCACCGATTATGGATTCATCGGCCATCCCTTCCGCAAGGATTTCCCGGTCTCCGGGCACGTCGAGATGCGCTACGACCCCGATCAGCAACGCGTCATCTACCAGCCGGTCACGATCGAGCCGCGCGAGATCGTGCCACGGATCGTGCGCGTGGAAAACTACGGCGACGTCGATGTCGAGAAGAAACAATAGCTGCGGAAATTTGCTGAGACGCGCGGTTGATGGCTGAGATCCGCAATTACACGATGAACTTTGGTCCGCAGCACCCTGCGGCCCACGGTGTCCTGCGCCTCGTGCTCGAGCTCGACGGCGAGGTGATCACGCGCGCCGACCCGCACATCGGGCTGCTGCACCGCGCGACCGAGAAGCTCGCCGAAACCCGGACCTACCTGCAGAACCTCCCGTATTTCGATCGTTTCGACTACACCACGATGATGTGCAACGAGCACGCCTACGTGATGGCGATCGAGAAGCTGCTCGGCGTCGAGCCGCCGATCCGGGCCCGCTACCTGCGCGTGATGTTCGACGAGATCACCCGGATACTGGCACACGTGTTCAGCCTGGGAGCGCACGCGCTCGACCTCGGCGCCATGACGGTGTTCCTCTACTGTTTTCGCGAGCGCGAGGACCTGCTCGACGTCTACGAGGCGGTGAGCGGGGCCCGCATGCACGCTGCCTACTACCGGCCTGGCGGCGTCTACCGCGATCTGCCCGAGCGCATGCCCCAGTACACCCCCTCGAGCATCCGCGGCGAGGCCGAGGTGCGTGAGCGCAACCGCAACCGGCAGGGCTCGGTGCTCGATTTCATCGAGGATTTCACCGAGCGCTTCCCGAAGTACGTGGACGAGTACGAGACGCTCCTCACCGACAACCGGATCTGGAAGCAGCGCACCGTCGGCATCGGCGTCGTGTCGCCCGAGCGCGCCATCGCCCTCGGCTACAGCGGCCCGATGCTGCGCGGCTCCGGCGTGGCGTGGGATCTCAGGAAGAAGCAGCCGTACGCCGCCTACGAGCAGGTTGAGTTCGACGTGCCGGTGGGGGTGAACGGCGACTGCTACGACCGCTACCTGGTGCGCATCGAGGAGATGCGCCAGTCGAACCGCATCATCAAGCAGTGCGTGGAATGGCTGCGCAAGAACGCCGGGCCGGTGATGGTGGACAATTTCAAGATCGCGCCGCCCTCGCGCGTGGCCATGAAGACGAACATGGAGGAGCTGATCCACCACTTCAAGCTCTTCACCGAGGGCATGCATGTCCCCGAGGGCGAGGTCTACGCACCGATCGAGCATCCCAAGGGCGAGTTCGGCGTCTACCTCGTCTCGGACGGCGCGAACAAGCCGTACCGCATGAAGGTCCGTTCCCCGAGCTTCACCCATCTGTCCTCGATGGACGAGCTCGCGCGCGGCCACATGATTGCGGACGTGGTGGCGATCATCGGCACCTTCGAGATCGTATTCGGCGAGATCGACCGATGAACGCGCCGATGGTATTGAGCCCCGAGGCGCTCGCCCGGATCGACCAGGCTGCCGCCAAGTATCCGCCGGACAAGCGGCAGTCGGCGGTCATGGCGGCGCTCACCATCGCGCAGGACGAGAAGGGGTGGCTGTCGACCGAGACCATGGATTTCGTTGCGCATTATCTCGGGATGCCGCCGATCGCGGTCTATGAAGTCGCGTCGTTTTACACGATGTACGACCTCAAGCCGCGCGGCAAGTACAAGCTTGCGCTGTGCACCAACCTGCCGTGCGCGCTGCAGGGCGCAAGCGCGGCGGCCGCGCACCTGAAGCAGAAGCTCGGCATCGGCTTCAACGAAACTACGCACGACGGGATGTTCACGCTCAAGGAGGGCGAGTGCTTCGGCGCGTGCGGCGATGCCCCGGTGATCCTGCTCAACGACAAGAGAATGTGCTGCGCCATGACGCCCGCGAAGCTCGACGAGCTCATGAAAGAACTCAAATAATGGGCCTGCCGGTTCCTCCCTTTGCAGCCGATCTGTTCGGACCCGAGGCGATCATCCTGAAAGGCCTCGACGGCCTCAACTGGCGGCTGAAGGACTACGAGGCGCGCGGCGGCTATCAGGCGCTGAAGAGGATACTTGCCGAGAAGCTTCCACCCGATCAGATCATCGCGGAGGTGAAGAAGTCCGCCCTGCGCGGGCGCGGCGGCGCCGGCTTTCCGACCGGGCTCAAGTGGAGCTTCATGCCGCGGCAGTACCAGGGCACGAAGTATCTCGTGTGCAACTCCGATGAAGGCGAGCCGGGGACCTTCAAGGACCGCGATCTCCTGCGCTACAACCCGCACAGCGTGATCGAAGGCATCATCATTGCCGCGTACGCGACCGGCGCCCAGGTCGGCTACAACTACATTCACGGCGAGATCTGGGAAGTGTACGAGCGCTGCGAGGAGGCGCTGGCGGAGGCGCGCGCGGCGGGCTACCTCGGCGCCGGCATCCTCGGCTCCGATTTCAGCTTCGAGCTCCACAACCATCACGGCTGGGGCGCCTACATTTGCGGCGAGGAGACGGGTCTGCTCGAATCGCTGGAAGGCAAGAAGGGCATGCCGCGCTTCAAGCCGCCATTTCCCGCGAGCTACGGGCTGTATGGCAGGCCCACGACGATCAACAACACCGAGACCTTTGCCGCCGTGCCGTGGATCATCCTGAACGGCGGCGACGCGTTCCTGAACCTCGGCCGGCCCAACAACGGCGGCACCAAGATCTTCTCGGTGTCGGGGGACGTCGCGCGCCCGGGCAATTTCGAGGTGAGGCTCGGCACGCCGTTCTCGCGGCTGCTCGAGATGGCGGGTGGCATGCGGGGCGGAAAAAAGCTCAAGGCGTGCATTCCGGGAGGCTCCTCGATGCCGGTCTTGCCGGCCGACATCATGATGAAGACCGACATGGACTACGACTCGATCGCGAAGAGCGGCTCCATGCTGGGATCGGGCGCGGTCATCATCATGGACGAGACGCGCTGCATGGTGCGCTCGCTCCTGCGGCTGTCCTATTTCTATTTCGAGGAGTCGTGCGGCCAGTGCACGCCCTGCCGGGAAGGCACCGGCTGGCTCTACCGCATGGTGCACCGCATCGAGCACGGCAAGGGCAGGGCGGGGGACCTCGAGCTGCTCGACAACGTCTCGGACAACATCGCGGGTCGGACGATCTGCGCGCTGGGCGATGCGGCGGCGCTGCCGGTGAAGAGCTTCATCAAGCATTTCCGCGACGAGTTCGTGTATCACATCGAGCACGGGAAGTGCCTCGTGCCCGACTACCTGTGAGCGGCCGGTGACCAGTGACGAGTGACGCGCGCAAGAAGGTAGAGCTCGAGATCGACGGCAAGCGCATGGAGGTTGCCGACGGCGCGACGGTCATGGACGCCGCGAACCAGGCGGGGATCTATATCCCCCATTTCTGCTACCACCGCAAGCTTTCGATTGCCGCCAACTGCCGCATGTGCCTGGTGCAGGTGGAGAAGGCGCCGAAGCCGCTGCCCGCCTGCGCCACGCCCGCCACCCAGGGCATGAAAGTGTGGACGCATTCGGAGCAGGCGGTCGCCGCCCAGAACGGCGTCATGGAATTCCTGCTCATCAACCATCCGCTCGACTGCCCGATCTGCGACCAGGGCGGCGAATGCCAGCTGCAGGATCTCGCGGTGGGCTACGGGGCGAGCGGCTCGCGCTACGAGGAGCCGAAGCGCGTGGTGGCCGAGAAGAACCTGGGCCCGCTGATTGCCACCGACATGACGCGCTGCATACATTGCACGCGCTGCGTGCGCTTCGGGCAGGAGATCGCGGGCATCATGGAGCTGGGCATGATCGGCCGCGGCGAGCACGCGGAGATCATCACCTTCGTCGGAAGAACGGTGGATTCCGAGCTTTCGGGCAACGTCATCGATCTCTGCCCGGTCGGGGCGCTCACCTCCAAGCCCTTCCGCTACAGCGCGCGCACGTGGGAGCTCTCCCGCAAGCCCTCGGTGAGCCCGCACTGCGGCCTGGGCTCCAACCTGACCGTGCAGGTCAAGCAGAACCGCGTGATGCGCGTGCTCCCCCGCGAGAACGAGGCCATCAACGAGTGCTGGCTTTCGGACAAGGACCGCTTTTCCTATGAGGGCCTCAATTCGGAGCAGCGTCTTGCCCGGCCCATGCTGAAGCGGGGCGGCGCGTGGGAGGAGGTCGAGTGGCAGGTCGCGCTCGATTTCGTCGCCCGCGAGCTGAAGCGCATACGGGACCGGCACGGCGCCTCGAGCATCGGGGCACTGGCAACGCCCCACCAGACGCTCGAGGAGCTTTTCCTGCTGGGCAAGCTCGCGCGCGAATTTGCCTCGGGCAACGCGGACTTTCGCCTGCGCCAGTCGGATTTCGGCGTGGACGCCCAGCGCGCCGGCGCGCCATGGCTGGGCATGAAGGTCGCGGAGTTGAGCACGCTCGACCGGGCGCTCGTGGTCGGATCCACGCTGCGCAAGGACCATCCGCTCCTCACCCACCGCCTGCGGCAGGCGGCGCGGCGGCAGCTGCAATTGGGCCTCATTCATTGCGTGGATGACGACCTCCTGATGCCGGTCGCGCGCAAAGCAATCGTCGCGCCCGCCGCCATGCCCGACATGCTCGCGCAGGTGGCGAAGGCGGTCGCCGAGAGCAAGGGAATTTCGCTGCCGCAGCCCGTGAGCGGTGCCGCCGGCGGCGTGGCGGTGTCCGACGCCGCCCGTGGCATTGCGGCGAGCCTCATCTCGGGCAAGAACACGGCCGTTTTCCTCGGCAACCTCGCGCAGCATCATCCTGCCGCCTCGCAGCTCCACGTGTTGGGACTGGCGCTTGCCGAGCTGGCGGGCGCGCGATTCGGCTTCCTGGGAGAGGCGGCCAACAGCGTCGGCGGCCACCTTGCGGATTGCGTGCCCTCTGGCACCGGCCTCAATGCCGCCCGAATGCTCGCAGAACCGCGCAAGGCGTATCTCCTGCTCGGCGTCGAAGCCGAGCTCGATACTCATGATCCGCTTCAGGCCGTCGCGGCGATGAAGGCGGCAGAGCTCGTGGTTGCGATGAGCCCCTACCAGCACCGGGCAACGGAATACGCTCACGTGCTGCTACCGATTGCGCCGTTCACCGAAACCGCCGGGACATTCGTCAATACCGAGGGCACGGCGCAGCGCTTCGAAGGCGTGGTGCGGCCGCTCGGCGAGGCGCGGCCGGCGTGGAAGGTGCTGCGCGTCCTCGGGAACCTGCTGGGAATGAGCGGCTTCGAGCACGACAGCGCGGAAGAGGTGGGGGAGGAGGCGTTGGGCGAAAGGAGCGTCCAGGGCCTGCTGGACAACCGCCTGAAGGATGCTCGCATCGCCGCGATCGCGACGCCACGGGCAAGCGGAATCCAGCGCATCGCGGAGGTCCCCATCTACGCGGCCGACGCGATCGTGCGTCGGTCGCGGCCGTTGCAGCGCGCCTCGGATGCCGCCGCCCCGGTGGCCTGGATGAACCGCGCCTTGTTCGAGCAACTCGGGATGCGTCAAGGCGAGGCGCTGCGTCTGCGCCAGGGCGCGGGCGAAGCGCTGGTCGATGCAGGCATCGACGAGCGGCTGCCGGCCGGCTGCATCCGGCTGGCCGCAGCGCGGCCGGAGACCGCGGGGCTGGGCGCAATGTTCGGCACGGTGAGCGCCGAGCGCGTGCCTGAGCAGCGCAGGGCGGCGGTATGACCACGTTGCTGCAGCCTTTCGTCAGCCTCGGCAACTGGCTGTGGGGCGTCCTCGCCGCGATCGTGGTGTGGATCTTCGGCCACGAATATGCGCCGTCGGTGCTCTACGCGATCCAGGTGCTGCTGCTCATCGTCTGCATCGTGGCGCCGCTCCTGCTTGGCGTCGCCTACCTCACGCTGTGGGAGCGCAAGGTGATCGGGTGGATGCAGGTGCGTATCGGCCCCAACCGGGTCGGGCCGCTGGGGCTGCTGCAGCCGATCGCGGATGGCCTGAAGCTCCTGGTCAAGGAGATCATCGTCCCGACCGGGGCCAACAAGTTCCTGTTCGTGCTGGCGCCGGTCATGTGCATCATGCCGGCGATGGCGGCGTGGGCGGTGATGCCCTTCGGCCCGGAGCTGGTGCTGGCCGACATCGACGCCGGGCTGCTCTACATCATGGCGATCACGTCGATGGGCGTCTACGGCATCATCATTGCCGGCTGGGCGTCCAACTCGAAGTATGCGTTCCTGGGGGCGCTGCGCTCCGCGGCCCAGATGGTGTCGTACGAGCTAGCGATGGGCTTCGCGCTGGTGTGCGTGCTGATGGCGGCGCAGAGCCTCAACCTCGGCGACGTGGTGCGCATGCAGGCCGGCAATTGGGGCTTGCTCAACTGGTTCTGGATCCCGCTGTTCCCGATTCTCCTCGTTTACCTCATCTCGGGCGTGGCGGAGACCAACCGCGCTCCGTTCGACGTCGCGGAAGGCGAGTCGGAGATCGTGGCCGGCTTTCACGTCGAGTACTCGGGCATGACGTTCGCGGTGTTCTTCCTTGCCGAGTACGCGAACATGATACTGATCTCCACGCTCGCCTCGGTGATGTTTCTCGGGGGCTGGCTCTCGCCGGTGCCGGCGGCGCTCGCAGGCGCGATCGGGCTCGCCTGGCTCGCCGCGCCGAGCTTCGGCTGGCTGCTGGTCAAGCTCTTCATCGTGGTGACGAGCTTCCTGTGGTTCCGCGCGACCTTCCCGCGCTATCGCTACGACCAGATCATGCGGCTCGGCTGGAAAGTGTTCCTGCCGCTCACCATCCTGTGGATCGTGGTGCTGGGCGCGTGGATGCAGACGCCGCTCTGGGTGTGGTGGAAGTGATGATCGAGCGCATCCAGCGATTCTTCCAGACCTTCCTGCTGGCGGAGCTGGTCAAGGGCATGGCGCTGACCGGGCGGCACCTCTTCCGCCGCAAGATCACGGTGCAGTACCCCGAGGAGAAGACGCCGATGAGCCCGCGCTTCCGGGGCCTGCACGCGCTGCGCCGCTACCCCAACGGCGAGGAGCGCTGCATCGCCTGCAAGCTGTGCGAGGCCGTGTGCCCCGCGCTCGCCATCACCATCGAGTCCGAGCAGCGCGCCGACGGCACGCGCCGCACCACGCGCTATGACATCGATCTCACCAAGTGCATCTTCTGCGGCTTCTGCGAGGAATCCTGCCCGGTCGACTCGATCGTGGAGACGCGCATTCTGGAGTACCACGGCGAGAAGCGCGGCGATCTCATCTACACCAAGCCGATGCTGCTCGCGGTGGGCGACCTCTACGAAGAGAGAATCGCAAAGGACCGCGCGGAAGACGCGGCGTACCGATGACCTTCAGCGCGCTCGTCTTCTATTGCTTCTCCGCGATCCTGCTCTTCGCGGCGCTGCGCGTGATCACGGCGCGCAACCCCGTGCATGCCGCCCTTTATCTGGTGCTGGCGTTTTGCACCTCGGCCGCAATCTGGATGCAGCTGCAGGCGGAGTTCCTCGCGATCGCGCTGGTGCTGGTCTACGTCGGGGCGGTGATGGTGCTGTTTCTCTTCGTGGTGATGATGCTCGACATCAACATGGCGCGGCTGCGGCAGGGCTTCTGGAGCTATCTGCCGGTAGGCGCGTTCGTCGGGCTGCTGCTCGTCGCGGAGATGGTGATCGTGCTCGCCGGGCGCTACGCCGGGTTCTACGATGCGCCATCCCCGCCGCCGCTCGCAGCCGGCTACAGCAACACCAAGGAGCTCGGGCGCCTGGTCTACACGGAGTACGTCTACCCGTTCGAGATCGCGGCGGTGATCCTGCTGGTGGCGATCGTGGCCGCGATCGCGCTCACGCTGCGCGGGCGCAAGCCGAGCAAGTACCTCGACCCGGCGCAGCAGATCTCCGTGCGCCGCCAGGACCGCGTGCGCATCGTGCAGGTGCCGGTGGAGGGCAGGGATGAGGGCGGAGGGCGGAGGGCGGAGGGATGAAGACCCGAAAAGGCGTGGAGCTTTCCCCTCGTTCCTCATTTCTCATCCCTCATCCGTCGGACGCAAGGGAAAGCGCTTGATTTCCCTTTCGCACTACCTGGTGCTGGGGGCGCTGCTGTTCGCGATCGCAGTGGTCGGCATCTTTCTCAACCGCAGGAACATGATCGTGCTGCTGATGGCGATCGAGCTGATGCTGCTCGCCGTCAACCTGAACTTCGTGGCGTTCTCGCATTTTCTCGACGACCCGTCGGGGCAGGTCTTCGTGTTCTTCATTCTGACGGTCGCCGCCGCCGAGTCCGCGATCGGGCTGGCGATCCTGGTCGCGCTGTTCAGGAACCTCAACACGATTGACGTCGAGGAACTGGACAGCCTCAAGGGGTGAGGACGCGCGGCTGGTGAGCCGCATTGACAGGGGCAGCGCTCGCGCGCGTGCCGAAGAACCATGACAAGAATGCAGCTGCTATACCTCGTCATACCGGTCGCTCCGCTCGTCGGCGCGGTGGTGGCGGGACTTTTCGGCTGGGCGATCGGGCGCCGGGGCGCGCACTGGGTCACGATCTGCGGCATGGTGGCCTCGACGCTCGCCGCCGCCGTGGTGTTCCGCGACGTGCTGGACGGCAATCTCCATGACGGCCCGGTCTATACCTGGCTCGTCTCCGGCAACTTCCGCTTCGAGATCGGCTTCCTGATCGACCGCCTCTCCGCCACCATGATGCTGGTGGTCGCGTTCGTGTCGCTGATGGTGCACATCTACACCATCGGCTACATGGCGGACGACCCCGGCTACCAGCGCTTCTTCAGCTACATCTCGCTGTTCACGTTCTTCATGCTGATGCTGGTGTCGGCCAACAATTTCCTGCAGCTCTTCTTCGGCTGGGAAGGCGTGGGGCTCATGTCCTACCTCCTGATCGGCTTCTGGTATGAGCGCCCGAGCGCGACCTACGCCCAGCTGAAGGCGTTCCTGGTGAACCGCGTCGGCGATTTCGGCTTCCTGCTGGGCATCGCCCTGGTGCTCATGTACTTCGGCACGCTCGACTACACGACCGTCTTCCGGAGCGCGCCCACGCTCGCGGCCAACACCATCGAGATTGTGCCCGGCGCGACGTGGTCCCTGATGACGGTGATCTGCCTGCTGCTCTTCATCGGCGCGATGGGCAAGAGCGCGCAGTTTCCGCTCCACGTGTGGCTGCCGGACTCGATGGAAGGCCCGACGCCGATCTCGGCGCTGATCCACGCCGCGACCATGGTGACGGCGGGCATCTTCATGGTCGCGCGCATGTCGCCGCTCTACGAGCTCTCGGAGACCGCGCTCGCCGTGGTGATGGTGATCGGGGCGATCACCGCGCTCTTCATGGCGCTCGTCGCGATCGTGCAGAACGATATCAAGCGCGTGGTCGCCTATTCGACCCTGTCGCAGCTTGGCTACATGACCGTCGCGCTCGGCGCCTCGGCCTATGCGGCGGGCATTTTCCATCTGGTGACGCATGCCTTCTTCAAGGCGCTGCTGTTCCTGGGCGCGGGCTCGGTCATCATCGCCATGCACCACCAGCAGGACATGCGCGAGATGGGCGGCCTCAGGAAATACATGCCGGTGACCTACTGGACGCTTCTCATCGGGGCGATCGCGAGCGCCGGCATTCCCGGCTTCTCCGGCTTCTTCTCCAAGGACGCGATCATCGAGGCGGTGCACCTCTCGCGCACGCCGGGCGCGGGCTTTGCCTATTTTTGCGTGCTGACCACGGTCTTCGTTACCGCGCTTTATACCTTCCGGCTCGTGTTCATGACGTTCCACGGGCCCGAGCGCTTCCGCGGGCAAGGGGGGCACGGCCACGGCGGCCGGACACCCGCGGACCACGGCCACACTCACGCGCCGCACGAGTCCCCCTGGGTGGTGACGGCGCCGCTCGTCCTGCTGGCGATCCCGTCGATCTGCGCCGGATGGGTGATCGGGCCGGTGCTGTTCGGCGGCTATTTCGGCGGCGCGATCGTCACCGCGCCCGCCCACGACGTCCTGGCCCAGATGGCGCGGGACTTCCACGGGGTGACGGCGATGATGGCTCACGCGCTCGGCACGGCGCCGTTCTGGCTCGCGATCGCGGGCGTTGCCACCGCTGCGTATCTCTACCTGCTGCGGCCGGAGCTGACCGACGTCATCCAGAGGAAGGTCGGGCTCCTCTATACCGTGCTCGAGCGCAAGTACGGCTTCGACGAGGCCTACCAGTGGCTGTTCGGGGACGGCGCGGTGCGCTTCGGCAACGGGCTATGGAAGGGCGGTGACATGGCGGTGATCGACGGCGTGTTCGTCGACGGCTCGGCGCGGGCGGTCGGCTGGATTGCATTGATAGTCCGCACTCTGCAGTCCGGCTTCATCTATCACTACGCCTTCGCCATGATCGTCGGCATCCTCGTGCTGCTGACGATGCTGTTCCTCTTTTGATCCCCCCGGATGCTCGGCGTCAACCTGCTCAATCTTGCAATCTGGGTCCCGATCATCGGCGGTGCCCTGGTGCTCGCCACCGGCTCGGACCGCAACGCGGGCGCCGCGCGCCTGATCGCGCTCGTCGGCGCGGTGCTGGGCTTCCTGGTGACGCTGCCGCTCTACACCGGGTTCGACCCCGCCGCGAGCGGCTTCCAGTTCACCACCATCCGGCCGTGGATCGAGACCTTCAACGTCAACTACCACCTCGGCATCGACGGCGTCTCGCTGCTCCTGATCCTGCTCAACAGCTTCACCACCGTGCTCGTCGTCATCGCCGGCTGGGACGTGATCCGGGAGCGCGTCGCCCAGTACCTGGCGTCGTTCCTCTTCCTGTCCGGCTTCATGAACGGCGTCTTCTCCGCGCTCGACGCCCTGCTGTTCTACGTCTTCTTCGAGGCGACGCTGATTCCGATGTTCGTCATTATCGGAGTGTGGGGCGGCCCGAACCGCGTCTATGCCGCGTTCAAGTTCTTCCTCTATACGCTCGCGGGATCGCTGCTCTCGCTGGTGGCGCTGATCTACCTCTACAACGTCTCGGACGGCAGCTTCTCGCTGCTCGACTATTACCAGCTGCCGCTCGCCCTCGTGCCCCAGGTCCTGATCTTCATCGCGTTCATGACCTCGTTCGCGGTCAAGGTGCCGATGTGGCCGGTGCACACCTGGCTCCCGGACGCCCACGTCGAGGCCCCCACCGGCGGCTCGGTCGTGCTCGCCGCCATCATGCTGAAGCTCGGCGCCTACGGCTTTATCCGGTTGTCGCTCCCGATCGCGCCCGACGCGAGCCAGACGCTCGCCGGGCTCGTGATCGCGCTCTCGCTGATCGCCGTGGTCTACATCGGCCTCGTCGCCCTCGTGCAGGCCGATCTCAAGAAGCTGATCGCCTATTCATCGATCTCGCACATGGGCTTCGTCACGCTCGGCATCTTCATTTTCAACCCGCTCGGGCTCGAGGGCGCCGTCATCCAGATGATCTCGCACGGCTTCGTCTCGGGCGCGCTGTTTCTGTGCGTGGGCGTGCTCTACGACCGCATGCACTCGCGGCGCATCGCGGATTACGGGGGCGTCGTCAACACCATGCCGGTGTTCGCGGCGCTGTTCATGGTGTTTGCAATGGCGAATTCGGGGCTGCCCGGCACCAGCGGCTTCGTGGGCGAATTCATGGTGATCCTGGGCTCCGTCAGGGTGAGCCCGTGGTACGCGGCGGCGGCCGCCACCACGCTGATATTCGGCGCGGCCTACACCTTGTGGATGTACAAGCGCGTGATCTTCGGCGCGGTTGCCAATCCGCACGTCGCCGGCCTGGCGGACCTGAAAGGGCGCGAGTTTCTCGTGCTGGGGCTGCTCGCCCTCGCCGTGCTCGTGATGGGCGTCTGGCCCAATCCGTTTGCCGAGGTGCTGCATACCTCGGTGAATGACCTGCTGAACCACGTCAACCAGAGCAAGCTCAGGTAATCGCGATGGAGTACATCACGCCGCTTGCCCCTGCCGTTCCCGAGCTCTTCCTGCTCGGCATGGCGTGCGCGATCCTGATTGCGGACCTGTTCGTCACCGACGCCCGGCGCGTCATCAGCTACGCGCTCACCCAGGCGGCGCTGCTCGGCTGCTTCATCATCACCTATCTCACGGCCACCCTGGAGCCGGTCACGACGTTCAGCGACATGTTCGTGGACGACATCATGGGCGACGTGCTGAAGCTGCTGGTCTATGTCGCGGCCATGGTGATGCTGGTGTACTCGCGACCCTACCTCGCGGCGCGCGGCATGTTCCGCGGCGAGTTCTTCGTGCTCGTGCTCTTCGCCACTCTCGGCATGATGGTCATGATTTCGGCGAACCATCTGCTCACCCTCTACCTCGGGCTCGAGCTGCTGACGCTCTCCCTCTACGCCATGGTGGCGTTGCAGCGCGATTCCGCGGTCGCGACCGAAGCGGCGATGAAGTACTTCGTGCTGGGGGCGCTCGCCTCCGGGTTGCTGCTCTACGGCATGTCCATGCTGTACGGCGCTACCGGAACGCTCGAGATCGAAAAGGTGGCCGAGGCGATCGCGAAGTGGCGTGCGAGCGGCGGCGGGGCGGCGCCCGAAGAGTGGGAGGCGAAGCGGGCGATGCTCGTCTTCGGCCTGGTGTTCATCGTCGCGGGCGTGGCGTTCAAGCTCGGCGTGGTGCCGTTCCATATGTGGATCCCCGACGTGTACGATGGGGCGCCGAACGCGATGACGCTCTTCATCGGCACCGCTCCCGAGCTCGCCGCGTTCGCGATGGCGATGCGGTTGCTCGTCAACGGGCTCCTCGACCTCGCGC
>DATBKZ010000112.1:0-37030 GCA_036555615.1 Burkholderiales bacterium | reverse complement strand
GTGATGAGCCCGCCGGGAAGCTCCGGCAGGCGTACGCCTGCGTTATGCGGGAGGGTCTGGATGCTGCCGTCCTCGCGCCGCAGCGTGATTCCGCCCGCGGTCGAGAGCAGCACGCCAGCGAACGATTCCACGCCGGTCCCGCGCACCTGGTCTACGGTGATTGAGCGGTCGATGTACTTGCGCAGCAGCTTTTCCGTGCTCACGAGGTCGAACTGGAAATTCTGCTCGATGACGCTGGTCCCGGGCGCGTCGGTGAGCGATTCGAAGGTGACGGTGGTGGGGTCGATCAGCGCCGCGACGTCCGTGAAGCGCACGGTGTTGCGCCCGCGTGCGAGCTGGAGCTCCCGTTCATGCCGCACCATGGCGTAGCCGGGCAGCGGCTGGCCGCGGTTGCCGTGGCGGTAGAGCTCGGGTGCGACGGCGCCCGGCCTCGCGTTGCTGTAGATGGTGAGCGCGTCGCCGGCCCGGGCGATTGCTGGCAGCGACGTCAGCGCCGCCGCGACGGCGAGTGCCGTGAGGGATTTCACGTTGGTGCGCATTGCGTGTCTCCTTGAGGGATGGAACTGCACGCAATGAACGATCGAGCCTGCAAAGTGGGGTTAACGGGGTTGATCTAGAATTCGGATATGCAGAGCATTGGCGTTTTCTGCGGGTCGAACACCGGCGCCGGCACGGCTTATGCCGACGCGGCTCGCAAGCTCGCCCAATCCATCGCGGCGCGCCGCCTGCGGCTGGTCTACGGCGGCGGCAGCATCGGGTTGATGGGGGTGTTGGGGGAGGCAGCGCTTGCCGCAGGCGCGCACGTGACCGGCGTGACCCCCCGACGCCTGCTGGAGAAGGAGGTGGTGCACCGGGGGCTCACCGAGCTGCGCGTGGTTGAAACGATGCTCGAGCGCAAGGCGTTGATGGCCGAGCTGTCTGACGGCTTCATCGCGCTGCCGGGCGGGCTTGGCACGCTGGATGAGCTCTTCGAGATGCTGACGTGGACCCAGCTTGGCCTCCAGCGCAAACCCTGCGCGCTCCTCGACGTCGACGGCTATTACGGCGGGCTCGCCGCGTTTCTCGATCACGCGGTCGCACAGCGCTTCATCACGCCGCAGCACCGCGCCATGCTGATCCTCGAGCGCGACGCGGAGACCGTTCTCGACCGGCTCGCCTCCGCGCCGCTGCCCGATGTGAGCAAATGGATGGACCGGAAGCCCGCTTGATGGCGTGGCCGGGGCCTTTCCCTTAGAATCGGGCCACCCGGCCGGAGCGGCCCGGCATGGGATCGACGGAGCGCGACGATGGCATCGGTAGCCAAGGCGTACAACATCTTCGACCTGCGCAAGATGGCGCTCAAGAGGGTGCCGAAGGGGCTGTTCGAGTTTGTGGACCGCGGCACCGAGGACGAGGTCTCGCTGCGCAACAACCGCGCGGTGTTCGAGCGCATCCGGCTCAAGCCGCGCGTCCTGGCGGGCGTCGCGAATCGCAGCCAGGAGATCACGCTTTTCGGCAAGACGCACAAGATGCCGGTCGTGATCGCGCCCACGGGAACGGCGGGGCTGATGTGGTACGAGGGGGAGATCGCTCTCGCGCGTGCGGCAGCGGAAGCGGGCATTCCGTTCACGCTCGCCACCGGCTCCATGACGGCGATGGAGAACGTTGCCCAGGAGGCAGGTGGCACGCTCTGGTTCCAGCTCTACATGTGGCCCGACCGCTCGCTCTCGCACAAGCTCGTCGAGCGCGCCCGGGCGGCGGGCTACGAAGCGCTGGTGGTCACCGTGGACGGCGTCGTCCCGGGCAACCGCGAATACAACCTGCGCAACGGCTTCACCATCCCGTTCACCTTCACGCGCGGAAACATCACCGACGTGCTGCTGCATCCGCGCTGGCTGTTCGGCGTGCTGGTCCGCTACTTGCTGACCACCGGCATGCCGCGCTACCAGAACTACCCGACCGACGTCCGGTACCGCATCACTGCGGGGCCGATGGGGCGCTCGAGCATGCGCAACGATTCGATCAACTGGGACGATCTGCGGGCGCTGCGCAAGCTCTGGCCGCACCGGCTGCTGGTGAAAGGCCTGCTCCATCCACAGGATGCCGTCACCGCGGCCGACTGCGGCGCCGACGGCGTGATCGTTTCCAATCACGGCGGACGCAACCTGGACACGGCGATCTCGCCGATCGAGGTGCTGCCCGAAGTGGTGGATGCGGTAGGCAGGCGCGTGGCGGTGCTCGTCGACAGCGGCTTCCGGCGCGGTACCGACGTCGTCAAGGCGCTCGCGATGGGCGCGCACGCTGTCATGATCGGCCGCTCCACGCTCTACGGAGTCGCCGCGGGCGGAGAGGAGGGCGCGCGGCGCGCCATCGCGCTGTTCCGCGGCGAGATCGACCGCGTGATCGCGCTCCTCGGCTGCAACCGCGTCGCGGAGCTTTCGGCGGAACACCTGCACGCACCCGATCTCCCGGCACGGGTCGCGGAATCCGCGCGGCCCGGCTTGAAGCTCCTCGACGCCGCGCGGGCCGCGGAGAGGTAGCTCTTTGGCGTGGTGGTACCTGCTCCTGCTGGCCGCGGCCGGCGTCGCCGGCTACGCGATCTGGAATTTCCGCAGGAAGGCTGGCGAGAGACAGGCTGCCCGCGCGTCTCGCCTCGAAAAAATGCTCGGGGAGCACGTGCCGGCTTCCGCAACCGCGCAGCCGCCATCTGCCGCCCCCGCGGGACCGACCGCTGCCGTCAACGCGCCTTCGGCACCGTCGGCGGCGGCCCCCGTGGCAAGCGCGCGCTTTCTGGGCCAAGCTGAGTCTCTGCTGTACTACCTGCTCAAGGCGGGACTGCCGGAGTTCGAGATCTTTGCCGGGGTTTCCCTCGCGCGAGTAATCGGGGCGGCGGGCAGCGACCGTGATCGCGAGCTGCAGCTGCGCCGCCTCTCCCAGTACCAGCTCGATTTCGTGATCTGCGACAAGAGCATGAAAGTGCTAAGCGTGGTCGAGCTCGACTCCGCCGCCGGTGCCGAGGCGGCAGGGGACCGGCGCTTCAAATCCGATCTCCTGAAGCAAGCTGGTATCCGGCTCGTGCGCGTCAATCCCGCGGCACTGCCGCGGCGGGAGCAGGTGCGTGCCCTGGTCCATGGCGCGACGCCGGAATCGAATGGATGACGGAGCGCGCATCCCGTATCGCGTGTCTTCTCGTCGCGACGCCCGCGTCGGCAAACGAGGAACGCGACCTTTGCCAGGTCAGGGTGCCGGAGCTCGTTGCGCCGCGGGCCAAGCTCAATACCGGGCGGGTGCGGGTTGGCCAGAGGGTGTACGCGATCGGCGCACCGGAAGGGCTGGAACTGACCTTGACGGAGGGCCTGATCTCCAGCTTGCGCGAGTTCGACGGCTCGCAGTACATCCAGACTTCGGCCGCGATCGCGCGGGGCTTGAGCGGCGGCGGCCTCTTCGACACCGAAGCGCGGTGGGTGCGCCGGATCGGCGAGGCGCGCGCCAAGAAGGACTGGGCAGGGGTCGTGAGCCTGTCGCAGCAATGGGTGCGCGCCATGCCGCGCGATCTGCAACCTGGGGGCCGCGTATCACGGCCAGGGTCTGCGCGACAAGGTGCAGGATGTGCACGCCCAGCTGCGCAAGGTAAACCCCACCCTGGCCGGGCAGTTCGCAAAGCGCTATATCAAGCCGTGAACCCCGCCCCCGGGGCGGTCCCGCTTGCCAATTCCGCGCGTTGCAGGTATTGTTCGCCCCGCAGTCGTTTCAAGCGGCGTATTGCTGACCCGTAGTCCTCCGCCCGTCCGGGCGGGGCTCAGTTCTCAACCACTCGTCTTGATTCGTTTGCAGGGCGCGGGCACAAGTCCGCGATCGTTCATTTTTTTGTATGGGAGTTTGAATGGCAACTGGTACTGTAAAGTGGTTCAACGACGCCAAGGGTTTCGGGTTCATCACGCCGGATGACGGCGGCGAGGAAGTGTTCGCGCATTTCTCCGAGATCCAGGGCAACGGGCACAAGTCGCTCAAGGAAAAGCAGCGCGTCAGCTTCGAAGTCACGCGCGGCCCCAAGGGCATGAAGGCCACGGGCATCAAGCCGCTCTAATGGCGGGCTGAAGGCGGCGGCGGGAACGCCGTTGCGTTCAGAGAAAAGGGGGCTCGAACGAGCCCCCTTTTTGCTGGAATGAAAAACGGCCACCATTGCGGGTGGCCGTTCTGATTGGTGGAGGCGGGGAGAATCGAACTCCCGTCCGCAAGTCCTACACAGCCGGGACTACATGCTTAGCCAGGTCGACTGAGTCTCGCCTCACGCCCGCCGGCCGGCAGGCTGGCGCTCGGCCAGTCGCTTCGACGGATCCGCGCGGTCAAGCGACCAGGCTGCGCGGAGAGGCTGATGTCAATGACGCTGCACCGCTGAGCAAGCTTGACTTGCGTCTCGCTACCCCTCGGCCTAGCCCATCAGCAAGCTAGTGCAGCGTCTAGCCGGTATTAGGCGGCTAGAGCGTAACGCTCGTCGTTGGCGTCTAGTGGTTTCCAGCGGTTTTACAAGGTGACTGGACCTTGGCATGCCCCGTACTGCTTCGCTACCTGCGTCGAAACCTGGTCGCCCCCATGAATCGTTGTTCGGGGTGGGACATTATCTCAGATATGGGCGAGACCCCGGAGTTCAATCGCGAAACCCGCCGGCTGCGCAGGTCGCGCCGCCGAAGGCCCGGGAACTGCTACAGGAGGCGCAGGAGATCCTGGGGCTCATCGATCATGGAGTCGGCATTCCAGCGCTCCGGGTGCTCCCCGTTGAGATAGCCCCACTTCGCGACGGCTGTCGTCATCCCGGCAGCTCGCCCCGCATCCACATCGCGCTGGTCGTCCCCGAGATAGATGCAGGTTTGCGGCGCGAGCCCGATCGCGCGGCTTGCCGCGAGCAGCGGCGCGGGGTGCGGCTTGATCCTGCCGGTGGTGTCGCCGCCGATGACGCAGGCTGCGCGTGCCCGCACCTCCAGCCGTTCCAGCAACGGCAGCGTAAAGCGCTCTGCCTTATTGGTTACGACGCCCCAGGGCAATGCGCGGGTCTCGAGCTGGTCGAGGAGCTGCGGGATGCCCGGGAACAACCGGGTCTCGCGGCAGAGGTTGCTCGCATAGGCCGTGAGAAACTCGTCGCGCAACGCATCGTAGCCGGCGTCGCCGGGTTTGATGTTGAATCCCGCTCCGATCAGCCCGCGCGCGCCCTGCGACGCGAAAGGCCGGGTGGCGGCGAGAGGAAGCGCCGGCAGCCCCCGAGCCCCGCGCACGCAATTGAGCGCGTAAGTGAGGTCGGGCGCGGTGTCGGCCAGGGTGCCGTCCAGGTCGAAAAGTACCGCTCGGATCACGCTTTTGTCGCGTGCAGGATGTAATTCACGTCGGTGTCGATGCCCAGGGAATATACCTTCGTGAAGGGGTTGTAGGTCATGCCCGTGATGCGCGACACCTCCAGGCCGGCGCGCCGGCACATGCCGGCGAGCTCGGAAGGCTTGATGAATTTTGCATAGTCGTGCGTGCCGCGCGGCAGGAGCTTGAGCACGTACTCGGCGCCGACCACCGCGAGCAGGTACGACTTGAGATTGCGGTTGATCGTGGAGAAGAAAATGTGGCTCGCCGGCCGGGCGAGATCGGCGCAAGCCTGCACCGTCGCCGCCGGGTCGGGTACGTGCTCGAGCAGCTCCATGCAGGTCACGACATCGAAGCTCGCCGGCGCCTCGCGCGCAAGCGCTTCCGGCGCAATCAGGCGGTATTCCACCTCTAGCCCCGATTCCAGCAGGTGCAGCTGCGCGACTTTCAGCGGCTTGTCAGCGAGATCGATGCCGGTAACACGAGCGCCGCGTGCTGCCATCGCTTCGGCCAGTATGCCGCCGCCGCAACCGACGTCGAGCACGCGCCCGCCGCGGAGACCCGCGATGCCGTCGATGTAATCGAGCCGCAGGGGATTGATGTCGTGCAGCGGCTTGAATTCAGAGCCGGGATCCCACCAACGATGCGCGAGCTGGCTGAATTTCTCGAGTTCGAGCGGATCGACGTTGATCATCGGGCTTCAGGAACGAAAGCTCAGGATCCAGGATCTAGCATACAACAGTTCGCAAGCGTATCCGTCCACCTCAACCCTCAATCCCGGATTGCTGATCCCAGCTCCTGATTCTCTCCCGCCAGTACGTGGTCTTGGCTGCGAGTTCCGTGGTGTCGAGCCGCGTCAGGCGGCCGTTCTCGAGCAACAGCTCGCCGTTCACCCACACGTGGCTGACGTGCTCCCGCCCGGCCGCGTACACCAGATGCGACATCGGGTCGTAGCACGGCAACAATTCCAGCGCGCCCAGGTCGACGGCCGTCATGTCGGCGCACTTGCCCGGGGCGAGCGTGCCGATTCGATCCTCCAGGCCGAGGGCGCGCGCGGCGCGCACGGTAGCCATCTCGAGGGCGGTGTGCGCGGGCAAGGCGGTCGGGTCGTCTGCGGTTCCCTTGGCGAGGAGGGCGGCGAGCCGCATTTCGGTGAAGAGGTCGAGGCGGTTGTTGCTCGCGGCGCCGTCGGTGCCGAGCCCAACGTTCACGCCAGCCTCGAGCAGCCGAACGGGCGCCGCGATGCCGCTGGCGAGCTTGAGGTTCGAGCTCGGGCAGTGGGCGACATGGCACCCTTCGGCCGCGAGCAGTCCCGCCTCCTGCTCGCTCAGGTGCACGGCATGGACGGCAATCAGGTTGGCGTCCACCAGCCCGAGCCGGTGCAGCCGCGCGAGCGGACGCTCGCCGTGGCGCGCCACGCTCTGCTCGATCTCGTCCCGCGTCTCGTGCAGGTGGATGTGCAGCGGCAGATCGAGCACGCCCTGCAGCATGGCGATGCGCTCGAAGGCCTTGTCGCTCACCGTGTAGGGCGCATGCGGGGCGACACAGAACGAGAGCAGGCCCTCGTGCTTCAGTTCGTCACGGGTCGCGAGCCCCTTGCTGAGGTAATCCTGGGCATCCGCCGCGTAGGCAGAGGGCATCTCGATGACGATGATGCCGAGCGCAGCCCGCATGCCCGCGGCGAGAGCGGCGCGCGCGGCGGCTTCGGGATGGAAATACATGTCGTTGAAGCAGGTGATTCCGCCGCGCAGCATCTCGGCGCAGGCGAGCAGGGTGCCATCGCGCACGAATTCGCCCGAAACGAGCCGCGTCTCCACGGGCCAGATATGGTTCTGCAGCCAGTCCATCAGCGCGCGATCGTCCGCCAGCCCGCGCATCAGCGTCATCGCCGCATGCGTGTGCAGGTTGATGAGTCCCGGGATCAAGGCGTGGCCGGGTAGCTCCGTGCGGCGCGCGGCCGGGAAACGTTCTCGCGCCGCGCTCGCGGGCAGCAGCTCGCGAATGCGGCCATCGGCCACCACGACGGCGTGATCCGCAAGGACCGTCTCGGCGGGATCGACCGGAATGACCCAGGCGGCTTCTACAAGGTGAGGAACCGAATCAGCCAGAGCTGCCTCCTCCGAAAACAAAAGAGCCCTGCCTCGCGGCAGGGCTCTTCAATGAGTGGATTGCTCGAACTGCGTTGTTCGATCGGATATCAGCGCTTCTTCGCGGCCGGCTTCTTGGCGGCGGGCTTCGGCTTGAGATTGAGCGCGCGGCCGACGACCTCAACGGTCACCCGGCGGTTCGGCGCCAGGCACTCGATCAACTGCTTGCGCTTCATCTTGTTGTCGCAGAACTTGGTCACCGGGATCGGCTGCTTGAAGGCCTTGCCCTCCCAGAAGATCAGCTTCTGATCGACGCCGGCGCTGATGAGGTAGTCCTTGAACACGACGGCGCGACGCTCGGACAGGCCCATGTTGTACTTGAGGCTGCCAATGCGGTCGGTGTGTCCCGTCACGACCACGGCGCTGATGTTCACGGGTCCGCGCGCCTTGGTGGCCTTGCGCAGGCCGGCCAGGAACTTGTCGAGGTCGGCTTTGTTGTCAGCCGTCATCACCGCCTTGTCGAAGGGGATCCCCTGCAGCTCGATCTTCTGCTCGACGTTCAGGAAAGCCGGCTTCTTGGGCTTGGGCTTTGGCTTTTCCGCGGGCTTCGGCGCGGGCGCGGGCTTCGGCGCGGGCTCGGGCTTCATCATTGGCGCCGGCTCGGGCTGCTTCTCCGGTTCTGTCGCACAGGCGGCGAGCAAGCTGACTGCTGCCAGTGTGCCGGCGAAGGTTGAAAATTTGCGCAATACTGAATTCATGTTCTTGATCCTCCTGTTATGCGATGGTTAGGGACCCGCCGAAGTGCCGGTTAACCACTATGGAGTCTCCCCGCGGCTACTAATATCACATCGGAACGGGCAAGGCAAATGATGCCGGGATCATAGCACGGCAAATCGCGTAAATGGATGTTTGCCTGTTGCTTTTGCGAAACGAGCGCCCGTGCCCGGCGCGGCGACTTCATGTAGTGGACTGCGGCTTGCTGCCGGCGCCGACGCCGGCGGCACTTCAGAGCGTTTTCGGACCACGGAGTGGACCATTCGAGCACTGGGTGCCGGGCCGCCGCAAGGCGCTTCGCGCCGGTGAGCCGGCTGCTTTCCGCCGCCCGACTTCGCTTTGCCCGGGACGGCGCGGCACGCGCGAACTTCGCTCGATGGGCTCAGGTTTCGGCACTGCCGCGTGGTAAAATTTAACCTTTTTACCGGCCCCCGAATCCGCCCCGAATTCCCTGTATTTTCATGGATCAAATCGCGAAAGAAACGCTCCCGATCAGCCTCGAAGAGGAGATGCGCCGCTCCTACCTCGACTATGCGATGAGCGTGATCGTGGGACGGGCGCTGCCTGACGTCCGCGACGGCCTGAAGCCGGTGCACCGCCGCATTCTCTTCGCAATGCACGAGGCGAACAACGTCTGGAACCGGCCCTACGTCAAGTGCGCGCGCGTGGTGGGCGACGTGCTCGGCAAGTACCACCCTCACGGTGATGCCGCCACCTATGAAGCCCTGGTGCGCATGGCGCAGGACTTCTCGATGCGCTACACCCTGATCGACGGGCAGGGGAACTTCGGTTCGGTCGACGGCGATTCCCCGGCGGCGTATCGCTACACGGAATGCCGGCTGGAACGCATCACCTCCGAGATGCTGGCCGACATCGACATGGAGACCGTCGATTTCGTGCCCAATTACGACGGCAAGGAGCAGGAGCCGACCGCGCTGCCGACGCGCCTCCCCAATCTGCTGGTGAACGGCTCCTCCGGTATCGCGGTCGGCATGGCGACGAACATTCCGCCCCACAACCTCTCCGAGGTGGTCGACGCGTGCCAGGCGCTGCTCGCCAACCCGGGGATCGACATCGACGAGCTGATCAAGATCGTGCCCGCGCCCGATTTCCCCACTTCCGGCGTGATCTACGGGGTGGAGGGCGTCAGGGAAGGCTATCGCACCGGGCGCGGCCGGGTGGTGATGCGCGCGCGCACCCACTTCGAGGAGGCCGAGAAGGGCAACCGCTCGAACATCATCGTCGACGAGCTCCCCTACCAGGTCAACAAGTCGAGCCTGCTGATGAAGATCGGCGAGCTGGTGCGCGACAAGCGCATCGAGGGCATCGCCGACATCCGCGACGAGTCCGACAAGAGCGGCATGCGGGCCGTGATCGAGCTGAAGCGCGGCGAAAACCCCGAGGTGATCCTCAACAACCTGTGGAAGGAGACGCAGCTCGAGGAGACGTTCGGCATGAACATGGTCGCGCTGGTGGACGGCCAGCCGCGGCTCCTGAATCTCAAGCAGTTCCTGGATGCGTTCCTGCGCCATCGCCGCGAGGTCGTCACGCGCCGCACCGTGTTCGAGCTGCGCAAGGCGCGCGAGCGCGGCCACGTCCTCGAAGGCCTGGCGGTTGCGCTTTCCAATGTGGATGACGTGATCGCGCTCATCAAGGGCGCCGCGACGCCCGCCGACGCGAAGCGGGAGCTCATGGCGCGGTTGTGGCGCTCGAAGCTTGTGGAGGCGCTGCTGGAGCGCAGCGGGGGACAGGCGTCGCGCCCGGAGGGCCTGATCGCCGAATTCGGACTGCAGAAGAACGGCTACCGGCTCTCCGATGTCCAGGCGCAGCGCATTCTCGAGATGCGGCTGCAGAGCCTGACCGCGCTCGAGCAGGACAAGCTCGTCGTGGAATACCGCGAAACCATGGACAAGATCGTGGATCTCATCGACGTGCTTGCCAAGCCGGCGCGCGTCACGGAGATCATCTCCGGGGAGCTCGCTGAAGTGAAAAAGCAGTACGGCGACGAGCGCAGGAGCGAGATCGTCACCGTGACCCAGGAGCTCTCCACCGAGGACCTGATCGCGGCCGAGGACGTGGTGGTGACGCTCTCGCACGGCGGCTACATGAAGTGCCAGCCGGTCGCGGACTACCGCGCGCAGAAGCGCGGCGGGCGCGGCCGGCAGGCGACCTCGACCAAGGAGGATGACTTCGTCGAGAAGCTCTTCATCGCCAACACGCACGACTACATCCTGTGCTTCTCCAACCGCGGGCGCGTCTACTGGCTCAAGGTATATGAGGTGCCGCAGGGCAGCCGCGCCTCGCGCGGCAAGCCGATCGTGAACCTGGTGCCGCTGATGGAGCACGAGAAGATCACCGCCGTGCTGCCGGTGAAGGAGTTCGACGAGAACCATTTCGTGTTCATGGCCACTGCGCTGGGGACGGTGAAGAAGACCACGCTCGCCGCGTTCTCGCGGCCGATGGCGAAAGGCATCATCGCCGTCAACCTCGACGGCGGCGACCATCTGATCGGGGTGGCGTTGACCGACGGCAAGCAGGACGCCATGCTGTTCTCCGATGCCGGCAAGGCGGTGCGCTTCGCGGAGGATGAAGTGCGCCCGATGGGACGCAATGCGGCCGGGGTGCGCGGAATGAAGCTGCAAAAGAGCCAGAACGTGGTGTCGTTGCTCACCGTCAGCGACGAGAGCCTGTCGGTGCTCACGGCCACGGAAAACGGCTACGGCAAGCGCACGCCGGTGACGGAGTACACCCGCCACGGGCGCGGCACGCAGGGCATCATTGCGATCGACTGCAGCGAGAGGAACGGCAAGCTCATCGCTGCCCAGCTCGTGGGCGCGGAAGACGAGATGATGCTGATCACCACCGGCGGCGTGCTGATCCGCACGCGGGTCGCGGAGGTGCGCGAGCAGGGGCGGTCCACCCAGGGTGTGCGGCTGATCAACTTGATCGACGAGGGCGAGAAGCTCGCGGGACTGGAGAAGATCGTCGAATCGGAAAACGGGGAAGAGTGAGAGGTTGAGCGTGGCAAGAGTGTTCAATTTCGGAGCCGGGCCGGCGGCCCTGCCGGAACCCGTGCTGCGGCAGGCCGCAGAGGAAATGCTCGATTGGCACGGCACGGGCATGTCGGTGATGGAAATGAGCCACCGCGGCAACGTATTCGTCGCCGTTCATGCCCAGGCTGAGGCGGACCTGCGCGAGCTGCTGGCGATCCCGAAGCACTACAAGATCTTGTTCATGCACGGGGGCGCCGCCGGGCAGTTCGCGATCGTGCCCATGAATCTCCTCCGGGGCCGGACGGTTGCGAGCTACGTCAACACCGGCCACTGGTCGACGCGGGCGATCGCCGAGGCGAAGCGCTACTGCAAGGTGAGCATCGCGGCGAGCTCGGAGGATGCGAAGTTCAGCTACGCGCCGAAGCAGGAACAATGGAAGATCGATCCTGACGCGGCGTACGTGCATTACACGCCGAACGAAACGATCGGCGGGGTGGAGTTCCACTGGATTCCGCGCACCGACGGCGTGCCGCTGGTGGCCGACGCATCCTCGACGATCCTGTCGCGGCCGCTCGACGTCAGCCGCTTCGGCCTGATCTACGCCGGCGCGCAGAAGAACATGGGCCCTGCGGGATTGGCGATCGTGATCGTGCGCGAGGACCTGATCGGGCAGGCCGCCCCCTACACGCCCACGATCTTCGACTACAAGGTCCAGGCCGACGCGGACTCGATGCAGAATACGCCGCCGTCCTACGCCATCTATCTCGCGGGCCTCGTGTTCCAGTGGCTGAAGCGGCTCGGCGGGCTCACGAAGATGGAGGAGATCAACATCGCCAAGGCGAAGCTGATTTACGACTACCTCGACCAGACCGAGTTCTACCACTCGCCGGTCGCGCGCGAGGACCGCTCGCGCATGAACGTCCCGTTCACCCTGCGCAACGCCAAGCTCGACGAGTCGTTCCTCGCCGAGGCGAAAGCGCATGGGCTCGCCGAGTTGAAGGGCCATCGCGCAGTCGGCGGCATGCGCGCCTCGATCTACAACGCGATGCCGATCGAGGGGGTCCAGGCGCTGATTGCTTTCATGCGCGAGTTCGAGCGGACTCATGGCTAAGCAATACCGGATACTGACGCTCAACGCGATCTCCGCGGTGGGGCTGAAGCGCTTTCCGTCCGCGCACTACGTTGTAGGCAGCGGCGTTGAGGACCCGGACGCGATCCTGGTGCGCTCGCACGACATGCACGCCATGGAGATCGCGGCGCCGGTGAGGGCGATCGGGCGCGCCGGCGCGGGCGTCAACAACATTCCGGTGGAGAAGATGAGCCGGCGCGGGGTGCCGGTGTTCAACGCACCGGGCGCGAACGCAAACGCCGTGAAGGAGCTGGTCATCGCCGGCCTGCTGATCGCATCGCGCAACCTGGTGCCGGCGCTCACCTTCGTGCGCGGCCTGAAGGGCGATGACAAGACGCTGAACCAGCTGGTCGAGGATGGCAAGAAGCAGTTCGCGGGGATTGAGCTGCCGCGGCACACGCTCGGCGTGATCGGGCTCGGCCGGATTGGCAGTCTCGTCGCCGACGCGGCGATCAAGCTTGGCATGAGCGTAGTGGGGTACGACCCCGAGATCACCGTGGAGGCAGCGTGGAGCCTTCCGTCGCAGGTGAAGCGGGCGCACAGCATGGAGGAGGTGCTGAAGGCATCGGATTTCGTCACGGTGCACGTGCCGCTCCTGAAGGAAACGCGCAACATGATCAATGCCGGCCGCATCAAGCTCATGAAGCATGGAGCGATCCTGCTTAACTTTGCGCGGGAGGGCATCGTCGAGAACGACGCGGTGGTGGAAGCGCTCGAGGGGAAGCGCATTCGCTGTTACGTCTGTGACTTCCCGGCGCGCAGGCTGGCGGGCCGCCCCGACGTGATTACGCTGCCGCATCTCGGAGCGTCTACCCGCGAGGCGGAGGACAACTGCGCGGTGATGGTCGTCGATCAGGTGCGGGACTTCCTCGAGAACGGCAACATCCTGAATGCCGTAAATTTTCCCGACGTGACGATGGCGCGGGAGGTGCCGTTCCGCGTCGGCATCGCCAATGCCAACGTGCCGAACATGGTCGGGCAAATCTCCACGGCGATGGCCAAGGCGGGGCTCAACATCCACAACATGATCAACAAGTCGAAAGGCGAGATGGCGTACACGCTGGTGGACGTGGATTCCAAGGTGCCGGCCAGGCTGGTCGAGCAGATCGGAGCGATCGAGGGCGTGCTGGCGGTGCGCTATCTGCCCGCCGAGAAGTGAGCGGTGCGCCGTGAGCGGCATCCAATCAATCCGCAAACGGATCGACGCGCTCGACCGGCGGCTGGTGAAGCTCCTGTCGGCGCGGGCGCGGCTCGCCCAGCGCGCCGGTCGGCTGAAGGAGGGTGCGGCCTACCGCCCGGAGCGCGAGGCGCAGGTGTTGCGCGGCGTCCTCGCCGAGAACCGCGGTCCCCTGCCGGGTGCCGCGCTGGCGCGCCTGTTTGCCGAAATCATCTCCGCTTGCCGCGCGCTTGAGGACTCGCTCCGCGCCGCCTACCTCGGGCCGCCGGGCACGTTCAGCCAGGAAGCGGCCGTCAAGCAATTCGGCGGGCTCGCCGACCTCGTTCCCTGTGGCTCGATCGACGAGGTGTTTCGCCAGGTCGAGACCGGCGCGGCGGGCTACGGCGTGGTGCCGGTCGAGAACTCCACCGAGGGCGCGATCGGCCGCACGCTCGACCTGCTGCTCTCGACCCCGGCCCGGGTGTGCGGGGAAATCATGCTGCCGATCCGGCAGTGCCTGATGGCGAAGCGCGACCGGCTCGCCGGCATCCGCAAGGTCTACTCGCATGCCCAGAGCCTGTCGCAGTGCCAGCAGTGGCTCGCGCGCAACCTGCCGCGCGCGGAGCGCGTGGCGGTCGTCAGCAACGCAGAGGCGGCGCGCCTCGCCGCGCGCGAGAAGAGCGCGGCGGCGATCGGCCCGCGCACCGCGGCGGCGCTCTACGGCCTGAAGCTCCTCGCGCGCAACATCGAGGACGAGGCGAAGAACACGACGCGCTTCCTGGTGATTGCCCAGCACGATGCGGCGCCGTCGGGGCGTGACAAGACGTCGCTTGCCATGTCCACGCGCAACGTCCCCGGAGCGATGCACGAGCTCTTGACGCCGCTTGCCGTCAACCAGGTGAGCATGACCCGGCTTGAGTCCCGGCCTTCCCGCGCCGGCCTCTGGGAGTACGTGTTCTACGTGGACGTCGAAGGGCACCAGCGCGATGCCGCGGTCACGCGCGCGCTCGCGGAGCTGAAGCAGAAGGCGTCGTTCCTCAAGATCCTCGGCTCTTATCCCGCAGCGGTTGCCTGATGAACATCTGCGACCTGGCGCCCGGCCACATCCGGGCGATTGCGCCGTACCAGCCCGGCAAGCCGATCTCGGAGCTCGCGCGCGAGATGGGGATCGAGGAAGCGCGCATCATCAAGCTCGCCTCCAACGAAAATCCGCGCGGCGTGAGTCCGCTCGCGCGGCGCGCGATCGAGGCGACGCTCGCCGAGCTCGCGCGCTACCCCGACGGCAACGGCTTCGAGCTGAAGCAGGCGCTCGCGCGCCGCTACGGCATCCCGCAGGAGCGCATCGTTCTCGGCAACGGGTCGAATGACGTCCTGGAAATGGCCGCGCGCGCCTTCCTCGCGCCGGGCCTGGCGGCGGTCTATTCCCAGCATGCATTCGCCGTCTACCCGCTCGCGGTGCAGGCAGCGGGCGCGACTGGCATCGAAGTGCCGGCGCGGGATTATGGCCACGACCTTGCGGAGATGCGGCGCGCGCTGACGCCGGCAACGCGGCTGGTCTTCATCGCCAACCCCAACAATCCCACCGGGACGCTCGCGCCGGCGCGCGAGCTGGAGGCCTTCATCTCCGGCCTGCCGCGCGAGGTGCTGGTGGTGCTGGACGAGGCCTACAACGAGTACCTGCTTCCGGAGCACCGCTCCGACAGCATCGGCTGGCTTGCGCGCTTTTCCCACCTCGTGGTCACGCGGACCTTCTCGAAAGTCTATGGACTGGCGGGATTGCGCGTGGGCTACGCGTTCGCTGCAGCCGGCGTCGCCGATCTCATGAACCGCGTGCGCCAGCCGTTCAATGTCAACAGCGTCGCCCTTGCTGCGGCGACCGCCGCGCTCGACGATGCCGGGTTCGTGCGCGAGAGCTTCGAGCTCAACCGCTCGGGCATGCGCCAGCTGACCGATGCTTTCGCCCGACTCGGCATCGAGTACATTCCGTCTCATGGCAATTTCGTGAGCTTCCGGGTCGGGGGCGCAGCGGGCGTGTATCAGAAGCTCCTGCGGGCAGGCGTGATCGTGCGCCCGATCGCGAGTTACGGCATGCCGCAGCACCTGCGCGTCACCATCGGGCTGGAAGCGGAAAACGCGCGCTTCCTTGCCGCGCTCGAGCAGGCGCTCCGTTAGGAAATGGCAGGCAAGCTGAAGATCGGGAAGCTGGTCGTGATCGGCGTCGGGCTGATCGGCGGGTCGTTTGCGCTGGCGCTCAAGCGCGCGCGCGCGGTTCGGCGCGTCGTGGGGGTGGGGCGCACGCGCGCGAACCTCGCCGCTGCGCTCCGGCTGAAGGTGATCGACGAGGTTTCACGGGATCCCGCGCGCGCGGTGCACGATGCGGATCTCGTGCTGCTCGCCACGCCGGTTGGCCAGATGGCCGCCGTCATGAGCGCCATCGCGCCGCACGTGCCGCGGCATGCGGTGATCACGGACGCCGGCAGCACCAAGGGCGACGTAATTGCCTGCGCGCAGCGCTTTCTCGGCGCTCACCTCGCCCGGTTCGTTCCGGCGCATCCCATTGCGGGCACGGAACTGAGCGGCGCGGCAGCGGCGTTTCCGGACCTGTTCCGCGGCCGCAACGTGATTCTCACGCCGCAGCCGGGGGTCGCGTCCGGCGCTGTCAGGCTGGTGCGGCGGGCGTGGGAAGCGTGCGGGGCGCGGATCGTGCGGCTGGACGCCCGCGCTCACGACGAGATTCTCGCGGCGGTCAGCCATCTGCCGCATGTGATCGCGTTCGCGCTCGTCAACATGCTCGCCGGGCAGCGCAACCCGGCGCAGCGCTTCGGGCTGGCGGCGGGCGGACTGCGCGATACCGTGCGCATCGCCGGGAGCTCCGCCGAGATGTGGGCGGACATCTGCGTGGCGAACCGCGAAGCGCTGCTCGCGGCGCTGGAAGGCTATGAGAACGAGCTCGAGCAGACGCGGGCGGCGATCGAGCGCGCGGATGCGCAGGAATTGAGGAGCTTGTTCGAGCGCGCGCGCGCCGCGCGCGAGAGGTGGCTGGTCAGGAAAGGTCCCAGCGGCAGGCGATGAGTCCCGGTCACCTCGATCTGGCGCCCATCCGCAGCGTGCGCGGCACGGTGAAGCTGCCGGGATCGAAGAGCATTTCCAACCGCATCCTGCTGCTCGCCGCTCTGGCGTGGGGCGAGACGCGGATTCGCGACCTGCTCGAGTCGGAAGACACTCAGGTCATGCTCGAGGCGCTGCGGGCGCTGGGCGTGCCATGCACGGACGAGGGCGGCCGCGCACTCCGTGTCCGGGGCGCGGGTGGGGCGTTTCCGGTGAAGAAAGCGGAGCTTTATCTCGGCAACGCGGGCACCGCATTCCGGCCGCTGGCGGCGGTTCTGGCGCTATGCGCCGGCGAGTATCGGCTCTCGGGCACGCCGCGCATGCACCAGCGGCCGATCGCAGATCTGGTCGATGCGTTGCGCGGGCTTGGCGCCAGCATCGATTACCTCCAGAGAGAAGGGTTCCCCCCGCTTGCCATCCACCCGGCGGCGATCACGCCCGGCGGCAGAGTCGCCGTGCGCGGTGACGTTTCAAGCCAGTTCGTCACCGGCCTGTTGATCGCGCTGCCGCTCACCGGCGTGCGGACCGTCCTCGCTGTCGAAGGCGAGCTCGTCTCGAAGCCCTACGTCGAGCTGACGCTCAGTACCCTGCGGCGCTTCGGCATCGAGGTCGAACGCAAGGACTGGACGACTTTCACCATTCCCGCGGGCGCACGCTATGCAAGCCCGGGCGAGGTCTACGTAGAGGGAGACGCCTCCTCCGCATCGTATTTCCTCGCCGCCGGCGCCATCAGCGGGCTGACCGGGGGCGGGCCGGTGCGCGTCGAGGGCGTCGGGCGCGCCAGCATGCAGGGAGACGTTTGCTTCACCGAGACGCTGGAGCGCATGGGGGCTGCCATCGCGATGGGCGAGAACTGGATCGAGGCAGGCGCCCGCCCGGAGACCGCGCGGCGCGGGAAACTTGTCGCGATCGATGGCGACTTCAATGACATGCCGGACGCCGCAATGACCGCCGCGGTCGCCGCATTGTTCGCGGAGGGGACCAGCACGCTGCGCAATATCGGCAGCTGGCGGGTGAAGGAGACGGACCGCATCGCGGCCATGGCGGCCGAGCTGCGCAAGCTCGGCGCGACGGTCGAAGAGGGGCCCGACTACCTGAAAATCACGCCGCCTTCCGGCTCGCGGCTCACGCCTCATGCCGTCATCGACACCTACGACGACCATCGCATGGCAATGTGCTTCTCGCTGGCGGCGCTGGGCGGGGTGGCGGTCCGCATCAACGATCCGCGCTGCGTCGCCAAGACGTTTCCCGAGTACTTCGAGGTCCTGGCTTCGGTGTCGGAGCACTGACGGTGGCGGCTGGCGAGCCCCCCGTCATCGCGATCGACGGCCCTTCGGCCTCAGGGAAGGGCACCGTGGCCCAGGGCGTGGCGCGCGCCTTGGGTTTTCACTACCTCAACAGCGGCGCGCTCTATCGCACTGCCGCTCTCGCCGCGCTGGAATCCGGCGCGGACCTCGACGACGAGTCAACATTGTCGGATATCACATTGAATCTGAGAGCAGAATTCAATGGCGACCAGGTGCGGCTCGGCGGCCGTGACGTGACCGATACGATCATCGGAGAAGCCGTGAGCATCGCGGCATCCCGCATCGCCGCTCTGCCGGGGGTGAGAAAAGCGTTGCTGGCGCGCCAGCGGTCCTTCCGGCGGCCCCCCGGGCTGGTGGCGGACGGGCGCGACATGGGCTCGGTCGTCTTCCCCGATGCTGTGCTCAAAATCTTCCTCACGGCGAGCCTGGAGGCACGGGCCGAACGGCGCCATAAACAGTTGATGGAAAAAGGAATGGATGCTACTATGGCGGCCCTTTTGCAGGATATCCGGGAACGCGACCAGCGCGACACGATGCGTGCCACGGCACCCCTGCAAAGGAGCGCGAGCGCCGTCCTGATCGATACCACGGGGATCTCGGCGGCGGACGCAATAGCGCAGGTGCTGGCGCTCTACCGACAGGCACCAAGGGCGTCCTGAACCGCACCCCGGCTCGAGGACTTGTTCAACCAACCCCGTCGCAGGACGGGCACCTCCAACAACCTGAACCTTAATGATGAAAGTGCAATCCCCGGCAGCCCCCGCTGAAAACTTCGCCGCGCTGTTCGAGGAAAGTCTCGCCCGCAAGGAAATGCGGGTAGGCGAGGTCATTACCGCAGAAGTGATCCGGGCCGACGAGAACTTCGTCGTCGTCAATGCCGGCCTGAAATCCGAGAGTTACATCCCGATCGAGGAATTCCGCAACGACCGCGGCGAGGTCGAGGTCAAGGCCGGCGACTTCGTGAGCGTCGCGATCGAATCCCTGGAGGACGGCCACGGCGAGACCCGGCTCTCGCGCGACAAAGCCAAGCGCCTCGCGGCCTGGCACCAGCTCGAGGAGGCGCTCGAGAAGGGCAACGTGGTCTCCGGCATCATCAATGGCAAGGTCAAGGGCGGGCTCACCGTGACGGTGAACGGCATTCGCGCCTTCCTGCCGGGCTCGCTGGTGGATATCCGTCCCGTCAAGGACACCACCCCGTACGAAAACAAGCAGATGGATTTCAAGGTCATCAAGCTCGACCGCAAGCGCAACAACGTGGTGGTGTCGCGCCGCGCCGTGCTCGAGGCCACCCAGGGCGCGGAGCGCGATGCGCTGCTCGCAAGCCTGCAGGAAGGCAAGGTCGTCAAGGGCATCGTCAAGAACATCACGGATTACGGCGCGTTCGTGGACCTGGGCGGCATCGACGGATTGCTGCACATCACCGACCTCGCGTGGCGCCGCGTCAAGCATCCCTCCGAGATCCTCACAGTGGGCGACGAGGTCGAGGCCAAGGTGCTCAAGTTCGACCAGGAGAAGAACCGCGTCTCCCTGGGCATGAAGCAGCTGGGCGAGGACCCCTGGGTGGGGATCTCGCGCCGTTATCCGACCGGCACGCGGCTCTTCGGCAAGGTCTCCAACCTGACCGACTACGGCGCGTTCGTCGAGATCGAGCCCGGGATCGAGGGCCTGGTGCACGTCTCCGAAATGGACTGGACCAACAAGAACGTTCATCCGTCCAAGGTGACGCAGCTCGGCGACGAGGTCGAGGTCATGGTGCTCGAGATCGACGAGGAGCGGCGCCGCATCTCGCTCGGCATGAAGCAGTGCATGCCGAACCCGTGGGAAGAGTTCGCGATGAACCACAAGAAGGGCGACAAGGTGAAGGGCGCCATCAAGTCGATCACCGACTTCGGCATCTTCATCGGGCTGCCCGGCGGCATCGACGGCCTGGTGCACCTGTCCGACCTGTCCTGGAGCAAGCCGGGCGAGGAAGCCGTGCGCGAGTACAAGAAGGGCCAGGAGGTCGAGACCCAGGTGCTCTCGATCGACGTCGAGCGCGAGCGCATCTCGCTCGGCATCAAGCAGATCGAGGGCGACCCCTTCAACAGTTTCATCCAGACGCATGACAAGAATTCCACGGTCAGCGGTGTCGTGAAGTCGATCGATACCCGCGGCGCGGTGATCCAGCTCGACGGCGAAGTGGAAGGCTATCTGAGGGCGTCCGAGGTCTCGCGCGACCGGGTGGAGGATATTCGCACCAAGCTCAAGGAGGGCGACAAGGTCACGGCGATGATCATCAACATCGACCGCAAGAACCGGACGATCAACCTGTCGGTCAAGGCCAAGGACCTGGCGGAGGAGGCCGAGGCCATGAAGAAGCTTCAGACGGAGAAGCAAGCGAGCCCCGGCACCACCAGCCTCGGCGCGCTGCTCAAGGCGAAGCTCGACGTAGCCAATACCCAACAATAAGGAATCGCCATGACCAAGTCCGAGTTGATCGCGAAGCTGGCGGCGCGCTACCCCCAGCTCGTGGCGAAGGATGCGGAACTCGCGGTGAAGATGATCCTCGATGCGATGGGGAAGAGCCTGGCGCAGGGACAGCGCATCGAGATTCGCGGATTCGGCAGCTTCGGACTGAACTACCGGCCGCCGCGCACCGGGCGCAATCCCAAGTCGGGTGAAAAGGTGCAGGTGCCGGCCAAGTACGTGCCGCACTTCAAGGCGGGCAAGGAACTGCGCGAGCGTGTGGACGTCAAGAAATAGCGATCACCCTACCGGCATTGTCTGTCCGCGGGCGGCATCATCGAAAGATCGTGCCGCCTTTTTCATCCCCGGAGCCGCGCATGCATACCCTATCGTTGATTTTCAAGCTCGCCCTGTTCTTCCTGGTGGTCACCTTTGCCGTGAAGAACACCGACGTGGTGAAGGTGCAGTACTTCCTCGGCTGGGAGTGGCAGTCGCCTCTTGTCTTCGTGATGCTGGTCGCGTTCTGCGCGGGCATCGCGCTGGGACTCGCCGCCGGGCTGCCGCGCATCTTCCGGCAGCGCCGGGAAATCGCCGCGCTGCGGCGCGAATTGAGCAGGATTGAACGCGCAAGCGCGGAGGGCCCGGGGCAGCCGGCGCAACTCGCTCGAGGCGGATAACGGACCGCTATGGAAATAGAGTTCTGGTGGCTGCTTGCGCTGCCGGTGTTTTTCGCGCTCGGCTGGTTCGCCGCGCGCGTCGACATCAAGCAGCTGCTGTCGGAGTCGCGGGTGCTGCCGCTCTCGTACTTCAAGGGCCTCAATTTCCTGCTGAGCGAGCAGCCCGACAAGGCGATCGAGGCGTTCATCGAGGTGGTGAAGGTCGATCCCCAGACCATCGAGCTGCATTTCGCGCTGGGGGGGCTTTTCCGCCGGCGCGGCGAAGTCGAGCGCGCAATCCGCATGCACCAGAACCTGGTCGAGCGCCCGGACCTCGGCGCCGAGCAGAAGCTCGCGGCGCTCTACGAGCTGGCGCAGGATTACTTCAAAGCGGGGCTCCTCGACCGCGCCGAGGAGCTCTTCCTCAAGCTCGAGGGCACCTCCTATACCGAGCAGGCGCTGCGGTTCCTCCTCGAGATCTACGAGCAGGAAAAGGACTGGCACAAGGCGATTGGCATCGCCGGCAAGCTCGAGACCGTCACTGGCCGCTCGCACCAGAAGGAAATCGCGAATTTTCTCTGCGAGCTGGCGCTGAACGAGCTGATCCACTCGCGGCCCGACGCGGCGCGCCCGCATCTCGCGCAGGCGCTCGCCCATCACCGCCTGTGCGTGCGCGCAAACATGCTGCTCGGCGACCTCGAGCTGGCGGCGAAGCGGCCGGAAGCCGCGATCGAGGCGTGGATGCGCATCGAGAGCCAGAACCCGCAGTACCTCGCGCTCGTCGCGGAACGGATCTTCAACGCCTACAAGGAGCTGGGCAAGCTCGAGGAGGGGGTGAATCTCCTGCGCGGCTACCTGGCGAAGTACCCCTCCCTCGACGTGCTCAATGTGGTGTTCCAGGGGATGCTGGAGAGCCAGGGCACGGAGCCGGCCTACCGGCTCGCGCGGGACGAGCTGCGGCGCATGCCGACGCTCCTCGGGCTCGACAAGCTGCTCGAGGCCCAGATGCTCGAAGCGCCGCTCGACCGCCGCCGCGACCTCGAGCTCATCAAGGAGCTGGTGAACCAGCACACGCGCAGCCTCGCCATGTACAAGTGCGACGTGTGCGGGTTCCGCGCCCGCCAGTATTACTGGCACTGCCCCGGCTGCGCGGAGTGGGAGACCTACTCTCCCCGCCGCACCGAGGAAGCCAAGCTGCCGGCATGACGGGCCCCCGCATCATCGTCGCGCTCGACTTCCCCGACGCGAAGGGCGCGCTCGCGCTGGCCGGCAGGCTCGATCCGGCGCTGTGCCGCGTCAAGGTCGGGGCCGAGCTCTATACGGCCGCCGGACCGCCGCTCGTCGAAAAGCTGCGGCACGCGGGGTTCAGCGTGTTTCTCGACCTGAAGTTTCACGACATTCCGAATACGGTCGCCGGCGCCTGCGCCGCGGCGGCCGGGCTCGGCGTCTGGATGATCAACGTGCACGCGCTGGGTGGCCGCACCATGATGGAGGCTGCGCGCGCAGCGCTCGCCGCGGTGGAAAAGCGGCCCCGGCTCGTCGCGGTCACCCTGCTCACGAGCATGAACGCGCACGACATGGCTGGGGTAGGCCTGGGAGACAGCCCGCAAGCTGCCGTGCTGCGGCTCGCGCGTCTGGCCCAGGCGAGCGGGCTGGACGGGGTGGTGTGCTCGGCTCAGGAAGCCGATGCTTTGCGCCGCCAGTGCGGGAAGAACTTCATTCTGGTGACGCCCGGCATCCGGCCCGCGGACGCCGGGCGGGATGACCAAAGCCGCGTCGCTGCGCCGCGCGAAGCCATTGCAGGCGGCGCGGACTACCTCGTCATCGGGCGCCCCATCACACGCGCGCCGGACCCGCTTGCCGCCCTGCGCGAAATCAACGCCGAAATCGCGGAATGAATGGCTGCCGCGCTACAATTCGCGCCAAGGCGGACGGATTGGACCGCTGCCTTGGCTCCGCCGGATCGAACGGACGCGATGCGCCGATCATCCGGCGGCCATGGATCGGGAACGGTAAATGAAGAGATCGCCGAAACGGAGGGGGGAGGGTCCTGCCAAACGGTCCTCATCCCTCATCCCTCATCCCTCATCCCTCAAGAACGCCCGCGTTCTGGTTGTGGGCGACGCCATGCTCGACCGCTACTGGATCGGCGAAGTCGAGCGCATCTCTCCCGAAGCGCCCGTGCCGATCGTCAGGATCGATCGCGAAGAGGAGCGTGCGGGCGGCGCGGCCAACGTCGCACGCAATGCGGCAGCCCTGGGTGCCCAGGTGACCTTGTTGTCTGTCGTGGGCGCGGATGAACCGGGGGTCCGCCTGGAAGCGCTCCTCAAGCGCGAGCGCGTCCATCCCCGGCTGCACCATGATCGCGGCATCAAGACCACCGTCAAGCTGCGGGTCGTCGCCGGCCGCAAGCAGCAGCTGCTGCGCGTGGATTTCGAGACGGCGCCCAATCACGAGGTGCTGGCGTCGAAGCTGCGGGACTTCGAGCGCCTGCTGGGCGAGGCCGACGCGGTGGTCCTCTCCGACTACGGCAAGGGGGGACTCTCGCACATCGTCAAGATGATCGGCATGGCGCGGCGGCGCGGCAAGATGGTGCTGGTCGATCCCAAGGGCGCGGATTACTCCCGCTACCACGGCGCGACGGTGATCACGCCCAACCGCGACGAATTCGAGAGGGTCGCAGGCGCGTGGGCGGACGAGCGCGATCTCGAGCGGCGGGCGCAACAGCTGCGGCGCAGGCTGGCTCTGCAGGCGCTGCTGGTCACGCGGGGCGACAGGGGCATGACGCTGTTCCAGGGCGGGGCGCGGTTTCATGTCCGGGCCCAGGCGCGCGAGGTATCGGACGTGAGCGGCGCAGGCGATACCGTGATTGCGACGCTGGCCGTCGCGTTGGCGGGCGGTGCGCGCATGAAAGAAGCCGTGCAGCTGGCGAACCGCGCGGCGGGCATCGTCGTGGGCAAGTTCGGCACCGCCGTGGTCACGCCCGAAGAGCTCTTCGGGCATCACCCGACACCTTTTGGAGAGTGAGGCGTGGAATACGTAGTCACGGGAGCGGCCGGATTCATCGGCTCCAACCTCGTCAAGGCGCTGAACGAGCGGGGAATCACCGAGATCCTCGCCGTGGACGATCTCAGGGATGGATCCAAGTGCGCCAACCTGGTGGACTGCGATATCGCCGAGTACCTGGACAAGGACGAATTCATCGAGCGGCTCGAGGACGGAGACTTCGACGGGCAGTTCTCCGCGGTCCTGCACCAGGGCGCGTGCGCCGACACCACCGAGACCGACGGGCGGCTCATGATGGACGCCAACTACCGCTACTCGCGGCGGCTTCTCGACTGGTGCATAGCCGACGAGGTGCATCTCATCTATGCGTCCTCCGCCGCGATCTACGGCGCAAGCCGCGAATTCCGGGAAGTGCGCGAATGCGAGGCACCGCTCAACATCTACGGCTACTCGAAGTTCCTCTTCGACCAGCTGGTGCGGCGGCGCTTCGAGGAGCGCACCGCGCAGATCGTGGGGCTGCGCTATTTCAACGTCTACGGCGAGCGCGAGGCGCACAAGGGGCGCATGGCCTCGGTCGCGCACCACTTCTTCCACCAGTATCTCGGGGCGGACCACGTCAGGCTCTTCACCGGCAGCGGCGGCTATGGCGACGGCGAGCAGCGGCGGGATTTCGTCTCGGTGGAGGACTGCGTCAGCGTCAACCTGTTCTTCCTGGACAATCCGGACAGGTCAGGCATCTTCAATGTCGGCACCGGCGCGGCGCAGAGCTTCAACGACGTCGCGCTCGCCACCGTGAATGCCTGCCGCCGGGCAAGGGGCGAGGCGCCGCTCACGCTCGCCGCGATGCGCGAGCGCGCCATCATCCAGTACATCCCGTTCCCCGAGGACCTCAAGGGGCGCTACCAGAGCTATACCCAGGCCGATATCTCGCTGCTGCGCGCCGCCGGCTACGACGAGCCGTTTCTCACGGTGGAGGAGGGCGTCGCGCGCTACTGCCAGAAGCTCCTGCGCGTATCATAAGCACATGGACAGTCGTTCCATCTCTGGCTTCAGCACGCTCGAGGACTTTGTCGGCAACACGCCGCTCGTGCGCCTGAAGCGCCTGCCCGGCAGGACCAGCAATACTCTCCTGGCGAAGCTCGAGGGCAACAATCCCGCCGGCTCGGTCAAGGACCGCCCGGCGTTCTCCATGATCCGGCGCGCGCAGGAGCGCGGCGACATCAGGCCCGGCGACACCCTGATCGAGCCCACCAGCGGCAACACCGGCATCGCGCTCGCCATGTGCGCGGCGATGATGGGCTACCGCATGATCCTGGTGATGCCCGAGCATTTGTCGGTCGAGCGGCGCCAGAGCATGGCGGCGTTCGGAGCCGAGATCGTCCTCACGCCGAAGGAGGGCGGGATGGAGCTGGCGCGCGACATCGCGGTCAGGATGCGCGACGAAGGCAAGGGCACGATCCTCGACCAGTTCGCGAACCCCGACAACCCGCTTTCCCATTACGAGGGTACGGGTCCGGAGATCTGGCGCGACACGCAGGGCCGCATCACGCATTTCGTCTCGAGCATGGGCACGACCGGCACCATCATGGGCTGCTCGCGGTTCTTCAAGGAGAAGGACCCGAAGATCCAGGTCATCGGCTGTCAGCCGACCGAGGGCTCGCAGATTCCCGGCATCCGCAAGTGGCCGGCGCAGTACCTGCCGAAGATCTGCGACTGGACGCGCGTCGACCGCGTGATCGAGGTGTCGCAGGCGGATGCCGAGGAGATGACGCGGCGCCTGGCGCGGGAGGAGGGCATCTTCGCCGGCATCTCTTCCGGCGGCGCGCTGTGGGCGGCGATGCACGTGCTGCGCGAGGTGGAGAATGCCGTGATCGTGTTCATCGTGTGCGACCGCGGCGATCGCTACCTGTCGACCGGCGTGTTTCCTGGCTAGCCGTCGCTCCCGCGCAGGCGGGAGTCCGGGAATGACGGGTTTCCGATGACTCCTGTTCTGGCATTCGATATCGAGACGGTCCCGGATGTGGATGGGCTGCGGCGCCTCCACGGTCTCGACGCGACGATTCCCGACAAGGGCGTCGCGGACATGGCGTTCCAGTTGCGCCGGCAGCATAGCGGCAGCGACTTCCTGCCGTTGCACCAGCACCGGGTCATCGTGATCTCCTGTGCGCTCCGGGACCGCGACAGCTTCAAGGTGTGGTCGATCGGGGGCGCGGGCGAAGGCGAGCTGATCCAGCGCTTCTACGAAGGCATCGAGAAATACACGCCCCAGCTCGTGTCCTGGAATGGCGGCGGCTTCGATCTTCCCGTCCTCCACTATCGCGGCTTGATCCACAACGTGAAGGCGCCGCGCTATTGGGACACCGGCGAGGACAATCGCGACTTCAAATGGAACAACTACATCAGCCGTTACCACAGCCGGCACCTCGACCTCATGGACCTGCTCTCGCTCTACCAGCTGCGCGCCGCCGCGCCGCTCGGCGATCTGGCGCTGCTGATGGGACTGCCCGGCAAGCTCGGCATGGACGGCGCGGGCGTGTGGGGCGCCTACCAGGCGGGGAAGATCGCGGAGATCCGCAACTACTGCGAGACCGACGTCGTCAACACCTACCTGGTCTACCTCCGCTTCCAGCTGATGCGCGGGGCGCTGACGGACCAGCAATACAAGTCCGAGAGCGAAGTCGTCCGTTCCATCCTGAAGAAGTTGCCCGATCCGCACTGGAAAGAGTTCTTGGCTCGCTGGCGCTCCCCGGACTAGACTTGTGCTACCGCGCTCGCGGCGCACTTTGACTCCGCCGCAGCGGCGATCATGGAAACGCTGCAAGTCGAGTCTCTCGACCAGGAAGGTCGCGGCGTCGCGCGCCGCGACGGCAAGATCCTATTTATCGAAGGCGCGCTGCCGGGCGAGCGCGTCCGCTGCACGCCGTATCGCAGGAAGCCGTCGTACGAAGTTGCCACGCTCGACGCGGTGATCCGGCCGGCCGTGCAGCGCGTTGCGCCGCGCTGCCGCCATTTCGGGATTTGCGGCGGATGCAGCCTGCAGCACCTCGACTCCCGCGCGCAGGTCGCGGTCAAGCAGCGCGTGCTCGAGGACAGCTTGTGGCACATCGGGCGCGTGCGGCCGGAGCAGATCCTGCCTGCGATTTACGGGCCGGCGTGGAGCTACCGCCACCGCGCGAGGCTCGCTGTGCGCTACGTGCCGAAGAAAGGCGGCGCGCTGGTCGGCTTCCACGAGAAGCGCAGCAGCTACGTCGCCGACATGGCGAGCTGCGAGGTGCTGCCCGAACGCTACTCGGCGCTGCTGCGGCCGCTGCGCGACCTGGTGAACACCCTGTCCATCCGCAACCGGCTGCCGCAAATCGAGATCGCGGCAGGGGAGGAGGCCGACGTGCTGGTATTGCGCATCCTCGAGCCTCCGCTGCCGCCCGATGCCGAGCTGCTGCGGCGGTTCGCCGACCAGCACCGCGTCAGCATCTACCTGCAGCCGGGCGGTCCGGAAACGGCGAGCCCGATGTCGGCCGCGGACGAGGCGGACCTCCATTACACGCTGCCCGAGTTCGATCTCACGATGCGCTTCGGCCCGACCGACTTCACGCAGGTCAACCATGCCGTGAACCGGGTGCTCGTGCGGCGGGCACTCGCGCTGCTCGATCCGCAGCCGGGAGAGCGCATCGCGGACATGTTCTGCGGGATCGGCAACTTCACGCTGGCGATCGCGCGGCGCGGCGCCGTGGCGGTAGGCGTGGAGGCGAGCGCCGGGCTATTGGCACGTGCGGCGGCAAATGCGCAGGCGAACGGCCTCGCGGCGGTGGCGAGCTTCGTCGAGATGGACCTCTATCGTCCCGAGGGCGGCCGGGTCGCCGCTTTGGGACGTTTCGACCGCATGCTGCTCGACCCGCCGCGCGACGGCGCGGTCGAGCTCGTGAAGGCGCTGCCGGACGACGGGCCGCAGCGCCTCGTCTACGTCTCGTGCAACCCGGGAACTCTGGCGCGGGATGCGGCGGTGCTTGCACAGGTGCGCGGCTATCGCCTGAGCGCGGCAGGGGTGGTCAACATGTTCCCGCACACCGCGCACGTCGAGTCGATAGCGGTTTTCGACCGCTGACCCCAAGACAAAACGGCCGGGAAATCCCGGCCGTCTCGTTGACTCCTCAAGCCTGCGCGTCAGTCTCGCTCGCCCGCCAGCGCCATCAGCAGGTGCAGCAGGTTGGCGAAGATGTTGAAGAGGCTGATGTAGCAGCCGGTCGCCGCCATGATGTAGTTGGTCTCGCCACCGTTGACGATGCGGCTCACGTCGTGCAGCAGGAAGAGCGCGAAGACCACCACTACCATCGCCGAGATCGTCAGCGCCAGCGCCGGGATCTGCAGGAACATGTTGGCGATGATGGCGAGCAGCGCCACGATCATGCCGACGAACAGGAACTTGCCCATGAAGCTGAAGTCCTTCTTCACGGTAGTCGCGATGCCGGCCATGATGAAGAAGATGGCACCGGTGCCGATGGCCGCCATGCCGACCAGCTGCGGGCCGTTCTTGAGCGCGAGCGCGACGGCGAGCAGCGGCCCGAGCCACCATCCGAGGATGAAGGTCATCGCGAGCAGCAGCACGACGCCGAGCGCGCTGTTGCGGTTGGCGGCGATGGCAAATTGCAGCCCGATCACCGCGCCGAGCAGGACGAAGAAGCTGATGATCGGATTCTGCATGATGATGCCGCCGGTGCCGATGCCGATGTACGCCCCGATCGTGGTTGGCACCATCGTGAGCGCCAGCAGCAGGTAGGTATTGCGCAAGACGCGGCTCTGCTCGAGCGCGATGTCTCGCGTACCGACCGCATATCCGGGCTGGTTAGGTTGCAGTTCAGGTTGCATATGCCCCCTCCGGGAAAAGTTGAACGTGCTGGCGCGTAAGACTACAGAAACGGCCCCGAAGTTTCAATGAGTTGGAATCCCGGGATGGAGTCGCGCGGAGGGTAACAAGCGCTTGATAAGACGTGTAATATACGTGCCGCCCCGGACGCGACGATTTTCCGCAGGAAGGGTGGCGGAGCGGTTGAACGCACCGGTCTTGAAAACCGGCATGTCCGTAAGGGCATCGTGGGTTCGAATCCCACCCCTTCCGCCAGTCCACATGTTCGTCCTCCCGCATGGACGCGGGCCTGCGCATGAAAGAAAATGACGACCTTCGTCAGGAGATCCCCGGAATGATCACGATCGAATCAACCCCCCAGATGGCAGCCAAGGTCTATGCGACCATGGCGCGCAACCTCAAGGTGGTCCGCCGCCGGCTCGGCAAGCCGCTGACCCTTGCGGACAAGGTGCTGCTCGGCCACCTCGATAACCCCGAGACGCAGGAGATGGAGCCCGGCAAGAGCTATCTCTTCACGCGTCCGGACCGGGTGGTGTTCCAGGACGTGCTGGGGCAGACCGGCCTTCTCCAGTTCATGCAAACGCGGCGCGACAAGGTTGCGGTGCCGACCACAATCCACTGCGATCACCTGATCCAGGCGCGGGTCGAAGGCAAGAAGGACCTCCGCGAGTCGCTCGCCGAGAACAACGAGGTATATGACTTTCTGCGCTCGGCGGCCGCGAAGTTCGGCGCGGGCTTCTGGGGGCCGGGGGCGGGCATCATCCACCAGGTGGTGCTGGAGCAGTACGCCTTTCCCGGCGAGCTGATCATCGGCACGGACTCGCACACGCCGAACGCCGGAGGCCTCGGCGCCTGCGCGGTCGGGGTCGGGGGCGCCGACGCGGTCGAAACCATTGCCGGGCTGCCGTGGGAAGTGCTGTACCCGAAGCACATCGCGGTGTACTTGACCGGCAAGATGAGCGGCTGGACCGCGCCCAAGGACGTCATCCTCTACGTGGCGGGCGCGCTCACCGTCTCCGGCGGCACCAATGCCATCGTCGAGTACATCGGCCCCGGCGCCCGCACCATCAGCGCCACGGGCAAGGCGACGATCACCAACATGGGCGCGGAGCTGGGGGCGACGACTTCCATGTTTCCCGCGGACCATAAGATGTCGGCGTATCTGCGGGCGACGGGACGGGGCAATCTCGTGCCGCTCATCGAGAAGAACCGGGAATTGCTGATGCCGGATCCGGAAGTCGAGGCCAATCCCGAGAAATACTACGACCGCGTGGTGCGCCTCGATCTGTCGAAGCTCGAGCCACACGTGGTCGGACCGCACTCCCCGGACCGGGCGCGCCCGATCTCCCGCCTCGCCGCCGAAGTGGCCGACAGCAAGAACGGCTTCATCGAGTCCATATCGACCGCGCTGATCGGCTCCTGCACCAACTCCTCCTACGAGGACATGAGCCGCGCGGCGGACGTCGCCGAGCAGGCCCGCGCGCACGGCGTCAAGGCCGCCGTTCCCTTCCTGGTGACACCGGGCTCGGAGCAGGTGCGCGCGACGATCGAGCGCGACGGGCAGATGCAGTCGCTTCTCGCCATCAACGGCACGGTGCTCGCGAACGCCTGCGGGCCGTGCATCGGCCAGTGGCGCCGCGCGAAGGAGGTCTCGACCGTGCCCAACACGATCGTCACCTCCTACAACCGCAACTTCCCGGCGCGCAACGACGGCCAGCCGACGACGATGAATTTTATCGGCAGCCCGGAGATCGTGACGGCGATGGCGCTCGCGGGCCGGCTCTCGTTCAATCCGCTCACCGACACGCTGACCGGCACCGACGGCCGGCCGTTCCGGCTCGAGCCGCCCAAGGTGGCGCCCGAAGTGCCGGCGAAGAATTTCGCGCGCGGCGAGGCGACCTACATCGCTCCGCCGAAGGACGGCAGCCGCGTCGAGCTGAAGGTGCGACCCGACAGCGAGCGGCTGCAGCTGATGCAGCCGTGGCCGGCGTGGGACGGCAGGGATTTCGTCGACATGCCGGTGCTCTTGAAAACCAAGGGCAAGACCACGACCGATCACATCTCTCCCGCGGGCGTGTGGTTGCGCTACCGCGGCCACCTGGACAAGTTCAGCGAAAACGTGTTCATGGGCGCGGTGAACGCGTACACCGGCGAGGCGGGAAAGGGCACGAACGTGCTGACCGGCGAGAAGAGCCAGCCCATCGCGAAGATTGCCCGGTATTACAAGTCGAAAGGCGTCAAATGGGTGGTAGTCGGCGACAGCAACTACGGCGAGGGCAGCAGCCGCGAGCACGCTGCGCTGTCACCGCGCCTGCTTGGCGGGGCGGCAGTGATCGTGCGCAGCTTCGCGCGCATCCACGAGTCCAACCTCAAGAAGCAGGGCCTGCTGGCGCTCACCTTCCAGAATCCGGCGCATTACGACCGCATCCGGGAGGACGATCGATTGAGCCTGGTCGGCCTGAAGGGATTGGCGTCCGGCAATCCGGTGGAGTGCCGCGTGAAGCACGCCGACGGCACGAGCGAGACGCTGATGCTCAATCACTCCTTCAGCGGGCCCCAACTCGAATGGTTCCGCAAGGGCTCTGCCCTCAACCTGTTTCACGGGAAAGCCGGCGAGCCCCGCAAGGCGAAGGCCAGGCGTGCCGGTGCGAAGCGGCCTGCGCGGAAACGGGCCGCGGCCGGAAAGAAGAAGAGCGCGGGACGCCGCAAGGCGCGGGCAAAGCCCGCCCGCCGACGCTAGGTCCTTATTTCTTGCGCCCGTTCTTCCCGAGCGCCGCCCGGGTCAAGGCGCGGTAGAGGCGCGGATTGGCGCGCTTGAGGTAGGAGACGACCTCGAAATCCTTGCCCTTGGCCTTCGCGAGCTCGATGCCCTCGATGTGCACCAGGCGCAGGAGCTCGCGCACTGGCCGGGGCATCCTGCGGCCGCTCTCGTAGCGCGAGCCGCCACTCTGGGTCACGCCGACGCGCGACCAGAATTCCTGCTGGTTGAGATTGAGCCGCCTCCGGATGACACGGGGATTGGTGATGCGTTCGAACGGTTTCATGTTTCAGTGCAGAGCAGGTGTGATTGATACCTCATTGACCGCTGCGCGCGCGATAGGTTCACGTTGCGGATCGCTGTCGCCAGCCATGACGCAGGCATCGTAGGCTCCGCCGCCTCGCAGCCTCGTTTTCCCCCGGAAAATCAACTAAAATACGCGACTTTTTCAAGCTGTCGCGGCCATGTCCCTGATCGTCCAGAAATACGGCGGCACCTCGGTGGGCTCGCCCGAGCGCATCAAGAACGTCGCGCGCCGCGTCGCCCGCTGGAAGGCGCAGGGCCACCAGCTGGTGGTGGTCGTCTCCGCGATGGCGGGGGAGACCAACCGCCTGATTGCGCTCGCCCGGGAAATCCAGGCGCACCCCGACCCGCGCGAGCTCGACGTCATGGTGTCCACCGGCGAGCAGGTGACGATCGCGCTTCTCTCCATGGCGCTGATGGATATGGGAATCAAGGCCCGCAGCTATACCGGCGCGCAAGTGCGGATCCTGACCGACGACGCCTACACCAGGGCGCGCATCGTGAGCATCGACGAGAGCCGCATCCGGGCGGACCTGGCCGCTGGCTACGTGGTGGTCGTGGCCGGCTTCCAGGGCGTGAACGAGAAGGGCGACATCACGACGCTCGGGCGCGGCGGCTCGGACACGACCGGTGTCGCGCTCGCCGCGGCATTGAAGGCCGACGAGTGCCAGATCTATACCGACGTGGACGGCGTCTACACCACCGATCCGCGCATCGTGCCCGAGGCGCGGCGGCTGAAGACCATCACCTTCGAGGAGATGCTCGAGATGGCGAGCCTCGGCTCCAAGGTGCTGCAGATCCGCTCGGTCGAGTTCGCGGGCAAGTACCAGGTCAAGCTGCGCGTGCTCTCCAGCTTCGAGGAGGAGAGCGAAGGCACGCTGATCACTTTCGAGGAAGACCAGAACATGGAACAGGCAACCATTTCAGGCATCGCATTCACCCGCGACGAGGCCAAGATCACCATTCTCGGCGTGCCCGACCGCCCCGGCATCGCCTACCAGATCCTGGGGCCGATTGGGGACGCCCACATCGACGTCGACATGATCGTGCAGAACGTGAGTCACGACGGGCTGACCGACTTCTCGTTCACGGTGAACCGCGGCGACTACCAGAAGACGCTGAAGCTCCTCGAGCCGGTGGTGAAGCACATCAAGGCGCGCGGAGTGGAGGGCGGGGACAAGATCGCCAAGGTGTCGGTGGTCGGCGTCGGCATGCGCTCGCATGCCGGCATCGCGAGCTCCGCGTTCCGCACGCTGGCGGAGGAGGGCATCAACATCGAGATGATCTCGACCTCCGAAATCAAGATCTCGATCGTCATCAACGAGAAGTACATGGAGCTCGCGGTGCGCGCGCTGCACAAGGCCTTCGGCCTTGATCAGCCGGCGTAAGACTTTCGCAGCCCGGCGCGGATTGACACTGCGTGCGCAGCGCGCAATCATGAGAGCCGTCCGGGAGCGGGAGTGGGGATGGCGGGGACGCCACTGTCGGGACAGAAGCGGGGCGCCGTTGGCGCGGTCGTGCTGGCGGCCCTGCTCGGCATCCTTGCGGGCATTGGCGGCTTCACGTTCCTGTACGCGGAGGGATTGTCGTACATGAGCGACGACCCGAAGGTGTGCGTGAATTGCCATATCATGCAGCCCCAGTACGATTCCTGGCAGAAGGCAAGCCACCACACCGTTGCTACCTGCGTCGACTGCCATCTGCCGCACGGCTTTGTCGGCAAGTACCTGTCCAAGGCGGAGAACGGCTACCACCATTCGGTGGCGTTCACGTTCCAGAACTTCCACGAGCCGATCACGATTAAGGCCAAGAGCGGCCGAATCCTCCAGGACAACTGCCTGCACTGCCACGGCACGCTCGTGCACGAGCAGATCACGCGCGCCGCGGACGCTTCCCGCGATGTCCAGTGCGTGCATTGCCACCGCTCCGTGGGGCATGGTGCGCCTGCAGGACTGGGGCGGCGCTAGGGAGACGGGGTTACGGAGGCTGGGAGGTACGCCATGACGAGATACCAAGGGGGTGCTTCGCGCGGAGTCCTGATCGGCGTCGCCGTGGCGGTGGCCATCGCCACCGCGCTTCTCACCGCGCTTCTCATCAACATCTTCGAGCGCAAGAGCGAGGCGCGGAGTCCCTACGTGCGTTTGGTCGAGGTGACCGAGGACACCACCGATCCGAAGCAGTGGGGTATCAACTGGCCGAAACAGTACGGCACCTACCTTCTCACGGCCCAGACCACGCGGACGAAATTCGGCGGGCACGGTGGAAGCGAGGCTTTGCCGGAGGAGAAGATCGCGCGCGACCCGTGGCTCAAGCGCATGTTCCTCGGCTACGCGTTCTCGATCGATTACCGCGACCGCCGCGGGCACGCCTACATGCTCGCCGACCAGGAAGCCACCAAGCGCCTGACAAAGCCGCAGACCGGATCCTGCCTCCACTGCCACGCCTCCGTATTGCCGCTCTATCGCGAGCTCGGCCAGGGCGACGCCGCGAAAGGCCTCGCAGAGAGCTACAAGTTCTCCTACCAGGAACTCAACAAGAAGCTGCACGAGTCGGGACATGCGCACCCCGTCTCGTGCGTCGACTGCCACGACCCCAAAACCATGGCCCTGCGTGTCACACGGCCGGGGTTCATCGAGGGCATACGCCTGCTCGCGTCCTCGAATGCGCCTGTCGCGCACCTGCCGTCGATCGAGCGCTGGCGCGCCGGGGACCGGAAGGCCCCCTACGACCCCAATGAGGCGTCACGCACCGAGCTGCGGTCGTATGTCTGCGGCCAGTGCCACGTCGAGTACTACTGCTCATCGCAGATGAAGCTCACGTTCCCCTGGGGCAAGGGCCTGCGCGCAGTGGACCAGGAGCAATTCTGGAACGAGACGAAGTTCGCCGACGGCGCGAGGTTCTTCGACTACAAGCACGCGGAGACCGGCGCGCCCATCCTCAAGGCGCAGCATCCGGAATTCGAGCTGTGGAGCCAGGGCGTGCACGCGCGCTCGGGCGTGGCCTGCGCCGACTGCCACATGCCCTACCTGCGCGACGGGGCGACCAAGATCTCCGACCACTGGGTGCGCAGCCCGCTGCTGAACATCAACAACGCGTGCCAGACCTGCCACCGGATGCCCGAGGCGGAGCTCAAGGCGCGCGTGGAGACGATCCAGGAGCGCAACTTCCAGCTGATGCAGCGCGGAGGAGCGGCGATCGTCGCGCTGATCGACGCGATCATCCGGGCGAGGAAGGAAGGTGCGACCGAGGCGCAGCTTCAGCCGGCGCTCGAACTGCAGCGCAAGGCACAGTGGCGGCTCGACTTCATTGCGGCGGAAAACTCCATGGGCTTCCACGCGCCGCAGGAGTCGGCGATGGTGCTCGGCGAGGCGCTCGACTACGCCCGGCAGGGCGAGCTCGCGGCGGCGCGCTGGCGCTCGCAAGTGAAGACCGCCGCGACCGCCAGGCAGGCCGCAAGGCCCTGAGGCGACGGCCTTTCAGTTCGGCTGCGCGGAGCGGCGCTCTCCACCCAGCGCCCAGGTCTCGTTGGCGTGGCGGAGCAGGCCGGGGTCGGCCCGGCAGGCCGCGATGAATTCGCGCACCTCGCGCGAGCGCCAGGCGTCGCGATAGGCGTCCCAGGCCTGCTCAAGCGAGTCGCGGCGCAGGTCGGCAGGCGCGAAAGGCAGCGCATTCAGGAGCTTGACCTTGCCGTTCGGCACGACGAGCAGCATGGCCTGCGGGCTGGCGAGCCGCTGATCAAGCTCGGCGAGAATGTCCCAGGGGTAGATGGATAGATCGACAGCGTCGCCGCGCGACTTCGCGTGTTGACGCAGCGCGTGGACGGCGGCCTGCCATTCCTCCTCCTGGCACGCGATGCGATCCCAGTTTGCCCACGCCCGCCCGATCCGCATCAGGGGCCCGGTGACGAAGGCGCTGCAACCGAGCTCGACTGCGAGGTCATAGGTTGCCGTTGCCTCGCCGAGATTCCAGCGGGTGGGAACGAACACAAGCTGCGGCGCGAGGCCGCGGGCAGCGAGCCGCCGGATCGCGGCGGTGGCGGCTCTGAAGCTCGATCCCGGGCGCACCCGCTCGTGCGTCGCAGCCGTCGCCCCGTCCACCGAGATCTGCACGCACTGAATCCCGAGCCTGACCAGGCGCTCGGCTGCCGCATCGTCGATATGGGACCCGTCGGTCTCGATCTTCAGGGCGACGCCGCCCGCGGCGAGCAGCTCGAACAGCTCCCAGCAGTGCGGCGCACCGAGCGGCTCGCCGCCGCCGAATGCCACATACGGGATGCCATATGCAACGATGCGACGCGCCAGCTCCAACGCCTCGACGCGGTCGAGCTCGTCGGGCCAGGCCTTGTCGGGGCCGGATTCCTCGCAGCAGGTGATGCAGCGCGCCCCGCAGCGGTTCGTGAGCTGCCAGGCAAGAAAAAGGGGCGCGCGGTATTCGTCTACCGCGCGCCCCGGCATTGCGGAATGCCCCCCCTCTGTCGCTGAAGTAGGGGTGCACGAGGGGAAGTATCCCCTCGTTCCTGTCTATCAGGTGAAGCGGATGTAAGGCTGGGCCATGACCTGCTCGGAGACGTCCTCCATCTTGGGCGTTTCCCAGTTCAGCCGCTCGGCCGGCTTGATCTTCTCGATTCTCGCTTCCTGCTCCGTCTTCTCGCTCTGCAGGTTCACTTTCATGTCGCCCATATCGCCTCCATGTGCTCAGACTTGTGGAACTGCTACCCGGCGCCAGCCGTTGGCGTCGGCATGCTGCGTCTCGTCCCCCATCGCGCGGCGGACAGCGGTTCGCACCGCTTCGTCACGCCATGCACTGCAATATGCCGCCCACGCTTCGGGCAGCCTCTCGTGCCGCAGGTCGGCGCAGATATGCGGCAGTGCCGCCGCGACCTTCACCCACCCGTTGGGCAGGACCAGCAGCGTCGCCGGTGGCTCCGCCAGGCTGGCCCGCAGCGCATCGCCCAGGGTGAAGGGAGAATAGCAGAATTCCATTTGCCCTCCAAGAATCCGGGCCTGTTGCGCCAGAAGATTCCGATATTCCCGGTATTGCTCCGGGGCGGGTTCGAGCCGGTCCCATAGCCGGGCCGCCGTGCCCACGCGCATCAGCTTGCCGGTATTGAATCGGAACGCCC
>DATBKZ010000111.1:0-31045 GCA_036555615.1 Burkholderiales bacterium | reverse complement strand
CTTTCCGTGCGCGATGGGCCCTTCGGCGTACCAGCCCATCGACTTGGCGAGCGCGGCGAAATCGACCGCCGGCTCCTCCAGGTCCATTCCGATGTAGGCGCGCTCAACCGGCGTGCCGCGCAGCCGCGCCATGCGGATCTGATGTTCCCAGTCGTTGTAATAGGCGCGGTTGTTGTACATCACGATCAGCATCGGGATCTTGTGCTTGACCGCGACCCACAAGGCGCCCGCGTCGAACATGAGGTCGCCGTCGGGCTGCAGGTCCACAACCAGGCGCCCGGCCTCGCGGTGCGCGAGGGCGACACCCAGGGAGATCCCGATCTGGGTCGCGGTGCCGAGCGACTTGCCGGGATGGCGGTAGGGCTGGTCGAAATCCCACAGCATGCGCGTCCAGTCCTCGAGCGTATTCGCGGTCAGCACCCAGTCTTCGCCCTTGATCGCTTCCCACACCTCGTGCGCGAGGCGCGGCAGCGGTATCGGGCTCGCGTCCCAGTCCTCGCGCGCTTCGTTTGCCCACTGCGCCCGCGCCGCGCGGTGGCGCTCGGCCGTCTTGCGCGCGCGCTCCGCAACGCGTGTCTTCAGGCCGGTGTTCGCGACCATCCGCGCGCGCATGAGCTCGGTCAGCGCGGGAATCGCGAGCGTGGTGTCCGCAAGCATCCTCAGCTCCGCGTGCACGAGCCGCTGGTAGTCCATGGCCCAGCTCGAGAGCTCGAGATCGCCGAAGCCGATGTCGATCCGCTTGCACTCCGGCGGCACGATGCTCTTCAATTCCCGCGTCGTGCTGATGAGCTCGGTGGTCGGCCGCTCCCAATCGCGCACGTCGAGCCCGAGCACGAGGTCCGCGTCGCGGAAGACGTTCTTCACCATGCTGAGGTTGAGCGGATGGCATCCCGGGAAGTTGAGCCGGCTGTTGATGTCGTACACCGGCGCGCCGAGAGTCTCCGCAAGCTCGACAAGGGCGTGAAAGCCGCGCGGGTCGCGCCCGACGAACTCGGCGAGGATGACGGGACGCTGCGCCTCGGCGAGGAGGTCCGCCGCGCGCGCGAGCGCGGACGGGTCCGCGGTGAACTGCGCCGGGACCGGCATCGCGTTCGCGGGCGGCAACGGCACATCGTGATCGAGCGGCTGCTCCTGCAGCCATGCGTCGTAGCACATGTAGATCGGCCCCTGCGGCTCCGACATCATCACACCGTAGGCGCGGGCAAACGCTTCCGGCGCGCCGTCGATCGTCGTCGGCTGGTAATCCCACTTGGTGTAGGCGCGCACCGCCTCGCCCTGCACCTGCGCGGTATGCGTCCAGTCGATGCGCGGCCGGCGCTTGGTCTCGTCCATTGGCCCCGTCGCGCCGACGATGAATATCGGCGCGCGGTCGATGTAGGCGTAGTAGATCGCAAGATTGGCGTGGAGCAGCCCCACGAGGTCGTGCAGGATCGCGGCCATTGGCTTGCCGGATGCTTTGGCGTAGCCGTGCGCGATCTGCACCGCCGTTTCCTCGTGCTGGCAGAGCATCATGTACGGCTTGTTGCCGCCGTAGTTGACGATCGAGTCGTGGAGCCCGCGGTAGCTCGCGCCCGGGTTCATCGCGGCGTACGGCAGCTCATAGCGGTGCAGCAGGTCGACGATGACGTCGGACCCCCAGCGCTTGTGGGCGCCGGCGGCCGGCATCGGTTCCTTGGGCTTGGGCGAAGACTTGGGCATGTGATGGGCGGCCGTCGCCGCGACCGTCAATCACGCGCGCCCGGCAGCACGGGCGTCAAACGGACAGCAGGAGCAAGGCACCCGCGAAGGCAATCGCTGCGCCGCCGGCACGGACAACGGCGGGGTGCCGCTTCAGTGCGGCGGCGCCTGCGACGCCAATCGCGTGCAGCAGACCGGTCGCAAGCGCGAACCCGATGAAGTAGAGCGACGGCGTCGCAAAGCCGGGCATTTCGGCACCATGCGCGTGCCCGTGGAACAGCGCGAACCCGGCTACCAGCGGGATCGCCCACTGCCACGCAAGGCGCGCCGACAGCCCGACCACACATCCGAGCGCCAGGACGGACACGGCCACCATGCCTTCGACATGGGGCAGGGGCACGCCCGCAGCCCCGAGCGCGGCGCCTGCAGCCATGAAGATCATGAATGCGGCGGGCAGCGCCAGCAGCGAGCGGCCCCCGAGCTGAGCCGCCCAGATCCCGACGGCCACCATGGCGAGCAGGTGATCGAGCCCGAGGAACGGGTGCGCGAGGCCGGTCGTGAAACCGCCGTCCGCATGCACGCCGGTATGCGCGTGAGCGGCGCCGGCCGCCACCAGACCGAAAAGCAACGCGAACAAGCTCCGGACTCCCTGTTTCATTTCCTTGTTTCCTTCTTGTCGCCCGCGGCGCTACGCGGGCACCTTGACCTTCGCCTTCAGGTAGCGCTGCACTATTTCCGCCGTAAGCACGACCTTCGGGTCGTACTCCGGCGCGTCCTCGAGTTGCTCGAGGTCGTTCAGCCCGCAGTACTTGTAGATCCGGTTGATGGATGAGATCAGCCGCACTGGCCGCTCCGAATCGGCGTTGAAATGCTGGTGGATGGTGCACGGCGGGATGTAGATCACGTCGCCTGCTTCCCATTCGTAGCGCTTGATCTCGCCCTGCGGCTTCCAGGTATAGGTGTCGGTGATCTCGACGTCACAGTCCTGGTGCAGGTCATAGCCGCGTCCCTCGACTACATAGAGGCATTCCTCGGCGAGGTGGCGGTGCTTCCCGGAGCGGCTGCCGGGCGGGATGATCTGCATGTAGGCGTCCACCGTCTCCATGCGCGTGTTCATCTCTTCGTTGATCAGGTGCTTGAGCAGTCCCTGCCGCGACATCTCCCAGACCATGTCCTCCGGCCGCACGATCTTCCTGCGCTTGGCGTTGCGCGCCGGCGCGCTCGCGGCGTCGTCGAGCTGGTTCTGGTAGATCCTGCCGCTCGTCTTGCCCTTCAACCAGGTTTTCGATTCGCCCCAGGCCATGGCTCACTCCGCGTGGTTGTAGTTCTGCTCTTCCTCGCGCGGCTTGAAGCCTGCGCCACCCGGAGCCGGCTCGGTCGGGCGGGGGATAACGGTCTTCTGGAAGAGCATGTTCATGAACAGGTACATCGGCTTGGATTTGAGCACCAGCGCGCGCGCCGGCTTGCTCGGGTCGGCGTTGTGGTGCTGGTGCACGCAGTTGTTGTGCACGATGGCCACGTCGCCGGCCTTCCAGTCGTAGCGCACGCCGTCGTGAATCTCGTAGCCTGTGCCGTCGAGTATGTAGAACGCCGCCTCGTTCACGTGGCCGTGCTTCTGCGACACGCCGCCCGGGCCGTATTCCTCGAGGTGGATGTGCAACGTCTGGCCGAGGCCGTCCACCGGCTCCAGGTAGTGCCGGCTGTAGCACTGGGGGCCGTCCATGAACTTGAGCTCGCTGCCCTTCTTCACGCGCGGCAGCGAGCGCAGGCGCTGGAGCTCTTCCTTGAGGTTGTAATGCCCCTGGATGGCCCGCACGAAGATGCGGTCCTTCTTGCTGTGATAGTGCGATTCGATGCCCATGTCGACCTCTTGCCGCGACTTAACGCGCTTGCTTCACGACCATCGCATTGTACAACTTGCGCCGCGCTCCGTCCTCATTGAGAGCGGCCTTCGGAGCGACGGAGCCGAAGGGCCATACCCGCGCAGCAATCCGTTTGACCAGCGCCGGCGGCTGGCAATGCTCAGTCGTTGCCCCCCGCCGCGACCAGCGTGCCCGACTGCAGGGCCGCTCGCTCGGCCTGGTAGGCTTCGTCCATCCGGGGCTTCAAGCCGTGCCTGGCCAGCGCCTCGGCGAACCACTTGCGCACGGTCGGGCTCTCGTCGGTGTAGTCGATCTGGTCGCCGCCCGCGCGGCGGCTGATCCAGGCCTTGGGCACGCCCTGCGCGTTGCGGATCGCGACACCCTCGTGCTTGAACGCGAGATAGCGCGCGGGTGTCGTGCCGGTGTTGAAATGCTGGTGCTGCCACATGTTGGGCGGCACGATCATCGTCCCGATCTGCCATTCGTAGCGGCGCGGCTCCTCCCCCTCGGGCCACATCAGCGAGTAGCCCTCGCCGGAGAGAATGACGACGTGCGCCCCGGGGCCGTGGGCGTGCGCCTTCTTGTAGGTGCCGGTCGGGAACTGGGAGATGTGGCTGTTCATCGAGCCTTTCGCCATGTTGAAGCGGATGTGGCCGCCTCCCGCGCCGCGCTCCTTCGCGGAAATGAGCGGGAGGTTCACGGCATCCGCGACGAAATTGGTGTCGAGAAGAAAGCCCTTCTGCTCGCTCTTCGGCGCGAAGTAGTCCGGTTCGCCCGCGAAGCGGCCCTTGAAGTCGTGCTTCGTGTTGAAGACGAAATCGATGTCGTCGTAGAGGTTGATGACGACCGGGCCGTTGGTGACGGCGACGTAGCGTGCCGGCGCCTCGCCCGAGCCGTTGAAATGCTGGTGCCAGGCGTTGACGGGGATCGCGAACAGCGCCCCGGCCTTCCACTCGAAGGTGATGCGGCCGCCGGCATCGTTCCACACGGCAGTGGAGCCGCGGCCGGAGAGAACCATGATCATCTCTTCGAACAACTGGCGCTGCGGCGCGAGCTTGCCGCCTGGAGGAATCTCGCACACGTAGCAGTCGTTGGAGGTGCGCGAGGCCTCGTGATTGAAATAGACGCCGCGGCCGCCGCGGCGTGCCCAGGGCTTCAGCTCCACTGTGTGAAGGTTCGGCACGTAATGCGAGGACAGGATGTCGAGCCCCTCGCTTTTCACCCACCGCGTATAGGGTGTTTCCTTCTCGGTGGCGAATTTCTTCGCCATCTCCTCCGACACCATCGCCGTCTTGGCCATCGCTCACCTCTCGCTTCCGAACTGCGCAGAATCTACTCTAAGCGCCGCCCCTTGGCCACCGTCCGCAGAAAAGCGGCTTGCAGCGGGCAGGAAATGAGCCCGTCACGAACCACGTCTGGGCTTGTGCGGGTGGCTATGGCCGTGATCGTGGGAATGACCGTGATCATCATCGTGGTGATGATGATCATGGCCATGGTGATGGTGGTAGTGCAGATGGCCGTGAAGCGGGCGGTATTCCCCGGGATCGTTCGGATGACGGGGATCTTCGGTGAAGACGAGCGACTTGATCGTGACCGGGACGGTGTGGGAGGGGAGCCGGATGCGCCCGAGGTCGATGTAGTCGAGGTCCCACAGCGTGACGCCGTCGATCACCAGGATCTCGTTCGCGAGCTTCAGCTCCTCGCGCAGGATCGCTCCGAGCGTCTGCGCGATGTCACCGTCGAGCACGAGGTAGAGCGGCTTGCCGCTCGCGACGGTGCGCGGCAGGCCCGCGGCGATGCCCCGCGCGAACGCGGCGATGCGCGGGTAGGAAGGCGCGCCCGCCCAGCGGAACGCGAGCGCCACTTCCGACGCGCCCTCCTCGAGATCGAATGCCGTGAAATGCCTCTGGATCGCCCGCGCGAGCTCCTCAGCCACGATCTCATCCCCGCACGCGTAGGGGGGCTGGAGCACTTGCAGGTTCTTGCGCGGCAGGAGTTCGCCGGGGCTCGAGATGTAGATGGTGTTCCCCGAGAGCTGCACGCTGTACTCGGACGCGCCGACGGCGGTCGCGCGTATGCACTCGCCCGGCGGCAGCAGCGGCCACGGCAACGCCCCCTCCTTCAATCGGCGCGCGATCGCTGCGCCAAGGAGCTTGCCCATGTCACCGAAGTCGCGCGACTCCCGCGCGTACACGTACTCCGCGACGCCGCCGGAGAACATCACGCCGTCGATGCGCCCGAGATCCGCGATCGGGTCGGTGAGATAGAGGTGCTCGATCGCGTGCGGGAGCGGCCGCCTGACGATCGCCGAGATCAGCGCATCGGCCATCCAGTCCGCGACGCGCGCCATCTCCGCGCGCGTGACGCGGTCGCCCCGCTTCCAGGAAAAGCCTGCCTCGCCGGCGTGGTAGCGGCCGGCGGGATCGAGACGGACGATGTCGCCGGCGGCGTCCACGACCTGCAGCCGGCCGCCGATGTGCACCGCGGCCATCGCCGCGATCCTGCCGCCTTCGACCACCGCGAGCTTGGTCGTGCCGCCACCGATGTCGACGTTCAGGATGCGCTTGCCTGCGTCGTGCGAGACGCGTGCCGCGCCCGAGCCGTAGGCGGCGAGCATGGCTTCGAGATGGTGACCTGCGGCAGTGCAGACGAACTCCCCGCCATTTTCTGCCAGCAGCTCGGAGATCGCCTGCGCGTTCTGCCGCCGCAGCGCTTCCCCCGTCAGGATGACGACCCCCGAGTCGATCTGGTCCGGGTGCAGCCCCGCCTGCGCGTAGGCGTCATCGATGATATCGGCAAGCGCCTTCTCGTCGATGCGCTCCTCGTCGCGGTAGGGCGTCAGGGCGACCGGCGACTGGAACAGGGTCTCGCGCGACGCGACGGCGTAGCGGCTGGAGAGGTCTTCGCCCAGCCGGCGCAGATGGATGCGGGAGAAGATGAGCTGCGTGCCCGCGGAGCCGATATCGATGCCCACGCTGGTGAGCGCGACATGGTCCTGCAGCCATAACCCGCTGCCCTCGGGGCCACCCTCGATCCCGAAGTCGTCGTGGTCGTGGTCGAAGTCCTCGCCGCCGTCGTGGGTGTGGGCGGTGTCGGTTCCGTACTGATGGTCGGCCAGGGTGTGGCCGGTCTTTTTCGGCGCGCTCTCGTTTTCTGCCATCAGCGGTAGAGCTCGGGATACTTGGCGCGGACCCTGGCGGCGAGCTCCGGCGAGCTCTGGCACACCTTGGGGAAGGTCTCGAGCCGCTCGTAGGGCCGGCAGGCGTCGATCACCATGCGCGAGTTGTAGGGCAAGGTCTTGTCGGTGACGAGCGTGTCGAGGCGCGAGGACCAGCAGTGGTCGAGCAGCGTCGTGCGCGTCTTCGGATCGCAGCGCGTGCCCATTGCCCAGATGACGTCGTGAATGTCGGTAGGGTCGACGTCATCGTCCACCACGACGATCCAGCGGCTGATGTAGCCGACCGAGGCCACCTGCGAAGCGACGAGCCCGACCTGCGTCGAGTGGCCGAAGTAGCGCTGCTTGACCGACACGACGCAGAACGTGCGCCCGCCGCCGGCCTGGTGCAGCCACGCCCCCTTGACGTCCGGGATGCCGGCGGCCTCCAGCGCATCGAGCAGCCCTGCCGAGCGCAGGAAGCAGCGCTCGAAGAGGTGCGAGTGCGGCGGCTTCTGGCTCGCCGCGCAGGTGAGGATCGGGTCGTTGCGATGGTAGATGCGGTTGATGCGGATCAGCGGCTCCTGCTGCGCGTCCCCGGCGTAGTAGCCGTGCCACTCGCCAAACGGTCCTTCGCGCGTGGTCTCGGTCGCGGAGATCTCGCCCTCGAGCACGATCTCCGAGCGAGCAGGGAAGGGGAGCCCCGTCGTCGCGCCCTCGATCAGCTCCATCGGCCGGTCCATGAGGCCGCCCGCCCATTCGTATTCGGGCATCGAGTCGGGCATGGTGTAGCCCGCGGCGAGATAGGTGACCGGATCGGTGCCGACGATGATGACGACCGGGCAGGGCTTGCCGGATTTCAGGTACTTGTCGCGGTGGATGCGACCCTGCTTGCCGTTCGAGATGTAGGAAGCGCAGGTGTCCGGCCCCTTCACCTGGACACGATAGGTGCCGACGTTGATGCGGCCGGTGTCGGGATCGCGCGTGACGACGCCGCAGGCGGTGCCGATGTAGCGCCCGCCGTCGTCCTCGTGGTGGATCGGCACCGGAAACTTGAGCATGTCCACTTTATCCCCGCGCAGGACATTCTCGAGCACGGGGCCGTCCTGCACCACGCGCGGCGTGACGCGCTTGAAGCCTTTCTTGATGTTCTTGCGGAAGTGATCGAGCATCTCCTTACGGTTGTCGGAGAGCGCGGGCTCCATGCCGAGCACGAGCGACAGGCGGTAGGGCGAGCCGAACATGCCGTAGGCGCACCGGAATCCCCGCGGGTAGTCCGGGATCCCGTCGAACAGCAGCATCGGGGATTTCTCGACTTTCTGGCGGTAGAGCACCTCGGTCACCGCGCCGAGCTCGCGATCCCAGTGCGCGTTCTCGACGCGGGCGAGCTCACCGCGCTTCTCGCATGCGGTGATGAACTCGCGCAGATCGTTCTGGAACGTGGCGCCGTTGCCGGCGGCCGCACGTTCGGCTCTCGTGCCGGCGGTGGCGGACTTTGTGGCCATGGGTACCTCCTTGGAGGCTCTCAGCCTCGCAGGGCCGGAGAAAATTAGCTATATTAGGGCACGCTCCCCGACAGAACAACGCGCCGCGAAACGTCCGGCGAAGCGGGCAGCGGGAATGCCCGGGGCGGGCGTCCTGTCGTTCCGCTTTCAGCATAGCAATAAATGGTCATGTCTCCTCAGCATGAAGGCACGCCTGATTTCAAGGCGCCCGCGCTTTCCTGCGACAGCCACTTCCACGTTTTCGGACCGGCGGAGCGTTATCCGTACGGCACCGACATCCGCTACCAGCCGCCGCTTGCGCCGCTCGAGGATTATCTGAAGCTCGCGCGGCACCTCGGCTGCGAGCGCTTTGTCTTCGTGCAGCCGAGCGCGTATGGGCGCGACAACACGTGCATGCTCGATGCGATGCGCGGCGTGGGTGTCGCAAAGTGCCGCGGCATCGTGGACATCGACGAGAACGCGCCCGACGCCGAGATCGAGCGCCTGAACCGCGCGGGCGTGCGCGGCGTGCGCGTGAACGTGAACCCGATCAAGCCGCCGGAGCCGGGGTTTTCCAAGACCATGCTCGCGCGCATCGAGCGGCTCGATGCGCGGTGCTCCGAAATCGGCTGGATGCTCGACTTCCTCACGCCGGGCTGGCTCACGCGCGAGTTGCTTCCCGTGATGCGGAAGCTCAGGTGCCGCTTTACCGTCGCGCACATGGGCATGTTTCTCGCAAAGGAAGGGCCGAGGCAGCCCGGTTTCCAGGAATTCCTCGGTTTGCTGCGCGACGGCGGGGATAGGTGCTGGGTCAAGTTCACCGGCGTCTATCGCATGTCCGTCGCGGCGGGCTTTGCGGACGTGGTTCCAGTGGCACGCGCGATCATCGAAGCCGCACCCGACCGCATCATCTGGGGCAGCGATTATCCTCACCTCTCGTTCGCGGACAAGGTGGGATCGGTGGAGCTCTTCAATCTTCTCGGAAAGTGGGCGCCCGACGCGGCGACGCGCAAGAAGATTCTCGTCGACAACCCGCAGAAGCTCTTCGGCTTCTGAGCCCCTCACCCTACCCTCTCTCCCGCAGCGGGGGAGAGGGGAACAGTCTGCTGCGCCGGCGCTCCAATCGCTTTGTTGACGCGCGGCATCACCTCCGTCGCCATCAGCTCCAGCGAGCGCCGCGCGAGCTTGGGATCCACCCAGTCCATGCCGGGATACACGATCTCGCCGAAGTCGCCGACCTGCTCGCGCAGCCGCAGGATCTCGTCCACCACTTTGTTGACCGTGCCGGCGATCACGAGCCGGTCGACCGTGTAGTCATCGGTCAGCTCGGCGTCGTCCTGCGCTTCGTGCGTCTTGAACACGATGTGCCGCTTCGAGATCGTGAGCTTGACGCGGAGCTGCTGCCAGTAGAAGCGGTAGGGGCTCGCAGCGTCACGCTTGCCGTAGCGCTCTGCGACCCGGTCGTTGTCCGCCACGAAGATCGTGCGCGCGATGCGCCAGTCGGCGGGGTCGGCCGTCCGCCCGGCGCGGCGCTTGCCCTCTGCGTAGTTCGCCCAGTGCGACGGCAGCCAGTGCGGCAACAGGAAATTCGCCGAAAGGGGGTGAAAACCGCGCTCGCCCATGGCGATGACGCCCTTCGAATGCGGCGCGACCACCGTCCCGACGATCTCGGGCCGCGGCTTCTGGTAGGGCTTGTACATGACGCCTTTTCCGATCTCGGGCACAAAGGTTTCCGCGGTCGTGACCTTGAAGCGATTGCCCGGCAGGTCGATGTCGTAGGGCGGATCGCGCTCCCAGATCTGAAGGATGACGTCGATCGCCTCGGTGAAGAGCTTGTTACGGTCCGTGTCGATCATGCCGAGCGCCTCCGCGTCCGAGCGCAGGGCGCCCGGGCTCACGCCGAAGATGAATCGGCCCTGCGCAAGGTGGTCGAACATCGCCGCGTGCGCCGCGACCAGCACGGGGTGAGACTGCGAGAGGTTGGAAGTGCCGGTCGCAAGCTTGATTCTCTTCGTCGCGTGGATCAGCGAGGCGAGGAAGATGAAGCTGTTGGTGACGTTCTCGGTCTTGTCGGTGAGGTGCTCGCCCACGAACGCATCATGGAAGCCGAGCCGGTCCGCGAGAATGATCGTCTCGCGGTCCTCCTGCAGCGTGGCGGCAGGGTCCCGGTGCAGGGGATGCACCGGCATCATGAACAGGCCCAGCTTCATGTGGCGTGGCGAGCGACTGGCGATGAGTGATGAGCGATCGAGCTTGAGCCGCCGTTTTCAGAGGAGCCTGGAGCGGAACAACTTGCCCTCCCGCTCCGCCTTCCTCCGCGCCTTTTCTTCCTCGAGGATGTCCGTGAACTGGCGCACGGCATTGGAGAGCGTCGGCCAGCCGCAGTAGTGCCCGACCTGGATCATCACCTCGATGATCTGCCGCTTGGTGATCCCGAGGCGCATCGCGCTCAGGTAATGGGAGTGATTCCCGGTCGGGCGCGCCATCGCGATGTTCGCGGCGAGCGTCACGAGCTGACGGTCGCGCAAGCTCAGGCCGGGACGTGCCCACACGTCGCCGAAGAGATGCCCGACCGACATCTCGTACATGTCAGGCGAGAGCGCTTTCTGGTTCAGCATCAATTTTTCCCGGCCCATTCGCCGCAGCACCCGCATGCCGCGCTCGAGGCGGCCCGCGTAACTGCCTCTTGCCGACTTTCTCTTCGCCATGATGGATCTCACACTGTGGAACTGAACGGGGGAGGGCGCGCATCGTGCTGCGGCGCCTGGTTTTGTGTGATCATGTCATCGCGCCATGCGCGCCGCAAGCGCCGCAACGGAGCGCACGCCAGCGCCGATCCAGCAGGAGGACCCCATGAAAAAGTTGGTCTTTGCAGCAGCTTTGATTGCAGTCGCGACCGCGCCACCCGCGCTCGCGCAGACGGCGAAGCCGGGCGCCGCCGCCTACCCGAACAAGTCGATTCGCCTGGTGGTGCCGAGCGCGCCGGGCGGCGGCACCGACATCATCGCGCGCCTGATCGGGCAGGGGCTCACCGACGCCTGGGGCCAGACCGTCGTCGTGGACAACCGCGGCGGCGCAGGCGGGACAGCCGGCGTCACTATCGTGGCGAAGCACGCTGCGCCCGACGGCTACACCATGCTGCTCGGCAGCGTGGGTCATCTCTCGTTCGCGCCCGCGGTCCGCAAGAACCTCGCTTACGATCCGATGAAGGACCTGACGCCGATCTCGCTCGCCGCGGTCCAGCCGTTCGTCATTGCGGCGACCAACTCACTGCCGGTGCGCTCGATCAAGGATCTCGCTGCGCTGGCAAAAGCGAAGCCCGGCTCGGTAAGCTACGGCTCCGGCGGCAGCGGCACCGCGTCGCACCTCGGCACCGAGCTGCTGATGCTGAACGGCGGGTTCAAGATGCTGCACGTGCCGTACAAGGGCAGCAACCCCGCGATCACGTCGCTGATGGCGGGCGAGCTCCAGATCGCGATGGCGGGCTTGGCAACGGTGCTGCCGCATGCGCGGAGCGGCAGACTGAAGGCGCTTGCCGTGACCGGGGCAAAGCGCGCTCAGATCGCACCCGATCTGCCGACGGTCGCCGAGTCCGGGGTGCCGGGATACGCCTTCGACGTGTGGTACGGCCTGGTTTTTCCCGGCGGCACGCCGGGCGCGATCGTGAAGAAAGCCAACGCGGAAGTCGTGAAGCAGCTGCAATCCCCGGAAGTGGGGGGCCGTTTCGCCAAGGCCGGAGTCGAGCCTGTCACCAACACGCCCCAGGCTTTTTCCGACCTGATCCGGCGCGAGGTCGCGACGTGGACCAAGGTGGTGAAGGCGGCGAACATCAAAGTCGAGTAGCGGGCAGCTCGTGGCGGAAAGAAGAACCGCTTTCGTGACCGGCGCCTCCCAGGGCCTCGGCGCGGTGATCGCCGTCGCGCTTGCCCGCGAGGGTTGCGATGTGGCCGTCTCCTCGCGGCGGGTGGAGAAGCTCGCCGACACGCTAGAAAGAATCGCTGCGGCTGGCGCGCGCGCGGTGCCGGTCGAGCTCGATCTGCGCTCGCAAGCCAGCATCGAACGAGCGATGGCCCAGGCGGTGAGCGCGCTCGGGCACGTGGACGCGCTCATCAACAATGCCGCCGTCACGCTGCGGCGCGCGGCGCTCGAGGTGGGCCCGCACGAATGGGACGAGCTGATGGCGGTCAACCTGACGGGGACCTTCTTCATGAGCCAGCAGGCAGGGCGGCATCTCATCGCAGCCGGCCGGCCGGGCTCTGTCATCAGCCTGGCGTCGACCCACGGAATGGTTGGCTACGCGCAGCGCTCGACTTACGGAATTTCGAAGGCGGGCATCATCCAGATGACGCGGATGCTCGCAATCGAGTGGGCGGAGCACGGCATCCGCGTCAACGCGATCGCGCCAGGGACGGTGGACACGCCGTCACGCGCCGAGTATTTCTCGGCGCATCCCGACGCGCGGGCCGCGATGATCGAGCGCATCCCGTTCCGCCGCTTCGGCACGCCCGGCGAGGTGGCGGCGATGGTGTGCTACCTTGCGGGTCCGCAGGCGGCGTACATCACCGGGCAGACGCTGGTGCTCGACGGGGGGCTCACCTCCTACTAGCGCTTGATCCCTGCTGCTTGCGCGACCTTGGCCCATTTCGCGAGTTCGTTCTGGATGTAGCTGCGGAACTGCTCCGGCGTGCTGCCCACCGGCTGGGTGCCGTCGCCGGCAAAACGCTTCCTGACGTCGGGCAGCTGCAGGATCGCGGCGAACTCCTGGTGCAGTCGGGTGACGATCTCGGGCGGAGTCCGCGCCGGCGCGAGCGCGCCGTACCACTGCACGGCCTCGTAGCCGCGAAGCCCTGCCTCCGCGACGGTGGGAATCTCGGGCGCCACCGGGCTGCGCTGGACGCTCGTGATGCCGAGCCCGCGCAGCCGGCCGCTGCGTATGTGAGGTATGGGCGTCAGGATCGGCGCGACCATCGTCGCGGTCTGGCCCGCCAGCATGTCGATCATCGCCGGGCCGGTGCCCTTGTAGGGTATGTGCTCCATTCTGAGCCGGGCCATGGAGAGGAACAGCTCCATGGACATGTGCGGGAAGGTGCCGGTGCCGGCGGACGCGTAATTGAGCTGGCCGGGCCGCGCGCGCGCGAACGCGATCAGCTCCTTCACCGACTTCACCGGCACGGACGGGTGCACGAAGAGGACGGCAGGCGAGGCGATCAGCTGCGTGATCGGCGCGAAGTCGTGCACGGGGTCGTAGGGCACCTTCTGGTAGACGGCCGAGTTGATCGCGAGCGTGGATAGCCCCATGAGGATGGTGTAGCCGTCGGGCGCCGACTTCGACGCGATCTCGATGCCGATCATGGTGCCGGCGCCAGGCCGGTTCTCGATGACGACCGGCTGGCCCAGGCGCTCCGAGAGCTTCGGCTGGATGATGCGGGCGACGATGTCCGTGCCGCCGCCGGCCGAGGACGGAACGATCACGCGTACCGGCTTGCTGGGATAAGCCTGTCCCGAGCCTGTCGAAGGGGACTGGGCCCACGCCTGGACGGCGGGCAGGGCGAGGAGCGCGGCGCAAAGGGTGAGAGATTGGCTGGTGATCTTCATTTTCGACCCTCCTCGTGGATAGGCGTAGCGCCTGGCGGCGCAATACTTATTGATTCCCGCGCGATGAGCGGCGGTGCGTATTCCACTCGATTGCGCTGAAGAAGCGCGGCGCGTCAGCGTCCGCATCTATTGGGGTTTAATGCCGGCAGCTCGCGCGACCTTGGCCCACTTCGCGATTTCCGCCTCCAGGGCGCGCCGGAATTCCTCGGGCGAGTTGCCGACCGTCTCGACGCCATCGACCGCGAATTTCTGTTTCTCGTCGCGCAGCGCGGCGACCATTGCGTTGTGCAATACGGCGACGACCGGCGCCGGCGTGCCGGCGGGTGCGAGCAGCCCGTACCACTGCGTGACCTCGTAGCCCTTGACTCCGGCCTGATCAACCGTCGGGAGATCCGGCAGCGCGCTCGAACGGGTCAGGCCGGTGGTGGCGATCCCACGTAGCCGACCGCTCCTTACGTAATTGAGGCTCGAGAGCATCGTTCCGATCGCCACGACGACCTGCCCGGAGACGACGTCGATCAGGGCCGGCCCCAGCCCCTTGTAGGTAATATGGACCATCTTGAGGCCGGTCATATTGAGAAAGAGCGCCATCGAAAGATGGGGATTGCTGCCGATGCCGGCCGAGGCGTAGTTGAGCTCCCCCGGGCGCTTGCGGCTGAACGCAATCAGCTCCTTGACGGATTGGACTGGCAGCGAGGGGTGGACAACCAGAATATTGGGTGCCGCAACCGCCATGGAGACGGGCGCGAAGTCCTTGAGAGCGTCGTACGGCAGCTCTTTGCGTATCGACGGTAGGATGGTGAGCGTGGTAAGCCCCATCAGCAGCGTGTAGCCGTCGGGCGTGGCGTGCGCCGCAAGATCGTTGCCGATGATCGTCGCCGCACCTCCCCGGTTGTCCACGACTACCTGTTGGCCCAAGTGCCGGGAGAACGCCGGCGTGATGCGCCGCGTCAGGACATCCGTTCCGCCGCCGGGCGCGGACGGGACGATGACGCGAACGGGCCGCGCCGGATAAGCCTGTCCTGAGCCTGTCGAAGGGGCCTGGGACCACGCCTGGGCGGCGGGCAGCGCGACGAAGGCGGCGCACAGAAGGAGCGAGTGCCTGCGAAAATTCATGGTATGTCCTCCTCACGTGTCGGATGGGGCGCGCTCCGCGCCTCTTATTCGGATAGCGGTACTTATAGCACCGGGGGCCGCGCGCGTAAAACCGCGCGGCCTGCAATAGAATGGCACATCACCCGCCTCGAGCGAGGCGAAGGGGAGCCCCGATGACCGCGAGAGAAAAGGCGGCCGAGAAATCCGCCATTGTTTCCCAGCCCAGGGATTACCGGTTGATCGTCGAGAAGGACGTGAAGATCCCGATGCGGGACGGCACGCTCCTCTACGCCGACATCTTCCGCCCCGACGGCGGCGCCGAGCGCTTCCCGGCGATCATGAACATCAGCGTCTACCAGAAGGACAAGGTGTGGATCCCGCCCGCGGACTTGGAGGAGAAGGCAAATCCCCACCTCAACTGGGAGACGGTCAATCCCCTGTGGTGGTGCCCTCGCGGCTACGGCTGCGTGCGGGTAGATTCGCGCGGCACCGGTAAGTCGCCCGGTCGGTCCGACCCCAGCTCGTACCAGGAGTCGCTCGACTTCTACGATGCGATCGAGTGGATCGCAAGACAGCCGTGGTGTTCGGGCTCGATCGGCACGCTCGGCATCTCCTATCACGCGAGCTCGCAGTGGCGCGTCGCGAACCTGCGGCCGCCGTCGCTGAAATGCATCATGCCGTGGGAGGGGCGGGCGGACCAGTACCGCGACCAGGCCTATCACGGCGGCATCTTCGCGCTGGGCTTCATCGGCAACTGGTGGCTCACGCATACCGCGCACCATCTGCTGGGGCGCCCGCGTGCCTACAACCCGGATGCGTTCCAGAACGACATGCTCTGGAACATGATGCGAAACGACCTCGATTCCGAGTACTGGCGCCTGTGCAGCGCGCGCTGGGATGCCATTACGGTGCCGCTCTACAGCGTCGGCAACTGGGGCGGGTTTGCATTGCATCTTCGCGGCAACACCGAGGGCTACCTGAACGCAGCCTCGAAAGTGAAGAAGCTGCGCATCCATACCGGCACGCACTTTCACCCCTTCCATTCCGAGGAAGGCCGCATGGACCAGCTGCGGTGGATGGACTACTGGCTGAAAGGCATCGACACCGGGATACTCGACGAGCCGCCGGTCAAGCTCGAGATCCGCACTGGAGGCAGCGCCCGGCCTTACCCGTTCCGCTTCGAGAACGAATGGCCGCTCGCGCGCACGCAGTGGACGAAGCTCTATCTCAGGATCGACCGCGAGCCGTCGGCGGAGGAGCATGCCGTGGAGGGGCAGCTGGTCGCCGCTCCGCCCCAACAATCCGCGAAGCTCATGTACTCGGCGAGCGGCATGACCAAGGCCGGCGTTGCTTCCGGCTCCTCGCTCTCGACCACCCATGGCGGGGGTGCGCGTCTCGGCGTCACGTTCGAGACCGCGCCGATGGAAAAGGACACCGAGATCACGGGGCCGTTGATGATGAACCTATGGGTGTCGAGCACGACGGAGGACATGGACATCTTCGTGACGCTGCGCAATATCGGCCCGGACGGAAAGGACGTGTGGGAAGTCGGGCAGCACGGCCAGCCGGTGCCGCTCACCAAGGGGTGGCTTCGCGCCTCGCACCGCAAGCTCGATCCGCGGCGAACCCTGCCATACCGCCCGCATCACGCGCACGACGAGCGGCTGTGGTTGACGCCCAACGAGCCGGTCGAGTGCCAGATCGAGATCTGGCCGACCTGCATCGTGCTCGCGAAGGGGCACCGTCTGCGCGTCGACATCCAGCCGCGCGACGGCGTCGGATCTGCGCCCTACACGCACTACCACGCGGACTACAACTCAGGGGCCGAAAACACCATTTACGCCGGCGGCGACAAGCCGTCGTTCCTGCTGCTGCCCATCGTTCCGCCCAGGACGTGAGGAGCGACGCGTGACAAGGGAGACGCATAAGAGCGAGATTCGCGACGGCATGCGCATCGACTGGGATGTGCCGATCCCGATGGAGGACGGGATCGTGCTGCGCGCGGATGTGTTCCGGCCGTTTCAGGACGGCCGCTATCCGGCGCTCGTGAGCTACGGCCCGTACGGGAAGGGGCTTGCGTTCCAGGACGGCTACAAGACGGCGTGGGAAATCATGGAGCGCGAGCATCCCGACGCGGTCTCGGGCACGACCAACAAATACGCGAACTGGGAGGTCGTCGACCCGGAGAAGTGGGTGCCGGACGGCTACATCTGCGTGCGGGTCGACTCGCGCGGGGCGGGGCGCTCGCCGGGATACCTCGACCACAACAACGCGCGCGAGAACCGGGACTTCTACAACTGCATCGAGTGGACGGCGGCGCAGCCGTGGTGCAGCGGGAAAGTCGGGCTGAACGGCATCTCCTACTATGCGAGCAGCCAGTGGCGCGCGGCGGCGCTGCAGCCGCCGCACCTCGCGGCGATCTGCGTGTGGGAGGGCTGGGTGGATTACTACCGCGACTCGGTGCGCCACGGCGGCATCGCCTGCACGTTCCGCAAGCACTGGCAGGACATGCAGGTGAAGACCGTGCAGCACGGGCGCGGCGAGCGCGGGCCGCGGAGCCGCGTGACCGGCGAGCTGGTGTGCGGCCCGGAAACGATCGGCGATGACGAACTCGCGAAGAACCGCGCCGACATGTGGGCGAATATCCTCGCGCACCCGCTCATCGACGACTATTACCGCGAGCGCACGGGCGATCTGTCCCGGGTCAAGGCGCCGCTCCTCTCCTGCGCCAACTGGGGCGGGCAGGGGCTGCATCCCCGCGGCAATCTCGAGGGCTTCATGCGCGCAGCCTCGAAACAGAAGTGGCTCGAAGCGCACGGTGGCTCGCACTGGGCGCCGTTCTACACCGATTACGGGGTGAAGCTGCAGAAGAAGTTCTTCGATTTTTTCCTGAAAGGCAAGAAGAACGGCTGGGACCGCCAGCCGCGGGTGCTGCTCCAGGTGCGTCATCCCGGAGAGAAGTTCGTGCAGCGCGCCGAGAACGAGTGGCCGCTCAAGCGTACGAAGTGGACGAGGTTCTACCTCGATCCGCAGGGCATGCGGCTTTCGACCAGGCCGGCTGCTCCCGGGGCGTCGGTCACCTACGACGGGTTGGGCGAGGGCGTCACTTTCGCCACGCCGCCGCTCGAACATGCAACCGAGATCACGGGGCCGTCGGCGTTGAAGCTGTGGGTGTCCTCAGCGACGACTGATGCCGATGTCTTCGCGGTGCTGCGCGTGTTTGATCCGGGCGGCAAGGAAGTGGTGTTCCAGGGCGCGCTCGATCCGCACACGCCGATCGGACAGGGTTGGCTGCGCGCCTCGCACCGCAAGCTCGACAGGAAGCTCTCGCGGCCGTACCGTCCGTATCACACACATGACCGCAAGCAGCCGCTCAAACCGGGGCAGGTGTACGAGCTCGACATCGAGATCTGGCCGACCTGCATCGTGGTGCCGAAGGGCTATCGCGTCGCGCTCACGATCCGGGGCAGGGACTACGAGTGGGAAGGCGCGGCGGCGACGCTCTCCAACATGAAGAACCCGATGCGCGGCTGCGGGCCGTTCGTGCACGACGACGAGACCGACCGGCCGCCGCACGTCTTCGGGGGAAAGGTGACGCTCCACATGGATCGGCGCCGCCCCGCGCACGTGCTGCTGCCCGTGATCCCTGCTCGGAGGTGACGCACGCTGGTTGAAGGCGCGGGTGCCTGTCATTGACAAGGCCAGATCGATACTCTCATACTGATTTTGCAGGACGTATCAGGCAGCACACATAAGGCAGGGAGCCGGGCCAGAGAAGACCGTACGCGCCGGCGGCTCGATCCCTGCGTTTGCACGAGGCTAAAGCGACAACGGAGGAGGCGCATATGCTTCGAATCTTGCCCGCAGTAGTTCTTGTTTTCGTGGCGTTGGCCGGCACTGTTGCCGCGCAGGAAGCGTATCCCACCCGTCCCATTAACCTGGTGTCGCCGTACCCGCCGGGTGGCGCGGCTGACCTCACCGCGCGGCCGCTCGCCCCGGCCCTGGAAAAGGTCCTGAAGCAGCCCGTGATCGTCGTCAACCGCACGGGCGCCGGCGGCGCGGTGGGCACGCAATTCGTGTCGCAGGCGCCGGCGGACGGCTACACGCTGATGATCACCGTGTTCTCCATCTGCACGATTCCGGAGGCGGACCGCGTGGCGGGGCGCAAGCCGCGCTTCACCCGCGACCAGTTCGTCCCGATCGGCCGCATCAACGCCGACCCGACGATAGTGATCGTGCATCCGAGCACGCCGTGGAAATCCGTGAAGGAGCTGATCGCGGAGGCCAAGAGGAAGCCGAATGACATCCTCTACGTGTCCGCAGGGCCCTTCACGGTGGCCCACATGTCGATGGAAGTCTTCCAGCAGGTTACCGGCGTCAAGATGCGCCATCTGCCGACAACCGGCGGCGGCCCCGCGATGACCGCTCTCGTGGCCGGACACGCGTTCGTGTCGGCGCTCTCGACCGGGGCGGTCTCCCCGCAGGCCAAGGCGGGCAAGCTCCGCGTCCTCGCCAATACGGGAGCGAGCCGGCTCGCCGCCTTCCCGAACACTCCCACGATGAAGGAACTCGGCTACGACATGGAGGTTTATCTCTGGGTCGGGATGTTTGCGCGCAAGGAAGTGCCGGGCCCCGTGCTCAGTGTCGTCAGAAATGCGGTGAAACAGGCAGTGACGGATCCCCAGTTCATGACTGCATCCGTGAAGATGCAGATGCCGCCCGCCTATCTGGACGCGCCCGAGTTCCAGACCTGGTGGGACAAGGACTGCGAAAGGCTTGCCGGCGCCATCCGGCGCATTCCGCCACCGGACACCAAGTAGCGCGGCTGCCCCGCGCGGGATCCCGAGGGCCAGGGCGTGCGGTCGCTGACGATCGACCATGCGGCGGGAGCGTTCTTCACGGCATTCTCGCTCTTCGTCCTCTGGGAATCCCGCAAGATCCCGTTCGGTTTTCTCGCCGAGCCCGGGCCGGGCGCGATGCCGGTGCTGCTCGCCCTTACGCTCCTCGCGTGCAGCATCGCGCTGATCGTCGGGGGGCGCTCCGGCAAGCGCGCGGCCGCCATCCAGTGGACGGAATGGCGGCACGCACTCGTCATTCTGGGAACCTGCGCTTTCATGGCGCTTGCGCTCGAACGCCTCGGATATCGCGTGACGATCTTCATCGCGCTGCTCACGCTGGTGAGCGTCCTCGAGAAGAAAGGATGGGTCGCGGGGCTCGTCTTCGCCGGCTGCTTTTCAGCGGGCACTTACTACCTGTTCAACGCGCTGCTGAACGTGCCTCTGCCGCTGGGCCCCTTCGGTCTGTAGCGCGCGGTTCGGACACCATGGGAATCGGCAGTTCGCGCGCGCGTAATGGGACCGGCCAGCAGGAGCGGGCCTGATGGTCGAAATACTGCAGAACCTCGGAATTGGCTTTGCCACGGCGCTCTCGCCTGACGTGCTGGTGTATGCGTTCGCGGGCTGCCTGGTGGGAACGCTCGTGGGCGTCCTCCCGGGCGTGGGGCCCCTTGCCGGAATCAGCCTGCTCCTGCCCGTTACTTTCGGGCTGAACCCGACCAGCGCCATCGTGCTGCTCGCCGGCATCTACTACGGGGCGATGTACGGCGGCTCCACGACCTCCATCTTGATGCGCATTCCCGGCGAGGCGGCATCCGTGATGACGTGCATCGACGGCTACGCCATGACGCAGAAGGGTCGATCGGGCGCCGCGCTCGCCATCGCCGCCGTGGGCTCCTTCGTCGCGGGGACGCTGAGCATCGTCGCGCTGATGCTGCTTGCGCCCCCTCTTGCCGAGTTTGCCTTGCGGTTCGGCCCGCCCGAGCATTTCGCGCTGCTGATCCTCGGCCTGCTGGTCCTCGCGTACATGACGAGCGGCCCGATCACCCGCTCTCTCACCATGGCGGCGGTGGGTCTCCTCCTCGGCATGGTCGGCATGGACACGATGACGGGACTGTTCCGCTTCGAGTATGGCTTGTCGGAGCTGGGCGACGGCATCGGCATCGTGCCGGTGGCGGTCGGCCTGTTCGGGATCTCGGAAATCCTGCTTTCCGCGGGGCGCGCCACCAAGGTCGACGTCCGCGCGCCGCGCCTCCGGGAACTGCTGCCCAACCGGGAGGAGTGGCGGAGGAGCGCCGGGCCCATGGGCCGCGGCACCATCCTGGGATTTTTCATCGGCATCATTCCGGGGCCCGGCCACATCATTTCGTCGTTCGTTTCCTATTCGGTCGAGCGGCGCCTGTCGAAGCAACCGGAGCGCTTCGGCCAGGGCGCGGTCGAGGGCGTTGCGGGTCCGGAGGCGGCAAATAATTCGGCGACGTCCGGCGCGCTCGTGCCGATGCTTGCCTTGGGGCTGCCTTCGGGCGCGGTGCCGGCCATCATGCTTGCGGCGATGATGATCCACGGCATCGCCCCGGGGCCCTTGCTCATCCAGGAGCAGCCGGTCCTGTTCTGGGGCGTCATCGCCAGCATGTACGTGGGCAATGCCGTGCTGCTCATCCTGAATCTCCCCATGGTCGGAGTCTTCGTGAATGTCCTGCGGGTTCCGTACTCCTACCTGTATCCGTCGTTGCTCGCCTTCGCAACGCTCGGCGTGTACGCGGTCAACAACAGCGTGGTGGACGTGTGGATCATGGCCGGCGCGGGCGTCGTGGGCTACGTTTTGCGCAAGCTCGACTACGAGATCGCGCCGATCATTCTCGGTCTCGTCCTCGCGCCGATGCTCGAGCTCAATTTCCGGCAGTCGCTCGCGATGTCGGCGGGAGACTATTCCATCTTCTTCACCCGTCCGATCGCGACAGGCATGCTGCTGATCGCGCTAACGCTCCTGCTGCTCGGCATGCGCTCGCTCTTCACCGGAGCCGCAGGCTCGCGCGGGCTTGCGGGCCTCGAGCCGTCAGCGGGCCCGGGCGAGAGGCAACGCTAGCGGCTTCGACTCCGGACGCCGCGCCCCCCGGCGCCCCTATTGGTCATCCGGCGGCAGCGTCGGGTGAGAGACTCCAGGCTGCCGCGCGCGAGTGTCGTCCGCAGGCGACAAATTCCTTCATCATCTGGAAATGCGACTCGAGCCTGTGATAAGTTTCTTCGAGCAATCCACCTGCGAAAAAGGAGACTCGAGATGCTGAACGCAATTCGCGCAATTGTGATCGGGCTTATCGGCATGACGCTGTCTTCCGCTGCCGTTGCCCAGGCCGTGGACACGAGCAAATTCTTCTTTGGTGCGGGCCTGAGCTCGAATGAAGTATCGGGATCGGACAGCGCCGTCGGCTGGCAGATCTTCGGCGGCTACGGGTTCGGCCAGGTAGCGAACAACCTGTACTTCGACGCCGAGGTCGGCTACATGGATACCGGCGATATGGAGCGGCCCGGCGGCGATGTGAAAGCAAACGGATTGTGGGCGGCCGGGGTGGGCCGGTTCCTAGTCACCCCGAGCATCGAGCTGCTCGGCAGGGTGGGTCTCGACTTCGGGGACGACGACGGCCTGCTGGGCGGCATCGGCGCCGGGCTCATCCTGACCAAGAACATCAAGCTGCGGCTCGAGTACGTTCAGCGCGACAAGGTGGACTCGTGGCAGTTCAACTTCGTCTACCAGCCGTAACTGCTCCCCCCGGCGTCGGGCCGGAGCAACGGCATTCCCGCTCAGCCCGCGCCTTGAGGTAGAAGTCAGAAGGCGGAAGTCAGAAGGCGGACCCGGTCATCCTTCTGCCTTCTCCCGTCCCGCCGCGCTGCATCGCGTCGGGCGTTCGCCGGCTCAAACGTGCGCAGGCACGTTATTCGAACTCCCGGCTCACCCTTCGAAGATCGGCGTGAGCCAATCGGCGATGTAGTCCACCCCGAGCTGCCGGTTGTCCACCTGGCAGTGCTCCGCGGCACCCTCGGCAGCGGTGAAGACCTTGAGGTGCTTGCGCTTCGAGCCGGCCGCATGAAAGAGCTTCTTCGCCGAGTCGAGCGGCACGATGCGGTCGTTTTCCCCGTGCACCACCAGTAGCGGGCATTCGATCCGGCCGGCGACGCCGGCGAGGTTGAAGCGCTTCGCCATCTCGACGGCCTGGTCGAGATCCTCCGCGCCGAACGCCCACGGCACCTGGAAGTGCGACTGCGCGCTCGTCTTCGCATCGGACTTCACCGCGCGGCGGATGCCGTTCACCCACATCTCCATGCTCCAGTGCATGGCGCCGAAGGCGACGCATGCGCAATAGCGCTTCTCGAAGGCGACGATGCGCGGGGCATAGTAGCCGCCGAAGCTGTAGCCCATGACCGCGACCCGCTTGGGATCCACTTCCGTGCGCCCGGCGGCCCATTCGTACGCCGCGGTGCCCGCAACCTCGTAGTCGTGGCGCGTCTTGATGTCGCGCAGCCGCAGCGACTCGCCCTGACCCGGCCCGTCGATCGCGAGCGTGTGCCAGCCGCGAGCCGCGAACTCGAGCCCGTTGAAGAGGACGCTCATCTCCTTGCAGTTGTCGAGCCCGTCGAACGCCACCATTGCCGGCGCGCGCCGCGCCGCGCCCGGTGCCTTCATGAACAACGCGGGCAGCGTCTTGCCTTCGTACGGCACCTCCACGCGCTCGACATTGGAATAGCGCCGCAGGATGCCCTTGGTCTGGCAGTCGATCGCTTTCTCGCCCATGGCGCGCTTCTCGGGCCCGGGCACGATGAAGCGCTCGGCGGTGAAGTAGTACATGCCGGCGCGGAGATAGAGGCCGCCGGCGCTCATCCGGTTGCCCCGCGCTTCGGCGGCGTCGGCGGCCTGTACCAGGCGCGCCCCCAAAGCGCTCCACTCCTCCCACCACGCATGCGGCTCGTCCTGGCGCGCGCGCAGCCGCTCGCAGACCTCGTCGATTTCGCCCAGCGCAACCGCGCCGTAGGGCGCCATGCCCTTGGTGACGAGGGTTGCGTTCGACCACATGAAGTTGCCGGGGAAATGATCGATCCAGGTGGGGTGATTCGAAGCCATGCGTTCCTCTCGCAGCGATGACAAAATCTTATACCATGCGCGCTGGGCACCTCAGCACGGGATCCAGATGCCAGTCGCCGCCAGGACAACATCCGCAGCGCTGAACGAGCTGACTGCGACCGAAACCATCGCCGCGATCGCCGCGGGCAGGACTACCTGTGAAGCGGTCGCGCGCGCCTGTCTGGAGCGCATCGCCGCGCGCGAGCCGCAGGTGCGGGCATGGGCGCACCTCGACCGCGAGCGCGTCATCGGCCGGGCGCGCGCGCTCGACCGCGGCGCCCGCCGCGGCCCGCTGCACGGCGTTCCCTTCGGCGTGAAGGACATCATCGACACCTGCGACCTGCCCACCGAATACGGCACTGCGATCCACAAGGGACACCGGCCGGCCCGGGACGCGGCCTGCGTCGCGCTCTCGCGCAGAGCGGGCGGAGTGCTGATGGGGAAGACCATCACCACCGAATTCGCCAACGTCACGCCCGGGCCGACGCGGAATCCGCTGGATATCTCCCGCACGCCGGGCGGCTCATCGAGCGGCTCGGCTGCGGCCGTCGCCGATTGCCACGTTCCGGTCGCGATCGGCACCCAGACCACGGGATCGACGACGCGGCCCGCATCGTTCTGTGGCGTGTTCGGATACCGTCCGACCTATGGCGATCTCCGCACGGCGGGGGTCATGGAAGCTTCGGGATCGCTCGACACGCTGGGCATTCTTGCGCGCTCGGTCGAGGACATCGCGCTCTACCGCGAAGTGCTGCTCGGCTTCGAGCCCGAGCCACTGCCCGATATGGTATTGCCGCCCCGTATCGGGTTCTGCCGCCCGTATTTCTGGGACCGGCTCGAGGCCGCAACGCAGAAGCTGCTCGAGGACGGAGCCCGGCGCCTCGCGCGCGCCGGGTCAAGCGTGGAGGAAGTGCTGCTGCCGGCCGCCGATTTCGAGGGGCTGGAAGCGGCGCACCGCTGGATCTCTGGCTTCGAGATGGCGCGCAACCTCGCCTGGGAGATCGAGAATCACTGGGACCTAATCAGCGCCAGCCTCCGCGAGGGCCGCCTGAAGGATGGTCTTGCCTGCAGCTACGAGCGCTATTGCGAGATGCGTGCCCTTGTCGAGCGCTCGCGCGAGCGGCTGGCGCCGCTCATGGATTCCCACGATGTGCTGCTCGCGCCGGCAGCCACGGGGGAAGCGCCGGTCGGCATGCATCCGGTCCCGCACCCGTATGTGTACATGATCTGGACCACGATGCACGTGCCTTCGATCACGCTGCCGGTGTTCGAAGGGCCGGGCGGCCTGCCAATCGGCGCGCAACTCGTCGCAAAGCGCTGCGATGACCGGAGGCTCCTCGCCGCCGCGCGGTGGGCCTTTCGAATACTGCGGGACGCCTGACGGGCGCTCAGGGGATACGACCCGCGCGCGTCCCCTGCGTCACTTCGTCACGGGATTTGAATCTTGCCGCCCCCGGGCATGCCGCCGGGCCCCATGCCGCCGAGCCCGCCCATGCCGCCCTGCGGCACGACGATGGAAGAAGCCGCCTGCCGGCGCAGTTCCTGCAGATCCTTGACCGTGCGCTCAACCGCTTCCTTTGCCACTTCGGCGAACTTTTTCACGGCTTCCTCGAGCGACTGGGCCTCGATCTCGAAATTGATCGGCAACGTGCCGACCGAAGTGAGGAGCTGCGCCTCGCCGATATAGGTGATTGCCCGGCTGGCGTCGGAGGAGCCGTCGGACTTGATCGGGGTCAGCACCCGGATCGTTCCCACCTTGCGGTCGGTGATAATTTCCTCCCGGTAGAGGGATTTGGAGTCCATTTTCGGCTCGGTGGGCCGGTCGTCGGGTCTTTGGGCCATGTCTGCCTCGTTGCTGAGCGGTGTGATAGCGCAAGCGTATCAGATCGGGCTGCGCCTCGCTCTCCGGCGCCGCTCGGCCGCGCGTTCCGCTGATCCTTGTCAGCGTCGCGAGCGCTGGTGCGTTTATACTCATTAGCCGAGGAGACCCTGTCATGAGACCTTGTTCCCGCGCGGCGTGGGCGAGCATCGGCGCCGCGCTCATTGCGCTGACCGGGTGCGCGACGCAGCGGCCGGTTCTTTACCCGAACGCGACATACGAGCGGGTCGGTCCGGAAGTCGCGCAACGGGATATTGACGACTGCATCCGCAAGGCGGAAAGCCATGGCATAACCCCTGGAAGCGGCGGCGAGAAGGTGGCGCGCCGCGGCGCGGAGGGCGCCGTCATCGGCGGCGCGGCCGGTGCGGGTGCGGGCGCGGTGCGCGGCAACATCGGTGAGCGGGCCGCCACCGGCGCAGCCGCGGGGGCGGCCGCTGGCGCGGCTGCCGGCGCGCTCCGCTCGGGCGAGCCCGGCTCGGTCTACAAGGGCTTCGTGCAGCGCTGCCTGCGCGAGAAGGGCTACGACGTCATCGGCTGGAAGTAGTCAGATCTTCTCCGGCACCATCTGGATCGCGCCGCACGGGCACTCCGCCGAGCACAGCCCGCAGCCCTTGCAGTAATCGTAGTTGAACTCGAAGCGCTTGCCGGGGCCGAGCTTGATCACGGCGTTGTCCGGGCACACCCCGTAGCAGTTGTCGCACTCGAAGCAGTTCCCGCACGAAAGGCAGCGCCGGGCTTCGTAGAGCGCGTTCGACTCATCGAGGCTCCCCACTACCTCGTCGAAGGTCGACTGGCGCCGGACGATGTCGAGCGTCGGGCGCACGGTCTTGGGGGCATCGGAGTAGTACCAGGTATTGAGCTTGTCGAAGGTCGCGAGCTCGTGCTTCGCGGGCGCAGCGTAGCGACCGCCCCGCAGCCAGGCATCGATGTGGCGGGCCGCCTTCTTTCCATGGCCGACTGCGACGGTGACGGTGCGCTCGGAAGGCACCATGTCGCCCCCAGCGAAAATGCCCAGGTATCCAGTCATCATGTTTGGGCCGACCTGCACCACGCCATCCCGGACCACCAGTCCTGGCACCCCCTTCAGCAGGCTCAGGTCGACGTCCTGCCCGAGCGCGAGCACGACGGAATCGGCCTCCAGCGTCTCGAGCTCTCCCGTGGGCTGAGGAAAGCCCTTCTCATCGAGGATCATCTTCTCCACGGTGATCGAAGCCTCGCCGGCCTCGCGGATGGTGGAGAGCCACCGAATCATCACCCCTTCCTGCAGCGCCTCCTCGACCTCGGAATCGTGCGCAGGCATCTTCTCGCGCGTGCGGCGGTAGACGATGATCGATTCCGTGGCGCCGAGCCGCTTGGCGGTGCGCGCGACGTCGAGCGCGGTGTTGCCGCCTCCGTAGACGACGACGCGCCGGCCGAGCATCGGCCGCTCCTCGCCTTCCATGCTGCGCAGCACCGACACCGCGTCCAGCATGCGCGCCGCGGAGCCCGCCGGGATATAGGCACGCTTGCCGATGTGCGCGCCCACCGCAAGAAACGCGGCGTCGAAGCTGCCCATGCGCATGGAGCTCAGGATGTTGTCCACCCTCGTGTTGAGGGCGAATTCCACTCCCATGTCGAGGATGCGCCGGACTTCGGCTTCCAGGACCTTGCGCGGCAGCCGGTACTTGGGGATGCCGAAGCGCATCATGCCGCCGGCGACCGGCCCCGCCTCGTGGATCGCCACGCGGTGGCCGAGGCGCCGCAGGTGGTAGGCGGCGGAAAGTCCGGAGGGACCGGCGCCGACGATGAGCACCCGCTTGCCTGATTCGGTGACGGGCGGATCGAATTTCCAGCCGCGCCGGATCGCCTCGTCGCCGAGAAAGCGCTCGACCGAATTGATGCCGACGGGGGAGTCGAGCTGCGCCCGGTTGCACTCGTTCTCGCACGGGTGGTAGCAGACCCGGCCCATGACGGCGGGGAGCGGATTGTCCTGCGTGAGCACGCGCCACGCGGCTTCGTAGTCGCCGGACTCCGCGTGGAAGAGCCAGCCCTGGATATTCTCGCCCGCCGGGCAGGCGTTGTTGCACGGGGGCAGGCGGTCCACGTAGATCGGGCGATTGGTGCGCCAGGAGCCCGTGCGGTTCGCAAGCGAGGAGCCGACGTCGAGCGTGATGGCGAAGGGCTTGTCCATCACTGCGCGCCCTCTTCGAGCAGGCCGAACTTGCGGATGTTGCGGTCGGCGTAGGCCTGGATGTGCGCGATGGTTTCCAGGCGCGGGGGTTCGCCGAAGAGATGCGCGAAGCGCTTCTGCGGGCGGAGGTATTCTTCCACCGGCAGCCGGCGGCGGATCTTCGACACGCTCGCAACCTCTCCGTGCTCGGCCTCGAACACGGGAAAGAGCCCGGTTTCCTTGGCGAGGCGCGAGATGCGGATCGTGTCGTGCGCCTCGTGGCCCCAGCCGAGCGGGCAGGGCACGAAGATGTGGATGTAGCGCGCGCCGCGGATTTCCATCGCGCGCCGCACCTTCGCCTCGAGGTCGCGCAATTCCGCGACGGTCGCCGTCGCGACGTAGGGAATGGCGTGCGCCATGGCGATGAGCGGCAGATTCTTGCCCTGGCCGAATGCGTTGCCCGGCTCGCGCCCGACGGCCATGGTGGTCGCGGTGCGCGCCGCCGGCGGCGTTGCCGAGGAGCGCTGCACGCCGGTGTTCATGTAGGCTTCGTTGTCGTAGCAGATGAAGAGCACATCATCGTTGCGCTCGAACATGCCCGACAGGCAACCGAATCCGATATCGGTGGTGCCGCCATCCCCGCCTTGCGCGATGACCCGCACCTCGCGGCGCCCCTTGACCTTCAGCGCCGCAGCGATGCCGGTTGCGACCGCCGCGGTGTTGCCGAACAGGCTGTGAATCCAGGGGATCTGCCAGGAGGTCTCGGGATAGGGCGTGGAGAACACCTCCAGGCAACCGGTGGCATTGGCCGCGATCAGCTGGTTGCGGGTCGTGTTCATGGCTGCGTCGATTGCGTAACGCGCGCCGAGCGCTTCCCCGCAGCCCTGGCAGGCGCGATGGCCCGAGTTGAGCGAATTCGTGCGCTGCATGTTGGCCTGCACCGAGCGCTCGTCCGATCCGAGCAGGCGGTTGCCCACCGTGAAGGTGCCGGTCTGGTAGAACTTGATGGGCTGGAATGCCATGCGATTCTTCAGGCAACGCGAGCCGCAACCATGCCGACATCGCGCAGCACGGTCTCCGCGATGGGGCCCGTGCGGCGCTCGCGCCTCTCGCGCTCGAGCACGCGGTTGACGATGTTCCAGTCGAGGTCGAGAAAGCTGAGCGGCTCGAGCTCGTCGCGCTCCGCCTGGCGAAAGAGCGCATGCAACGACTTGCGCGTGATCGGGCGGCCGCCAAGCCCCGCGATGACGGTGTAGCCGTGCAGCTGCACGCCGGATAACGCCATACGGACGTTGGCCGAGAGGATGCCGCCGATACCGACCGCGAGGGCCTTCTCGAGGACCACCACGCGCTGCGCGGGCGCGAGGATCCGGCGCACCTCGGCGAGCGGAAATGGGCGGAACGAGGTGACGCCGAGCACCCCGATGCGGTGGCCCTGTTCGCGCATCTCGTCCACCGTGTCCTTGATCGTTCCGAGCACCGAGCCCAGCGCGACCACGATGGTCGCGGCGTCCTCGGTGCGGTAGCCGCGCACGAGCCCGCCCGAATCGCGGCCGAAGATCCGTTGGAATTCGGCTGCCTGCTTCGGGATCAGCTCGAGTGCCTGCATCTGCTTGGCGTGCGCCAGGTAGCGCACCTCCATGAACGCCTCGGGCCCCACCATTGCGCCGATCGACACTGGCTGCTTTGGATCGAGCACCTGCCGCGGCTCGTAGGGCGGCAGAAAGGCGTCGACCTGCTTCGGGGTGGGCAGGTCGAGCCGCTCGGTGGCATGGGTGAGGATGAAGCCGTCCATGCACACCATCACCGGGAGGGACAGCTCCTCGCCCAGGCGGAAGGCCTGGATGTGGAGATCGAGCGCTTCCTGGTTGCTCTCGGCAAAGAGCTGGATCCAGCCGCAGTCGCGCTGCGACATCGCATCGCTGTGATCGTTCCAGATGTTGATGGGGGCGCCGATCGCCCGGTTCGCCACCGTCATCACGACCGGAAGCCCCAGGCCCGCGGCGTTGAACATCGCCTCGACCATGTAGAGCAGGCCCTGGCTCGCGGTGGCGGTGTAGGCGCGCGCGCCGGCGGCGGAGGCGCCGATCGCGACGCTCATCGCCGCGAACTCGGACTCGACGTTGATGAATTCACAGGGGGCGAGCGCGCCCGTCTTGACCATTTCGCCAAGCGCTTCGACGATGTGGGTCTGGGGCGAGATCGGGTAAGCGCAGATCACTTCCGGCCGGCAGAGCGCCACCGCCTCCGCGACGCCGCGCGAGCCTTCAATCTGCCTGAGCATGCTGCGCCGCCTCCTTCATTTCCTGCCGCACGATCTCGTAGGCCGTCGTCGCCGCAGCGACGTTGCCCTCGGCAACGCTGCCCGCAAACTTGTCGCGGATGGCGGCCGCGACGGAATCGAGGCTGAGCAGGCCGGTAATGGCGGCAAAGCCCCCCAGAAGCGCCGCATTCGGCAGCGGGCGGCCGACGAGCTTGACTGCGAGCTCGGTCGCCGGGACGGTGCACAGCCGCACGGGCCGGAAGCCGGAAACGAACTCGCCGATGCCGAGCTCGTCGAAGCTGCGCGTGGTGTTGATGAGGATGTAGCCCTCGCGGGGCGTCAGCCCGCTGAAAACATCGACCTGGTGCAGCAGGGTGGGGTCCTGGATGATGAGCGCATCGGGCTCGAGGATCGGCTCGCGCAACCGGATCTCCTTGTCGTCGATGCGGCAGAACGCGACCACCGGCGCTCCCGTGCGCTCCGAGCCGAAGCTGGGAAAAGCCTGCGCGTGCCGCCCCTCCACGAACGCTGCGATGGACAGCATCTCGGCGCCCGTTACCACGCCTTGACCCCCGCGCCCGTGCAGACGAATCTGGAACAACCGCTTCCTCCTGGTGCAAAGCTGGAGCGGTGCTGTGGATGCCGCGAGCACCCCGCACCTGCATACGAGGCAATGTAAACCGGCCGCGAACGGGCCGACTTGCGCTAGATCAAGTGTCAGGCGCCGCGCTGGGCGCCGGGCCGGCCGTCTTCCACGGTCCAGCTGGCGAGGGTGCGAACCGGTGTTTGGGGATCGGTGACGTCGCCCACCGTCCGGAAGCGGGCAACGCAGCGCGTGGGGGCGAGCTCGAGCACGCCGTAGCCGCGACGCGTGCCGGTGGCGAAGCGCAGGTGCGGGTTCTCGTCGAGCCACGCCTGCGTCTGCTTGAACGATGGGC
>DATBKZ010000110.1:0-10797 GCA_036555615.1 Burkholderiales bacterium | reverse complement strand
CTCGCTTCGATCCTGCGGCCGGTAGCCGAGGCGATGGGCATTGGCGTTGTCGAACCAGGCGCGGGCATTGTCCGAGATGCCGTAGACGATCTCGAAGCGCAGGTCCGGGCGCTCGATGCCGAGGGTGACGAGCTGGGCCATGTCCCGCCCGCTGATCCAGATGGCGAGCCGGCGCCGGTCGATCGGGGCGCGATTCACGTTGCCGATGCGCATGCAGAAGATCTCCATGCCGTAGCGGTCGGCGTAGAGGCTGGCGAGCGCCTCGTTGAAGACCTTGGACACGCCGTAGCGGCTGTCGGGCTTGCAATAGACCCGGTGATCGATCTTCTCATCGCAGCGGTAGAAGCCGACCGCGTGATTGGAGCTTGCGACGAGAAAGCGCTTGACCCCGTTCCGGCGGGCGGTCTCGATCGCATTGTAGAAGCCGATGATGTTGGCCTTGAGAACGTGGTCCCAGTCGTGCTCGCCGGACTGCCCGCCGAAATGCACCACGGCATCCACGCCCCGGGTGGCGCGCAGCATGTCGGAGAGCTTGGAGATGTCCGCGCGCACGAAGGTCTCGCCGGGGCGCAGGTCGCGGATCGGCTTGATGTCGGAGAGCCGGAGCTTGTACTTCCCGGCCAGCTCGGGCCGCAGGAAGGTGCCGATGCGCCCGGCGGCCCCGGTGATCAGGATTGTTTTCATGCAGCAGCCTCCCGGGAGAACTCAAAGGCAGTACGCGGACCAGCATACCAAGGCAGAAGAGTAATTTTGCATTTCGATTGAATGCGATCGAGGTGGAGAACTTGAAGTCGCAAATTGCGACATCAAGTTCGCACCCTCTTGATTCGAATGTAGATTCTATTAACCGGTCACAAATTGTGACCGGTTCCCAGAAGCACCGCGATCCCCGCGCTTACCCATGGGTATTCACTGAGCACGGGGCTCTCATGGCCGCGAACGTGCTACGCAGCAAGCGGGCGATACAAATGAGCGTACATGTCGTTCGGGCGTTCGTGCGTCTCAGGGAGATGGTTGCCGCAAACAAGGAACTGTCGAAGAAGCTGGACGAGCTGGAGCGCCGCGTCTCGCATCACGACGAGGCGATCACGAGCATCGTCAAAGCGATCCGTGAGCTCGCCACGCCGCCAGAGTCAAAACCTGGGCGCCGCATCGGATTCATCGCTGAGGATTAACCGCGCTACCCAAAGGCAGAAGGAGGAAGGCAGAAATAGCGAACGCTGATCAGCGTTCGCAGAGATGCGCAGGTGCAGAGGGGGCGAAGCTTCGCCGTCTACCGTGCGGTTAGCCGCGCCCTTTGGGGTGGCGGGCTGCGTCGATGGCGATGCCCACAAAGACGAGCGAGACGATCACCAGCAACACCGCGACGATTATTTCCATGGTACAGCCTACGCAGTGGTGGTCTGCTTTGGGCCGGCAGGAGTGGAGTGGACGAGGTAGTCGAGGATTTCGCCCTGCATGCGTTCAATCTCCAGCCGGTAGCCCGAGCTGAGCGCCGGCCACTCCTCGGGGCGAGCGATCTTGCGCGATGCGTCGAGCAGGCGCTCGAGCTCTGCCACCCGCTTCCGCGAAACCGCCAGTTCCTGATCGTTTTGTATCATGACTGAACTTCCACTATGCCACGTTTTGACCCGTCGCGCTTGATCTGCCACACGTCAAGATACTCTCGCATCAGCGTATCCGACAGCATCCCTTCGCGCAACCAAAAAATGCTTGCCTCGTAGCGTGCTTGCGCGTCGGCGTGTGAAAAGATAGTGCGGCACTCGCGCGGGGATTCCTCCAGCTTGAAGTCGGCCGCCATCACCAACACGACGTCAACGTCGCGTGGTTCGGCGGTCGAGGATACGAAGCTGCCGAATATCAGGAAGCGCTTGAGCTTGCCCGTGCGCACCGCCAATTCGTGCAGGTGTCGGAGTCGGGCAAGCGCACGCATTCTGGCATCCGGGTGAGTCCCGAAGCGTTCTGCCAATTCGGCCCACGTTGCGAGATGTATTCCGGCGGGCAGGTCGCCGTTCTTATCCTGCGCCGGCAGCATGCGCCATGCCTACTGGTGTTGCCTTAAGAGGAACCGGCGTACCCTGATCGAACAGGATCCGCATCCGGTCTTGAACTCAGGCTATCTGAACGCTGCGCGCCGCGTGCTCGAGGACAGCGTCGACCTGCTGACGAGTGACGCCAGGAAACCAATGCAGGAATTGTCCGACCGTATCGCCCCCTTCCAGGTTCTCGAACAACGCACTTACCGGGACCCGGGTTCCGCGGAACACCCACGCTCCGCTAACCTTCTGCGAATCGCGTTCAACGGCAGGGCATGTGGTCCAGTCCAGCATCGTCATACTATACCCCAAGGCGGAAGGACCTGACGGTAAGGCAGAAGGAGGACATGGTCATGGCTGAGTGCGTCGGTATCGTCGGCGTGGGCCTGATGGGCCAAGCGTTTTCGCACCACCTGCCGCTACCTTAAGGCAGAAGGATGACCTTACTGCGCGGGAGATCTGTCACCGATCAGGTTGTTCCTGAGTCAGGGCGCGGTCACGGGGGGCTGGACTCCGAGCTTGCGCGCCTGCCTGACGAGCGCCTCGTCGAAGGTGGCGAATCGCTCCGCCTTGCCGCTCAGCACGATGTGGAGCGCATCGGCGAGGTCCATGCCCTCGGTCGACCAGCGCAACGCCTGGAACACGAGGTCCGCGTTCTGCGCGCGTACATTGCGCAAGGACAGCAGGTCGCGCAGCCGGCCCATGACGACGGCGCGCGGCGCATCGGACTTGCGCAGCACCCACGCGAGCTCCAGCACGACGGTCACCGGGACCCAGTACTCGGCTTTCGCGTTGGCCAGCAGGCGGCGTGCGGCGCGTGCCTGCGCCGGCTCGTCGTCGAGGAGGTAGCGCGCGAGGATGTTGGTGTCGAGCGCGATCAACGGCGCCCCCGTCGGGCGCGGCGCGCGTAGGCGCGGACCCGCTCGTCGTCCTCCTTGGCCGCGAGCGCGATCGCTTCGTCGTCGGTCAGTCCGGCGTAGCGGCCCGCCTTCCCGCGCGGCGCGAGCGAGCCGGCAAGCCGCGCCACGTGAGCGGCGTGATCGGCGGCCCGGACGGTGACCTTGAAGCCCTCGCCCGGCAGCAGCTCCACGTTGAGCTCGGTGCCGCTGCGGATGTCGAGGGCCTCGCGGATCGCCTTCGGAATGACGATCTGTCCCTTGCTGGATGCCCGGATGGTGTCCATGCAGAACCCATGGTAAGACGTGAAAGTAAGACGATACGCCAAGGCGCCAGCCGGGGCAAGGCAGAGGGCGGAGGGATCAGGGATGGGGGATGAGGGACGCGGCGGACCCGTCATTCGTCACGGAAATTGGTATCGTGCCGATACCAAGCTCCCATAAGGAGGGCGTTGTGATGACTGAGTGCGTCGGGATCGTCGGCGTGGGCCTGATGGGACAGGCGTTTTCGCACCACCTGCTGCAAGCCGGGTTCAAGGTCCAGGGGTTCGATCTCGATGAGCGGCGGCTCGCGCAGCTCCACGAGCGCGGCGGCACGCCCGTCGAGTCTCCCGTCGCCGCGGCGCGGGGCGCGCGCTGGCTCATCACTTCGCTTCCCACGAGCGAGATCGTGCGCGAGGTGATCCTCGGGCCGAAGGGCGTGGCCGAGGCCGCGCCCAAGGGGCTCATCGTCGCGGATACCTCGACCTCCCGGCCCGAGGACTCGCAGCAGCTCGGCGCCGAGCTCGCGCAGCGCGGCATCCGCTTTCTCGATGCGTGCGTGAGCGGGACGAGCGCGATGGCGTGGAAGAAGGACTTGATCGTCATTGCCGGGGGAACGGCCGAGGACTTCGAGGCGGCGCGCCCGCTCTTCGCCGGCTTTGCCCGCGCGGCCTACCGCATGGGCGGCATCGGCTCGGGCGCGATGGCGAAGCTCGTCATCAATCTCATCCTCTTCGGCAACCGGCTCGCGCTCGCGGAGGGGCTCGTCCTCGGCATGAAGGCGGGCATGGAGGGCGAGAGCCTGCTGGAAGTCCTTCAGGACGCTGCGTGCAGCTCGAAGACCATGGTAGACAAGGGCCCGAAGATGCTGAAAGGGGAGTTCTCGCCGGAGGGCCACGTGCGCACTTCGCTCAAGGACGCGCGGCTCGCCCTCGAGCAGGGCGCGCGGCTCGGGGTGCCGATGCACGTGGGGAAGCTGTGGGGGGAGTTGCAGCAGGAGGCGTACAACCAGGGCCTCGCGGACTTGGACAGCTCGGCGTTTATCGAGGTACTTCGCCGGAAAGCGGGTTTGCCTAAGAGGACGTAACCCCCTCCCACCACCCCGGCGCTCCGCGCCACCCCTCCTCAGGCAGGAGGGGAGAAGCCCGGCTCGCCCTCAGGCAGGAGGGGAATGCCCCGGATCGCCCTCGGGCAGAAGGGGAATACCTGGCCTTGCTTGGAGATATGCACGAAAGTATGCATAATATGGGCGGTGAGAATCGTTTGGGATGAAGGGAAGCGCCGCGCCAACCTGCGCAAGCATGGATTCGACTTCACCGACGCCGAATACGTATTCTCCGGTGTCACCTGCACGATCGAGGACCGGCGATTCAATTACGGCGAGCAGCGCTTCGTTACGCTCGGCATGTTGCGCGACACAATTGTAGTCATGGCCCATACCGAAGTCCGGGGAAGGATCCGGATGATTTCCATGCGCAAGGCGACACGATATGAGCAAGCCCTCTACTTCCAAAGCATCTAAGCGGCCGCTGGTTTCCAAGACCGACTGGCAGCGGGTCCAGGCAATGCAGGACGCCGATATTGATTTGTCGGAGGTTCCCGAGATCACCGCCGAAATGGCGGCGCATGGCGTCGTGCGCGTCGCGGGCAAGGAAGTGCCACGCGGCAAGATTCGCCTGACCATGTATCTGGACAACGCGGTCGTGGAGTATTTCAAGTCGCGTGCCGGCGCGCGCGGCTACCAGACGCTGATCAACGAGGCGCTGAAGCGGGCGATCGAACGCGAAAGCCTGGAGGCCACATTGCGGAGAGTGTTGCGCGAGGAGGCGGCCCCGTACAAGGTTGGCGGCAAAGGCAAGTAAATACCGCTGGCGGCTGACGACTGCTCCCACCACCCCGGCGCATACCCCTCACCCCCACCCTCTCCCGAGTGGAGAGGGAGGAATAGGTTCGGGCACGAGGGGAGATGAGGCGCGTTCGATGCGCGGGAACGTCTACCGCACGATGGTCATCGTGGCGGTCGCCCGGATCGTGCCGCCATGGAAGTTCTTTCCGCAGAGGATGGTGGCCTTGCCCGCGCCCGCCTGGCCGGGATAAACCTGCACGAGGCGGCATCCGAACTCATCCACTTTCTTCTGCGCCGAAGCCGGATCTTTTTGGAGCTTCATCATGTCTTCCATCATCCGCTGTTGCGCTTTCATCATTCGCTCCATGAGCGCATCCCGCTGGGCATCGGTCAGCTTGGGATCCTGGAGCCTGTTTCCGATCTCCTCCAGCTCCTTCTTCCAGGCGGTGTCAGGCTCGCGGAGCGAGATGTCCAGCCGCGTGCGCGGTTCGTCGTCAGCGCCGTAACTCATCGGGCCCACGCGAGTCCCGAACGGCCTGGTCTCTCCGGGCCTGTAGAAATCCGCCTGATACTTGAGCGAAGCGTTCCTGTTGTCGGCGATCGTGAACGTCTTCTCGGTCGGGACGATCCTGACCGTCAGGCCGTTCGGGCCTTGAAGCTCGAACCGATAAATGGTGTCGACAAAGGCGGTCGACACGCGGGCGACGCCGCCGCTGACCGGCGTAAAGGCAAACAGCCTGACGAATCCCGGACCCTCGTTGGCCGCGACCGTCATGCGCGCGGAATAGCTCGTGCCGGAGACCGTTGCACCCGACAGGACGGCGCCGTCCTTCTCCGACAGGATGGTGACCCCTGCCGGGATCGTGCCGGTGAGTGCGATCGCCGCGCTTCCACCGGGCGCCACTTTCTGGATCGTCACCGGCTGGAACGCCGCCGGAGGATATTTTTCCAGTAGCGCGTCGATGTCCCGAAGGCCTTTCGCCTTCCGGACGGCTTCAGCCTCCTGATACAGCCGGTGCTGGTCCGCCTGGAATTTCGTGGTCTGCGCGGACAGCGGTGCGGCGCTCGCGGTGCACAGCAGCAGGAACAGAACCGGGGACGGGCCGCGTTTTTCGGGTGTGCTGTTTGCTGGAATCATGGATCGCGCGTGGATACCGGGTGAGGTGATGACTCATCCTACCGTAACCTACCTCGCTGGGCTCGTCAGCGCGCAGCGCGGGACTGCGTGCGCCGTGAGCGCGCCGCGCGCGGCTTGGCCTGGTACGCGGGGCGCGGCTCGCGCGCTTCGCCCCGTCCGCGAGCGCGCACGCGCGCCCGCAGCCAGACGGCAAAGTCCCGCTCGGAGAGCTTGCCTTCGGCGAGTGCCAGCATGGTGACGTATTTCTCCTCGTCCGTCGCAGCGAGCTCGGCGCCGTTGAGCGCGAGGAAGGTTCGATAGGCGACGTGCGCCGTGCGCTTGTTGCCGTCGAGAAAAGGATGGTTGCGCGCAAGGCCATACGCGAGCGCCGCGGCGAGATCGGAGAGATCGGGGTCCGGGTCGCCGTAGGCGTGGAGCTGCTGCGGGCGCGCCAGCGCCGACTCCAGCAGCCCCTCGTCGCGCACGCCGCCGGTGCCGCCGTGCTCCGCGAGCTGGCGCTCGTGGATCGCGAGCACGAGCGCTTTCTCGAGCCAGATCATCAGCTCTTGGCCAGCTTGCGCAACACGTTGCGGTCTTCACGCATGACGCGCTCCGCGACCTCCATCTGCCCGGCGAGCTCGGGGTCGAAGGGCGTGAGCTTGACGCCGTCGGGCAGCTCGGTCGCATAGAGCGCGTCGCCCTTGGCAACGCGCAAGCGCGCCAGCAGTTCCTTGGGGAGGATGACGCCGGCCGAGTTGCCGACCGTGGTGATCTTGAGCTTCATGGTGGAAAACCCTCATCGCGGGACGTTATAACGCATGTTAGCACGGCTGGTCCTCTCCCATCACGCCGGCGCATACCCCTCACCCCAACCCTCTCCCGAGTGGAGAGGGGGAACTTTCTCACCCCTCACCGCGGCCCTCTCCCGAGGGGAGAGGGAGATTTGGATTTAGGGCAGGAGAAGATCCTCCCACCACCCCGGCTGCATAGCAGCCACCCCTCCTCAGGCAGGAGGGGAACTCGGGTACCTATTTGGCGATGATGTTGGCGTCGCGGATGATCTTGCCGAACTTGAGGGCCTGGTCCTTGATGAAGGCGGTGTACTCGTCGGCGGTGAGCGTGCCGGGCTCGAGCGCCTGGGTGGCGTATTGTTTGCGCACCGCGGGCCGCGCCATCGCCTTCGCGAGCTCGGCGTTCAGCCGCGTCACGATCTCGCGCGGCGTGCCGGCCGGCGCCATCACCCCGAAGAATCCGATGACTTCGAATCCGGGCAGGCCCGATTCCGCCATCGTCGGCACCTCGGCGACGACCGGGGAGCGCTTGAGGCCGGTCTGGGCGAGCACCCGCAGCCGCCCCGCTTTCACGAAGGCGAGCGAGGCTGTGATGTTCGAGAACATCATCGGCACGTGCCCGGCGATGACGTCCACCAGCGCCGGCCCCTCGCCCTTGAACGGCACGTGCACGAGCTTCAGGCGGGCCTGGGTGGCGAGGAGCTCCCCCGACATGTGCGGTGTGGTGCCGATGCCGCCGGTGCCGAAGTTCAATTCCCCCGGGCGCGCGCGGGCAAGCTCGATCAGCGTCCTCACCGATTTCACCGGGAGCGAGGGGTTCACGACGAGGATCAGGGGACTCGTGGCGGAGAGCGACACGGGCGCGAAGTCCTTCGTGAGATCGGGATAGGTCTTGCCCTCGATCATCTGCGAGGTCATGAGGGTCTGCGTCGTCATGAGCAGCGTGTGGCCGTCGGGGGCGCTGCGGGCGGCGAGCTCTCCCGCGATCTGGCTGCTCGCGCCCGGCCGGTTCTCGACGACGACCGTCTGGCCGAGCGATTCGCCGAGGCCCGGGGCGAGGAGCCGCGCGATGATGTCGGTCGCGCCCCCCGGCGCAAAGCCGACCAGCATCCGCACGGGCTTCACGGGGTACTTCGGCGTCTGCGCGAGCGCGGTGGCGGTGATGGCCAGGAATAACCCTCCAACAATCCAATGCAGGCGGTTCATCTTTCCCTCCTTCTTATTCGCCCCTCACCCCAACCCTCTCCCGAGTGGAGAGGGAGTAATTGAGACCAGTTCCGCCTCTCCCGAGTGGAGAGGGGGTCTTGTTCACCCCTCACACCTCCCCCCCGCCCCTCTCCCGAGTGGAGAGGGGATCTCGGGCGGGAGGGAAGACAAATCGATTACCTGGCGAGTGGATCGGGGCGGAGTTGGAAGCGCACGACGTTCGGCCGCGCGCCCTTGCCGCCTTCGTTGTGGTACACGGTGCGCGTGGAGTTGGTCGCCCACATCGCTCTCCCCTTCCAGCCGCCGTTCGGGTCGTCGATGCGCCCCTCGCCCCACTTCGCGAAAAATCCCATCGGGTAGGGCACGCGCAGGGTGACGAACTTGCCGTCGACGAGGGCGTGGTAGGCATCGTGCAGATTGCCGGTGGCGATCGGCACGTTCGCGCCGAGCCCGAGCGTGTTGAACTGGTCGACCCACACGTAGTAGCTCGCCTCCGCGCTGCCCGCATCCTTCACGTTCCCGAACTGCGGGCCGGGGAAGGGATAGAGCGTCCAGCCCTCTGGGCAGTGCTTGCCGGTCGCCTTGGGACCGTTCAACGGCCCCTTGCATTGGCTGCGGTCGAAGCGCCCGAGGTGCCCGCTCGCGAGCGAGACCCAGTAGACGCCGTAGCGGTCGATGTCGCCCCCGCGCGGCCCGAAGCCCGGCATCGGCGGCTCGTAGACCTCGGTCAGCGCGGTCGCGGTGGGATTTTTTCCCGGGGCGACGCGGATGACGTAGCCGGGGAACGGGAATCCGAGCGCCGTGCCCCACACCGAGCCGTCCTTGGGATTGACGGAGACGGCGTAGAGATTGGTCTGGATGCGCCGGTCCTTCGTGGAATCGAGCGGCTGGTTGGGCTCGGTGTAAGCGTCGCGCCGGCCGTTGCCGTTGGTGTCCAGGATGAACGGCGTCCAGCCCTGCGCGCGCGCTTCGTCCCCGGTCTCCTCGTAGAGCTTGCGGTCCAGCCAGCCGACGACGCCCACGCCGCCGCCGCCGCTGCTCGTCCACAGCGTGTGGTTGGCGTCCTCCGCGAAGACCAGGTGGTGCGTGGGGAAGCAGGTGCTGATGAGCGACCACTTGCCGCTTGCCGGGTCGTACATCGAGAGATGGCGCGCGGCGCGGTTGATCGGGTACGCCTTCGCCGAGGGATGGCTCGAGCCCTTCTTGCAGAAGCCGGGGTTGTCGGGATGGCGCACGCGCGCGGTGAACCAGACGCGGCCGCGCTCGTCCATCATCGGGTTGTGGATGCTCGTCTTGCTGTCCCAGATCGGCTTGTCGCCCCAGACCGCCGAGGGCTGCATCGGGTTCGACTTGCTCGAGGGGGTCTTGGGGTCGCGCACCGGGTGGCGGATCTCGCTCACCTGGTTCGTCCTGGGATCGAGGATCGGCACGAAATCGGAGCTGTCCTCGGGCGCGCCGTAGAGCTTCCCGTTGGGAAAGAGCGTGGGATTGCGCCGGTCGGTGCCGATCAAGTCGTGCATGTAGCCCGTGCTCCGGCTCCAGTCCCAGAGCGTCAACACGATGTTGCGCTCGACGCCCTGCGGCCGCTGCGGCTGCGCGAACGGGAGCTCGCCGGCGGCGATGCGGTCGGTCCAGTCGGCGTACTGCTCCATGAAGCGCGGGTTGGCGACGCGGGAGACGTCGCGCGCCATCTGCGCCATCGCCTGGCCGGACTGCACGCGCCGCGCCCAGGCGTCGGCCGACTTCATGTGGGCGAACGCCTTCGGCATCGTGCGCGTGCCCTGGGTGCCGAGCGCGTGGCAGGCGATGCACGCGTTCGACTTCACGATGGTCAGCCACTCGCCCTGGTGCTTGACCTTGCCCAAGGGGAAATCGCTCTTCTCCGGGATCTTGAGCATCGAGTACCAGTAGACCGGCGGGTAGTACTGCGCGGCCGCGGCGGTGCTCGGCGCCCGCACCGCCTTGAGATTGACGGTCGCGCCGGGCGCGGTCGTGGTCTTGGGCGAATCGACGAGCCCATAGCCGCGCACCCAGACGCTGTAGCGCGCCTTGGGCAGATCCGGGATCAAGTAGCGCCCGCGGTCGTCGGTGACGACGATCTTGGCGTAGGGCGTGGGCAGGTCCTTCGTTTCCGCGATCACCCAGACGCCGGCCTCCGGACCTTGCGCGCCCGTGACGACGCCGCCCAGGTCGCTCGCGCCGACGGTGACGCCGCCCTCCGAGCTCATCTGCGCCGCGCACGCCGCGAGCAGCGTTGCGATTCCCGCCGCAGCCAAATACCAACCAGTCTTCGTTTTCATGTGACGGCCTCCCTTGGTTTATCTCATCCTCTCCCTTGGCTTACCTGGCGAGCGGGTCGGGGCGAAGCTGGAGCTTGTAGACGCGCGGCTTGGCGCCCTTGCCGCCTTCGTTGTGATACACGGTGCGCGTGGAGTCGGTCGCCCACATCGCCCTGCCCTTCCAGCCGCCGCTGGGATCGTCGATGCGCCCCTCGCCCCACTTCGGGAAGAAGCCCATCGGATAGGGCACGCGCAGGTTGACGAACTTGCCGTCGACGAGGGCGAGGTACGACTCGTTCAGGTTGCCGGTGGCGATCGGCACGTTCGCGCCGAGCCCGAGCGTGTTGAACTGGTCGACCCAGACG
>DATBKZ010000109.1:0-31872 GCA_036555615.1 Burkholderiales bacterium | reverse complement strand
CCGAGATGGTGATGCCGGGGGACAATGTGACGATCACGGTGACGCTGATTCAGCCGATCGCGATGGAGGAGGGGCTGCGCTTCGCGATCCGCGAGGGCGGCAAGACCGTCGGCGCCGGCGTGGTGTCGAAGATCATTGAATAGCGGTCAGCCAAACACCTGTAGCTGAAAGCCAACACATGGCAGTCAAGAGTCAGAAGATTCGCATCCGGTTGAAGGCGTTCGACTACCGCCTGATCGACCAGTCGGCGCTCGAGATCGTGGACACGGCGAAGCGCACCGGCGCCGTGGTCAAGGGGCCGGTTCCGCTGCCCACGCGCAAGCAGCGCTTCGACCTGCTGCGCTCGCCGCACGTGGACAAGACCTCGCGCGACCAGCTCGAGATCCGCACCCATCTGCGGCTGATGGACATCATCGATCCCACCGACAAGACGGTGGACGCACTGATGAAGCTTGACCTCCCTGCCGGGGTGGACGTCGAGATCAAGTTGTAGCGGCGTGACCGGTGACTGGTGATCAGTGACCGGGTGCTTTGAATCGCGAGAGACAGGGTCAAGAGGCAACGACATGAGTCTGGGATTGGTGGGGCGCAAGGTCGGCATGACCCGCGTGTTCACCGAGGACGGCGATACCGTCCCGGTGACCGTGGTCGATGTGTCGAACAATCGCGTGACCCAGATCAAGACGCCTGAAACCGATGGCTATTGCGCGGTGCAGCTCGCGTACGGGCAACGGCGGCCGGCGCGCGTGAACAAGGCGGCGGCGGGGCACTTTGCCAAGGCGGGCGTGGTGGCGGGCCACACCCTGAAGGAATTTCGCGTCAACGCGGACCAACTGGCGAGCCTCAAGGTGGGCGGCGCCGTTGGCGTCGACATCTTCGAGGTCGGGCAGCTGGTGGACGTGTCGGGCACCTCCCATGGCAAGGGCTTCGCTGGCGTCATCAAGCGCCATCACTTCTCTTCCAACCGCGCGAGCCACGGGAACTCCGTTTCGCACAACAAGCCAGGCTCGATCGGCCAGAACCAGGACCCGGGGCGGGTTTTCCCGGGCAAGCGCATGGCCGGCCACATGGGCGCCGCCCGCAGAACGGTGCAAAACGTCGAAATCATCCGCATCGATGCGGAGCGCCAGCTCCTGCTGATCCGGGGCGCGTTGCCCGGCTCCCGCGGCGGCGGGGTAACCGTAAGTCCGACTTCCCGCGCAGCGCGGCCGGTCACGGCACCGAAGCCCGCGGCCAAGGCGGGTGAAGCCAAGCCGGCGGCCAAGCCAGCGGCCGCCAAGCCCGCCGCGAAGCAAGAGAAATAGGGGTGGCCGTGGAACTGCAGTTGATCAACGAGAAGGGCAAGCCCACCGCGAAGGTCGCCGCCTCCGACGCGGCGTTTGCGCGCGAGTACAACGAGGCGCTGGTGCATCAGGTCGTCAACGCCTATCTCGCCAACGCGCGCCAGGGGACGCGGGCGCAGAAGCCGCGCGGCGAGATCAACAAGTCGAACAAGAAGCCGTGGCGGCAGAAGGGCACGGGACGCGCCCGCGCCGGCCGCGCCTCTTCGCCTTTGTGGCGTGGCGGTGGCAAGATCTTTCCCAATCTTCCGGACGAGAATTTTTCGCAGAAGGTCAACCGCAAGATGTATCGCGCAGGTGTCTGTTCCATTCTCTCCCAGCTGGCGCGCGAAGAGCGGCTGGCGGTGGTCGAGGCGTTCACGGTGGACGCCCCCCGGACCAAGCTCCTGGCCGCGAAATTGAGGGACATGGGGCTCGACAACGTGCTGATCGTCACCGAGCGTGCCGATGACAACCTGCGCTTGTCCTCGCGCAATCTGCCCAACGTCGAGGTGGTTACGGTGGGCGAGGCCGATCCTCTGAGCCTCATGCGTCACTCGAGAGTGCTGGTGACGCGTGGCGCGGTGGCCAAGATCGAGGAGTTGCTCAAGTGAGCGCGGCCATGCCGGACGTCAAGCGGCAGGAGCGGCTGATGCAGCTCGTGCTGGCGCCGGTGATCTCGGAGAAGAGCACCTTCGTCGCCGACAAGAACAACCAGGTCGTGTTCCGGGTCGCGCCGGATGCGACCAAGCCCGAGATCAAGGCCGCGATCGAGCTCATGTTCAAGGTTCAGGTGGACTCGGTAAAGGTGTCCAACGTGCGCGGCAAGAGCAAGCGCTTTGGCATGTCCAGCGGCCGGCGGCGCCACTGGAAGAAGGCCTATGTCTGCCTCAAGGAAGGCCAGGAAATCAACTTTGCCGAGCAGGCGGAGGTCAAGTAATGCTGGTCAAGATCAGACCCGTCACCCCCGGCCAGCGCCAGCAGGTCAAGGTGGTGAACCGCGACCTCCACAAGGGCCGGCCGGTGCCGCACCTGGTGGAGCGCAAGGCCCGCAAGGGGGGCCGTAACATGTATGGCGAGATCACCATGCGCCACCAGGGCGGCGGCCACAAGCAGCTTTACCGCAAGGTCGATTTCAAGCGCGACAAGGATGCCATCCCGGCAAGAGTCGAGCGGCTCGAGTACGATCCCAATCGCAGCGCGTTTCTAGCGTTGCTGCTGTATGCGGATGGCGAGCGGCGCTACATCGTCGCCCCCAAGGGCGTTGGCGCCGGCACACAGCTCGTTTCGGGACCCGAGGCGCCCATCAAGGCGGGCAACACCCTGCCGTTGAAGAACATACCCGTCGGCACCACCGTCCACTGTGTCGAGATGCTTCCCGGAAAGGGCGCGCAACTCGCGCGCGCCGCCGGCGCCTCGGTGCAGTTGCTCGCGCGGGAAGGCGAGTACGCCCAGGTCCGGCTGCGTTCCGGAGAGATCCGCAAGGTGCATATCAATTGCCGCGCGACCATCGGTGAAGTCGGCAACGAGGAGCATTCGCTGGAGTCGATCGGGAAAGCGGGGCGCGTGCGCTGGCGCGGCATACGCCCCACGGTGCGTGGCGTGGCGCAGAACCCGGTCGACCATCCGCACGGGGGCGGCGAGGGCAAGAAGGCTGCGGCGCGCGACCCGGTTTCGCCGTGGGGCACGCTGACCAAGGGCTACAAGACCCGCAACAGCAAGCGCACCGACGCCATGATCATCCGCCGCCGCAATGCCAAGGTCGTGGGAGCCTAGTCATGGCACGCTCAGTCAAGAAGGGGCCGTTCGTGGACCTCCACCTCATGAAGAAAGTGGAGGCGGCACAGAAGTCGAACGACAAGCGCCCGATCAAGACCTGGTCGCGTCGCTCGACCATCCTGCCGGATTTCGTGGGCCTGACCATCGGCGTGCACAACGGAAGGCAGCACGTGCCGGTATACGTGACCGAGAACATGGTCGGCCACAAGCTCGGGGAGTTTTCCCACACCCGGATATTCAAGGGCCACTCCAAGGCCGGCTCCGCGCAGGCGGCGGCCGCAGCCGCCGCGGCAGCTGCGGCGGGCGACCGCAAGTCGGCCCCCACGCCGGCGCCGGGCGCTGCTCCGGCACCGGCCGCCGCGTCAACGCCGTCCGCGCCGGCCAAGTCGTAGGCGACGCGCATGAACACGACAGCCACGCTGCGCGGGGTGCGCCTCTCGGCCCAGAAGGGCAGGTTGGTTGCGGATCTCATCCGCGGCAAGCCGGTGGAGCAGGCGCTCAACATCCTGCAGTTTGCGCCCAAGAAGGGCGCGGTCATCATTCGCAAGGTGCTGGAATCCGCGATCGCCAACGCGGAGCATAACGATGGTGCGGATATCGACGAGTTGAAAGTCACGCAGATCCTCGTCGAGCGCGGCACCTTTCTGCGCCGCTTCCGCGCCCAGTCCAAGGGCCGCGGCGCGCGCATCATGAAGCCGACGTGCAACATCCTCGTCACCGTCGGCGACGGGAGAAGATAGATGGGACAGAAGATCAACCCGATCGGCTTCCGGCTCGCGCTCAATCGCAACTGGGCCTCGCGCTGGTACGCCAACAACAAGAATTTCTCGAGCATGCTGCTCGAGGACATCAAGGTGCGGGAGCACCTGAAGAAGAAGCTCGCGCACGCGGCGGTCTCGCGCGTCGTGATCGAGCGCCCGGCGAAGAACGCGCGCATCACGGTCTACAGCGCGCGCCCGGGGGTCGTGATCGGCAAGAAGGGAGAGGACATTGAATCCCTCAAGGTCGAGCTGCAGAAGATGCTCGGGGTGCCGGTGCACGTCAACATCGAGGAAGTGCGCAAGCCGGAGATCGACGCGCAACTGATCGCGGACTCGATCTCCCAGCAGCTGCAGAAGCGCATCATGTTCCGCCGCGCGATGAAGCGCGCCATCACCAACGCGATGCGGTTGGGCGCCCAGGGCATCAAGATCATGAGCGCCGGGCGCCTGAACGGCATCGAGATCGCGCGCACCGAGTGGTATCGCGAGGGTCGCGTGCCGCTGCACACCATGCGGGCGGAGATCGATTATGGGGTCTCGGAAGCCAAGACCAGCTACGGCGTGATCGGCATCAAGGTCTGGGTGTTCAAGGGCGAAGTGATGCACAAGAGCGAGCAGCCGGCCGCAGCCGTCGCGGCGGCGCTGGCGGCGCCGCCCCCGGCCCCGGAAAAGCCGGCGCCGGCGGCCGCGCCCGTGGGCAAGGACAAGGCGAAGAAGCCGCGGGCGCCGCGCAAGGCCCCGGCAAAGTCAGGAGCAAGGAATGCTGCAACCCGCAAGGCGTAAGTACCGCAAGGAGCAGAAGGGCCGCAACCGCGGGATCGCGACCCGCGGCAACCAGGTGAGCTTCGGCGAGTACGGGCTGAAGGCGATCGGGCGGGGACGCTTGACCGCGCGTCAGATCGAGGCTGCGCGGCGTGCGATGTCGCGCGCCATCAAGCGCGGCGGACGCATCTGGATCCGCATCTTTCCGGACAAGCCGGTATCGCAAAAGCCGGCGGAAGTGCGCATGGGCAACGGCAAGGGCAATCCGGAGTTCTGGGTCTCCGAGATCAAGCCCGGAGCGGTGCTCTACGAGATGGACGGGGTGGACGAGCAGGAGGCGCGCGAAGCGTTGCGCCTCGCGGCGTCCAAGCTGCCGCTGCGGACAACGTTCGTTTCGCGGCTGCTGGGGGCGCGTCAATGAAGGCATCCGAGCTGAAGGCCAAGTCGCCGCAGGAGCTGCAGCAGGAGCTCAACTCGCTCCTCAAGGCGCAGTTCGGCCTGCGCATGCAGAAGGCCACCCAGCAACTCACAAACACCAGCCAATTGAGCAAGGTGCGGCGCGACATCGCGCGGGTTCGCACCGTGATGGCCGAGAAGGCCGGGCATGACGGAGGACAGGGGAAAGCATGAGCGAAGCGGGCAACAGGCGCCAGCTGATCGGCCGCGTGGTCAGCGACCGGATGCAGAAGACCGTTACCGTGCTGGTGGAGCGGCGCGTCAAGCACCCCCTCTACGGCAAGATCATCACGCGTTCCAGCCGGTATCACGCGCACGACGAGGACAAGGCGTGCAAGGAAGGCGATCTGGTGCTGATCGAGGAATGCCGGCCGATCGCGCGCACCAAGAGCTGGCGGGTCATCCAACTCATGGAGAAGGCGAAGATCGTCTGAACGTTTCGATTTTGCGTTGCGGAATCAGCGGGATAGCCGTATAATCCGCAACCTTTTCGGCGCGCTCCCATGACGCAGGAGGGCGCGGCGACCGACCCGGACGGGCTCCAATACTGACCGAGCTGAGGAAACTGAGCGGCCAAGTTGGGGAAGCGAGTTTAGCGAGAAAACGATGATACAGATGCAGTCTGTATTGGACGTGGCCGACAACACCGGCGCACGCTCCGTGATGTGCATTAAGGTGCTGGGCGGCTCGAAGCGGCGCTATGCCGGGATCGGCGACGTCATCAAGGTGAGCGTCAAGGACGCGGCGCCGCGCGGGCGCGTCAAGAAGGGCGAGATCTACGATGCCGTGGTGGTGCGCACCGCGAAGGGCGTGCGCCGCAATGACGGCTCGGTTATCAAGTTCGACTCGAACGCGGCGGTGCTGCTCACGCCCAAGCTCGAGCCGATAGGCACCCGCATTTTCGGGCCGGTGACGCGCGAGCTGCGCACCGAGCGCTTCATGAAGATCGTCTCGCTCGCGCCCGAAGTGTTGTGAGAGGACGAGCCATGCACAAGATCCGCAAGGGCGACGACGTCATCGTGACGACCGGGCGCGACAAGGGTAAGCGCGGCACCGTGTTGCGAATTGTCGATGCCGAGCACGTCGTGGTGGAGGGCGCGAACCGGGTGAAGAAGCACCAGCGTCCGATCCCGATGAAAGGCATAACCGGCGGCATCGTCGACAAGGACATGCCCCTGCACGTATCGAACGTGGCCCTTTACAACCCGGCGACCAAGAAGGGCGACCGCGTTGGCATCCGGGTGCTCGAGGATGGGCGCCGGGTTCGCTTTTTCAAGTCCAACGGCGAAGTGATCGACACATGAGCACAGCGAAGACCAGGGACGTCAAGGACCCCAAGGACTCCAAGGGGGCCCGGGACGCCAAGGGCCAGAAGGACGCCAAGGGCGCGCGGCCTCCCCGGGAAGCCCAGCAACCCGCGCCAGCCAAGGAGGCAAGGCCTCCGAAGCCGGAGTCCAGGGAGGCGCCGGCGGCGAAGGAGCAAAAGGAGCAGAAGGAGCGCAAGCCCGAGCGTCCGGCTCCGGTCCCGCGCCTGCAGGTGCTCTACCGCGACACCGTCGTGCGCCAGCTGATGGAGCAGTTCGGCTACAAGACCGCGATGCAGGTGCCGCGGCTCGAGAAGATCGTGCTCAACATGGGCGTGGGCGAGGCGGTGGCCGACAAGAAGGTGATGGACAACGCCGTCTCCGACATGGCCAAGATCGCGGGCCAGCGCCCTATCGTCACCAAGTCGCGCAAGTCGATCGCCACCTTCAAGATCCGCAGCGGCTATCCGGTCGGCTGCAAGGTGACGCTCCGCGGCCGGCGCATGTACGAGTTCCTCGACCGCCTGGTCAACGTCGCGATGCCGCGCATCCGGGACTTCCGGGGCATTTCCAGCAGGGCGTTTGACGGCCAGGGCAACTACAACATGGGCGTCAAGGAGCAGATCATCTTTCCCGAGATCGAGTACGACAAGATCGACGCGATCCGCGGCATGAACATCACCATCGGCACCACGGCGAGATCGGACAACGAGGCAAAGGCGCTGCTGGCAGCCTTCCGCTTCCCGTTCAGAAACTAGGATTCCCGAGGCACATTCCATGGCAAAAACCGCGCTGATCAACCGCGACAAGAAGCGTCGCGAGACCGTCAAGAAATTTGCCGCCCGGCGCAAGGAGCTGCTCGCGACCGCGAACAACCCGAAGCTCTCGCCGGAAGAGCGCTACGCGGCACGCGAGAAGCTGCAGAAGCTGCCGCGCGACGCTTCCCCCGTGCGTTTGAGGAACCGCTGCGCGCTGACCGGACGGCCCCGCGGGGTCTACCGCAAGTTCGGGATCGCGCGCGGCAAGCTGCGCCTGATCGCGCTCCACGGGGAAATCCCGGGCGTGATCAAGGCGAGCTGGTAGGAGGCTCCACCATGCCGATGACCGATCCCATCGCCGACATGCTGACGCGCATCCGCAACGCGCAGCGCTCGGAGAAGCAGTCGGTGGCGATGCCCGCGAGCAAGCTGAAGAGCGCGATTGCCCAAGTGCTGAAGGACGAGGGCTATATCGAGGACTTCGCGGTGCGCGAGGCGGAAGGCAGGCCCCAGCTCGAGATCAGCCTCAAGTACTACGCCGGCAAGCCGGTGATCGAACGGATCGAGCGAGTGAGCCGACCGGGGCTGCGGATCTATCGCCCCAAGGATGAGCTGCCGAAAGTGATGAACGGGCTTGGCGTGGCGATCGTCTCGACCTCGCGCGGCGTGATGACCGACCGCAAGGCGCGCGGCATGGGCGTCGGCGGCGAAGTGCTGTGCATCGTCGCATAGCGGGAAGCGCGCCATGTCGAGAATCGGAAAAGCCCCCGTCGTCCTGCCGCAGAAGGTCGAGGTGACGATTACGCCAGGCGAGATACAGGTGAAGGGCCCGCTCGGCAGCCTCACCCAGCGCATCGCGCCCGAGGTCCAGGTCGAGAAGGTGGAAAACCGCGTCCAGTTCAAGCCCGCGGGCAACTCGCGGCAGGCCGATGCCATGTCGGGCACGCTGCGGGCGCTCGTCGCCAACATGGTGACCGGCGTCACCCAGGGCTTCGAGAGGCGGCTGACACTGGTCGGCGTCGGCTACCGTGCGCAGGCGCAGGGCGACAAGCTGAATCTCATGCTCGGGTATTCCCACGCCGTTGCGCATGCCATGCCCAAGGGCATCAAGGTGGAGACCCCGACGCAGACGGAGATCGTGATCAAGGGCGCCGACCGGCAGCTCGTCGGCCAGGTGGCAGCCGAGGTGCGCGCATACCGCAGCCCCGAACCCTACAAGGGCAAGGGCGTGCGTTACACCGGCGAGCAGATCGTGATCAAGGAAACCAAGAAGAAATAGAGGAGCCCCGGCAATCCATGTTCGACAGGAATTCACAACGGCTGCGCAGGGCGCGCCGGACGCGCGCCAAGATCGCCGAACGCAGCGCGGCGCGCCTGACGGTTCACCGCTCGAACAGCCATATCTACGCCCAGTTGATCGACCCGAGCGGCGCGAAGGTGCTGGCGGCAGCGTCCACGGTCGAGGCCGAGGCGCGCAACAGCACCGGGCGTGGCGGCAATGTGAAGGCAGCGGCGGAGGTCGGACGGCGGATCGCCGAGCGGGCGAAGAAGCTCGGGATTGAAGCGGTCGCATTCGACCGCGCCGGCTACAGGTTTCACGGGCGTGTCAAGGCGCTGGCCGAAGCCGCGCGCGCGGCGGGCCTCAAGTTCTAGGAGCACCACGGACCATGGCGAAACTACAGGCATCCAAGATGCAGACCGGCGAGGAGCGCGGCGACGGGCTGCGCGAGAAGATGGTCGCGATTAACCGTGTGACCAAGGTGGTGAAGGGGGGCCGCGTGCTCGGCTTCGCCGCGCTCACCGTGGTCGGTGACGGAGACGGCGGGATCGGCATGGGCAAGGGAAAGGCGCGCGAGGTGCCGGTCGCAGTGCAGAAAGCGATGGAAGAGGCGCGGCGCAAGATGGTGAAGGTGAACCTCAAAGGGGGGACGCTGCAGCACGCGGTGATCGGGCATCACGGCTCCTCACGCGTCTACATACAGCCGGCGTCCGACGGCACCGGCATCATCGCCGGCGGCCCCATGCGCGCGGTGTTCGAGGTAATGGGTGTGCAGAACGTGCTGGCTAAGTGCCTGGGCTCGACCAATCCCTACAACGTGGTGCGCGCCACCATCAACGGCCTGACGGGAATGACGACGCCGGCTGAGATTGCCGCCAAGCGCGGCAAGAAGGTCGAGGAGATTACGGGGTGACCATGGCGAAACCGGGCGCGAAGATGGTCAAGGTAACTCTGGTCAGGAGCCCGATCGGCACCAAGGTGCAGCATCGCATGTGCGTGCGCGGGCTGGGCTTGAGGCGCCTCCACCAGACGGTGTTGGTCCCCGATACGCCCGCCACCCGCGGTTTGATCAACGCGGTGTCCTACCTGGTCAAGTGCGAGGGCTGAAATGCGGCTGAACGACATCAAACCGGCACCGGGTTCCAGCCGCGGCAGTAAGCGCGTGGGACGGGGCTTCGGCTGCCACGGCAAGACCGCGGGCCGCGGGCACAAGGGGCAGAAGTCCCGCTCCGGCGGCTATCACAAGGTGGGGTTCGAGGGCGGGCAGATGCCGCTGCAGCGGCGGGTGCCGAAACGCGGCTTCAATTCGCACAAGAAGGGCGAAACCGCGGAAGTGCGGCTCTCCGACCTCCAGGCCATCACGGCCGATGCGATCGACCTCGCCGTGCTCAAGGCGGCGGGCGTGGTGCCGGGGCCGGCGCTGCGCGCGAAAGTGATTCTGGCAGGCGAGATCAAGCGCAAGGTGGCACTGAAGGGCCTGCTCGTGTCCAAAGGCGCCCGCGCCGCGATCGAGGCCGCCGGCGGCAGCGTCGAGCTGCCGGCGCCCGCGCAGCCGAAGGGCAAGGGCGGGCCGGCCGGCCGCGGCAAGCCGGCGCTCGCGCAAGCGAACGGCAGTTAAGGGCGGAGAGGACGAAGCTTGGCAGCCTCCAATTCTTTGCTGGGTATGGGCAAGATGGGCGACCTCAAGCGGCGCCTCCTGTTCCTGCTCGGTGCGCTCGTCGTGTTCCGCATTGGCTCGTTCATCCCGGTGCCGGGAATCGATCCCGAGCAGCTCGCGGAGCTGTTCCGCTCGCAGCGCGGCGGCATACTCGACATGTTCAACATGTTCTCGGGCGGCGCGCTCGAGCGCTTCTCCATTTTCGCGCTGGGGATCATGCCCTACATTTCCGCGTCGATCATCATGCAGCTGATGAGCGTGGTCTCGCCCACGCTGGAGGCGCTCAAGAAGGAAGGAGAGGCGGGTCGGCGCAAGATCACCCAGTACACGCGCTACGGCACGGCAGGGCTGGCTCTCTTCCAGAGCATGGCGATCGCGATCGGGCTCGAGGCGCAGCGCGGGCTCGTGATCGATCCCGGTCTCGCGTTCCGGTTGACCACGATGGTCACGCTCACGACCGGCACGATGTTCCTGATGTGGCTCGGCGAGCAGATCACCGAGAGGGGCGTGGGCAACGGCATCTCGCTCATCATCTTTGCCGGCATCGCGGCGGGGTTGCCGCAGGCGGTGGGGGGCACCCTCGAGCTGGTGCGCACCGGCGCGTTCTCGATCCTGATCGCGCTCTTCATCTTCGCGGTGGTGCTCGGCGTCACCGCGTTCGTGTGCTTCGTCGAGCGCGGCCAGCGCCGCATTCTCGTCAACTACGCCAAGCGCCAGGTCGGCAACAAGGTCTACGGCGGGCAGAGCTCGCACCTGCCGTTGAAGCTCAATATGTCGGGCGTGATCCCGCCGATCTTCGCCTCCAGCATCATCCTCTTCCCGGCGACGCTGGGGGGGTGGTTCGGCGCGAGCGAGGGCATGACCTGGCTGCGGAGCATCGCCGCAACGCTGTCCCCGGGGCAGCCGGTCTATACGCTGCTCTACGCATCGGCAATCATCTTCTTCTGCTTTTTCTACACGGCGCTCGTGTTCAATCCGAAGGAGACGGCTGACAACCTCAAGAAGAGCGGGGCGTTCGTCCCGGGCATCCGTCCCGGCGAGCAGACCGCGCGCTACATCGAGCGGATCATGATGCGCCTCACGCTGACAGGCGCGATCTACGTGACCCTCGTGTGCCTGCTGCCCGAGTTCCTGATCGTGTGGAAGAACGTGCCGTTCTATTTCGGCGGCACGTCGCTTCTCATCATCGTCGTGGTGACCATGGATTTCATGGCGCAGGTGCAGGCCTACGTCATGTCGCACCAGTACGAGAGCCTGCTCAAGAAGGCGAATTTCAAAGGTGGCATGTTTCCGACGCGCTGATGGCGAAGGAAGAGACCATACAGATGCAGGGTGAAATCGTGGAAACCCTGCCCAACGCGACGTTTCGCGTGAAGCTGGAAAACGGGCACGTGGTGCTCGGGCATATCTCGGGCAAGATGCGGATGCACTATATCCGCATCCTGCCGGGCGACAAGGTGACGGTGGAGCTGACGCCCTACGATTTGACGCGCGGGCGCATCGTGTTCCGCGCGCGATAGTGCACCGCGATGCAACGGGACGCAGGAACAAGGTGGCTCCGAGCCGGTCAAAAGACATCCTTGCGACCGGGCGCGTTGCGCCAGGCTTAATGCGAGGGAATTGAATATGAAAGTGCTGGCATCGGTGAAGAGAATCTGCCGCAACTGCAAGATCGTGCGGCGCAAGCGCGTCGTGCGGGTGATCTGCAAGAACCCGCGCCACAAGCAGCGCCAGGGCTGAGATTCGAGTGACGAGCGACGAGTAGCGAGAGGAAGAAAGCATGGCCCGGATAGGCGGAGTTAACATACCCAACCATCAACACGCGGAGATCGCGCTGACGGCGATCTACGGCATCGGCCGGTCGCGCGCGCGGACGATCTGCGCTGCCGCGGGCGTCAACCATTCCACCAAGGTCAAGGACCTCTCCGATACGCAGATGGACAAGCTGCGCGAGCAGGTGTCCAAGGTCACCGTCGAGGGCGAACTGCGCCGCGAGGTCTCGATGAACATCAAGCGCCTGATCGACCTCGGCACCTGGCGCGGCAAGAGGCACCGCCTGGGCCTGCCGGTGCGCGGCCAGAGGACGCGCACCAACGCGCGCACGCGCAAGGGACCGCGCAAGGCCGCGGTGAAGATCATCAGGGCGGTAACCGCTTAACGAGGAAACGAAGCCATGGCCAAAGCCAGCACCCGGGTGCGCAAGAAGGTCAAGAAGAACGTGGCGGAGGGCATCGCCCACATCCACGCGTCCTTTAACAACACGATCGTCACCATCACCGACCGCCAGGGCAACACGCTCGCGTGGGCGACCTGCGGGTCGAACGGATTCAAGGGCTCGCGCAAGTCGACGCCTTTCGCCGCGCAGGTGGCCGCAGGCCGCGCCGGCGCGCTTGCCCAGGAATGCGGCGTGAAGAATCTCGAGGTGCATATCAAGGGACCGGGACCGGGGCGCGAGTCGGCCGTGCGCGCGCTCAATGCGGCCGGCTTCAAGATCACGCAAATATCCGACGTGACGCCGGTGCCGCACAACGGCTGCCGGCCGCCGAAGAAGCGGCGAGTGTAGGATCCCAAGGAGAACCCCAAGTGGCCCGAAACATCGACGCAAAGTGCCGGCAATGCCGCCGGGAAGGGGAAAAGCTCTTCCTCAAGGGCGAGAAGTGCTTTACCGACAAGTGCGCCATCGAGCGGCGCAATTATCCGCCGGGGCAGCATGGCCAGAAGAACACGCGGCTCTCGGGCTACGGCGTGCAGCTGCGCGAGAAGCAGAAGGTGCGGCGTATCTACGGGCTGCTCGAGCGCCAATTCCGGAAGATCTATCACGAAGCGGAGCAGAAGAAGGGCATCTCCGGCGAGAACCTGCTGCAGCTGCTGGAGAGCCGGCTCGACACGGTCGCCTATCGCATGGGATTCGGCTCCTCGCGCACCGAGGCGCGCCAGATCGTGCGCCATAACGGCATCCTGGTGAACGGGCGGCGCGTCAACATGCCCTCGTTCATCCTCCGCCCGGGCGACGTGATCGAGGTCGCCGCCAAGGCCAAGCAGCAGCTGCGCATCAAGGGCGCGGCGGAAGCGGCGGAGGGCCGCGGCTTTCCGGAGTGGCTGGAAGTCGACGCCAAGGCGCTCAAAGGCAAGTTCAAGGCGCGCCCGCAACGCACGGAGCTCCCGTCCACCATCAACGAATCGCTGGTGGTCGAGCTCTACTCGAAGTAAACCGCAGAGGTAATCGAACCATGTCAAGCAGCACCTTTCTGAAGCCCCGCATCATCGACGTCCAGAACATCTCGCCGTACCACGCCCGACTGACGATGGAGCCGTTCGAGCGCGGCTACGGCCACACGCTGGGCAACGCGCTCCGCAGGACGCTCCTCTCCTCGCTGCCGGGCTACGCGCCGACCGAGGTCAAGATCAGCGGCGTGCTGCACGAATATTCGACCATTGACGGCGTGCAGGAGGACGTGGTGGACCTGCTGCTGAACTTGAAGGGCATCGTGCTGAAGATGCACAACCGCGAGGAGGCGCTGCTGGCCCTCAAGAAGTCCGGCGAGGGGGTCGTCACCGCCGGCGATATCGAGCCGATGCACGACGTTGAGATCGTCAATCCCGACCACGTCATCGCGCACCTCGCCGCCGGTGGCAAGCTCGACATGGAGATCAAGGTCGTGCAGGGGCGCGGCTATATCGCGGCCACCACCCGCAAGACCAATCCCGAGGAGGGGCGCAGCGTCGGCAGCATCCTGCTCGACGCCTCCTTCAGCCCGGTGCGCCGCGTGAGCTACGCGGTCGAGGCGGCGCGCGTCGAGCAGCGCACCGACCTTGACAAGCTCGTCATCGACGTCGAGACCAACGGCGCGATCGACCCCGAGGAGTCGGTGCGCTACGCCGCGCGCATCCTCGTCGAGCAGCTCGCGGTGTTCGCGGATTTGAAGGGCCTGCCGACCCAGATTGAGGAGAAGAAGGCGACCCAGATCGACCCGATCCTGCTGCGTCCCGTGGACGATCTCGAGCTCACGGTGCGCTCGGCGAACTGCCTCAAGGCCGAGAACATCTACTACATCGGCGACCTCATCCAGAGGAGCGAGACGGAGCTGCTGAAGACCCCGAACCTCGGCCGCAAGTCGCTGAACGAGATCAAGGAGGTCCTGGCGACGCGGGGGCTCACCCTGGGCATGAAGCTCGAGAACTGGCCGCCGGTGGGGCTGGAGAAATTGCAGGGCTGAGGGCGGAGGGATGAGGAAAGACTCCGGATCTCGGTGTCAATTCATCCCTCATCCCTCATCCCTCATCCCTCTGTGAGGAACGAACGATGCGTCACCGACACGGATTAAGAAAGCTCAACCGCACCAGCAGCCATCGCCTGGCGATGTTCCGCAACATGGCGAACTCGCTGCTGAGGCACGAGGCGATCCAGACCACGCTGCCCAAGGCGAAGGAGCTGCGGCGGGTGGTGGAGCCCATCATCACGCTGGGCAAGAAGCCCTCGCTTGCCAATCGCCGGCTCGCGTTCGATCGCCTGCGCGACCGCGAGGTGGTGGTGAAGGTGTTCGACGAGCTGGGACCGCGCTACGCGAAGCGCAACGGCGGTTACCTGCGCATCCTCAAGTCGGGCTTTCGCAAGGGCGACAACGCCCCGCTCGCGTTTGTGGAGCTGATGGACCGCCCGGAGGCTGGCGCGCAGGAGGCCGGACAGGGCAAGGAAGCGAAGGTCGCAACGGACAAGGAGGGGGCCCGCAGGGGGGCAAAGGAGAAGGCCGCGAAAGCAGCGGCATGACAAGCTTTAGGGATTCAATTTGGGCCGGCGGCATGCCGGCCTTTTTGTTTCTAGTGTGCGGCGCGGCTGCCAAACGCCGTTAAATCCGGACGCTGACGCGTCGGTTTAACTCCGCGCGTTCGAACGGTCGACCGGGTCGCCGTTCAACACGCGGCTTGGGAAGCCTCTCCCGGTCCACGCGTCGCGCTATAGAATTGTCGGATGATCTTCCTCTTCACGGACTTCGGGGCCGCCGATATCTACGTCGGGCAGGTGAAGGCGGTGCTGAACGAGTACGCGCCGAAGGAGGCCGTGATCGATCTCCTGCACGACGTCCCCGCGTTCAACGTCGAGGCGAGCGCGCGCCTGCTCGCGGCGCTGACGGCGCGGCTCCAGACGGGGAGCGTCACGCTTGCCGTGGTGGATCCGGGCGTCGGTGGGCCGCGCCGGCCGGTGGCGGTGCGCGCGGACGGACGCTGGTTCGTGGGGCCCGACAACGGGCTTGTTTCTGTCGTGGCCGCCCGGGCGATGAGAAGCGAGGCGTGGACCATCGGCTGGCGCCCGGCGCATCTCTCGGCCTCGTTTCACGGGCGGGATCTCTTCGCTCCGGTCGCCGCCATGCTCGCCCGGGGCAATCGCCGGGCGGCGAAGCTCAGCAAGGCGGCGCTTGCTGTCCGTTTCGGTGCGGATGACCTTGCAGAGGTAATATACGTGGACCATTTCGGCAACCTGGTCACGGGCCTGCGTGCGAGCGTGGTGCCCCCTGGCTGCAAACTGCGCGTCAACGGTCGGGGCCTCTCCTACGCGCGGGTTTTCTCCGAGGTCGGCGAGGGGGAGCTGTTCTGGTACGAGAACAGCCTGGGGCTGGTCGAGATCGCCGCCCATGCCGGCAGCGCGGCGGCCGCGCTCGCGGGCCGGGTCGGCCAGCCGGTGAGGATTGAGCCGGGCTGAGAGTTTGGTGGCAAACTAGTTGCACGGTGACTACGGCCGCGCCCGCCCCCTCCGGCGGAGCGCGCGACGGAACCGCCCGCCAAGGGAGGGGAGCGATGAAATCGGTAACCTGCGGCTGGCTGCTCGTCCTGTGCTGGGCATGGGCGGCAGTCGCGCCGGCACAGGCCCAGTATCCAAACCGCCCGATACGCCTGATCGTCCCATTTCCGCCGGGGGGCAGTTCCGACACGCTCGCACGGATCGTCGGGCAGCTGCTGGGAGAAACGCTCGGCCAGCAGGTGGTCGTGGATAACCGTCCCGGTGCCTCCGGCACCATCGGCGGGGAAGCCGCAGCCAAGGCGCCGCCCGACGGCTACACGCTGCTCCTGGGCAACCTCGATCAGGCGCTCAGCGTGAGCCTGGGCAGACGGCTCAACTACAGCCTGCTCAGGGACCTTGCGCCGGTCACGCAGCTCGCCTTTACGCCGCTCGTCGTCACGGTGCACCCGTCGCTTCCCGCGAAATCACTCAAGGAGCTCGTTGGGCTTGCAAAAGCGCGGCCCGACGAGCTCGGCTACTCGTCGGCTGGGACGGGCGGCGCGGGCCACCTGGCCGGGGTGCTGTTCTCCCAGATGGCGATCGTCAGGATGGCTCACGTGCCGTACAAGGGTGGCGCGCCGTCCACCGTCGCGCTCCTGACGGGCGAAGTCGCCGTCGGATTCCCGGCGCTGCCCACGGCGCTGCCGTACATCAGGTCCGGGAAGTTGCGGGGCCTTGCGGTCTCCAGCGCGACGCGCATGGCGTCCGCCCCGGACATTCCGACAGCCGACGACGCCGGGCTGCGCGGATACGAGCTGGTGCTGTGGGCGGGGCTCTTCGCGCCGGCCGGAACGCCGGGCGCCGCTATCGGCGTGTTGCAGCGGGAGGCCGGGAATGTGGTGAAAACGCGCGAGGGCAGGGAGCGACTCGAGGCGGCCGGCCTCACTCCGGTTGGCACCACGTCCGAGCAATTCGGTTCCTATGTCCGCTCCGAAATCGAGAAGTGGCGCAAGGTCGTCAGGACCGCCGGCATCCGCTTCGATTGAGAATCCATACCGTCAAACGGAGGAGAAGATGAAGCCCTACTGGCGATTCTGGTTGACCTGCCTCGCCGCCGGCCTCGCGTGGGCCGCGGCCGCGTCCGCACAATATCCGAACCGGCCGGTGCGCCTCATTCTGGCGTTTCCGCCGGGAGGCGGCACCGACACGCTCGGCCGGATCCTCGCGCCGCGGATATCCCAGGGCCTCGGCCAGCAGGTGGTGGTGGAAAACCGTCCGGGCGGGGGCGCCAACATCGGCGCGGAAGTCGCAGCGAAATCGCCACCCGACGGCTACACGATGTTCATGGCCACCACCGCGCATTCCGTGAGCGCGACCCTCTACAAGAAGCTTGGCTACAGCCTCGTGCGGGACTTCGCAGGCGTCGCCCTGCTTGCCTCCACCCCGAACCTGGTGGTGGTGCATCCGTCCGTGCCCGTGATGTCGGTGAAGGAGTTGATCGCGTTCGCCAAGGCGCGCCCGGGGCAGCTCGACTTTGCGTCCTCGGGAAGCGGGAGCCAGCCCCACCTTGCCGGGGAGCTCTTCAACAACATGGCGGGCACCCGGATGCACCATATTCCGTACAAGGGAGGCGGCCCGGCGGTGGTCGCACTGGTGGCGGGTGAAGCCGCGGTCGGGTTTGCCACCGCCCCCTCCGTGGTCCACTTCGTCAAGTCGGGCCGGCTGCGCGGGCTGGCCATCACCAGCCTGCAGCGTTCCCCGCTTCTTCCCGACCTCCCGACGGTCGACGAATCGGGTGTCAAGGGTTACGAGGCGGGTCCCTGGTACGGCTTCCTCGTGCCGACCGGGACCCCGAGGGAGGCAATTGCGCGGCTCAACGCGGAGTCGCTGAAGGCCATGACCTACCCGGAAGTGAAGGAGCGGATGGCCGCAACCGGGCTCACCCCGCTCGGCAGCACGCCCGAGGAATTCAGCGCTCTCATTCGCGGCGAGGTCGAGAAGTGGGGGAAGGTCGTCAAGGCGACCGGCATGCGCGTCGATTGACCCCCGCTGCCGGCGGCGCGATCACAGTGCGGGGTCTGCCCCCGTGATCCATACCATTGGTCACGGCAACCGGTCCATCGAGGAGTTCATTGGCCTGCTGCGGGAAGCCGGAATCGGATGTCTCGTGGACGTCCGGGCCTATCCTGCCTCGCGCCGCCACCCGCATTTCTCGCAGGAGGCGCTCGCCAAGTCGCTCGCGGAAGCGGGCGTCCGCTACGTGTGGGAGGGGAAAGCCCTGGGCGGCCGCCGCAAGGCCGGGAAAGACTCACCGCACGTCGGGCTCAGGAACCCGGCCTTCCGCGCCTTCGCCGATCACATGGCAACGCAGGATTTCCGCAACGGTGTCGCGCGGCTCAGCGAGCTGGCCCGCGCCGCGTCCGCCGCGATCATGTGCGCGGAACGGCTGCCGTGGCGGTGCCACAGGTTTCTCATCTCGGACTACCTGGCTGCCGGGGGCGAGCGGGTCGTTCACCTGGTCGGCGCGGGGGCGCAACGGGAGCACCGGCTGAGCGCCGCGGCGCGCCTGCGCGACGGCGACCTCGTCTACGACGGGGAGACACAGCGCGAGCTGACGCTTTGACCGTCCACACCGATGCGGGACGATCAATCGCGCTCCGCTGACCGGCCGCGCTAGAATCGCGGTTCGCTATCGCATCATAATTGCCGACGCATGGCCTACCGGCCGGATTTCAAGGCGCGCGCCGTCCTGATCGCGGATCGCATCGACCTGCGCGTGTGGAAGGCGGAGGAACGGCTCGCTTCCAGTCCGCTCGCGGTGTCCGTGCCGGGTGGCGGGCTGGCGGTCCTGTTCCGCTACGGCGTGGTGGTGTACTTCGACACGACCGAGCGCGAGGAGCTGGATTTCGTCGCCAAGATCGGCCCCTCGCTCACCGGCGCCCTGCCCGAGCCCGAGTCCGAGGAAATCCGGATTCACATCGATTTCAAGGCGCGCGAGGGCATGCAGGGCGATACCGTCTATCTCGCGAACGACGAGATCGAGCGCCTGCAGGTGATTGCCGACGTCCTCTCCAAGAGCGTGATGCTCGCGCGCTACGAGACCGGCATCGCGGGCAGCTTCGAGCGGATCGAGCCGCTCGCCTCCGAGCTGCAGGCGACGGGAAGGATCAGCGCGCTCACCCGGGATCTCTCGAAGCACATCGGCGCCACGCTGCTTTCCGGCCACCTCATGGTCGGCAGCGCGGAAGTAGGCGAGAAGCCGGAATTGCTGTGGACCCGGCCCGATCTGGAAGGCCTGTTCCTGCGGCTCGAGGACGAGTTCGAAATCAAGGAGCGCCATGCCCTGCTGGAGCGCAAGCGCAATCTCATCTCCAGTACCGCGCAGACCCTGTTGCAGCTGCAGCAGACCCGGCACTCGTTGCGGCTTGAGCTCTACATCGTGATCCTGATCATCGTGGAGATCCTGCTGACGCTCTACGAGATGTTCCTCAGGCATTGAGCCGCAGGTCCGCGGCGAGCGGCCTGGCGGGGTAGTGGAACGGCACCGGCCCGTCGGGCAGGCAGTCGACGAACTGGCGCACGAAGGGATCCTGGGTCGCTTTGACCTCCGCTACGGTGCCCTGGGCGGCGACCACGCCGTCGGCGATGAAATAGACGTAGTCCGCGATCTTGAGCGATTCCACCACGTCGTAGCTCACCACGATGGAGGTCACGCCCAGCGCATCGTTCAGGCGCCGGATGAGATTCGCGATCACGTTGAGGGAAATGGGATCGAGCCCGGCAAACGGCTCGTCGTACATGACGAGCATGGGATCGAGCGCAATAGCGCGCGCCAGCGCGACCCGCCGCTGCATGCCGCCCGAGAGCTCGTTCGGCATCAGGTTGTGGGCTCCGCGCAGCCCCACCGCATGCAGCTTCATCAACACCAGGTCGCGGATCACCGGCTCCGGCAGCGCGGTGCGCTCGCGCATGGGAAAGGCGATGTTCTCGAACGTCGAGAGGTCGGTGAACAGGCCGCTTCTCTGGAACATCATCCCCATCTTGCGGCGCATGCGGTAGAGCTCGTCGTCCCGCATGTCGCGCACGATGCGGCCCTCGACCTCCACGAAACCGCCGCGCGGCTTCAGCTGCCCGCCGATCAGGCGCAGCAGCGTGCTCTTGCCGCAGCCGCTTGCGCCGAGGATCGCTACCACCTTTCCGCGCGGCACCACGAGGTCGACGCCCTTCAGGACCAGATTCGGCCCGTAGGAAAACCTGAGGTATTTGATGCGGACCAGGGGGTCGGAGCGATCGGCACTCATGAAGACATACTATCAGTTCCCCCGTAACCCCTGGCGCAGGATGACCGCGAGGCCGCGCGGCGCGTGCAGGTAGCAGGAATCGTATTCGGGCGCGCGGGCTCAGTAGTAGTAGGCGAGATAGTAGGCTGCGGCACTTGCCGCGGCGACGGATGCCGCAAAGAATAGGCGCCCCGGGTATCGTCGCACGCGTGGCCAGATGCCTCCGCCGCCGGGCGCGCGGGATTGCGCCCCCGCTTCGTTCGCGCCGCCGGCAGCTGCCTGCTCCGTCAATTGCTGCAGCGCCGCGGTCGAGTCGAATTTTCGGGACAGAGGAAGGTGCGTCCCGGCATCGACGACGGTGGCCGCTGCCGGAACGGAGCCGACCGCCTCTACAAGGGCGGGCGTCGTCTTTTCCAGCGGCACGTCGACCTGTCCCGCCGTCACGGCGCTCCGATCGAGCAGCGCCGTCTCCGCACCGGTCGCGGGCTGCGGAAGCTGACCGCCGGAGATTTCCGCCAGGCAGGCGCGCAGGTCCGCGGCCAGATCCGCGGCGCTCTGGTAGCGCTGAGCGGGCTGCTTCTGCAGCGCCCGCGCGACGATCAGGTCGAGCATCGGCGGTATCCCGGGGTTGGTCGCGCTCGGCGCGCGCGGCGTGGCGGACGCAATCAGGTGCATGAGCTGGGTCACGGTAGGCGCGGTGAACGGCGGCTCCCCCGTCGCCAGCTCGTAGAGCACGACGCCGAGCGAAAAGATATCGGACCTGCGGTCAGCGGGTTGCCCGGTCACCTGCTCCGGCGACATGTAACGCGGCGAGCCGAGTATCGCCCCGGTCTGCGTCTTCACGTCGGACGCGCGCACGCGCGCGATTCCGAAATCCATGACCTTGGCGACGCGGCCGCGCACGATCATGATGTTGCCGGGCTTGATGTCGCGATGAACCACGCCGTGCTCGTGCGCGTGCGCAAGCCCGTCCGCCGCCTGCGCCATGATCTCGAGGGCGAGGGGCAGCGGCACGGCGCCGCGCTCGATCAGCGCGCGCAGGTCGGTGCCTTCGAGGAGCTCCATCGCCATGTACGCGATATCGCCCTCGCGCCCGACGTCGTGGATGGTGACCAGGTTGGGATGGTTCAACCCGCCCGCCGCCTTCGCTTCCTGGAAAAAGCGCGCCTCGTAGTCGGCGCGCACCGCCGGGTCGTCCATCAGGATGATGCACTTGATCGCAACCGTGCGGTTGAGCAGCGGGTCCTCCGCCCGGTAGACGATCCCCATCGCGCCGCGCCCGAGTTCCGAGACGATGCGGTAGCGTCCGAGCTGCTTGAGCTTCGCCTTGCTCATGCCTGCGGGGCGGGTGCGTTTCTCAGAATCCAATGTCGCGGCGGAATTCGCGCCAGTAATCGCGCGGAGTCTTCCGCCTGGGCTCCTCCGGCCGTTTCTCCGCTTTCTTTTCCGGGCGCTTGGCCGTGGTCCTGGGCGCGCTTTTCACCGCGGGCCTGGGCACGGTGAACGTGTGCGTGATCGTCATGTCCTGTCCCGCTCCCAGGCTCACCTCGAGCCTGAGCGGCGGGCTCGGCTTGTTGCGCACTTCGATCGCGTGGGAGCCGGGCTCCACCTCGACCTGCGTGAGCGGGGGGCTCGCGCCCTGCCACACGCCGTCGATGTAAACGTCGCCGCGTGGCGTGATCTGCAGGTAGATGACGGCGGGTTGCACCGGTGGCGGCGGCGGGGGCTCGTAGGCAAGGCGCGCGTGGCGCGCCCCGAAGCCGGAGCCGATGATGGTGGCGATGGCAAACGTGCCAAAGGCGAACAGCCGCCAGCGGCGCGCGCGCGCGGCCCTGCGGTCAAGAGTGAACAGCTCGTGCGATCGCAGTCTGGCATCGGTGAACATGCCCGCCGCCGTCAGATCCGCCGCGCGTGGCGGCGAGTCGGCTTTCAGGGCCTCGCGGAACGAGCGCGAAGCGACGACGCGGCCAGGCGGCGCGGCGTTCGCCAACGTCACACCCGAGGCAAGCGCGTCGCCGACGAGCCCGGCACCACGCAGCGCATCCGACACGGGCATGACGGGACCGTGGTTGACACCGATACTCAGCGGAATGTCCGCCGCCGCCTGCGAGCGTACCGCGAGCGCCAGCGCGGCGCGGGGCCTGTCCGCCACCACGACCGCAATGCCGTCGGCAGTATCCAGCACGACGCGCTTGGCGGCCGGCAGGGGCCTGATCGCCTGTCCGACCAGCGATTCCAGCCGTGCCTTGAGCTTGACCTGCTCGGCTACCGGCTTGCGCGTGAACTCCTGGATCTTCAGCACGATCACGCTCGCGAGCACGGGCATGGGTGCGCTTGTGTTCATTTCGGCGCTGTTCGCGAAGACGCCAGCATTGTAACCGCGCCGCTTCCGTGACGCGGTGTGATTCGGTGGGGCGTGACGTAAAGAGCCGTGACGTGGTGCGGCGAAGCGTGACCCGAGTCACGAATCACGATCCGCACCGGTCCCGCGGCTGTGCATCGCCATGTGCCGCTCACTGTGCAGTCAAATGCCGCGTGAGGCGCCCCCGTCGACGTGCCAGGCGGCGCCGGTCACGAAGCTCGAGCGCTCCGAGGCGAGGAACGCCACGACGTCGGCGACTTCTTCCGGCCGCCCCATTCGCCCCACCGCCAGCTCGGCGACCCGCTCCTTGCGGATATCCGCTTCCGGGCGGCCGGTCAGCGTCGCGAGACGGCGCATGGTCTCTGCCTGGATGTCCGTGTCGATGATATAGGGAACAACCGCGTTCACGAGAATGTTGTCGCGGGCCAGCGCGAACGCCAGGCACTTCGTCAGGTTCAGCACGGCGGCGTTGTTCACGCCGACCGGGATCGTCTGGCTTCCGCCCTCGCGCGCCGCGAGCCCCGACAGATTGATGATCCGCCCCCAGCCGCGGCCCTTCATCGCGGGCACCGCGTAGCGCAGGCAGCGCACGTAGCCGTTCAGCTTCTGCTCGAAGATCTCCGACCAACGCTCCTCGGTAAGCGCCGTGAAATCCGCCGGCATGACGGTGGCGGCATTGTTCACGAGGATATCGAGGCCACCGAACGCGCCCACGGTCGCCTCGATCAGCGCCCGGGCATCGGCGTCGCGGCGGAGATCCGCCGCGCTCGCGCGCACCTCGCTCCCGGTCTCCCGGGCCAGCGCCGCGCGCGCGGCCTCCAGCCGTTTCGCATCGCGCGCGGAAATCATGACGCGCGCGCCTTCCCGAAGCAGTGACGTGGCGATGGCGCGCCCGACCCCACGGCTGCCACCGGTGACGAGCGCCACCTTGCCCTCGAGTCCCAGATTCATGGCGGGCGCTACTGGCTCTTGTAGATGCCGGCCACCTTGGAGACCTGCTCCCACTTCTCGGTCTCGCTCCGCAGGAAGGCGCCAAACTGCTCGGGCGTGGAGCCAACGGGGTCCGAGCCCATGGTGGCGAGCCGCGCCCCGACGTCTCTTTCCTGCAACTGCCGCGCGATATCGCGCTGCACCTTCTCGCGGATGTCGCGCGGCGTGCCGGCCGGCGCGAGCGTCCCGCCCCAGCCCGTCGCCACCACTTTCGGCAGTCCGGACTCGACCATCGTCGGCACGTCCGGAAACGCGGTGGCGCGCTTTTCCCCACAGGTTGCGAGCATGCGCAACCGGCCCGAGCGTACGTGGGCGGCGACGCCGACGGATGTCGCGAACAGCAGCGCGACCTGGCCGCTGATTGCCTCGGTGATCGCCGGGGTCTCGCCTTTGTACGGGACATGCGTCATCTTCAGGCCCGCCTCGAGGCGCAGCAGCTCGGCGGTGAGGTGGGTGAGGTTCCCGATTCCGAACGACCCGTAATTGAGTTCGCCAGGGCGCGCCTTGCCGAGCGCGACCAGCGCCTTGACCGTGCGCACGGGCAGGTTGGGATGCACGACGAGGACCATCGTGTTGCTGACGGTCTGCGTGATCGGCGCCAGATCGCGGAACGTGTCGTAGGGCAGCGACTTGTAGACGTGGGGGTTGATCGTGAGCACCGAGGTGAACCCCGCAAGGAGCGTATAGCCGTCCGGCTTGGCCTTGATGACCTGCTGGAGCGCGATGATGCCGTTCGCGCCGGGGCGGTTATCGACGATGACCTGGTGGCTCCAGGCCTGGCTCAGTTTCTGCGAGATCAGGCGCGTGTAGATGTCCACGCCGCCGCCGGCCGGCTGGGGCACGACGATCCGCACCGGCCGGGCGGGATACGGCTGGGCCGCCGCGGCGGCGCAGAAGAGCGCCACGCCCGCGGCGCAGCCAAGGCAGAAGGCGGAGGGCAGAAGGCGGAAAGCTTTCATATCGTCCCCTCGTCGCTCAGCCATTCGCCGGCTAGTTGCCGGCCTCACGCGGATTTGCGGGCGCGTGCTTCGCCGCCCGTCCTCAGGAGATCCATCAGGCGGCGCGCGGATCTCAGATCCTCGAGCTTTGAGATCGCGCCGACTGCTTCCTCGACAGCGGTCGCGGCCAGCAGCGCCCTGGCGTAGGTGCGGAACTTGTCCTCGATCTCGGCGCGTGACAGCGGATTCTCGGGCGAACCCCGCGGGTGGTCGCAACGAACGCTGAGCGTCCGGCCATCCCGGGTCTGCGCTTCCACGGCGCACTGGACGCCGGAGAGCGCGGGATCGGATTTTATTTCCACCTGCTCGGCGGCGAAGCGCGCGAGCGCGGGGTCGTTGTAGCGCGCGGCCTCGAACTGGGCGAGCGTCAGCGCCTGGTCCTGCAGGATTGCCGCCGCGCAATAGTGGGTCGAGAGCAGGGCCTCGAACTTGCCCTGGTAGCGGGGGAAGATCCCGTGCATGTCCACCGCGGTCTTGCCGAGCGACACGCGCAATGTCCGCACCTGGTCCAGGCGCAATCCGTGCTGTTCGACCAGGTCGAACATGGCCGTGATGAAGCCTTGAATCGTGGATGCGGAAGGCCACAGGCGCAGCGCGATGTTCTCGAGCTCCCAGCGCGTGCCGAGGCCTTCGGTCACCGACTGGGGGCGCCCGCCGCTGGAGTAGGTGTGGAACAGCCCGCCGTCGGCGGCTGTCAGGAATTCGCGGGTTGCCACGAATTTCTGCTGGGCAAGCAACGCCGCCATCAGTCCCGAGAGCGCGCCCCGGCACTGATGGAACTTGACGGTCGGCGTGCCCCATGCGGCAAACGTGCCCGCGGACTGGCTGCCGGCGAGGCCGAAGGCACGCGCCATGGCGTCCGCGTCGAGTCCGAGCAGCCGGCCCACCGCCGCGGCAGCGCCGAATGGCCCGAGGACGCCGGGACCGTGCCAGCCCCGTGCGCGCGCAGCCGGCCAGTCCATGGCCACGCCGATGCGGGTCATGACTTCGCACCCGGCGGCGAGGGCGGTCAGCAGTTCGCGCCCGGAAAGCGCGTCGCGCTCGGCGATTGCCAGCGCCGGCGGGATGACCTCGGGCGTGATGTGGGTCAGCGTCGGGCGATGCACGTCGCACATCGTCACCGCGGTGATCAGGTAGCCGTTGAGCAGCGTGGCGCCGGCAAGGGACAGCCGGTCGCCGCCGATCACGCTGCTTTCCAGGGATTGGGCGAGCCCCGCGGCGAGTCCCGCCATCTGGTGCGTCTCCTCGCCTTGATGCCCGGCCAGCGCGCATGCGAGGGCGTCCAACAGCAGGTTCTTGCAGTGCTCCCTGGCACGCGGCGGTATCTGCTCGTAGCTCAGTTCCGCCGCAAATTGCGCCAGGCTCTGTGTAACGTTATCGGGCATTGATCCCTCCGTCGCGTGCTCGCAGGGACCGCGCCGGGTCCCATCTCTATTGGAAGAATACCAAGAAAACCCGTGGGAAGCCGCGCGCGATTCACGGATGACTCCCCCGGTGGCAGAATGGGTCACCGGATACGAATGACGCTTCGGGGGAGAGCAACCATGATTACGACGCGCACCGCAGCCATGCTTGCGCGCTACAACGCCTGGGCCAACCGCCTCATGTTCGACGCCGTTGCCGCGCTGCCGGCGGGCGAGGCGACGAAGGAGCGCAAGAGCCTGTTCAAGAACATGGTGCACACGCTCAACCACAACTATGTCATCGACCGGATCTGGCAGGCGCATCTCGAGGGGCGCGAGCACGGCTACGCGGCGCGCAACACGCCGGACCACCCCCCGCTCGCCGAGTTGTGGCGCGCGCAGCAGGAGATCGACCGCTGGTACATCGACTGGAGCGACGCGCAGTCCGATGACGTGCTGGACGAGAAAGTGAGTTTCACGCTGATCGGGGGCAACCGTGGCGTGATGACGCGCGGCGAAATTCTGCTCCACGTCATCAACCACACGTCCTATCACAGGGGATTCGTCGCCGACCTTTTCTTCCAGGTGCCGGCGCGTCCGCCGACAATGGACCTGCCCGTGTACCTGAGGGAGACCGGCGGCGCGTGAAGCAGCATATCCGCTTCTGCACCACGCCCGACGGCGTTCGCATCGCCTTTGCGACGACCGGCCAGGGGCCGCCGCTGGTCAAGGTCTCGAACTGGCTGAGCCACCTCGAGTTCGACTGGGGCAGTCCCGTGTGGCGGCACTGGCTGAGCGCCCTCTCGCGCGACCACATGCTGGTGCGCTACGACGAGCGCGGTTGCGGCCTCTCGGACTGGGACGCGCCGGACCTGTCGTTCGCGGCCTGGGTGCGCGACCTGGAGACGGTGGTGGATGTGCTCGGGCTCGAGCGCTTCCCGCTGCTGGGGATCTCGCAGGGCGCTTCGGTCGCGATCGACTACGCCGTGCGGCACCCGGAGCGGGTGAGCCACCTGATCCTGCATGGCGGCTATGCGCGCGGGTGGAACATGCGCGGGCATGCGCCGGAGCAGCGCAGGGAAGGCGAGATGATGGCCGAGCTGGCGGAGGTGGGCTGGGGCAAGGAGAACCCGGCGTTCCGGCAGTTCTTCACCACCCAGTTCGTTCCGGACGGATCGTCCGAGCAGCATCACTGGTTCAACGAGCTGCAGCGCATTTCGACCTCGCCGCGGAACGCGGCGCAGTTCATCCGCGTGTTCAACGGGATCGACGTCACCGGGATCGCGCACCGGGTTTCCTGCCCGACGCTGGTGCTGCACCCGGTGGGCGACGCGCGCATTCCCTTCGAGGAAGGGCGGCTCATCGCGGGACTCATTGCCGGGGCTCGCTTCGTTCCGCTGGAGAGCCGCAACCACATCCTGCTCGAGCAGGAGTCGGCGTGGCAGCGCTGGCTGGAGGAGGTGCGCTCGTTCCTGCCCGCGACGGCAGCGGCGCCCGCCGCGGCATTCCCGTCCCTGACGCCTCGTGAAACAGAGCTGGTCGAGCTCATCGCTCAAGGACTCGACAATGCGCAGATCGCCGCGCGGCTCGCGTTGAGCGAAAAGACCGTCCGCAACCACATCACCAGCGTCTTCGCCAAGCTGGAAGTCGAGAACCGCTCGCAGGCCATCGTGCTCGCGCGCGACGCCGGCTTCGGCAAAGGCTCCCGTCCCGCCCCCCATTAGGGCCGCGGTCCCGGCCGGTCCCGGCCCCGGCACCCGGTACGCCCGCCCTGTCCCGGGACACCGGCCTCAGGCGGCAGCGCGCGCCGTTCGCGACAATGCTCGCCGTGCAGGTCGCCGGTGCGGCGTCCTTCCCATCAACCTGAACCGAGGAGGAAGACCATGCAATTCACGCAGCAGGAGATTGACAGCAAGCGCTACGCCAAGTGCATCGAGGTGTCGAAGCGGGTGCGCTTCGACATCGACCGCGACGTCATCCGCGGCCGCCGGTTCGACTACTCGAAGAAATTCTTGCCGGACGGGCTGTCCAAGGTCAACGAGCTCGACTTCCTGGGAGCGGAGGACCGGCGCTTGCTCTCCCAGATCCAGGGCCGCACCTACGCGAACATGTTCGGGCTGGTCGAGCGCTTCATCGGACCCAAGATCCTAGAGGTGAGCCGGGACCACTGGCTCGGCGACCAGGTCAAGTTCGAGGCGCTCGTGCGCTTTACCGACGAGGAGCTGAAGCATCAGGAGCTCTTCCGCCGCATCGAGCGGCTGACCGCCGAGGCCATGCCCCAGGGATACCGCTTCCTGCCGCAGCCGAACGAGGTGGCATCGGTGGTGCTCGGGAAGTCCACCTGGGCCGTGCTGGCATTGACCTGCCACATCGAGCTCTTCGTGCTCGCGCACTACCACGCGAGCATCGATCCGGACACGGAGCTCTCCGAGCTCTACAAGGACGTCTTTCTGCACCATGCGCGTGAGGAATCGCAGCATGCGATTCTCGACGAGCTCGAGTGGCAGCGCGAGCACGCGAAATTGAGCCCAAGCGAGCACGATCAGGCGGTGAATGATCTGATCGCTCTCGTCGGGGCGGTGGACGGCATCCTGCAGGCGCAGGCCCGGGCGGACGTGGAGTACTTCGTCGGCGCCTGTGGCCGCACGTTCACGCCGGCCGAGATCGAGCGCCTTCACGCCGGCGTCCGGAAAGCGTATCGGTGGCAGTACATCATCTCCGGCGTGCAGGACAAGCGCTTCAACGGGCTGCTGGGCGCGATGATTACGCCGGAGCAATCCCGGCGCATCGGCGCGGCGTTGGAGCCGATCCTCCACTGAGCCGCCGCGGGGCTTGACCAGAGGGGCGGCATTCAGCGGATCATCGTTCGGGCTTGCCGCCTCTCGCCGCGCCCTCCCGGCCGCAGCTACTATATGGACTTCCAGGACGCCATGAGTCAAAAAGCGTGAATTTTGCTAGGTAATTACGGTCGCCATGTGGACTCTTCCAGTAAGGATGGCGTAAGGCAGGCGTAAGAAAATAGCGGAGCCGGAGTGCAAGCACTTGAGAGGTATTTCTGTCGTCGGTGCCCCGGCGCCTGACCAACCAGCGGGTTGCCGCTTTGGAGATTTATGTTGAAGTTCTTATCCGCGCTTACGCTGTTCTTGATGTCGAGCCCGCTGTTTGCCGCCGCGAAAGAAATGGGCTCAGAGGTCCCGCCTTCCGAGACCGTCGACATGGTGTGGGTGATCGTATTCGGCGTCATCTTCGTCGGCATGATCGTCGCTTTTTTCGTTTACCTCTGGCACACCGAGAAGAGCCGCAAGGCAGAGTAGCGGGTGCTGCGTCGCGGCGGTGAGCCGCCTGCTCCCGCCAGCATCGGTTGTTGTCGCGCGCCGCGCCCGGCGTCGGGCCGGAAATCTGATATCCGGCCAGGTCAATGCGGGATAACCCCCCGCTTCCGAGGCGCGCTTTACGAGCGGCGCCTTTTCCGTCACGCTCTCCCCGTTACGCTTTCGGGGAGGGTCGGTGAAGATCAACCATTCGGGTATGTTTGTCTTGGCGGCCGCGCTGGCTGCCGCGCTGTCTGCGACCGCAGCCGCTCAGGGAACGCAACCCAATCCACTCATCACCCAACGCGGGTGGGAGATCGGCGGGCAGGTCGCGCATTACGAGTACGAAGAGCCCGGTGTCATGAAGCTCGAGGGAGAGCGGGTGGGCTTCGTCGGCGCGTACACGGCTACCGCGCCCAATCGCGTGTACACCCGCATCGACCTGCGCGTGTCTTATGGCCTGCTGGAATACGAGAGTGTGCGCACGGGCACCCTGGACGATGTTCCGGACTGGCTTGCCGAGGCGCGGGTGGTGGTCGGCCGCGATTATCTACCCGGAGACAGCTATGCCCTGTCGCCGTATATCGGATTCGGCTACCGCTACCTGTACAACGACCTCCGGGGGTACACCTCCACCGGACACATCGGCTACCAGCGCTATTCCCGCTACTACTACATCCCCGTGGGCTTGACCGCGCGTTTTCGCGCCGGCGGGCGCTGGATCATCGCGCCCACGGCGGAGTATGACTGGTTCCTGAGCGGGACGCAGGAATCAAAGCTCAGCGATGTCGCGCCCGGCGCTCCCGACATAAAGAATGATCAGAATAGCGGCCGAGGTTACCGGGCCTATCTGATGTTCGAGAACGGTCGGTGGGCATTCGGACCCTGGTATCACTACTGGAAGATAAAGGACTCTGAAATCGTGCCCATCGGCGGCGGCTTGGGCTTGATCGAGCCGGAAAACACGACGCGGGAATACGGGGTGGAACTCAGGTTCCGGTTCTAGCGGGTCGCATTGCGGCGAGGCCGTCGGCGTCGGTGACAGAGATCGTGGTGCGGACGACGTGGCGCGGCTGATCATCGGGCCACGGCCGCCCGCGATGCAGCACACAGCGGTTGTCCCACATGATGACGTCTCCCGGCTGCCAGCGGTGGAGGTAAGTGTGCCCGGAAGCCGTGATGTGCGCGATCAGCTCGTCGATCAGCCGGAGCGCATCGTCCTGCACCAAGCCGTCGATCCCGCAGGTGTGTGACGCGACGTAGAGCGAGTCGCGCCCGTTCGCCGGGTTGCGCCAGCGGATGCGCCAGCGCACGGGCGGCAGCGTGGACTTCTCGCGCTTGGACGCGAGGTGCGGGGCGATCTTCCCGCGCGAATGCGCATAGTCATGCCAGGCAATGGCATCGGCGAGCCGCGCGCGCATCGCATCCGGCAGGCGCTCCCAGCCGAGACGCATGGACGCGAACTCGGTTTCGCCGCCGACCGGCGCGATGACGCGCGCCGACAGCACGGAGGCAAGCGCCGGCGGGTCCTTGAAGCAGCTGTCGGTGTGCCAGAGCTGGTTCGCGCGCGCGCGCAGCGCTTCCTTGTGATCGGGGGCCACGAGGCTGCCGTCCGGCTCGATATTGGTGAGGATGGAAAACGGCGTGCCTTCTCCGCGCGAGGCGGCCTTGGCGATCTCCAGCGGGCCGAAGCGCCTCGAGTAGGCAACCTGCAGTTCATTGGTAATTGGCTGGCCGCGGAACACCAGCACCGAGTGTGCCTCGAATGCCGCGCGCACGTATGCGTAGGCATCGTCGCGCTCTGCCACGTCGGCGAGCCCGACCCCGCGCACCTCTGCGGCGAAGCCCGGGCCCAGCCGTTTCAATTCCATGGACTGCATTCTCCCTTCGGAAGCCTTTATTGCTCCAGCGCGCTGCGCGCGAACACTTCCTCCAGCTTGAGCTGCCGCGGCGTCAAGCCCTGCTCGCAGGAATAGCGGGCCGCGGTTTCCAGCGTCTTGCGATTCGCGCGGATGCCGTGGCGCACGAGGGGCGTGCGCAATGCCTCCGTCGCCTCCGGCGGCAGCAGGCCGGTGGCAACATGATACTCCGCGTGCTCCAGGCGCTCCCGGTCCGCGATCTCGTTGGCGCGGTCGAAGGCCTTGATGAGATTGAGCACCGCCCAGGGATGCTTCTCGGCGAGATCCCTTCTGATGACCATGCCGTGGTTGATGGGAAAGATGCCAGTCTTGCGGTAGTAGCGCACGCCCTCCGCGACCGGATCGGGGAAGAGCGGCCCGATCTCCGGATGGCTCCACAAGTCGGCCGTGCTGCGGTCGACCAGGTTGCGGTCGACGATGTAATGCAGCGCCGCGTCGAGCTCGCCCGAAAGCATCATGCCGCCGAGGCTTTTTTCCGGCGGAATCGTGTGGATCGTCACGCCGGGAGGCGCGGTGAAGCCGACGGCGCCGCCATGACTGACGGAGGCGCCGCGCTCCATCCAGAATTCCATGTGCCGCGGCTCGACTCCGAATTCTTCCTGCAGCACGCCGCGCGCCCACAGCGCTGCGGTCTGCTGGTACTCCGGCACGCCGACGCGCTTGCCCTTCAGGTCCGCCGGCGAGCGGATGCCCGCCTTGCGCCGCACGAGAATCGCGGCGTGGTAGAACTTGCGCGTGGTGAATACCGGCACGCCGACCCAGCGCTCGTCTCCCCGCGCCTTCGCCATCAGGAGCGAGGAGAACGACATTTCCGAGAC
>DATBKZ010000108.1:0-38106 GCA_036555615.1 Burkholderiales bacterium | reverse complement strand
GCTGCTGCCCCCGCGGCGTGGTGGCGCCGGAGATCATCGAGGGAATGCAGGCCCTCGTCGCAGCCGATCTTGACCCGGCTTGCGCGCGCGACGGCGGCCATGCCCTCGATATCATGGGCAGCCACCGGCTGCTCGAAATAGACGAGCGCCGTGTCTTCCACCGCGCGCGCGTACTTCACCGCTTCGTCCGGCGACCAACCCTGGTTGGCATCGGCGCAGATGAGGAGATCCCCGTTGCCGCCGAGCGCCTCGCAGATCTTGCGGGTGCGTTCGGCGTCCGCGCGCGGCGCGGCGACGCCGACCTTGATCTTGTACGCCACGTAGCCGTCGGCCAGCCCGCGCTGTGCGTCCGCCACGTCGGCGGCAGTGCCCTTGCCGGTGCCGACCATGCGCAGGACCGCGACGCGCCCGCGCCGCTTGCCGCCGAGCACATCGTGAGCGGGCTTGCCTTGCGCGCGTCCCCGCGCATCGTGCAGCGCCATCTCGATCACGGACTTGGCCGAGTGATTGCCGTAGAGGAAATTCCCGGCGCGCGCCATGACCGCCGCGATGTCGTCGAGGGGCATGCCCTCGAGACTGGGCGCGAGGTGGCGGATGGCAGCGGCCATGCTCGCCACGGTTTCCCCGGTCATGGTCGGCGCGGCCGCGGCACCACCCCAGCCCACGACGCCGTCGTCGGTTTCGAGCCGCACCAGGACGTTCTCGGCGCTTTTCACCTCCTCGAACGACATCTTGAGCGGCTTCGCCATCGGCAGGCTGACGGCGATGGGCTCGATGCGCCGGATCTTCATCAGAGCTTGCCGATATTCTTGATCGCGGCGGCCATCCGCTTGTGGTCCGCCTCGAAGAAGCGCCTGAATTCCGGCGCGTCGCGGTAATCCGGCACCACCTGGACCTTCTCGAGCGCCGACTTGAAGGCGGGATCCGTCGCGACCTTTGCGATCAGCTCGCGCATCCGGTTGAAGATCGGCTCCGGGATGCCCGTCCGCGCGAACAGCCCGACCCAGAGATAGGCTTCCACGTCCTTGAAGCCCATGGATTGAAACGTCGGCGTCTTGGGGAACGCCGGGTGAGGCTTCACGCCCCAGCTTGCGATGGCGCGCAGCTTGCCCGTCTGGGTGTATGGGTAAAGCGCTGCGGGTCCCCCGCCCGTTACCTGCGAGTGCCCGCCGAGCGCCTGCGTGATCGCGGGGCCACCGCCAGTAGTCGGAAGATGCCGCATGGTGATTTTTGCCGCGTGGAGGAACATCGCCGTAGGAGTATGGGTGATGCCGTACGGCCCCGAGGACGAGAACACGATCTCGTTCGGCCTCGACTTCGCCAGCGCAACCAGCTCCTTCACGCTTTTCACGGGCATCGAAGGGTGGACGACCATGATCAGCGGATCCGCGCTCATCAGGGCGAGGGGGGCGATCTGGTCGAGCGTAAACGGCGACTTGATGCCGTATATCTTGTCCTTCTCGATGAGCAGGTGCAGGTTCGCCGTGGTCACCAGGATGTTGTAGCCGTCGGGGGGCTGATTCGCGACGTATGCGGTGCCGACGCCTGCGGTGCCGCCGGGCCGGTTGACGATCGGCGCGGGCTGCTTGGTGAGCCGCTCGAGCACCGCGGACAGCGGCTGGGCATGGATCTGGTTCATCCCCCCCGGCGGGTTCGGCACGGTGATGGTGATCGTGCGCGACGGGTAGTCCTGCGCGTGGCCCCCGGCGGCAATTGCTGCGAGCATGGCCACTGCCATCAATCGAATAATCATTGGGTTCCCTCCTCGAAAAATCGCAGCCGGGTCGCGGCCGCAGGTACTCGTGGAAACGTTAGCCCATTGCGCCGGGCTTTGGCAAGCCTCGTCCGCCCGGCCTAAAGAAGCCGATCGGCGAGGTCCTGGAAGTCGGCGACGACGAGATCGGGCTGGTATGGCCAGTCGCCGAAGGGGCGCTTGCGGCGGTCGACGAACGCGGCGCGCATGCCGGACGCTTTCGCGCCCACGCAGTCGAAGGCGTGGTTGGCCACGAACAGGATTTCCTGCGGCCGGGCAGCCATTATCTCCGCGGCCTTGCGGTAGGTCGCCGCGTGCGGCTTGAAGCTGCCCGCCTCGGCGACCGAGAGGATGCGGTCGAAGGCGATACCCAGGCTGGGCTTGATCGCTTCCAGCATGTCCGGATCGCCGTTGGAAAGGATCACCAGGCGGTATTTCCGCTTGAGCCGCATGAGCGCCTCGACAACATCCGGAAAGGGCCGCAGGCGCTCGATTTCGGCGACGAGGCTCTTCACCTCGTCCTGCGTGTGCGGGATGCCCGCGCGCGCCAGCGTGTAGGAAAGCGAGATGCGCCCGATCTCACGGTACGGGGTGTGGGTGCGAGCGAGCAGGGCGTCGATCATCGAGTTCTCGAAATGAGTGCGGCGCCACCAGGTCACGAGCCGGGACGGTTCTCCCGCCCAGCCCTTGGCCTTGAGATACGGCGTCACCGCCCGCGTGAGCCCGCCCTGCATGTCGACGACCGTGCCGTAGAGGTCGAACATGCAAGTTCCGGTTTCCCGCTTGATCGCTGCGACGTCGGTCATCGCCTGCATTGTAGAATACCGCCCTTCGATTCAGGGACCAGTCCCGTGAGCAGCGGTCCGGAAATTCTTGTCAAGCGCGACGGCGTAATCGCGACCGTGGCGCTGAGCAATCCCGCCAAGCTCAACGCGATTACCGTGGCCATGTGGCGCGAGCTTGCGCGCGTCGTCTACGATTTGTCAGCTGATGATGACCTGCGCTGCGTCGTGCTGCGGGGGGCGGGAAGCGATGCGTTCGCTGCGGGCGCCGACATTGCCGAATTCGAGACGGCTCGCGCCGACGCCGCGCAGGGCAGGGTCTACCACCAGCAGCATGTTCACGGCGCGCTGAAAGCCCTTGGGGAATGCCGTCACCCGACGGTCGCGATGATCCATGGAGCCTGCGCGGGCGGGGGGCTGGAGATCGCCTGCATGTGCGACCTGCGCATCGCAGGCCGATCGGGGCGTTTCGGCGTGCCGATCAACCGCCTGGGATTTCCCATTGCCTACGACGAGCTCGCTGCGCTGCTGCCGCTCACCGGGCGCGCGGTCGCGCTGGAGATCCTCGTCGAGGGACGCATGTGGGGGGCGCAAGAAGCTTTGCAGAAGGGGCTGGTGACCCGCATGGTTCCCGACACCCGGCTGGAAGAAGAGGCGTACGCGACCGCGCGCCGGATCGCGGAGGGCGCGCCGCTCGTCAACCGCTGGCACAAGCGCTTCGTGCGGCGGCTCGCGCCGCAGCCGGCGCCGCTTACCGACAGCGAGATCGAAGAAAACTTCGCCTATTTCGGCACCGAGGACTACCGCATTGGAATGCGGGCGTTTGCGGAGAAGCGGAAGCCCGAATTCACGGGGCAATAGAGCATGCCGGGTCCGCTGTCACATATCAGGGCGCTTGACCTGTCGCGCGTGCTCGCGGGGCCGTGGTGCGGGCAGAACCTGGCCGATCTCGGCGCCGAGGTGATCAAGATCGAGCGCCCGGGCACGGGTGACGATTCGCGGGCCTTTGGTCCGCCGTGGCTGAAGGACCGGGCCGGGAAAGACACCCGGGAGTCGGCCTATTTCGCCTCCGCCAACCGCGGCAAGAAGTCCGTCACCGTCAACCTCGCGAAGCCGCAAGGGCAGGACATCGTGCGCGAGCTTGCGCGGCGGTCCGACGTGCTGATCGAGAACTACAAGGTGGGCGATCTCGCGCGCTACGGGTTAGGCTACGACGACCTCAAGAGCATCAACCCGCGCATCGTCTACTGCTCGGTGACCGGCTTCGGGCAGACCGGGCCGTATCGCGAGCGCCCCGGCTACGATTTCATGATCCAGGGCATGGGGGGCGTCATGAGCATCACGGGGGAGCGCGACGATCTTCCCGGCGGCGGCCCGCAGCGCGTGGGCATCCCGATCGCGGACATCATGACCGGTATGTACGCGACGGTGGCGATTTGCGCGGCGCTCGCGCACCGGGAGAAGAGCGGCGCCGGCCAGCACCTCGATCTGGCGCTTCTCGACACCCAGGTCGGCATCCTCGCCAACCAGGGCATGAACTACCTCGCTACCGGCGTGGCCCCGGGGCGCATCGGAAACGCGCACCCTAACATCGTGCCCTACCAGCCGTTCAAGACGCGGGACGGCGACGTCATCCTCGCCTGCGGCAACGACAACCTCTTCGGCAAATTCTGCGAGGTGGCCGGCTGCCAGGAGCTCGCGCGGGATCCGCGCTTCTCGACCAACTCGAAGCGGGTGGAGAATCGCGAGGCCATCACGCGGCTCCTCGCGGAGATATTTGCGAAACGCACGACGAAGGAATGGTGTGACGCGCTCGAGGCGGCGGGGGTGCCCAACGGCCCGATCAACAATCTCGAGCAGGTGTTCGAAGAGCCGCAGGTCATGGCGCGCGGCATGAAAATCGAGCTCGAGCATCCACTCGCCGGCATGGTCCCGTTGATCGCCAGCCCGATGAAGTTCTCCGGCACGCCGCTCGAGCACAAGGCGGCGCCGCCCACGCTCGGCCAGCACACGGAAGAGGTACTGCGCGGCGTGCTCCGCATGGAGGATGCCGCCATCGCGCGACTGCGCGCCGAGGGCGTCGTCTAGATTACCGGGGTATCCGGGAGGAAGGCGAAGTTGTTGTAGTAGTCCCGGGCTCTCCAGAACTCTCCCGGGCGGACGGGCTGGTGGAGATCGACCTGGAACTGCTCGACTGGCATGAGGCCGGCGGGGCCGAAGAAGAAGCCGTAGTAACCGAAGCCTCGCAGGTAATCGAACACGGCGGCGGGCGAGGATTCGGGCAGGTGACGCCGCTCGCACTCGAAAAGCAGCACCGGGCGGTCGCGCCGCAGAATGCCCGCAGCGCCCTTGAACACCTCGATCTCATGGCCTTCGCAATCGCACTTGATGCAGGCGATCCGTGATCCCCCCTTCTCCCTGAAATAGTCATCGAGGGTGACGACGGGGACGCGGATCTGGTAATGCGGCCGGTCGCTGCTGGTGACCGATAGCGAGGCGCTCGCCGACGGTTCACCCTCGGGCGCGGGAACGAACAGCTCCGTCGAGCCGTTCGCGGACGATACCGCACAGGCCTCCACGACCACGTTGTCCCAATGCCCGATCGCCACGATCTCCTTCAGGTACTGCGCAAGCTGCGGCTGCGGCTCGAAGCCGTAGACCCGTCCTGACGCCTGGACGTAGCGCTGGAGCCTGAACAGAAAGCCGCCCTTGTGACAGCCGACATCGATCGCGGTGTCCCCGGCGCGCAATCGGCGCGAGAGAAACGCAATCTCCCTTGGACTCACCCGCAGCCGGTAGTTGGCAGCCCGCCAGAGGTAGCGCAGCCGCTTCGCTTCGCGGAGGGTGAAATCACGGAAAATTATGTCGCCATAACAATGCCAGCGGAGGGGGACATGATACCCGTCGTTGCGGTCCTGCTGGCCTGGTCGGGCGCTACAGGAAGCGCACGAGCATGATGGTCGCGAGGAGAAAGAGCACGGCGGCAAAGACCCGCTTCAGCGTCCTGCCCGGCGTGCGATGGGCGATGCGAGCGCCGACCGGCGCCATGACCATGCTCGCGGCGACGATCCACGTGAATGCCGGGAAATACACGTATCCGGCGCTCCACTCCGGCAGGCCCGGACGGCCCGCTCCGCCTGCGACGTAGCCGAGCGTGCCTGCGAGGGCAAGCGGCCAGCCCACGGCCGCGGCGGTGCCGATTGCCTGGTGCACGCTGAGACCGCGCCTGACCAGGAACGGCACCGTGAGGGAGGCGCCGGCGGTGGCGGTAAGGCTCGACACGAAGCCGATGATGCCGCCCGCAGCCGACATCGCGGCGCGCCCGGGAAGCGCGGTGGTCGCCGCGGGTCCGCGCTCGAGGATCATCTGCGTCGCGAGGTAGTAGATGAGGAAGGTGAAGGCGACGCTCAGCAAGCGGGCGTCGAGATGGCCGGCGAGCAGCGCGCCACCGAGCGTTCCGGCCACGATGCCGGGCAGCATCCGGAGCATCACCGTCCAGTTGACCGCGCGGCGCTGCTGATGGCTCCTCACGCTGGAGGCAGAGGTGAACAGGATGGTCGAGAGCGCGGTGCCGAGCGCGAGGTGCACCACGTTCTCGGAGGCGAAGCCCTTGGCGGAGAAGATGAATGCGAGCACCGGCACCATGGCCGAGCCCCCTCCGATGCCGAGCAGCCCGCTGAAAAAGCCGACGAAGGCGCCGAGCGCAAGATAGGCCCACCACCATTCGACCATGGCTGAAGTGTAGCGCGGCTAAAGGCTAGAATAGCCGTGCCGCGGGAATCCGGAGGAGGGGGAGGCGAGAGTCGCCACCTGGTGATGGTTGGCGCTCGTCACGCATGCAGACGGGAACAATCAATGTGCCGCTGCGCGACGGGATAATGGGCGCCTACCTTGCCCTGCCGGAGCGGAAGCCTGCCGGCGCGGTCATCGCGATCATGGAGATCTGGGGCGTCAATGACACGATGCGCCGCCATGCCGCGGAATTCGCAGAAGCGGGATTCGTCTGCCTCGTTCCGGATCTCTTCTGGCGGCAGGAGCCCGGGGTGGAGCTTTCGGACTCCAATCCCGAGCACGTGAAGCAGGCCTTCGATCTCTATTACGATTTTGATTACGACCTCGGCGTCCGCGACATGGAGGACACGTGGCATCATCTCGCGAAGCTGCCGGAGTGCAACGGGAAGGTCGGCGCGGTCGGCTACTGCCTGGGCGGCAAGCTCTGCTTCCTGATGTGCTGCCGCACCGATATCGATTGCGCGGTCGCCTATTACGGCACCTACATCGAGCACCACATCCGCGAGGCGCCAAGCCTCCACCGTCCCTTCATGCTGCACATGGCGATGAAGGATCGCTGGGTGCAGGCGGAGGTGAACGAGCTCCTCGAGCGCCGGCTCGCGCCCAATCCCCTGGTGGCGATCTACAAGTACCCCGGGGCAGATCACGCGTTCGCGCGCCACGGCGGGCGGACCTACAGCAAGCCGGAGGCGGACCGGGCGCTCGCGCTGACGGTCGAGTTCTTCAAGCGGCACTTATCGTAGAACGGCGCGAGGGACCATGAGTGACGAGAGGGAGGAGAGGCCATGAAGACGATCTATTGCAGCATAGTCATGCTTGCCCTCGGGGCATTGACCGCAGCAGGCGCGCTGGCACAAGCATTTCCGGCGCGGCCTATCCGGCTGATCGTTCCGTTTCCACCGGGCGGGCCGACCGACACGTTCTCGCGGGCGACGGCCGCCGAGGTTGCCAAGAGCCTCGGCCAGCAGGTGATCGTGGAGAACCGGCCCGGCGCGGGAACCACGATCGGCGCCGACCTGGTCGCGAAGGCCGCGCCCGACGGCCATACGCTGTTCTTCACCGATCTCTCGACGCACACGATCACGACCTCGCTGTACACGAAGCTGCCGTACCACCCGCTGCGTGACTTCGCGCCGGTGGCGCCGGTGAACTCGTCGCCGCTCATCCTCGTCACGCACCCCTCGGTTGGCGCAAAGACGGTGCGCGAGCTGATCGCGGTGGCGAAGCAGCATCCGGGGATCACGCTCGCGAACTCGGGCATCGGCACCGTGACGCACATGACGGCGGAAAAATTCCGCATGCGCGCCGGCATCCAGGTGACGCCCGTGGCCTACAAGGGCGGGGCCCTGCCGGTAACGGCGCTGCTCGGCGGCGAGGTCGCCCTGGTGATGGCCACGGTGCCGCCCAGCATCCAGCACGTGCAGCGCGGCAAGCTGGTGGCGCTCGGCGTGGCCGCGGCGCGGCGCTCGCCGTATCTGCCCGACATTCCGACCATCGCCGAGACCATCAAGGGCGTGGAAGGCGCCGTGATCGCCGGCGTGCTTGCCCCGGCCGGGACGCCGCGCGGCGTGATCGAGCGGTTGAACGCGGAATTCACGCGGGCACAGGCGGCGCCGAAGGTGAAGGAGATCTTCGCCGCCAATGCCGCGGAAGCGCTGACGATGACCCCGGCGGAACTGCGGACGGCGCTGGAACGGGATGTCAAGGCGTGGGCGGAGGTGGTGGAGGCAACGGGGGTCAAGCTGCAATGATGAGGTAAGGTAATGGCGAAGCCGCGGACGATCGATACCCACGCGCATTTCTTTCCCGAGTCGTATCTGAAGCTGATCGCCGATCACGGGCGGCGCTGCGGCGCGACGGTGATCGCCGACGCTTCCGGGGCGCGCTTCATCCAGGTCGGGCTGCTGCTGCGCACCGGGCCGATCACGCCGCACTTCTACGACCTCGACGACCGCATCCGGACGATGGACCGGATCGGCGTCGGCATGCACGCGCTGTCGCTCACGCAGCCGATGGTGTACTGGGCGGACGACGAGCTGGGGCTGCGGCTGTGCGTGGCCTTCAACGATGCCATCAGCGAGGCGCACCGCAGGCATCCCGACCGCTTCATCGGCTTCGCGTGCCTGCCGCTGCAGAACCCCAATCTCGCGCTGGAGGAGCTCGAGCGCGTCGCGCGGCTGCCGGGCATCCGCGGCATCTACCTGGCGACGGCGGTGCGCGACCGCGAGCTCTCGGACCGCAGCTTCTTCCCGGTCTATGAGCGCATCGCCGACCTCGGCCTGCCGGTGTTCCTGCACCCGATGATGATCAATAACGAGCGGCTCAAGCAGTACTACCTCATCAACCTGCTGGGCAACCCGTTCGACACGGCGATCGCGGCGGCGCATCTCATCTTCGGCGGCGTGATGGATGCCTTCCCGAAGCTGGAGGTAAGCCTGCCGCATGCGGGCGGGGCGCTGCCGATCCTGCGCGGGCGCCTCGACCGCGGGTTCGAGATCCGCGGCGAGTGCAAGGTCATTCCGCGCCCGCCGAGCGCGTACCTGCGCCGCTTCACCTACGACACAATCAGCTACTCGCAGCCGATCATGGATGACCTGGTGGAGCTGGTCGGGGCGGAGCGCATCATGATGGGCAGCGACTATTGTTTCGACATCGCCGACAACGATCCGGTCAAGACCGTGAAGACCATGAAGTCGGTGAACGACCGCCAGCGCCAGCAGATACTCTGGGGCAACGCCGCGCGCCTGTTGCGCCTCGAATGAAGCGCACCACCCCTCATCCCTGGTTCTTCAACAGGCGCATGAGGTAATCCCATTCGGCGGCGGTGACCGGCATGATGGAAAGCCGGTTGCCGCGCTGTAGCAGCTGCATCGCCTTGAGTGCCTTGTGGGCGCGCAGCTCGGCGAGCGCCACGAGCCGCGTCTTGCCTGCGAACTTCACGTCCACGTTGACCCACCGTGGCGCGGAGCGGTCCGCGCCGGGATCGTAGTAGCGGCTCTTCCGGTCGAACTGCGTCGGGTCGGCGTAGGCCGCTCTTGCGACCTCGACGATACCGACGATGCCGGGCTCCGCGCAGCTCGAGTGGAAGAAAAAACCGCGGTCGCCAGGGCGCATCTCATCGCGCATGAAATTGCGCGCCTGGTAGTTGCGCACGCCGGTCCAGGCCGTGGCCTGGTCGCGCGCGAGGTCCTCGATGCTGTATTGGGAGGGCTCGGACTTGAACAGCCAGTATTTCATCTCGAAGGCATGACGGGTGACAGGTGACGAGTGATGCAAGAGGATCGCCAAAAAAAATGCGGCGAGACACGCCGCATTCTTGTGTTTGGACCCCCGCCTGTGCCGTCAGGCCTGGATCTTGAACCAACGGTTCAAGGGTGGTCGCCTTCCGAGCCCATTAGGCGCGTCCGTGTGGGATGCGCACACCGGTGCTGCTTGAGTCGGCGTCCAGATTCAACGATGTTGGTTCAAAGAATCTACGGCCCTAGCAACGAACACCGCAGGGGATATTCAGAATAGCTTGCTCTGATCACGCATCGCCTGATCGAGCGTGGTTTCCATGCTCTGCATTCTACGCTTCAGCGCCGCCATGTCAAAACCGCCCACCTTAGTGCTCAGCAGCTCGTGCGCGATGTTGAGTGCGGCCATGATGGCGATGCGCTCGATCCCGACGACCTTGCCCCCGTCCCGGATCTCGTCCATCTTCTTGTTGAGGTAGTCGACTGCCTCGAGCAATTCCTTGTGCTCGTTTTCGGGGCACGCGACGCGAAATTCCCGCCCCATGACCGTGACCTGCAGGGCCTTGGGATCCACGCTCATGCGTCTTCTTCAGGAATCTGATTAAGCAGGGTCTCCAAGCGATTGGTCGCAGTGCCGATTTTTTCGGAGAGCTGCTTGTTGTCGCTGATCGCGGAGGCAAGCTGCTGGCGCAATTGTTGGTTGTCGTCGCGCAATCGCTGACATAAGTCGACAAACTCGCGCAACTTGCGTTCGAGCGATTTAAATTCCGCTTCCATCGGCACACTATAGTTTCAAAAATCCTGCTAAGTCAACTGCTAACAGTCATTTTTGAATGTTGTTTGGCACGCATGCCACAGCCGCGTGAGCAGGTACTCACGCGCCCGCCAAAAGGCACTAGTGCATCCCTCCTAGGCGAGTTCAAACGCGAGGCTTAAAGGGCTGAGGTGGCGTGGAAAACAACCAGCGGGCAGCATAAACGCCTCTTGCCGCATCGCGGAATGGTGATTGAACGGGCGCGGGCCAGCGCCTAGAATCGGTGCCGTGCGGGAGGCGCGCTATCCGTGAGCCGCGCCGGCCCGTACTCGGCACCGGGTGCCCGCGCGCGATTTGCCGCCGCGGGTCAAACGGGAAACAGGTGAAAGACCTGTGCTGCCCCCGCAACGGTAAGCGAGCGTGGGCGCGTCGAAGAGCCTCCGGCACGGAGGTTCCTGGCCACTGTGCGCGAGTCGCGCATGGGAAGGCGGCGCGCCAAGTTCTCGCAAGCCCGTATACCGGCCCGCTCCGATGGTGGAAATGCCGCGGGGAAGCGGCGTGACCGTTGCCGGTCCGGCCTTCCAGCGTCATTTCCTTGCGCTTTCTTGCATGCGGCGGGCGTGCGCGGGGAGAGTCCATGTCTTTCAGAACGGCAGCGGCGTGCGTGGCATCGGCCGCCGCGTGGTGGGCGGCCGCGGCCGAGCCGCCGGTTGCGGTCGGCGCGCCGGTCATCGTTACGGCGACCCGCTTCGAAGACCGCTATCTCGACAAGCCGGTGAACGTAACGATCATCACGGCCGAGGACATCAGGAACAGCACCGCGCGGACGGTGCCCGAGTTGCTGCGCCCGCTGCCCGGCATCCGCGCGCGCGACAACTCGGGATCGTCCAACGTGCAGGTCGACATGCGCGGGTTCGGCACGTTCGGCGACCAGAACACGCTGGTGCTGCTCGATGGAGTCCGCATCAGCGAGAACGAGCAGACCACGGTGAACTGGACGGGGATCCCACTGTCCGCGATCGAGCGCATTGAAGTCATGCGCGGCTCGGGCTCGGTGCTCTACGGCGGCGGGGCGACCGGAGGCACCATCAACGTCATCACCAAGAAGCCGACGCTCGGGCAACGCTCGGCGCTGGTCTACGGCGGCGGCGGGACGTACAGCTCGAGCGAAGCCGGCATCGGCGTCAATCTCGGCGGCGAGAGCGTCTCGCTCCGGGTCAACGGCAGCTACTACGCGACCGAAAACTACCGCGACAACAACCGGCTGCGCCAGAAGAACGCGCTGGCCGACGCGCGTTGGACGGGCGAGCGGGCAAGCTTCTCGCTCAAGGCCGGCGCCGACGACCAGGACCTGAGGCTGCCCGGCGCGCTCTCCGAGGCCCAGATCGCCGCTGACCGCAGGCAGGCCGCGACGCCCAACGACTTCAGCAACCGCACGGGCGGGTTCGTCGTCGGCAGCGCGGAGTGGGCCGTCGGCGCGGGCCGGCTCGCCGCCGACCTGGGCTACCGCGAGAAGGACATCAAGGCGAGCATCGTCGGCAGCCCGATCGACTCCGACACCAGCGTATGGTCCTTCTCGCCGCGGTTCAAGCTGCCCCATGGTCTGGGCGGCTGGCGGCACAACCTGGTCGCGGGCGTGGACCTCGACGACTGGTCGTTCCTGAACACGACTTCCGTGTTTGGCGCACCCCGGCAGCCGGATGCGTTCCAGCGCAATCAGGCCGTTTACTTGCAGAACTCGACGGCGATCGGGGAGGCGTGGAACCTTTCACTCGGCGGGCGGCTGCACCGGGTGGAATATGGTGTCACCGACCTGGCCAACCCGGGCCAGACGGACGAGCGCACGCGCAACCTCACCGCATACGATGTCGGCCTGCGCTATCAGCCGAGCGCCACCCTCTCCCCTTATGCCAAAGTCGGCAGCAGCTTCCGCGTCCCCAACGTCAACGACGTCTACAACCTGTTCACCGGCGTGGTGAGCCTGCTCGAGCCCCAAACTTCGCGCGAGCAGGAGGTCGGGTTCGACATCCGCTCCGGCCCCGGGACGTACCGGATCGCGCTGTATCACATCGAGACCGACAACGAGCTGTACTTCGATCCCCAGGCGTTCGTCAATCGCAACATCCCGCCGACGCGCCGGCAAGGCCTGGAGGCCGAGGGCAAGTGGCGCTTCGCCCGCTCGTTCGATGTCTTCGTGAACTACACCTACGCTATGTCGGAGTTTCGCTCCGGCGAATTCGGTGGCGTGCCGATCGCCGGCAACGAGGTGCCACTCGTGCCGCGCCACGCCGCAAACGCGGGCGCGGGCTGGGCCTTCATGCCGCGCGCGCGGGGAGACATCGTGGTGCGGTACGTCGGCGAGCAGGTCTTCGATGGTGACGAAACCAACACGTTCGGTCGCAAGATGCCCGCGTACACGGTGGTTGATCTCAAGCTTGCCTGGGAGAGCGGCGGCTGGCTGCTCGGGGCCGGCGTGACGAACCTTCTCAACGAAAAGTACTTCAACTACGCCGTCTTCGATTCCTTCACGCCGACCTTCTTCGCCTACCCGCAGCCGGAGCGGTCGTTCTTCGCGACGGCGCAGTTCACGTTCCGCTGATGTCGGTTGACATTGGAATAATCGTCCGGGGGCCCGTGGGTTAGGAGCGCGATTCTGCGTCACGCCGTGCACGTCACGCCTTTCCCCGGCAGAGGCGATTTGCTATCGTGCGCCTCATGCGTCCGATGACCAGCACGCAGCTCTACCTGCGGCTGCTTCGCCACGTCAGGCCCTACTGGCGCATGTTCCTGCTGGGCATCCTGGGAATGGTGGTGTATGCGGCGACCGCGCCGGCGTTGCCGGCGCTGGCGAAGCCGATCATCGAGGGCACATTCGTCGAGCGCGACCCGGTCGTGATGCAGTGGCTGCCGGCGGCGATCGTGCTCCTCTTCCTGGTCCGCGGGCTCGCGACCTTCGTCGCCGCCTACGGCATCAACTGGGTGGGGACGCGGCTGGTGACCGATCTGCGCAACGCCATGTTCGGGAAGCTTCTCGCGCTTCCCGCCGCGTTCTACGAGCGCGAGCCCGCCGGCACGCTCATCTCCAAGCTCACCTTCGACGTGACGCAGGTCACCGCGGCGGCCACCAGCGCGCTCACCATCGTGTTCCGGGACATGCTCGTGATCGTCGGGCTGCTGGCGTACCTGCTCTGGCTCAACTGGAAGCTCACGCTGTTTGCGCTGGCGGTCGCGCCGGTCATCGTCGGGATCGTTCAGGCGTTCAGCATCCGCCTGCGCCGCTCGAGCCGCGAGGTCCAGGACGCGATGGGCCACATCACGCAGGTGATCGACGAGGCGATCGGCGGGCACAAGGTCGTGAAGCTGTTCGGCGGGCAGGATTACGAGCGCCGCCGCTTCGATGAGGAGGCGAACCACGTGCGGCGGCACATGATGAAGCAGGCCGCGGCGGTCGCGGCGAGTGCGCCCATCGTGCAGCTGATCGCGGCGGTCGCGCTGGCCGCTGTCATCTGGTTCGCGATGGGGTGGTCGAGTGCCGCCGCGCTTTCCGTCGGCGATTTCGCGGCGTTCGCCACCGGGATGCTGCTCCTCATGGCGCCGCTCAAGCGCGTCACCGACATCAACGAGTACCTGCAGAAGGGCCTCGCGGCGGCGGAGAGCGTCTTCCGGCTGATCGACGAGGAATCGGAGCCGGATCGCGGCACGCGCACGCTGGGGCGCGCGCGGGGCGAGATCCGGTTCGAGAACGTGAGCTTGCGCTACGACGGGGCCGAAAAGTCGGCGCTGGAGGGCATCGAGTTGACGATCGAGCCCGGGCAGACGATAGCCCTCGTCGGGCCGTCGGGAGCGGGCAAGACGACGCTCGCGAATCTCGTCCCGCGCTTCTATCGCCCGACCCGCGGCCGCGTGCTGCTCGATCGGCAGGATCTCGAGACGCTCACGCTCGCGAGCCTGCGCGCCAATATCGCGCTGGTGTCGCAGGACGTGGTGCTGTTCAACGACACGGTGGCGGCGAACATCGCCTACGGGGCGATGAACGGGGCGTCCGAACGGGACATCGTCGCGGCCGCCGAGGCGGCGCACGCGATGGAGTTCATCCGCGAGCTGCCACAGGGACTCGCGACCTTGATCGGCGAGAAGGGCCTGAAGCTCTCCGGAGGCCAGCGCCAGCGGCTGGCGATCGCGCGCGCGGTGCTGAAGAACGCCCCGGTGCTGGTGCTCGACGAGGCGACCTCCGCGCTCGATACCGAGTCCGAGCGCCACGTCCAGGCGGCGCTGGAGGCGCTCATGCGGGGGCGCACGACGATCGTCATCGCGCACCGGCTGTCCACGGTCGAGAACGCGGATCGCATCGTGGTGCTCGACCGCGGCCGCATCGTCGAGACCGGCACCCATCGCGAGCTGCTCGAGCGCGGCGGTATCTACGACAACCTCTACCGCATTCAGTTTGCGCCCGCCGGAACCATGGCGAGCCACTAAGCGATGCCGCATATCTCAATCGTCACGCCGGTCTACCGCGCCGAAGGCTGCCTCGAGGAGCTCTACCGCAGGCTCGTTGCGGCGCTCTCCGCCATCACGCAGGATTTCGAGATCGTCATGGTCGAGGACAGCGGCGGGGACCGCTCGTGGGACATCATCGCGGACCTCGCGCGCCGCGACGCCCGGGTGAGGGGCATCCAGTTCAGCCGCAACTTCGGGCAGCACTACGGCATCACCGCGGGGCTCGACCATTGCGACGGCGACTGGGTGGTGGTGATGGACTGCGACCTGCAGGACCGCCCCGAGGAGATCCCGCGGCTCTACGCCAGGGCGCGGGAAGGCTTCGACGTGGTGCTGGCGAACCGGGGCCGGCGTTCCGACAGCGTGGGAAAGCGCCTGAGGTCGTGGCTGTTCTACCGGATCTTCAGCTGGCTCGCCGACATCGACTACGACGGGAGGAGCGGGAACTTCCGCATCATCTCGCGCAAGGTCGTGGCGAACCTGCGCCAGATGCGCGAGCAGCTGCGCTTCTTCGGCGGCCAGGTGAGGTGGATGGGGTTTCCCACGAGCTCGATCGATGTCCAGCACGACGAGCGTTATGCGGGGCCCTCGACCTACACGGTGGCGAAGCTGCTGCGGCTTGCCGGCGAGACCATCGTCGCGTATTCCGACAAGCCGCTGCGGCTGGCGGTGCGCTTCGGCTTCGTGCTTGCGGCCCTCGCGTTCTGCTACGGCATCTACATCGTCGTGCAGGCGGCCCTCTACGGCTCGCCGATCATGGGCTGGCCGAGCCTCATCGCATCGATCTACTTCATTGGCGGCGTCATCATCTCGATCCTCGGCGTGATCGGCATCTACCTCGGCAAGACCTTCGACGAGGCGAAGAAGCGCCCGCTCTACATCGTGATGCGCACCACTTTCGATGGCAGCCGCAAGACCGATTGAGCGCGTGCCGTGGGACAGCGCGGCGCTCGGCTGCGAGGCCTACGAGCTCTCCTCCGCGGCGCCGGAGATTCTCATGCAGGTGCGCGGCCCCGGGCACTACACGGTCCGGTTGGACCCGCTCGCGGACAAGCGCGCGCTCCACGAGCACGGCTTCTACTACTGCGACACACTGATCGAGCCGTATTGCGCCGCGCGCGATTTCAAGCTGCAGCCGCACCCGGCAGCGGGCGCCAGCCGCGAGGCCGCGCTGGAGGCGCTGGTGGCGATCTGCCGCGGCGCGTTCCAGCAGGGGCGCTTTCACCGCGATTTCAACGTGGCGCGCGCGCGCGCCGATTTGCGCTACGAGAACTGGCTGAGAACGCTGCACGGGGCAGGCAAGGTCTACGGCCTCACGTGGACGGGCGAGCTCGCGGGCTTCATCGCGCACGAAGGGGGAAAGCTCGTGCTGCATGCGCTGGGGGAACGGCACCGCGGCCGCGGGCTCGCCCGGCACCTGTGGAGCGCGGTGTGCGTAGAGCTCGCGCGGCAGGGGGCACAGGAGCTTTCGAGCTCGATCTCGGCGGGCAACCTCGCCGCGCTCAATCTCTACGCCTCGCTGGGGTTCCGGTTCCGCAACGCCCTCGATCTCTACCACAAGGTGATCCCATGAGCTACGTCTACGTGGCGTTGATGATCGTGCTGATGGTCTATGCCCAGATCGTCATCAAGTGGCAGGTCGGCGCTGCCGGCCCGTTCCCGGATGGCGCCCCCGACAAGCTCTGGTTCATCGCGAAGCTCTTCGTGAATCCATGGGTCGCCTCCGCCTTCGGCGGGCTGCTGGTCGCGGCTGCGGCGTGGATGGCCGCCCTGACCAAGCTCGACCTCTCCCACGCCTATCCCTTCACGAGCCTTGCATTCGTGCTGGTGGCTATCGCATCCGCGTGGATCTTCCACGAGCCCCTGACGGCGCCCAAGATCGTGGGCGTCGTGCTGATCTGCCTCGGCGTCGCGATCGGGAGCCAGGGCTGACGCGCTTGAAGATCCCGTTCAACAAGCCGTTCGTCATCGGCGCCGAGCTCGAGAACATCGCCCAGGCGGTGCGCGAGGGCCATCTTTCGGGGGACGGCCCGTACACGAAGCGCTGCCACCGCTGGCTGGAGGAGCGCCTCGGCGCGAAACGCGCGCTGCTCACGCATTCGTGCACGGCGGCGCTCGAGATGGCCGCGATCCTGTGCGACCTCGCGCCGGGCGACGAGGTGATCATGCCGTCGTTCACCTTCGTCTCCACCGCGAACGCGTTCGTGCTGCGCGGCGCGGTCCCGGTGTTCGTCGATGTGCGCCCCGACACCCTCAACCTCGACGAACGCCTCATCGCCGCCGCCCTCACGCCTCGCACGAAGGCAATCGTGCCGGTGCACTACGCCGGCGTCGCGTGCGAAATGGACGCGATCATGAGGCTCGCGCGCGAGCGCAATCTGGTGGTGGTGGAGGACGCCGCGCAGGGGGTCCTTGCCCGCTACAAGGGCCGCAGCCTCGGCGCGATCGGCCACCTCGGCTGTCTCTCGTTCCATGAGACCAAGAACGTGATCAGCGGGGAAGGCGGAGCGCTGCTGGTGAATGACGAGCGCCTCATTGCGCGCGCCGAGATCATCCGCGAGAAGGGCACCAACCGCGCCCAGTTCTTCCGGGGCGAAGTGGACAAGTACAGCTGGGTCGACATCGGCTCTTCCTACCTGCCGAGCGAGCTGGTCGGCGCGTTCCTGTGGGCGCAGCTCGAGCGCGCGGAAGCGATCAACGCGAAGCGCATCGCGCTGTGCGCCGCTTACCGCAAGGGGCTCGCGCCGGTGGCTCAGCGCGGCGCGCTCGCCCTGCCGCAGCCGGAGCCTGCTGGCATCACCGGCAACGGCCACATGTTCTATATCCTGTTGCGGGACCTCGAAGCGCGCTCGCGGCTGATCGCTCACCTCAAGGCGCGCGGCATCCACTCGGTGTTCCACTACGTCCCCCTGCACTCCTCGCCGGCAGGAAGGAGGCTCGGCCGCGCGGCGGGACCGATGACGGTGACCGACGACGTCAGCGCGCGCCTGCTGCGGTTGCCGCTGTACTACGACCTGACCGAAGCCGATGTGGCCGGAATCGTCGCGGCGATCGCTGCGTTCTTCGACGGCCGGGGAGCCTGATCCCGCCGCGCCTCAAGGGCGGTCTCCGCCCAGCATCCGTTCCAGCGCCGCGATGACCCGCGCCGCGGGCAGCTGCTGCAGGCAGTCGCTGGTGCTGCCGATGTGCCGCTCGCAACCTTCCAGGTGGCAGGGCACGCAGGCGCCGAGACCCTGAATGAGCGTTACGTTGCCGGCTTGCTGGCTGCCGCAGCGCCGCCAGGGATTGGCATCGGACGCGTGCCCGCGCGGCCACGGGCCCCACTTCACGGGATTGGTGGGGCCGTAGAGCGCGGCGGTTGGCACGCCGAGCGCGGCGGCGATATGTGTCATCGCGGTATCGAGCCCGACGTAGATCCGCGCGCGGCTCACCAGGCACGCCGCGGCGCCGAGGCTGAGCTTGCCGGCGGCGGAAATCGTTCCCGCTGGCAGCGCGCGCGCGAGGCTGTCCACGTATGCAACCTCGTCCGCTTCGCTGCTCCCCGTCAACGCGAGCCGAAGCCCGCGCGCGGCAAGAAAGCGCGCAACCTCGATCCAGCCATCGCGGTGCCACATCTTGTACGGGTACTTGGGATAGGGGTGCAGCACGGCGAGCGGCTGGGCGCCGTTCGGGTCGCAGAGAGCGGCAACCCGCCTCTCGTCCTCCGGGCTCCAGGCGGCAACCACCTCGGCGCGCGGCGGAATGCCGAGCGCTTCGGCGAGGGCGAGGTGCATGCGCACGGTGTGGGTGTTGAGATTGTCGAAGGGCACCCAGCGGCTGAGGAGGCGCCGCTTCCACGCTTCCTTTTTGCCGGATGGTTGCAGCCCGATGCTGCGCCGCCCGGCGGCGAGCGCATATAACGTGGGCCGGGTGCCAACGAGTAGCGACAGCGCGATGTCGTAGCGGCGCCACAGGCGCGCCAGGAACCCGAGATGCCATGGCACGGTGGGCCGCGCCGGGACGGTCAAGATGCGCCGCAGGTCGGGGTTGGCGGCGAGCACGCCCTCGGTCCCGCCGAAGACGAGCGCATCCACAGCGGTCCCCGGCCAGGCGAGCTTGATCGAGCGGATCAAGGGGGTGGCAAGCAGCACATCCCCGATGCGCCGCGTCACGATGATCAGGACGCTGCGGGGAGCGGACAGGGAAGCGCTGGCCGCGGCACCCGCCGCCGGTGCGCCCGTCATAGGTACTGGTCGAGGCCGAGAGGGGCCCGGGTGCGCAGCGAGGCCACGAGGTCGTCGAGCAGGCGCTGGTTCGCGGGCAGCCTGCCACGGTCGGACTCGCGGTGCCAGAGATGGAACACCGGTGTCGCGAAGCGCGCGCTCTTGTGCAGGACGCCTGCGTGCAGCAGCCGGATCACCAGGTCGGAATCCTCGAGGCCCCAGCCGGTGTAGGTCTCGTCGAGCCCGTTTACAGCCGCGAGGTCGCTGCGCCAGGCCGACAGGTTGCAGGTCTTCACGCCGTACCAGCGCCGGGGCCTCACCTTCCGGAAATCGCCGTCCGGGAGGATGAGGAGCGGCCAGATGCGCTTGGCGTCGCGCGTTGCCCACATTTGCAGCCACTGCCACCGGCTCCACTCGTGTATCGGCAGGCGCTCGCGCAGCACGCGCTCGGTCAGGCGCGCGCTCAGCAGCACGCGGTTGCCGGCGAGAAACCGCCCCGGCTCGGCGAGCCGGCGATGCGTCGCCACAAAATGGCGCGACGGAACGCAATCGCCGTCGCTGAAGATGATGTAATCGGCCCGCGCGGCAGCGAGCGCGCGATTGCGCGCGGCGGCGGCGCGAAATCCGCGGTCCTCCTGCCAGACGTGGTGCAGGGGAAACTGCGCGCGCCGGGCGTAGTCTTCGATTACCCGGCGCGTGTCGTCGGTCGAGCCGTCGTCGGCGACGATGAGCTCGAAGTCATGCGCGTCCTGCGCGAGGTAGCCCTCCAGCACGGCGGCGAGGGCCTTGGGGGTGTTGTACGTGGTGATGATGACAGCCGTGCGCATTGCCGCTCGGTGATGGATGGCAGACAGATCGCCGCGAGACGGATTCTATGACGGATTTTCCGGTTCATGCGGCCCCGCCGACGGCTTGCCGTTTCGGCCGGCGAGAAGCATGAGCTTGAGGTAGCGGTAATAGGAGCCTTCGGCGTTGGCAATGGCGAGCATCAGCCCCTCGCGGCCGTCGAGAAACCCCGCGCGCAGGATGTAGGTGCGAATGAACATCCAGGTGCCGTGCACGAGCGCGGTCGCAAGCGAGGCCCCGCGGCCCTGCTCGTGAAGGGAGCGGGCGCTCGCGGTCGAATAGGCGTTCATCTTGACCAGCATCTGGTCGAGGTCGGTGACGGACTCGTGCAGCAGCGGCGGCGCGAGCGTGCCGACCGCGCCGTTCACAATCAGCTTTTCGTGCACGAGGGTGTCCGAGAAACGCGCCGTGCCGCGCCGGAACAGCCGCGTGACGTAATCGGGCCACCAGCCCGAGTGGCGCATGAAGCGCCCGCAGAAGCTCGAGCGGCGCGGGATCCGGAACGCGGCATGGGCGGCGGGCGATGCGATCGCACGCCCGATTTCCGCCCGCAGCTCGGGCGTCACCCATTCGTCCGCATCGAGCGAGAGCACCCAGTCGCCGCGGGCGAGCGCGAGTGCGCGGCTCTTCTGGGGCCCGAAGCCGGGCCAGTCGGGAGTCTGGCGCACCGTCGCGCCTGACTCGCGGCAGATGTCGGCGGTGCGGTCGGCGCTGCCGTGCTCGACCACGACGATCTCGTCGGCCCACGCGACCGAGTCGAGGCAGCGGCGGATCGTGGCTTCCGCGTTCTTGGCAATGATGATGACCGACAGCTTCATCCGGACCCGGTGACGGGCAATGGGTGACGAGTGACGGATTCCGGGGATTTTAGTCCGGCGAAGAGCAGCCCCGCGAGCCAGGCATAGAGCAAGCCCTCGGTGTGGTCCATCAGCCAGGAGTTGAACAGGCACCCCACTGCCATGGTCAGGACGAGGCCGCGCGCGAGGTGGCGCACGAGCGCCGTTTCGAGATGCGGCGCAAGCCGCCAATGCGTCCAGAAGAGGTAGAGAAAGGCGGCGAGCCCGATCACGCCGAGCTGCACCATCCAGTGCAGGTATTCACTGTGCGGATTGCGCACTGGCTTGGCGGTCGGGTCCTGAGCCCTCGCCGCGAAGGCCCGGGCGAAGCTCCCGGTGCCGTGGCCGAGAACGGGACGGTCCCAATAGAGTTCCGCGCTGACGCGGTAGAGCTCCAGCCGCGTGCCGACGGAGGAGTCGAGATCCATCTTGCCGGGTTGCCACTTTTCCACTTCGGTCTGAATGAGCGCCACGCGCTTCTGGAACGGCCCCGGTACCGTCATCAGCACCGCGACCGCCACGATAACGGCGCCTATCGCCGCCGCGACGCCGCGCCAGCCTTTCCAGACATGACCGAGGTAGAGCGCGAGGGTCGCCAGCACCGCGTAGCCCGTCGCGCCCGGGACGACAAGCGTGCCGTTCGCAATCGCCAGTGCCGCGAGCACAGCCCAGAGGACTCGCGCGCGCGGCAAGGGGGCCGCGAGCGCGAGTTGCAGGAAGAGGAATGCCCCGAATGCCATCAGCAGTCCGTGGGTCTGGCGCGTCTTGATGACGGTGGCGCCGACTCCCATGACAGAATCAGAACGAAATTCCGGAACCACGTTCGCCATGATCAAGAACGACACGAGCATGACAAGAGCGAGGGAGAGCGCCAGCGCGTGCAGCGCTCGCCTTTGCATGACGGCGTCGCGGAATACCCCGAGCAGGATGGATATCCATAGCAGGTCCAAGTACTTGCGGACGGTTTGTGCGGCATCTCCGGAACCGCTCTCGCCGTAGAGCATACCGATGAGCAGCAGGCCAAAGAGCGCGAGCGCGGCGATCGCAACGCGATTGCCGCGCACTGCGTTCCACTTGTCGCCCCAGGCGCCGCTCGCAAGCCAGCCCGCAAGCAGGACGGCGAGCAGCACGTTATCGAGCGCCGTCGAGATCGGGATGGAGAACCCGAGTGCGATCGCCGCCCATTGCGCGGCGCGTCCCGCAAACCGATTTACCGCGGCGAGTAATCCGGGACCCATTTCGCAAGCTCGGCCCTGACCCGCTGGTCGTCAACCCCGCCCCTGCTCAGCAGCCAGGACTCGAGGCGCGGCAGCCAGGCGCTGTCTTCACGCTGGGCGCGCGCGACCTTGAGCTTCGCATGCGGCGTGGGCAACAGGTTCTCGTTGCCGGCGAGCGGTTCCTCGTAGAGCTTCTCCCCCGGCCGCAGCCCGGTGTAGACGATCCGGATCTCCTCCTCGCTGAAGCCGGAAAGCCGGATCAGATCGCGCGCCAGGTCGGCGATTTTCACCGGCTCGCCCATATCGAGGACGAAGATCTCGCCGCCTTTGCCCATCAGGCCTGCCTGCATGACGAGCTGCACGGCCTCGGGAATGGACATGAAGTAACGCGTGACTCGCGGATCGGTGACGGTGACGGGTCCGCCTTTGGCAATCTGCTCGCGGAACTTGGGGATCACGCTGCCGGTGGAACCCAGCACGTTGCCGAACCGCACCATGACAAAGCGCGTGCCTTCGGGCTTCTGCAGCGCCTGGCACACCATCTCGGCGAGCCGTTTGCTCGCGCCCATCACGCTCGTGGGCTGGACCGCCTTGTCGGTCGAGACAAAAACGAACTTTTCCACGCCCGCGGCCGCGGCGGCGCGCGCGAGCAAGTGCGTCCCCGCGACGTTGTTCTGCACTGCCTGCCACGCGTTGTCGTTTTCCATCAGCGGCACGTGCTTGTAGGCTGCAGCGTGGAAGATCACCGACGGGCGGTGGGTGCGAAGAATGTGCTCGACGCGCGCGGCGTCCTTCACGTCGCCGATGGCGGGCACCACCGGGAGCTGTGGGTGGAGAGCCCCGAATTCCTGCTCGATGGAGTAGAGCGCGAATTCATTCAACTCGAACAGCACCAGCTGCCGGGGGGCAAAGCGCGCGATCTGGCGCGCGAGCTCGGCGCCGATCGATCCGCCGGCGCCGGTGACCATCACCACGCGGCCCGCGAGCCAACCGTGCAGTCCCGCGGCGTCGAGCGTCACCGGGTCGCGCCCGAGCAGGTCGTCGAGCTCGACGTGGCGCACCTGCGATACGGTGACACGCCCGCTCACGAGATCGTCGAAGGAAGGCACCGTCAGCACCTTGAGCGCAGCGTGGTTGCAGAACTCCATGACCCGGCGCCGCGCGGTGTGGGTCGCCTCGGGCATCGCGATGATCGCCTGCGCGACGCCCAGCCGGCGCTGCCACCTCGGGATCTCGTTGAGGCGGCCCAGCACGCTGACTCCATGGAGCTGCCGGCCAATCATGGCGGGATCGTCGTCGAGCGCGCCGACCACGCGCCATTGCGGGCTGCGCGCGAGATCCTTGATCAGGTTGACCGCTGCTTCCCCCGATCCGAGGACGAGCACCGGCTCGCGCTCGGCGGTCAGCAGGCCGGTCACCATGCGTTCCTTCCACGCGCGGTAGGCCACCCGGCTGCCTCCCATGACCAGCATGAGGAGGATCGGCGTCATGATGAAGACGCTGCGCGGCACGGTGATCTGCAGCATGAGCATCAGCGTCGGCACCGCCACGGCGGCGGCCCCGACCGACATTACTATGCGTCGGAGGTCGGGCAGGCTGGCGTAGCGCCAGATCCCGCGGTAGAGCCCGAAGCCCCAGAACAGTATCGCGTGCGCCCCCATGACCCATGGGAGCGTGCTGACCGACTGTTCCAGGTAGTAATCAGGAACATCGGGCGACAAGCGCAGCCAGTAGGCGAGGAGCCACGCGGCTGCGCAGGCCAGAAGGTCGTGGCCGAACGCGAGCCAAGCACGCCAGTTGGAGCTCATTCCCCGTCACCCGCCTGTCCTGAGCACTGTCGAAGGGTCACTCATCACCCATCACTTGCCTTGTGCCATTCCCGGTCGATCAACACCATGATGGTAAGGTAGGCACCCGCGGCTGCGGCGAGCGCCACCGCCTGCATGGCTGCCGGTAGCGCGAGCACGGCGAGCGCGAGAAGGCCGCTCGCGAGCATCAGCGCGTACTCAGCAAGCGCCGTCCTGCGATGGCCCCAGCCCAGCCGCACCAGCTTCTGGTAATAGTGATCGCGGTGCGCCTGCCACACCTTCTCCCGGCGCAGTAGCCGTCGGACGAGCGTCACGCTGGCATCCGCGATGAATGGCGCGAACACGAGGACCGGAAACCACCATGCCCAGTCGCGCTGCAGCCATCCGATGAGGCCCAGCGCGGCGGCGAGGAAGCCCAGCGGCACCGCCCCGGCGTCGCCCAGGAAGATGCGCGCGGGGTGAAAATTGAAAATGAGAAACGCCGCCGCCGCGGCGGCGATGCTGAAATTCACCAGCGCAAACTCCGCGCTGCCGGCAAGCCAGGCGGCCACGCCGTAGGCCGAGAAGCCGATCAGCGCCATGCCGCCCGCGAGCCCGTCGGAGCCGTCCATGAAGTTGTAGAGGTTCGCCATCCAGGCAATGGCGATTGCCGTCACCGCCGCCGGCAGCAGCCCGTACTCGCCCGGCAGCACCGCAGCAACGAAGAGGCCGCACGCCGCGAGGTGCACCGCCAGCCGCGCAACCGCCGGAATCTCGCGCAGGTCGTCCCAGAATGACACGAGCATCAGCACGATGAACGCGATCCACAACGCCGCCGGCAGGTTGGGCGCGACGATGGCGAGCGCGATCTGGGCACCGCCGTGCAGCCCCAGTCCACCCGTGCGCGGAAGAGGCGAATCATGGAGCGAGCGGGGATTGGGATGGTCGAGGACAAGGGTGGAAAGCCTGCCCCGGGCGAGCCACCAGATGGCGAAGAGCGCGGCGGCAAATGCCGTCAGCGGAGCCCACGCGGCGGGATGCACGATGACATCGGCTGTCATGCGCTGCGCGAATGATACCACTGCGCGGTTTGCTCGAGCCCCTGCGCGAGCGTGAACGGCGGCCGCCAGGCGAGTTCGCGCCGTACGCGCGTGCTGTCCACCTGCAGAGAGCCGGCGAGACGCGCAAGCTCCGCGCGTCTTCCCGCGAGCGACGCGGCGAGACCGAGCAGCGCGAGCGGGACCGGAATGAGGCGCGGCTTCACCCCGAGCGACTGTGCGAGCCGGCGCACGAGATCCGGCGTGGAAACGTCCTCGCCGTCATTCAGGAGGTAGGTCTTGCCCGCTGCCTCGCGCGCGACGAGGGCGCTGGCGATGGCGTCGGCAAGGTTGCCGGCAAAGATGAGGCTGCGACGGTTGGCGATTGCGCCGAGCGGCAGCGGCGCTCCGCGGGCGACGAGATTCATGAGCCGCAGGAAATTCCCCTTGACGCCCGGCCCGTAGACGAGCGGCGGCCGCACCACGACCACTTCGAGGCCGGTATCGGCGGCAACTCGGGCAAGGGCCTGCTCCGCCTCCCATTTGGAGACCCCGTAGGCATCCTCGGGCCGCGGCGCGTCAGCCTCCGTATAGGGGCGTCCTTCGGTGCGCTCGCCGTTGACTTTCACGCTGCTCACGAACAGGAGGCGGCGCACACCGCAGGCCGCAGCCGAGCGCGCGAGCCGCTCCGTCCCCTGCACGTTGATCCTTCGGTACTCGGCGACCGGATCGGCTGCGGTTTCGCGCAGCACATGGGTGCGCGCCGCGAGGTGCGCGACGTGGCTTACGCCAGTGAGCGCGGCGCGCCAGTCGGTCCGCTCGCCGATGTCGCCCACCGCGACGGCCTCTGGAGTGCCGGGATCGGGCGCACGCATGGCAGGGCGCGTCCTGAAACCGGAAGCTGCGAGTTGCGCGCACAGCGTCCGCCCGACAAACCCGTTCGCCCCGGTGACGAGGACGGTTTCTTCCGCCATCACATGAGCAGCGCTGCGATCTTGCCGCGATCCGGCGCCCGCACGACCCCCTTCTCGGTGATGAGGGCGGTGACGAGCTCCGCGGGCGTAATGTCGAAGACGGGGTTGCGCACGGCCACGTTCGCCGGCGCCCACTCCACGCCGGCGTGACCGCGCACTTCCGAGGCACCGCGCTCCTCAATGGGGATCGCTCCCCCGTTATCGAGCGCAGGGTCCAGGGTGGAGAGCGGCGCCGCGACGTAGAACGGGATGCCGTGGCGCCGGGCGAGTACGGCGATCATGTAGGTGCCGATCTTGTTGGCAACGTCCCCGTTGGCGGCGATGCGGTCGGCGCCCACGATCACGGCGTCGATCTCGCCGCGGCTCATGAGGTGCCCGGACATGCCGTCCGTGACGAGCGTCACCGGGATTCGGTCCTGCTCGAGCTCCCATGCCGTGAGACGGGCGCCCTGCAGGAACGGGCGCGTCTCGTCGACGATTACGGAAACGCGCTTGCCCGCCGCCACCGCGCTGCGGATCACGCCGAGCGCCGTTCCGTGCCCGGCGGTCGCGAGCGCCCCTGCGTTGCAGTGCGTGAACACCCGCGCCCGATCGGCGAGCAGCGCCGCGCCGTGCGCGCCCATCGCCCGGTTCGCCGCGATGTCGGAGGCTACGATACGCTGAGCTTCCTCGAACAGCTGCGCCGCGATGACCGCAGGCTGCGCCCGCCCGGCAGCCTTGAGTGCTTCCCGCATGCGCGTGAGCGACCAGAACAGGTTGACGGCGGTCGGGCGCGCGGCGGCAACCGCCTCGAACGCCTGGTCCATGCGGGAATGGAAGACCGGGGCCGGCGTGTCCTTCAGCCGCGCGGCCTCGAGGGCAATCCCGCACGCCGCCGCGCAGCCGATGGCCGGAGCGCCCCGGATCACCATCTCGCGGATGGCGTCGGCAACCTCCTGCGCCGTCGCGCAGGCGACGAACTCGACGCGTGCGGGAAGCAGCCGCTGGTCCAGCAGCTCCAGCCGGCCCGCCCGCCAGCGCAGTGTCTCCACACCCGAGGGATGAGGGCTGAGGGATGAAAGATGAGGGGTCAAGTCAGATCACGCGATCGTTGCCGCCGTCCACCGGCACCTGCGCGCCGGTGGTCTTGGCAAAGAGCGGCCCGCACATCTCCGCCGCGAGCTCGGCGACGTCGCGGCTTTTCACCTCGGTCCCGAGCACGTTGCCCTTGCGATAGGCCTCGACCGAGATTCCATAGTGCGCGGCGCGCGCGGCGAGCACCTCGTTCGTCCAGGCGCCGGTGTCGAACACCGCGTTCGGATGCAGCGTGTTGACGCGTATGTGGTCGGAGCCCCATTCGAGGGCGGCAACGCGCGCGAGCTGAGTGAGCGCGGCTTTCGACGCGGAGTAGGCGGCCGCGCCCGGTCCCGGCGCCGGCACGTTCTTCGAGCCGATAACGACGACACGCCCGCCGTTCGGCGCGAGCTTGAGCAGGGGATGGCATTCGCGCATGAGCGCAAGATTCGCGTCGAGATTGACCCCCATCACGCGCCGCCACTCCGCCGCGTCGAGCGCGTCGATCTTCCGGCCGCCGGGGAAGACGCCCGCATTCAGCACCAGCATGTCGAGCCCGCCGAATGCGCGCGCGCCCGTCTCCAGCGCGGCGGCTACCTCGTGCTCCGAGGTTACGTCGCACCTCATGCCGAGGTAGTCCGGCCGGGCACTCATGAGCTGCATCACGTCGGGGTTGATATCGATGCCGATTACGGCCGCGCCGCGCTTGAGTAGCGCTTCCGCGCAGGCCTTTCCGATGCCTGAAGCTGCTCCAGTCACGAGCGCCACCTCGCCCGCGAAGATCGGCGGCGCGCCCGCCTTCCGGAGCTTCGCCTGCTCGAGGTCCCAGTACTCGACGTCGAAGATGTCGCGCTCCGGCAGCGCGCGGTAGCCACCGAGCGCGGTCGCCCTCAGGATGACGTCGATGGTGTGATCGTAGATATCGCGCACGATGCGCGCGTCTTTCGCGGAGCGGCCGACGCAGCCCAGGCCGAAAGCTGGATCGAGAACGACGCGCGGCGCGGGGTCGAGCGCGGTCTTCGGTTCTTTGGCCGAGGCCGCGTGCCGTTTGAAGTACTCGCGGTATGCGGCCGCATAAGCGGCGACGTCGCGGCCGAGCATTGGCACGCGCTTGGTGCGGATCGCGTGATCCGGCGTCGCCGGTCCCTGCTGGGCGAGTTGCGCCGCATCGCTCCGGCGCGCGAAGGCGAGATATTTCGCGTCGGAGTGGGCAGCGAGAATGACCGGAATACCGGCGGAGCTTGAGATTTCCCGTCGCAGCTGCGCGAGCTCCGTGCGCAACGTCGGCGGGGAGCCGTCGGCGGCCGGCCGCGGCAGTTCCCACGCGCCGCTGCGGGCAAGATACACCTCGGCGCGCGTGACGAGCGCGATCATGCGCTCATAGGATTCCCGGGCGGTGGCGCCGAAGGAGAAGATGCCGTGGTTCATGAGCACCATCCCGATGGTGCCCGCGTGCGCCTCGGCCGCGAACCGGCGCGCGCAGTGGCGCGCAAGATCGAATCCCGGCATCACGTAGGGAACAATCACCGTGTCCTTGCCATAGATTTCTCGGGCACGGCGCTCGCCGTCGGGCGTGTTGGTGATGGCGAGCAGCGCACCGGCATGCGTATGGTCGACGTACTTGTGCGGCAGAATCGCGTGCAGGATCGCCTCGACGGAAGGCGCCGGCGCGCCCGCGCGCGTGACCTGGGTGGCGAGCTCGTTCACCATCCGGGGATCGCTGAGGGCCTCGAGCCGGGCGAGCTTCACGAGATGCGCCATCCGTACCGGCGCGAAGCCCGCGGATTCGATCGTCTCGAGGTCCCAGCCGCTGCCCTTGACGTAGAGGATGTCTTCTTCCTCGCCGACGGCGTTGCGCTCGCGCACCTTGACCGAGGTGTTGCCGCCGCCGTGCAGGACCAGGGTGGAGTCCTTGCCCAGCAGGCGCGACGTATACACCCGCAGGTCCATTTCCGTCTGATATCGCTTTGCCTCGGTGTCAGTCCACAGGCTCTTCACCTACGTGCGCTCCTTGCGCGACGGGCATGACTCTTGATACGCGGTATTCTAACCGCGCTCGGCAAAAGCTGTATGATTCAAGAGCGCCGCCGTCGATCAATAGCAATGCGGGGACGTCTTGGATCTTCGAAACCGGAAACTCTCGCGGGAGCAGATAGGCAACCTCCACGATTTTATTGTGAGGAGGAAGCTTGCGTACCAGCCTTTCATTTTTTCGGATGACCTGGAAACTGGCGAAGGATTGAAGTTCATCAATGACGGGGCCGGGGGAAACATCCACTGGAAGAACGCCGATCCGCGCGTGACGGACCTCGTGACGGACGACCTGGAGTCATTCAGGCGCGAGAACGCGGCTCTGCGCGCAATTTACGACGATTTTGTCGGCCAGATCGCCTCACGAATCGGCGTGTCCGGACTGAGTTTTGCCGAGATCGGGTGCAATACCGGTTATTTTCTCTTCGCTCTCGCTCTGAAGGGCGCGCGACGCTGCATTGGCTACGATTTCACGAATAATTCCCGGGTGTTCTCTTGGTTCAACAGGATACTGGGGACCCGCTGCGAGTTTCAATTCTCGGAGTGGGACAGCTTTCAGCATCGGCTCCGCTATGCGCGTTTGCCGAAGGTGGATATGACATTGAGCGTGGCAGTAACGTGCCACCTGGTCGACCCGATACATCACCTGACCTATCTCTGCGAACGGGCTGCCAAAGCAGTGTTCTTTTGGTGTCCCGTGAACGATCAGGATGCGCTGTCCCTCACGTATGGCTACCCCGCCAGGTATCCTAACTCGCTGGACTGGCCATTGGGGTTCGATAACGACGTCAAGATTTCGATTCCCTTGCTAAGACTGACACTGGCGCAATGTGGTTTTGAGGACATTCACGAGATCCAGCCGCCCGACGGCCTGCCAGACAAGTGGAAAAGATGGCACCGCAGGCAACGCGGCTACGTCGCGCTCCGAACTTCGAGAGCCAGAACCGCGTATTCCGGCGGCCAGATTCAACGAATGCCGCCGGGTGACGTCAAGCTTCGAAGATACCTTGCGGAATTGTTGCGGGCCCTGGGGGTCAAGCGGTGGGGCTGAGCCCGATCCCGAATGCCCCCGCACCGGCCCGAGACCGCAGGCCGTGATATCGCGAGGCCTTACCTTACGCCCAGCAGGCGCGCCAAGCGCAGGATCTTCCGTAGCGCGCGGCCTTGGGCGGACCGGCTCTTGCCATCTGACACCTCCAGGCTCATTAGGCCAAAGTGTCGGTTATTGCGTTAGCTCGTTGGATGCTCCGCCGATCATTCTCATGCCCGAATCGTTATTCCACCGCCTTGGCGGGCATTTCCTGCCTTCGTCGTCGCAGCCTGTGTCCGACCGAGCGCAGGAACCGCTGCAACAGGGTCGCGCGCGGCCGCAGCATGATTTGCTGCTTCAGCTTGGTCATGTCGGTGTCCGACATGATGCGGCGCAGTTCGCGTTCCGACATGCTTTCGAGCCGAACGGGTCCGGCGCCCAGCTCCATCGCGTAGTAGCGGCCCCTGAAGCGCACGATATTGTAATTACAGTAATTCGCCAGCATCATCATTGGCTCCTTATCCACCGCTGCCGTGCTCAGCACGAGCGGCTGGTTGCGGAATTCGCTGATTCGGTTCGAGAACAGGCTGATCTTGCCAGCACCGCTGGGACCGTCTAGATAACCCAGCCGGTGCATGAAGTCCTGCGGCAGCGACAGGAAATCCTGGAGCGCGCCTTCTGAAAGCGCGCTCGTGTGCGTGCCGAGCCGGCCCGAAGTGAATGTGGCGCTCTTGTCGTTGTAGATCCGGCTGGCGTAATCCCGCGGATTGCCCGGAACATGCAGCTTGAGCTGCAGCGACCAGATCAGCCGGATTTGCAGCTCCTCGCTTCCGCCGCCGCGCGGGCCGACCAGTTCTTCATACGACACGGGGATCACGTTCCGGACGCCGAGCCAGCCGAGGAACGGCAGGATCCTGTCGCGGATCGTTCCAAGGAGGAAGGGGTCGTTGATGAGCAGGCGAACGCGCCCGTCGAAGTCGGCGCCGGACAGATAGCTCCAGAAAGCGCTCCTGCCGTCCTTGTGATAGTAGTTGGCCTCGGAGACGACGATGTCCAGCGGATTCCGGTAGGAAAAGAGCGCGGGACACCGCATGAAAGGGTGATACAGATTGGACGAGCTGTCCTTGAAATCCAGGAAACTGGTGGGAGTGTGCGGATTCATCGAATTGATGAAATAAGCGACCCCGCCCCTGGCGTCATCGGGACAGTTGCCGCCCAGACCATACCCAAATGCGGACACGAGCTCGTAGACGAGATGCGTGCCGCTCTTCGGAATCGAGATAAGGAACAGCGGCCGGCGTATCCAGTAGTGGGCAGTTATCGGCGCGACGACCGAACCGCCCGGCAGGTCGATCAGCCCGAGCAGCGCATCAGACAGTGCAGGCGCGCTCTCATGCAGCATCACGATGCACGTCTCCTCCCGGGGGCCGGCATCAGCGCGTGTTCGGACAAGCGCCCGAATGTCTTCGAGCGATGTCTGCAAGGACACGTCGATACCGGCCGATCGAGACGCTCGAATAATGTCCTCGGCGAGACTTCCGGCCGGGAACAAGGCGAACCGCGTCGCGCCCTTGTTGCGGCGGGAGAGCAATTCGGCGCAGATTGCGCGTGGATCCCTGTCCACGAAGGCTAGTTCCAGGCGCCCGGTGCGAGCTGGCATGTTCGGATCCTGTATTGAGGCGGGGCTGAGGCGGTTCAGTCCGCGGCCTTCACGGGACATATCTTAACGACTGCCGCGGCCGGGGTCAGGGGCGCGCCTCGCGCCCGCGACCAAGAACGAGGCGGGCAAGGTTGCGCGCGACGAACCACAGAAACAGGCGCAACCGCCACGATACGGGCAGCTCGCTGTCGAGCAGGCTGACCTTCAGCAGTTCCGGCGGCGTCGGGGCGGCCGCGGCGAGCGGGCGCGGCGCCGCTTCTCCCTCGATCGCGGCGAGCAGCCGCGCCGCGGCCGCGTTGCGCTCACCGCGCATCCTCAGAAAGGTGTCGTCGTCGCCGAAGCGGTCGCGTTTGCCGTAGATCGCATCGAAATCCCCCTTGCCGGTGCGGTAATGCATGTGCTCGAAGACGACGTCCTCGAGGTAGATCAGCCGGGGGTGGCCGCGCCGCTCCAGCCGCTTGAAGATGTCGAGCAGGTGATAATCGATGAAGGCGCCGCGGTAAGCGCGCGGGAACGGCTCGCCCAGCAGCCTGCACACCGTGCGCGAGAGAATCGGGAAGGCGCTCAAGCCCCGGCCCTTGAAGAGGTCGTTGGGATAGGCGAGGTAGACCCGGTCCTGCATGGCCGCGTGCATCTCGCGCAGCTTCTGGTCCCAGCCGCGGGTCTGGATCACGACGTCGTCGTTGGCGAGCACCACAATGTCGCCGTGGGAGCCCTCGAGGCAGGCCGTGTTGTAGTCGCCCATGGAGGCGCGCGGCCCGACGATCGTGCGCACTTCGAGCCCTTCCACGCGGAAGCCGTGGCTCGTGGGATCGTCCGCGTCCGCGTAAACCACCACCTCCACCAGCTCCGGCCGCTCGCTCCGAGCAAGCACGCTCTCGAGAAAGCGGCGCAGCAGCTCGGGCCGTCCGCGCGTCGGAAGCAGCAGCGAAATACGGGCGTTCATGCCCTGGGCCTGCGATTGGCCTGGCCCGATCGTGCGGTCCTGGTAGCGCGCGGCGACCTCGCGCGCTGGTCCCTCGTCCACCACGCTGCCGAAGTCGAGGCAGATCGCGTCGTCGCACAGGCTCGCGATTTCCTCCATGTCGTGCGACACGAGAATCAGCGTGCCCCCTAGCCGTTTGAACTCGCGCAGCGCGTCCACGCACTTCCTCTGGAAGCGCGCGTCGCCGACTGTAAGCACTTCGTCGATCAGCAGGATATCGGCCGGAGAGTGGATGATGACGGAAAAGCGCAGCCGGGCAATCATGCCCGCTGAGTAGCGCCGCAGCGGCCGGTCGAGGCTCGCCTCCATCTCCGAGAACTCGGCGATCTGTTCGTAGCGGCTGCGGATCTCCTCCAGCGTCATCCCCAGGATGGAGCCGTAGAGATAGACGTTTTCGCGGCCCGTGAGATGTCCCTGGAATCCTGCTCCCAGCTCGAGCAGCGAGGCCGCGCGCCCGTTGAGAACGGCGCGCCCGCGGTCCGGCGGTATCGCGCCGAGCAGGATAGCGAGGAGGGTGGTCTTGCCGCTGCCATTGGGACCGATCACGCCGAGCGCCTGACCGCGGGTGACGATGACGTTCACGCCGGAGAGCGCCCAGTGGCGCGCGAAGCGCGTGTCGCGCGGCACGCCGCCCAGCAGCATGCCTTTCAATCCCACGGGCCGGCGCAGGCGGTACGATTTCCAGAGGTCCTCGCAGACCACTGCGTGCGTCATACCACTTCCCCGACGCGCGGGGCGAGCTTGCGGTAGAGCGTCCAGGCGACGGCGGCGAGGGCGAGCGCCCAGCCGGCGACATATGCCGCCTGCGCAGGATCGAGCGCGCCTTCCATGAATAGCGAGCGCCACGACTGCATCAGCGCATGGAGGGGATTCAGCTCGAACCAGTCGTGCAGCGGCTCCGGCACGATCGAGATGGGGTATACCATCGGGGTTGCAAAGAACAGCAGCGGGAAGCCGATGCCGAGGAGGTACTCGATGTCGCGGACGTATGCATTTGCCAGGGCGAAGCCGAGCGCGATCGGGTAGACGAACGCAACCTGCAGGACGAGCATCAGGGGAATCTGCCAGAGCCAGGATATGGCCGCGTCGTAGCCCCCCGCGAGCACGACCCAGGCGATGACAGCCGGCAGCGCCAGCACGAAGTGCGCCATCTCCTGCATCACGTTGCTCAGGGGAAGGATCGCGTGCGCGAGGCCCATCTCCTTGATGAGGAGGGCGTTCACGACGAAGCTGCGGGTCGCGCTGGTGACGCCCACGCTCATCCACACCCACGGGAACATGCCCGCGACGAGGTAGACCGAGTAGTTGGTCACGTCGAGCCCCATGATGATCTTGAAGGCGATCCAGTAGACGAAGGCAAGCGCGAAGGTGTGGGCGAGCGCCCACACGTAGCCGAGGAACCGGCCCTTGTAGCGCGCCTTCAGCTCCTGGCGCGTGAGGAGATAGAGAAATTCGGCGAGCTGCCGCGGGCTGCGCTCAACGCTCGGCATGCTTCCCGCCCTTGACCGGGCGCGCCGCCGCCATGCGCTCCTGGTAGCGCGCGGCCACGCCCGCCATCGGCCCCGAATCCACCACGCGCCCCAGGTCGAGGCAGATCCCCTCGTCGCAGACCTCCGTCATCTCCTTCATGTTGTGGGAGACGATGACCAGCGTGCCGCCGCGCGCCCGGAACTCGCGCAACGCCTGGTGGCACTTGGCCTGGAAGCGCGCGTCGCCCACCGCCAGCACTTCGTCGATCAACAGGATGTCCGCCGCGCAGTGGATGATGATGGAAAACCCGAGCCGCGCGATCATGCCCGCGGAATAGGTGCGCAGGGGTTGCTCGATGGCGCGCTCCAGCTCGGAGAACTCGGCGATCGCCTCGAAGCGCCGCCGGATCTCGGCGAGGCGCATGCCCAGGATGGACCCATAGAGCACCACGTTTTCACGGCCGGTCAGGTCGCCGTGGAACCCCGCCCCGAGCTCGAGCAGCGAGGCGACATGGCCGCTCAGGCCGATGCGCCCGCGGTCAGCCTGCACCGTGCCGAGCAGTATCGAGAGCAGGGTAGTCTTGCCGCTGCCGTTCGCGCCGATCACGCCGAAGCTGCGGCCGCGGGGAACCGCAAAGCCCACTTCGGCGAGCGCCCATTCGCGTGCAAAGCGGGTGTCGGCCGGGGGATCGGCGCCGAGTAGCAGGGTCTTCACGCCCACCGGCCGGTGGCGCTGATATGTCTTCCAGAGTCCCTCGCACATCACGGCGTGGGTCATACCAGCTCCCCGATGCGCGGGGCAAGCTTGCGATGGAGCCACCAGGCGATGGCGCCGGTCACCACGGCGAAGGCAGCCGCGTAGGCCGCGGTGCCGGGCTCCAGGGAGCCTTGCAGGAACACCGAGCGCCACGATTGCATCAGGGCGTGCAAAGGGTTCAGCTCGAACCAGTGGCGGTAGGCTTCGGGTACCAGGGTGATCGGATAGACCATCGGCGTGGCGAAGAACAGGAGCGAGAAGCCGATGCCGACGAGGTACTCGATGTCGCGGACGTACGCGTTGGCGAGCGCCAACGAGAGCGCGAGCGGGTAGACGAAGGCCACCTGCAGCACGAGGAGCGCCGGTATCTGCCACAGCCAGGACGGGTTCGGGCGGATCTCTCCGGCGAACCAGAGGAACGCCATGACGACGGGCAGGGCGAATCCGAAGTGCACCATCTCCTGCGCGACGTTGCCGAGCGGAAGGATGGCGCGCGGGAGGCTCACCTTCCGTATGAGCGAGGCGTTGATGACAAAGCTGCGGGTTGCGCCCGTGACACCCACGCTCATCCACACCCATGGAAACATCCCGGTGATGAGAAAGAGCGAGTAGTTCTCGATCTCCAGGCGCATGATGAATTTGAACGCGATCCAGTAGACGAAGGCGAACGCGAACGGGTTGGCGAGCGCCCACACGTAGCCGAGGAAACGATTCTTGTAGCGCGCTTTCAGCTCCTTGCGCACCAGCACGTAGAGGAGCTCCGCCAGCTGCGGCAGGCCGCGGCCGGAACTCAGGTTGATGGTCGAATCACGGGTCACGAATCACGACTCACGGTTCACAGGACGGTGAACGCGCGTGCGCGATGAAGCGCCGCGATGGGCGGATAGGCGCAGTAGTAGAGACTGCGGGTGAGAATCAACCGCTGGGGGCTCGCCGGATCCACGGATTCCGCGACGATGCGTTCGACCTGCTCGTCGGATTCCGCCCGGTCCAGGCGCACGCGCGGGATCGCCCCCACCCCGCGCAGGAGCTTGAGATAGACCTCGGTGCGCCGGTCACCGACCACCACGCGTGCCGGGATCGAGTCGGAGCCGCCGGGGGCAAGGTGGCGCAGGTTGGGCACGAGGTCGGCAAGCGAGTCCACGATCGCCCGGCTTTCGACGGCGAATTGCGTGAGCCGCTGCTTCAACCGGGCGCTGAACGACGGTTGCGGTCCGACTGCGCCCTGGCGCCCGGCGCCGGCTTGCAGCAGGCTGAGTTTCCGCCTCCTGAGGTAATGGGCACATTGCCAGGCCACGACGAAAACCTTTGCCAGGCCGAGGGCGAGCGTGGTCCGGAACGATGTGTCCGTCCCGATGCGGACCTTGACCTCGTCGAGCGTCCCCGCCTCGACGTAGCGGGAATAGCCCGCCTCCTCGCGTCCTTGGTGCGGCTCGATCGAGAGGTGGGCGTAGTAGACGGCACCTTCCTTGTAGAGGGAGTAGCCCTTGTAATAGCCGATGTGGAGATCGTGATCGTCGACGCGAGGAACGACTGCGCCGGTTTCGAGCTTTGCGCGCCGCCATTCAGCCGGGCCCTCCGGGCGGATCAGCGCGGGAAGCAGCGAGTCCACTGGCGTGCCCGGTTGCTCTCGCAATCGCCGCAGCGCCGGGTTTTCGAGCAGCGGCCGCACCCGTCGCGCGCTCAGCGCCGCGAGCGAGGTCGTCGAGACGTGCCGGCCGTCGTGCGGACCGAGATAGTTGTCCACGCCGGCCTGGCCCGGGTGCCAGGTGTGGTACATGAATTCGGACGGGTGCCACAGCTCCCTGCGTCCGTGGTTCACCAGCCGGAAGGTCATGTCGTATGGGCCGCAGATATGGCCGACGAAATCCACGTGCTCGTCGGCGCCGCCGATGCCGATGAGATCGGAGCGGCGCGCACACATGCAGGCGCCGTAGTTGCGGCTGTGGATGGGGTCCCTATGGTCGAGGATGCCGGCGGTCCTGCCCCCGGCGTTGTTGATGCAGCCCTCGCCCGCGACCGCGTCGAAGGTTGGGTAGTTGAAAGGGTAGAAGTCGCGCCGGTTGTTGCGGAACTGGTCGAAGTGGAGCACCACGTGGGGGTCCCGCTCGAATTCTTCGACGATGGCGCGGATGAAGCCCGGCTTGACCATCGCGTCCGAGTCGCAGACCACGCAGATGTCGCCGCGCGCCAGCACGATGCCCGCGTTGTACATCAGGTGCTTGTGATAGTAGCAGTCCTCCGGCATCTCGAGCAGCAACCAGGTGTCCACCTGGTCCTCGAACTTGCGCAGGGCATCGGAGACGCGGGAGTAATACTCGATCACCAGCACTTCGAACGCATCGCGCGGCACGTCCTGCCGGGCGAGGTAGTGCAACAGGTGGAAGCTTTCGCGCACGCTCCAGTCGAGGAGGATCAGGGAGAGCTTCGGGTTCGGGCGTGTGCTGCGCTTGATGAACCTCACTAGACGTTACCGTAAACTGAGTTGCGGATCATGGTGAAGCCCTTGATCAGCTCGCGCACGCCGGCGTCGAGCGAGACCCGGGGTTTGTACCCCGTCGCTTCGATCTTGGCGTTGGACACGATGTAGTTGCGCTGGTCCGGGTCCTTGCCGATCGGCGCCTCCACGAACGTGAAGTCGGGGACCTGCTTGCGGATGACCTCGCACAGCTCCTTCTTGGAGACGTTCGCGTCGGAGAGCCCGACGTTGAAGATCTGGCCGTTCGTCTTCTCGTAGTGGTCGATGCCGTGCAGGAACGCGCGCGCGACGTCCCGCACGTGGATGTAGTTGCGCTTGAAGCCGGCCTCGAACAGGACCACGAAGCGGTCGTGCACCGCGCGGTAGGTGAAATCGTTCACCAGCAAGTCGATGCGCATGCGCGGCGACATGCCGAAAACGGTGGCGAGGCGGAAGCTGGTCGCGTTCGGATGCTGCATCAGCGCCTTCTCCACCTTGACCTTCTCGATCGCGTAGTGGGAGATGGGATGCAAGGGGGATTCCTCGGTGCAGTAGTTGTTGGCATCGCCGCTGCCGTAGGCGCTGTTCGTGGTCGGCATGAGAATGCGCTGGTGCTTGCTCGTGTGCTTCAGCATCGTCACGATCGCGTCGTGGTTGGTGGTCGTCGCGCCGACCGGGTCGCGCGCGCACAGCGGCGCGCCCACGTAGGCCGCGAACGGAATGACGATATCGGCTTTCTTGAGCAGCGGCAGCACCGCGCCCTCGAGGCGCACGTCGCCGCGCACCACCTCGAAATCGGGATGGTGGCAGACGTGTGCCAGGCTGTTCTGGTGGTACATGAAGTTGTCGAGCACGGTGACCTTGTGCCCGGCCGCGAGTAGCTCCGGCACCAGGGTGGAGCCCAGATAGCCGGCGCCGCCGGTGACGAGTATTCGATGGCTCATGCCTTA
>DATBKZ010000107.1:0-14321 GCA_036555615.1 Burkholderiales bacterium | reverse complement strand
TCGCGGTGCCGTCCCGGTTTCGCGACGCCCTCATCGCGCGTGCCAGCGGTCATCTCGTTCTCACCGCCGACTCCGACCGCTGCCTGCTCATCTACCCGCTGCCCGACTGGGAGCCGATCGAGCAGAAGCTCATGGCGCTCTCCAGCTTCAACGCGCAGATACGGGAGCTGCAGCGCCGGCTGGTCGGCTACGCGGAGGACGTCGCGATGGACGCGGCCGGCCGCATCCTGGTGCCGTCGGCGCTGCGCGGCTACGCCGGGCTCGAGAAGGCCGTCGTGCTGGTCGGCCAGGGGCACAAGTTCGAGCTGTGGAACAAGGACAACTGGGACGAGCGGATGGAGAAGGGCGGCGATTTCGGCTCGGGAGGGCTCCCGCCTGAGCTGGAGGGCTTTTCCTTGTGAGCGATGGCTCACATACCGCGGTTCTGCAGGAGCAGGCAGTAGAAGGATTGAAGGTGCGCGGCGACGGTTGCTACGTCGACGCCACGTTTGGTCGCGGCGGGCACAGCCGGCTCATCCTCGCGCGGCTCGGGCCGGGGGGGCGGCTGGTCGCGCTCGATCGCGACCCGCAGGCGGTGGCCGCCGGAGGAGGGATCGTTGACGGGCGCTTTCGCATGCTGCACGGACGCTTCAGCCGGCTCGCGGAGCTCGCCGCGGGCGCCGGCGTCGCCGCCGCCGACGGCATCCTGCTCGACCTGGGCGTCTCCTCGCCGCAGCTCGACGACCCCGCCCGCGGCTTCAGCTTTCGCGCCGACGGGCCGCTCGACATGCGCATGGATCCGGGCGCGGGCATCACGGCCGCGGAATGGCTCGCCCGCGCGGGCGAGCGGGAGATCCGGGAGGTCATAAAAAGCCATGGCGAAGAACGGTTTGCTAAATCGATTGCAGCAGCGATTGTTGCGGCTCGAGCGCGGGGACCTCTTGGCACCACACGACAACTTGCCGCGCTCGTGGCAAAGGCCGTTCCCACGCGCGAGCCACACCAGGATCCGGCGACGCGCACGTTTCAAGCTCTACGGATTCACGTCAATCAGGAGCTTGAGGAGCTGTCGCTAGCGCTGCCCCAATGCATGGAACTCCTCAAGCCCGGCGGGCGTCTGGTGGTGATCAGCTTCCACTCCCTGGAGGACCGCATCGTCAAGCGCTTCCTTCGCGATAACGCCCGCGCCGACCCGCTCCCGCCGCGGCTGCCGGTGCGCGCGCGCGACCTGCCGCGCCCGCGGCTCGCGCTCGTCGGCCGCGCGATCCGGCCGTCCGCCGCCGAGATCGCCGCGAACCCGCGCGCCCGCAGCGCGGTCATGCGCATCGCCGAAAAGCAGGCCGGCTAGGCGGGAGAACCGATGCTGCGCGTGAACCTTCTGCTCGCCGCCGCCCTCGTCGCCGGAGCGCTGGCGCTGGTCACCTCACAGCACCAGGCGCGCAAGCTCTACGTCGAGCTGCAAAAGGAGCAGGAGCTGGCCAAGCAGCTCGAGGTTGAGTGGGGGCAGCTGCAGCTCGAGGCGAGCACGTGGTCGACCCATGCCCGCGTCGAGAGGCTTGCGACCCGGGCGCTCGGCATGCGCGTGCCGCCGCCCACTCGCGTCAGGGTGGTGCCGGGCGCCGCGCCGGAGGGAAGGCCGTGAGCCCGGTCGCGCACCCGGGACTGGCGCTGCAGTTGCCTGCATGGCGCTCGCGGCTGCTGCTGCTGGCGCTCCTCGCGTGGTTCGCCGCGCTCGCGCTGCGCGGGGTCTACCTGCAGGGGCTGCACAATGATTTTCTGCAGCAGAAGGGCGAATCGCGCTACTTCCGGGTGATCGAACTGTCGGCGACGCGCGGCAAGATCGTCGACCGGCACAACGAGCCGCTCGCGATCTCGACGCCGGTGGAATCGGTGGCGGCGAGCCCGGCGGACATCGAAATCACCGCGGGGCAGCTGGCGCGCCTGGCCCGGTTGCTCCGGGCGGACGCGGCCGAGCTGCGGAAGAAGCTCGCGGATACCCGCCGCGAGTTTGTCTACCTCAAGCGGCAGCTGCCGCCGGACGAGGCCGCGCGGGTGGTGGCCCTCGGCATACCCGGCGTGTTTCTGCAGCGCGAGCACCGGCGCTACTACCCGGCAGGTGAGGTGACGGCCCACTTGATCGGTGTGACAGACGTGGACGGCCGCGGGCGCGAGGCATTCGAGCTGGCGTTCCAGGAGCAACTCGCCGGCAGGCCCGGCAGCCGCCGGGTCATCAAGGACCGGCTCGGGCAGATCGTCGAGGACGTGGAGAGCATCCGCGCGCCACAGAACGGGCCCACGCTCGCGCTCTCGATCGATGCGAGGATCCAGTACCTCGCCTACCGCGAGCTGAAGGCGGCGGTGGCCGCGAACCGCGCACGCGCGGGCAGCATCGTGGTGCTCGATGTGACCACTGGCGAAGTGCTGGCGATGGCCAACGCGCCTTCGTTCAATCCCAACAACCGCGAGCGCCTCGATCCGCAGCGCGTGCGCAATCGCGCGGTGACGGATCTCTTCGAGCCGGGCTCCACGCTCAAGCCCTTCACCGCCGCCGCGGCGCTCGAATCGGGCGCCGTGCGGCCGGAATCCGTGATCGAGACCGCGCCCGGAGAGCTCGCCATCGGCAAGCGGGTGATCCGTGACCCGCACCCCCAGGGCGCGCTCACGGTTGCCCAGGTGATCCAGAAATCATCGAACGTGGGCACGGCGAAGATGGCGCTGAACCTCGATCCCGGGATCCTGTGGGGCATGTACAACCACGTTGGCTTTGGCGTGCCGCCGAGCTCGGGTTTTCCGGGCGAGGCGTCGGGGAAGCTGCGCGCCGCGGCGAGCTGGCGCCCGGTCGAGCTGGCGACGATGTCATATGGCTACGGCATTTCGGTGTCGCTGCTGCAACTCGCGCGCGCCTACCTTATTTTCGCAACCGATGGCGAGCTGCGGGACGTGACGCTGCTGCGGCGCGAGGCCCCTGCCGGCGCAACCCGCGTCATCTCGGCGCCGACCGCGCGGGAGGTGCGCCGCATGCTGGAAATGGTCGTGCAGCCAGGCGGCACGGCACCGCGCGCGCAGGTCACCGGCTACCGGATCGCGGGCAAGACCGGCACTGCGCACAAGCTCGAGGGCGGGCGCTACGCGCCGGACCGCTTCGTGTCCTCGTTTGTCGGCTTCGCGCCGGCCTCGGCGCCGCGCCTGGTGGTGGCGGTGATGATCGACGAGCCCGCCACGGGCCAGTACTACGGTGGCGCGGTCGCGGCCCCGGTGTTCAGCGTGGTCATGGCAGATGCGCTGCGCGCGCTCGGCGTCCCGCCCGATGCGCCGCTGGACAACGTGGTGCTGCCGCACCCGGGACTGCCTGAGATCAAGGAAGAAGTGTGACGCAAGGATTCAGCATCCAGGATTCAGGATTGGAGTCCGAGGGGCTCACGGGCGCCGACTGGAGTGCGCTTGAGTCGTTGGGAGTGCGGCGGCTCGTCAACGACAGCCGCGCGGTGAAGGCCGGCGACACCTTCGTCGCTTATCCCGGCGAGGCGCGCGACGGGCGTGACTATATCGCGCAGGCGATCGCGGGCGGTGCCACGAGCGTGCTGTGGGAGCGCGCAGGCTTCCGCTGGGACCCGCGGTGGCACGTGCCGAATCTCGGCGTGCGGAGGCTGCGCCATCACATCGGCGCCATCGCGGCGCGCCTGCACGGCCATCCCAGCCGGCGCCTGCGCGTGATCGGCGTGACGGGGACGAACGGCAAGACGACCTGCAGCCAGTGGATCGCGCAGGCGCTGACGCACTGCGGCCGGCGCTGCGCCGTGATCGGCACGCTCGGATACGGCATGCGGGCGCCGCTGAAGCCCCTCGTCAACACGACGCCCGACGCGCTGTGGCTGCACGAGCAGCTCGCCGATTTCGCGCGCCGCGGCGCCCAGGCGGTGGCGATGGAAGTGTCTTCCATTGGGCTCGACCAGGACCGCGTCGCAGGAATCGAATTCGACACGGCGCTCTTTACCAACCTGTCGCGCGATCATCTCGAGTATCACCGCACCATGCGGCGCTACCAGGAGGCGAAGGCGCGTCTGTTCGCCTGGGAAACGCTCCGGCACGCGGTGGTGAACCTCGACGACGATTTCGGCGTGGCGCTCGCGCGCCGGATCCGCCGCCAGGGGCTCGAAATAATCGGATACGGATTCGGAGGCGCGCGCGGTGCGCGCGTCGCGCGCGTCGCGGGGGCTCACATCGCTTCGGACGTGCACGGGGTGAGCTTCGACGTGCGCACCCCCTGGGGCGCGGCACATGTCACGGGTCCGGTGCCGGGGCGGCACAACGCTTCCAATCTGCTCGGGATCCTGGCGGTGCTGTTGGCCAGCGGCGTCCCGCTGCGCCGCGCGATTGCCGCGCTCGCGGCGCTCAGGCCGCTGCCCGGCCGGCTGCAACGTCTCGGCGGCGGTGCGAAGCCGCTGGTGATCGTGGACTACGCCCATACTCCCGACGCCCTCAAGCAGGCACTGCTCACGTTGCGCGAGCTCCTCACGCAGGGCGCGCCACGAGCTGCGGGTCACGAGCCGCGCCTCATCTGCGTATTCGGATGCGGCGGCGAGCGCGATCCGGGCAAGCGGCCCCACATGGGACGCGTTGCGGTGCGGCTTGCCGACCGCGTCGTGGTGACGTCGGACAACCCGCGGGGCGAAGAGCCTGCACTGGTCATCCGGGACATCGTCGCCGGCGTGCCGGGTGGCACCGATGCGGTTGAGATCGAGCCCGACCGGCGCGCGGCAATCCTGCGCGCGGTCGCGGCGGCGCGCCGCGGCGACATCGTGCTGCTTGCGGGCAAGGGCCACGAAACCTATCAGGAAATCCGGGGCGTGCGATTGCCGTTCTCGGATGCAGCGGTCGCACGGGAGGCGCTTTCCGGATGAGCCTGATGCGCCTGTCGGAGGCCGCGCGCGCGATCCCGGCGGAGTTGCGGGGAGAGGACCGCGTCTTCGAAACGGTGAGCACCGACACCCGCACGCTTGTCCCGCGCGCTTTGTTCGTCGCGCTCAAGGGCGAGCGTTTCGACGGGCACGATTTTCTTGCCGAGGCGGCACGCAAGCAGGTCGCGGGTGCCCTGGTGCACGACGCGGTCAGGCTGCCGGCAGGGTTGCCTGCGCTGGTGGCGGACGACACCCGGCTCGCGCTCGGCCGGCTGGCGGCCTACTGGCGCAGGCGATTTTCAGCGCCGCTCGTCGCGCTGACGGGCAGCAACGGCAAGACCACGGTCAAGGAGATGCTGGCAAGCATCCTGCGCGCCGCGAGCGCCGAGGACGCCGTGCTCGCCACGCGCGGCAACCTCAACAACGATATCGGGGTGCCGCTGACGCTCCTCGAGCTCAGGCCGGGACATCGCTATGCGGTGGTGGAGATGGGCATGAACCACGCGGGAGAGATCCGCTACCTCACGCGGCTTGCTGCGCCGGACGTCGCGCTCATCACCAACGCCGGGCCGGCGCACCTGGAATTCTTCGGCTCGGTCGAGGCCATTGCCCGCGCCAAGGGCGAGATCTTCGAGGGGCTGCGTCCCGGGGGCGCCGCGGTGATCAACGCCGACGACCGTTACGCCGGGCTGTGGCGCACGCTCGCCGGCGACCGGCAGATCGTCGACTTCGGCCTCTCGCGCCCGGCGACGGTGAGCGCGCGCTACGCGCTGCGCTACCTGGAGAGTGAGATCGTGGTGCGCACGCCGCACGGCGAGGCGCAGGCCGTGCTGAAAGCGCCGGGACTGCACAATGTACGCAATGCGCTCGCGGCGAGCGCTGCCGCGACGGCGCTCGCGGTGCCAACGCCCGCGATCGCGCGCGGTCTCGCCGGTTACGCCGGAATCAAGGGTCGGCTGCAGAGGAAAGCGGCGGCGCACGGCGCGACGCTGATCGACGATACCTACAACGCCAATCCCGAGTCGGTGCGCGCCGCGATTGCCGTGCTCGCGCAGGCACCTGGCGGGAAGCTGCTGGTGCTGGGCGACATGGGCGAGCTCGGCGCCGGGGCCGCTGAGCTGCACGCAGACATCGGACGGTTCGCGCGCGAGGCCGGCGTCGAGCGCCTGCTCACGCTGGGCGAGCTCGCGCAGCATGCGGCACGCGCGTTCGGCGCGGGCGCACGCCACTTCACGCGCATCGAGGAGCTGCAGGCCGAGGTCGAGAACGCCCTCGCGCCCGAGGTCACCGTGCTCGTCAAGGGCTCGCGCTTCATGCAGATGGAGCGTGTCGTCACGGCTCTTGCCATCGATCCCGTCCCCCCCCCGACTGGAGAGCACGCATGCTGCTAGAGCTGGCCCAGTGGCTCGCCAAGGACATCCGGGCGTTCAACGTGTTCGGCTACATCACGCTGCGGGCGGTGCTGGCGTGCCTCACGGCGCTCGTCATCAGCTTTCTGGTCGGGCCGGCCCTGATCCGCAAGCTCACTGCTTACCGGGTGGGGCAGGCGGTGCGCGACGACGGCCCGCAGTCACACCTCGCCAAGGCCGGCACGCCGACCATGGGAGGCGCGCTGATCCTCACCTCGATCGCCATCACCGTCCTGCTGTGGGCCGATCTGGGGAACCGCCTGATCTGGCTGGTGCTGTGGGTAACGATCGGCTTCGGGGCGATCGGCTGGATCGACGACTACCGGAAGGTCGTGGAGCGCAATCCCAGGGGGCTGTCGGTCCGGATGAAGCTCTTCTGGCAGTCCGTCATCGGCCTTGCCGCGGCGGTCTACCTGGCGTTCTACACGAGCTTGCCGGCACAGACCGAGTTCATCGTGCCATTCTTCAAGCAGGTCGCCTACCCCCTGGGCGCGCTCGGCTTCATCGTCGTCACCTTTTTCGTGATCGTCGGCACGAGCAACGCGGTCAACCTGACCGACGGGCTCGACGGACTCGCCATCATGCCGACCGTCATGATCGGCAGCGCGCTCGGTGTCTTCGCCTACGTTGCCGGGCACGCCGTGTTCTCGAAGTACCTGGGGTTTCCCTATATCCCCGGGGCAGGCGAGCTCACCGTGTTTTGCGGAGCCATCGCGGGCGCGGGTCTCGCTTTCCTGTGGTTCAACGCCTACCCGGCAGAAGTGTTCATGGGCGATGTCGGCGCGCTGGCGCTGGGCGCGGCGCTGGGGACGATCGCGGTGGTGGTGCGGCAGGAGATCGTGCTCTTCATCATGGGAGGCGTGTTCGTGGTGGAGACCCTTTCGGTCATGCTCCAGGTCGGATCCTTCAAGCTGACGGGCAAACGCATCTTTCGCATGGCGCCGCTGCACCACCACTACGAATTGAAGGGGTGGAAAGAAAACCAGGTCGTAGTCCGCTTCTGGATCATCACGATGATGCTGGTGCTGGTCGGATTGTCGACGCTCAAGCTGCGCTGATGGACCGTGGAACTGAAGGGGCGAAAGGTCGTCGTGCTTGGACTTGGTGATACGGGGCTGTCGATGGCGCGCTGGCTCGCGCGGCGCGGCGCCGACGTGCGCGTCGCCGACAGCCGCGCCGCGCCGCCGCACGCCGAGCGACTCGCGCGCGAGCTGCCGAAGATTCCGCTGGCGACGGGAGCGTTCAGCGAAATGACGCTGCGCGGAGCCGACCTCGTCGCGATCAGCCCGGGACTCGACCGCCGCGACGAGCCGGTTGCTGACGCAATCCGGTGCGGCGTCCCGGTGGTGGGCGATGTCGAACTGTTCGCGCAGGCCTTGAAGGAGGGTGCCGCTGCCGCTACGCCGAATGTGCTCGCCGTCACGGGCTCCAACGGCAAGAGCACCGTTACGGCGATGGCAGGCGAAGTCTGCCGTGCCGCAGGGCGCCGCACCGTGGTGGCGGGCAACATCGGAATTCCGGTACTCGATGCGCTCGGCGCGATCGAGGACGGCGCGGAGGCGCCGGAGGTCTTCGTCCTCGAGCTTTCGAGCTTTCAGCTCGAAAGCACCGGGAGCCTCGAGCCGGACGCCGCCGCCATGCTTAACCTCACCGAGGACCACCTTGACCGCTACGACGGCATGGCAGGCTACGCGGCGGCGAAAGCGCGCGTGTTCTCGGGCAACGGCGTGCAGGTTCTCAACCGCGATGACCCCCGGTCCATGGACATGGCGCGTCCCGGCCGCACCGTTTTCACGTTTGGCGGCGGGCGGCCCCGCACCGACACCGAATGGGGGATCGGCCCCGCGCGTGGCGGCGACGCGCTGATGAGGGGCTCCCATCCGTTGATGAGGCTCGAGCAGATGCCCGTCGCGGGACTGCACAACGCGGAAAACGCGCTCGCCGCGCACGCGCTTGCGCACGCAATCGGCGCGCCTGATGAAGCGCTCGCGCGGGCGATGAACTCGTTCGAGGGGCTGCCCCACCGCATGCAGCGAGTGATCGAGCACGAGGGCGTCCTGTTTCTCGATGACTCGAAAGGCACGAACGTGGGCGCGACCGTGGCCGCGCTCGCTGGTCTCCGGCGGCCTGTGGTGCTGATCGCGGGCGGTGACGGCAAGGGGCAGGATTTCGCGCCGCTCGCGCCCGCGGTGGGCGCGCGCGCGCGCGCCGTGGTGCTGATCGGGCGCGACGCGGAGAAACTGGCGCGGGCGCTTGCCGGAACCGGCGTGCCCGTCGAGCGCGCGGCGGGAATGGATGAGGCGGTGCGGGCGGCATTCCGCGCGAGCCGCGCGGGCGACGCCGTGCTGCTGTCGCCCGCGTGCGCGAGCTACGACATGTTCCGGGACTACGTGCACCGGGCCGAAGCCTTCGTTGCGGCGGCGCAAAAACTCGCAAGGAGCGGATAGCGGGCGTGTTCTACACCGACGTCAAGACGCGCGCGCCGGTCGCGGAGTACGACGAAGGCCTGGTGTGGGCCGCGATCCTGCTGCTGGGCCTGGGGCTGGTGATGGTCTATTCGGCTTCGATCGCGATCGCCGAGGGCAGCCGCATGACCGGGCACCAGCCGACCTATTACCTCGTGCGGCACGCGTTGACGGTTGCGATCGGACTCGCCGCGGCGGTGGCGGCGTTCCAGGTCCCGCTGCGGCTCTGGCAGCAGGCGGCGCCGTACCTCTTTGTGCTAGGCGCGGCCCTGCTCACGCTGGTGCTGATTCCCGGCGTGGGGCGCGAGGTGAACGGCAGCCAACGCTGGATTTCGCTGCACTTCATGACCGTGCAGCCGTCGGAGCTGATGAAGCTCTTTGCCGTGCTCTACGCCGCCGACTACACCGCGCGCAAGGCCGCGCACATGGCGAGCTTCCGCAGAGGATTCCTCCCCATGCTGGCGGTGATGCTGATTATCGGCTGGCTGCTGCTGCGCGAGCCGGATTTCGGGGCATTCGTGGTGATCACTGTTGTCGCCATGGGCATCCTCTTTCTCGGGGGCATGAACTGGAAGCTGTTTGCCGGATTGTTCGCGCTGCTGCTGGCGGGATTCGTGCTCCTGATACTGGCTTCCCCCTACCGCCTGCAGCGCGTGATCGGGTTCATGGACCCATGGGCGGATTCCTATGGCGCGGGCTACCAGCTCTCGCACGCGCTGATCGCCTTCGGCAGGGGCGAGTGGTTCGGGGTCGGGCTCGGCGGGAGCGTCGAGAAGCTCTTCTACCTGCCCGAAGCGCATACCGATTTCCTGCTCGCGGTGATTGCGGAGGAGCTGGGCTTCGTCGGCGTCGCGGCAATCATTGCGGCATTTGCGTGGATCGTCGTCCGGGCGTTCGTGATCGGCCGGCGCGCGGTCCTGCACGAGCGGTATTTTTCGGCGCTGGTCGCGCAGGGCATCGGGCTGTGGATCGGGGTGCAGGCGATCATCAATATCGGCGTCAATACCGGCATGCTGCCCACGAAGGGCCTGACGCTGCCGCTGGTGTCGTTCGGTGGCAGCGCGCTGACGGCGACCTGTTGCGCGCTGGCGATTCTGCTACGTGTCGATTGGGAAAACCGGCAGCTCGCGAAGGGATACACGGTGTGACAGCGCCCGTTCTAGCCATGGGTCGTATTCGGCGCGATGGCTGCCTGTTTCGGTGGAGGCTAACTCTTGCGCAGCAAGAGTTATGCCGTAACCAAATCCGCCAGCTCGCGAAGGGCCTCACCGTATGAGCCGGACCATCATGATCATGGCGGGCGGCACGGGGGGGCATATCTTTCCCGCGTTGGCGGTGGCGGAGCACCTCCGCGCCCAGGGCTGGAATGCCGTGTGGCTCGGCGTGCGCGGTGGCATGGAAGAAAGGCTGATCCCGCCGCGGGGTTACACCATGGCATGGGTGCGCTTCGCGGGAGTGCGCGGCAAAGGCCTGCTCGCCGCGGCGTTGCTTCCTCTCAACCTGCTCGTGGCGTTCTGGCAGAGCGCGCGGGCGATCTTCGCGCACCGCCCGGACGTGGTGCTCGGAATGGGCGGATACGTCTCGTTTCCGGGGGCGATGATGGCCTCCCTTCTCAACCGGCCGCTCGCGATACACGAGCAGAACTCGGTAGCGGGTCTCGCCAACCGGGTGCTCGCGCGGCTCGCGGACCGGGTGCTCACGAGCTTTCCCGATGCTTTCGGCGAGACGACGGCCGTGATCTGGACCGGCAATCCGGTGCGGCAGGAGATCGTCGGCATGTTGCCCCCGGAAAACCGCTACGCCGCGCGCGCCGGGCAGCTGCGGCTGCTGGTCGTGGGCGGCAGCCAGGGCGCCCAGGTGCTCAACACGGTCATGCCGGAAGCGCTCGCGCTGCTCGCCCCGGCCGCGCGCCCCCGTGTCCTGCATCAGGCCGGCGCCGGGCGCGACGGCGAGGTGAGGAGCCGCTACCAGCAGCATGGCGTGGCCGCCGAGGTGGTTGCCTTCATTGACGAAATGGCGGCGCGCTACGCGGAAACCGACCTCATTGTCTGCCGCGCCGGCGCCACCACCGTCGCGGAGATCGCCGCCGCGGGCATTGCCTCGCTGCTCGTCCCGTACCCGCACTCGGTGGATGACCATCAGACGATCAACGCGCGATTCCTGGCGGATCGCGGCGGCGCCCTGCTGATTCCCCAGTCCGAGCTGACGGCGCAACGGCTGGCCGGGGTGCTGGGCGGATTCACGCGCGAGCGGTTGCTCGCCATGGCCCAGGCGGCACGGGCCACCGGCAGGCCCGAAGCGACGCGGTCGGTCGCGCAGGTGTGCATGGAGCTTGCGACATGAGGCACAAGGTCAAGCATGTACATTTCGTGGGCATAGGCGGCGCGGGAATGAGCGGCATTGCTGAGGTGCTGCTCACGCTGCGCTATCGAGTGAGCGGATCCGATCTCGCCGAGAGCGCGGCGACGCGCCGTCTGCGGCAGCTCGGCGCCAGGATCCACATCGGCCATGCGGAGGGCCACGTTGCGGGCGCCGACGCGGTCGTGGTGTCGAGTGCGGTCGGGGATGACAATCCCGAGGTCGCCGCCGCACGCGGAAACAAGATACCGGTAGTCCCGCGGGCGCTGATGCTCGCCGAGCTGATGCGTCTGCGGCACGGCATCGCCGTCGCCGGCACCCACGGCAAGACCACCACCACTAGTCTGATCGCCAGCGTGCTGGCGGAAGGCGGGCTCGATCCGACGTTCGTGATCGGCGGAAGGCTCGAGGCGGCCGGTTCCCATGCCAGGCTGGGCGCGGGCGAGTTCATCGTGGTCGAGGCGGACGAATCCGATGCGTCGTTTCTCTATCTGCAGCCGGTGATAGCCGTCGTCACCAATATCGATGCCGATCACATGGAAACCTACGGGCATTCCATGGACCGGCTGCGCCAGGCGTTCGTCGATTTCCTGCAGCGCCTGCCGTTCTACGGCGTGGCGGTGCTGTGTGCCGACGATGCCAACGTGCGCGTGGTCATGCCGCAGCTCACCAAGCCGGTCGCCACCTACGGGCTGGACGAGGGCGCGCAGGTGCGCGCGCTCGACGTCACCGCGAGCGGCGGCCAGATGCAATTCCGTGCCAGGCACGCCGGCGGCGAGCTCGCGATCGTGCTCAACTTGCCGGGCGCGCACAACGTGCGCAACGCGCTTGCCGCGATCACGGTGGGCGTCGAGCTGGGCGTGCCGGAGGCGGCCATCGCGAAGGCGCTGGCCGAATTCAAGGGCGTGGGACGGCGCTTCCAGAACCACGGCAAGGTGCGGCTGCCGGGCGGCGGCAGCTTCGTTCTGATCGACGACTACGGCCATCACCCCGCGGAAATGGCGGCGACACTTGCCGCCGCGCGCGGTGCCTTCCCCGGGCGCCGTATCGTGCTCGCATTCCAGCCCCATCGCTACACGCGCACGCGGGACTGCTTCGAGGACTTCGTAAAGGTGCTCGCGACGGCGGACGCGCTGGTGCTGACCGAAGTCTACCCCGCTGGCGAGGCGCCGATCGTGGCGGCGGACGGCAAGGCGCTGGCGCGCGCAATCCGCGTGCACGGGCGCGTCGAGCCGATCTTCGTCGAGAGCGCCGGCGAGATTCCAGCGGCGATCCTGGGCCTCGCGCGCGACGGCGATGTGGTGCTCACGATGGGTGCGGGATCCATTGGCAACGTGCCGGCGGCGCTGCTCGCTGCCCGGCCGAGGAGCGTGAACGGGCTCGCATGAATATGGTGGAAATGGACATCCTGGCGTCGGGCCTGCGCGGCGAGCTGCGGCGGCAAGAGCCGATGGCAGGCCACGTGACGTGGCGCGCCGGCGGCGTCGCCGAAACCGCCTACTTTCCCGCCGATCTCGACGACCTCATCCACTTCCTGCGCTCGCTGCCCGCCGGCGAGCCCGTCCACATGACCGGCCTTGGCAGCAACCTGCTGGTGCGCGACGGCGGGCTCACCGGCACGGTGATCTTCACGCACCGGGCCCTGCGCGAAATGCGGCTCGACCACCTGGGCGCGCTCGGCGGGGGAATCTACGCCGAGGCCGGCGTGGCATGCCCGAAGGTGGCCCGCTACGCTGCGCTGAACGAGCTCGCGGGCGCGGAATTCCTCGCCGGCATACCCGGAACGGTGGGCGGGGCGCTCGCGATGAACGCCGGATGCTATGGCGGCGAGACATGGGAAATCGTCGCGCACGTCCTCACCGTCGACCGCACCGGCAAGATCCGGGCGCGCACGCGGGAGGACTACGAGATCGACTACCGGCACGTCCAGCTGAGGGATGAAATCAGGACGCCAATGCCCCGAACCGCTCAGCCCTCGTCCCTGATCCCTCATCCCTCGGAAGAGTGGTTCGTCGCCACGAGCTTGCGCCTGAAGCGCGGCTCCGGGGCGGAGTCCCGCAGAAAGATCACCGAGCTGCTCAAGCGCCGCATCGCGACGCAGCCGCTCGGCGAGCCCAATGCCGGCTCCGTGTTCCGCAACCCCAAGGGCACCTACGCCGCGCGGCTGATCGAGGCCTGCGGGCTGAAGGGCCGCATGATCGGGAACGCGATGATTTCGGACAAGCATGCCAATTTCATCGTCAACCGGGGAGGCGCGCGTGCCGCCGACATCGAGGATCTGATGCTGCTCGCGGAACGCTCGGTGAGGGAGAAATTCGGAATCGCGCTCGAGCGTGAAGTGCGCATCGTCGGTGATGCATGACGGGTGATGAGTGATGGGTGACAGGTGGACAGGTTCGGAAAGGTAGCCGTGCTAATGGGTGGTCGCTCGGCTGAACGAGAGATTTCGCTGAAAAGCGGAACCATGGTGTTGAACGCCCTGAGGAAGGGCGGAGTCGATGCGCACGCCTTCGATCCACGCGACAGCGGCCTCGAGGCATTGAAGGCGCAGCGCTTCGAGCGGGCGTTCATCGCGCTTCACGGCCGTTTCGGCGAGGACGGCACGGTGCAGGGCGCGCTCGAGTACCTCGGCATTCCCTATACCGGCAGTGGAGTCATGGCGAGCGCGCTCGCAATGGACAAGTGGCGCACCAAGCTGCTTTGGCGCGCCGCCGGGCTGCCGACACCCGGTTACGAGCTCATCGACGAGGCCACGGATCTCTCCGATCTTGCGGCGCGCCTGGGGCTGCCGCTGATGGTCAAGCCCGCGCGCGAAGGCTCGTCGATCGGCATGAGCAAGGTAACCGCGATCGAGAAGATCGCCCCGGCCTACGAGCTCGCCGCGCGCTACGACGATGTGGTGATCGCGGAGCGCTTCGTCGACGGCACTGAGCTCACGGCGGGAATCCTGGGCGAGGAGGCGCTGCCGCTGATCCGCCTCGAAACCCCCCGTGAGTTCTACGACTACGAGGCCAAGTATTTCGCCGACGACACCCGCTATATCTGCCCGTGCGGGCTGCCTGGCGGGGAGGAGCGCTCGATCCAGCAGACGGCGCTCGAAGCGTTCCGCGTTCTCGGCTGCAGCGGCTGGGGGCGGGTGGACGCGATGCTCGACCGCGGCGGCACTCTGCACCTTCTGGAAGTCAACACCATACCGGGGATGACCGACCACA
>DATBKZ010000106.1:0-39140 GCA_036555615.1 Burkholderiales bacterium | reverse complement strand
GGCGGGCGCGGCGGGCCGAGCCTACACTATAGCGAATATGAAGATCACCAAGGTCGAAACGATCGTCGTCAACCTGCCGATGATCATCGAGGGTTCGGTCGTGCCGCAGCAAGCTGGCCGGCCCCGCACCAGCATGGACATTCTGCTCGTGCGCGTGGACACCGATGCCGGCGTCTCTGGCTGGGGCGAGGGATTCGGCCACCGCATCTTCCCCGCGACCCGGGCCGCGCTCGACACGCTGGTCGGCCCGATGTGCGTGGGGCGCGACCCGACAGCGATCGATGCGTTGGTGGACGAGCTGCAGCGCAATCTCGCCGGGGTCGGCCGCAACGGACCCGCGATGTACGCGCTCTCTGCGATCGACATCGCGCTGTGGGACATCGCCGGCAAGCTTGCGGGAATGCCGCTCTACCGCCTGCTCGGCGGCGCGGCGCGCGTGCGGCTGCCCGCCTACGCGAGCCTGCTGCGCTACGGGGAGCCCGGCGCCGTCGCGCATCACGTCGAGAAAGCGCTCAAGCGCGGCTACCGCGATATCAAGCTGCACGAGATCACGGTCGCGCCAATCCAGGCTGCGCGCAGCGCCGCCGGTGCGGACGTTGCCATCATGGTCGATTGCAATTGCGCCTGGCCGGTCGACGAGGCGATCGACATGGCGCGCAAATTGAAGCCACTCAACCTCAAGTGGCTCGAGGAGCCGGTGTGGCCGCCGGAGGACCATGCGGGGCTCGCGCGCGTGCAGGCGGAGGGGGGCATCCCGACGGCAGCAGGGGAAAACGCGATGCTGCCCGAGTTTCAGAGCCTGATCGCGGCCGGCGCTGTGAGCTACGCGCAGCCGAGCGTCACCAAGCTGGGCGGCGTCACGCAGCTGCGCAAGGTCGCGGCGCTGGCCGCGGCGCACGGTGTCGCGGTCGTGCCGCATTCCGCGTACTTCGGGCCCGGTCTCATTGCCTCCATCCACTGCATCGCGGCGATGGCCGGCGAGAGCCTCGTCGAGCGCTACGACGCCGATTTCGCGGTCAATCCGCTGCACGACGCGATCCTGCCGGACGGAAACGGCTGCCTCACCGTGCCGCAGGGCCCGGGGCTCGGGGTGGATCCCGACCCCGCAGTCATCGCGAAGCTGAGGGTCGGGTAAGGTCAGAAGTCAGAAGGCGCTTCAGGCCACGGGCTCGAGGCCTTTTGCCCGAATGACCTGCGCCGCGGCGGGCGAGGCGAGGAAATCGATGAATGCTCGCGCCGCCTCCGCCTGCTTCGTCCCGGAAATGATGCCGGTACAGGTGACCGTGACGAGCTGGATATCGTCGGGCAGAGGACCCACGAGGTCGATGCCCGGCACCGCCATCAGCTCCGGTACCTGTTGAATCGCGATCTCCGCCTTGCCGGCTGCGACCAGCTCCCCGATGAGCCCACCCGGCTGCCGCACGGCCTTGGCGCGCACCGCATCCGCGATCCCCAGGCGCTCGATCACGCCGGAGAAATGCATGCCGCTTGCGCCTTCCTGGGTGTAGGCGACCGATTTCGCGGCCATGAGCGCACGCTTGAGCGCCTCGACGGTGCCGATATCGGGTCTCGGTTTTCCAGCGCGCACGGCGACGCCGACGCGGCAGCGGGCGAGGGTCCGGCGGCTTGCGGCTTGGACCTTTCCCTGATTCACGAGCGCGTCGATTGCGCCCGAGCCCGTGATGATGAGATCCGCCGTCTCGCCTTTCGCGATGCGGGCGAGCACGATCTTGGCGGGGTCGTAGCTCAGCGCAACGCTCAACCCGCTCGCGCGCTCGAATTGCGGAACGAGCTCCGCCATCACGGCGCGGATACTGTTCGAGGCAAAGACCTTAAGTTTCTTCATCCGCTCGCCCTCATCCCTCATCCTTCATCCTTTACGGAACGTCGAGGTCCACCAGCGGCCCGTACTGCTGGCCGCCGAAGACATCGGTATCGTCCACGTCCCCCGAAACGACCGGGCGCGGGATCGTCACCTTGATCGCGGCCGCCGCGTCGTACTCGATCACCGATACCACCTCGGGCGTGAGCCTGTAGGTCCGCGCGAACCAGCTGGCATTGATGACCTTGGCGTCGCGCACCCTCTCGTAGGTCGCGCGGTCCTTGAAGATCACATCGAAAGTAAGCTCGAACGGGCCTGCGTTCTTGCTGCGGATCAATTTTGCGACCTGCCACAGTTTCGCCATTCGCGCCCTCAGACGTTCTCGTAGCGGATGCGGAACATTTCCAGCGGGGAGGCGGGCTCCACCACGTGGTTCACGTTGAAGCGGTAGCAGGCGCCGCGCGCGATTTCCGGCGGCGAGTAGGGGTAGGCGATCGATGTGATGAGCCCGCTCCACTCCGGCACCGGGTAGTGCACCGCGATGTGCCCGACCGATTTCGTGAGCGCGGTCGCGAGCGCCTGCGTCTCCGCCGTTACCTGGAACAGCAGCCCGACCTCGTGTCCAATGCCCTTCTCGGGCTCGAGCGGCCCCATGGCGGCGTTCCTGCCGAATACCCGCACGTCGAATCGGTACTGGCTCTCGACGGCCTCGCCGAACACCGCGCGGATGCGCTCCTTCACCGCCTTCACGAGCCCGTCGAGCCACGAGTCGAACTGGCGCAGGATGATCGGGTCGCGCACGCTGCCCACGATCAGGCTCTGGTAGCCGGCGAGCTCCGCGCCCTCGAGCTTGATCGTGTAGCGCTGCGCCGGCCGGAAGGTGCTGCCCGACACCCGCACCGCGCGTTCCGAGACCGCTTCGTATCTCGCGTGCAGGGTGTCGAGCACGCCCGAGGGCTCGACCAGCTCGTAGGGCGTCGAGTTCTCGTAGAGATTGTGGGAAGCTACGCTTACCGGGTCGCAGCGGTACTCGGGATTGGGCGGCTCGACGATGAAGTGACCGTTCGTGACCGTCGCGAACATGCAGTCCGGGTACTTGCGCAGCACGACGCATGCCGCCCCGCACTCCAGAATCTTCGCCATGTGCCAGACCGTCGCCAGGTCGAAGCCCCGCATCACGGGCAGCGCCGAGAAGATGGAGGTGTCGCTCGAGCGGCCGGCGATGATCACCTCCGCGCCGTTCTCCAACGCCTCGACATAGGGCTCGATCCCGCACATGCCGACGATGTGCGCGCTGCGGTCGATCACCGCCTCGTCGAGCGCGGGCGCGTTGGCGAGCGGCGTGATTCTCCCCTCGCGCAGCTTCTTCCTGAGGTAGCCCTTGTCCTGCTCGGATGCGATCGTCGCGAGCTTGAAGGAGAGCTTCTCCTCGCGCGCGATCGCCCGGGCGATCCCCGTTAGCCGCTCGAGCTGGCTGTCCGTGCCCGCGGTGCAGGCCGAGCCGATGATGGCGGGAATCTTCGCCGCGCGCGCGGCGAGCAGTATCAGGCGCAGGTCGCGTCTATAGGCCGAATCGGAAAACAGCGTCTCGCCGGAGCCGAGGTAGAACGGTCCCGGGTCGGTCGAGCCGGAGTCAGCGCCGATGAAATCGGGCTTCCATGCCATCGCGCGCCGGAGCGTTTCCTCGCGGAACCCCGAGCCGAGGATGCCGGTCGCGGACAGGACGCGGATTTCCGATGCCATGGGTCCGCGAGGCGACTCGTTGCTCCCGTCCCGGTCGTTACGGGACGCTGTAGCCGAGCTCCTTGCACTGCCTGCGCGCGAACTGGGTCCCCACCGGCCCGTCGCCGGGGCCGCCGTTCGAGGCCACCACCTTTCCGTTCCGAATGAAGTACACGGCCGGATAGAAGCCGGTATATGCGCCGTACGTATTCTTGTCGTTGACCATCGTGCAAACGGCCCATCCGAACTGCACGTCGCGCAGGGCTGCAGCCTTCTGGTACATGTGGGTGGGCCCCGCCTTGAAATCGATGATCGCCGCCGTGGGGTCGGTGAGGCGGGGTCTCAGGTAGTCGCGGATGATGTCCTGGTAGTTATCCGGCTTGGGGCCATAGTTGACGGATTCCATTTGCTCCTTCGTGGGGGGGCTGGTGTCGCACCCGCCGAGCACCACGGCCAGTAGCGCGAGCACCGGGAGCGCCAGGTTCTTTGCAGACGCGCATTGCATGATCGCCTCCATGCGGGGTCTTCAACAGCACTGATTCTACTTCAGCGGCGCATCGCCCCGCTAATGAAAGTCCCGGCTGGAGGTCTCCAGGTTCCCGAGCAGCGCGCTGTGATCCACCAGCCGCTTCGCGATGAGGTGCACGACCTCCCCCTCCCGCTCGAGCGTGCCGTAGACGCCCAGCAGGCGCGAGCCCAGCAATTCGCGGCGCTGCCGGTCGGCGAGGTCGCGCCACACGATCACGTTGACGCTGCCGGTCTCGTCCTCGAGCGTCACGAAGATGACGCCCGAGGCGGTGTCCGGTCGCTGGCGGCCGATGACGATGCCGGCGGCGCGCGCGGGCCGCCCGTGCGGCAGCCCGCGCAGCTCGGCGGCGGTGGCGAGCCGCATGTGCGCGAGCCGCGGGCGCAGCAGCGCGAGCGGATGGCGGCCGAGCGTCAACCCGAGGCTCGCGTAATCGGCAACGAGCTCCTCTGCTTCGCCGGGCGGCGCGAGCCGCGGCCGCGATTCCTCGATCGGACAATCGCCCAGAACGGAGGTGGCGCGCTCGATCCCCGCGACCTCCCAGTGCGCGTGCCGGCGGTGGTCAGAGAGGGAGCGCAATGCGCCGGCGGAAGCGAGGAGCTTGAGGTCACGGCGATCGAGGTGCGCGCGCCGGGCGAGATCCGCGACCGAGTTGAACGCGCGGCTGCGGCGCGCGGCCACGATCCGGTCGGCGACGGCCTCGGCGAAGCCGGAGATCATCCGCAGCCCCAGCCGCACGGCGGGCCGTGTGCCGCCTTTTCTCTCATCCCTCATCCCTCCGCCCTCATCCCTCGGCTTCTCAAGGTTGCAGTCCCAGCCGCTCACCGTGGCGTCCACCGGCAGCACCTCGACGCCGTGGCGGCGGGCGTCCTGCACGAGCTGGGAGGGCGCGTAGAAGCCCATCGGCTGGCTGTTGAGCAACGCCGCGAGAAACGCCGCCGGCTCGTGGCGCTTGATCCAGGAGGACACGTAGACCAGCAGCGCGAAGCTGGAGCTGTGACTTTCCGGAAATCCGTACTCGCCGAAGCCCAGGATCTGCCGGTAGATTCCCTCCGCGAACTCGCGCTGGTAGCCGCGCGCGAGCATGCCCGAGACGAGCCGCTGCTCGAAGTGCTCGAGCCCGCCCTTGCGGCGCCACGCGGCCATCGAGCGCCGCAGCTGGTCCGATTCGCCGGGCGTGAAGCCCGCAGCGACGATCGCGAGCTGCATCACCTGCTCCTGGAAGATCGGCACGCCGAGCGTGCGCTCGAGCACCGCCTTCACCGCCGCGCTCGGATAGGTGACCGGCTCCAGCCCCTGCCGCCGACGGAGGTAGGGGTGGACCATGCCGCCCTGGATCGGGCCGGGGCGCACGATCGCGACCTCGATCACGAGGTCGTAGAAATTCTCGGGCCTGAGGCGCGGCAGCATGCTCATCTGCGCGCGCGACTCGATCTGGAACACGCCGACCGTGTCCGCGTGCTGGATCATCTCGTAGACCGCGGGGTCCTCCGGCGGCACGTCGGCCATGCCGAACGGCCGGCCGCGCCAGCCGGCGATCATGTCCAGCGCGCGGCGGATCGCGGAGAGCATGCCGAGCGCGAGGACATCCACCTTGAGGAGCCCCAGCGCGTCGAGATCGTCCTTGTCCCACTGGATGACGCTCCGGTCGGGCATCGCGGCATTCTCGATCGGAACCAGGCGCGAGAGGAGCCCGCGCGCGAACACGAAGCCGCCAGTGTGCTGCGAGAGGTGGCGGGGGAAGCCCGTCAGCGTAGCGACGAGGGCGAGGAGGCGTTGGACCTGCGGGCCCGCGGAATCGAAGCCGGCCTCGGCGAGGCGCTCGCGCACGCTGTCCCGCCCGTCCCACCACGCGAAGGAGCGGGCGAGGCGGTCCACCTGCGGGAGATCGAAGCCGAGCGCCTTGGCGACGTCGCGGATCGTGCTCTTCGTGCGGTAGGTGATGACCGTGGCGGCGAGCGCCGCGCGGTCGCGGCCGTATTTCCCGTAGAGGTACTGGATCACCTCCTCGCGCCGCTGGTGCTCGAAATCCACGTCGATGTCGGGCGGCTCGTTTCGTTCCCGCGAGATGAAGCGCTCGAACAGCATGTTCATGCGCGCGGGATCGACCTCGGTGATGCCCAAGGCGTAGCACACCGCGGAATTGGCGGCCGAGCCACGGCCCTGGCACAGGATGCCGCGGGAGCGCGCGAACTTCACGATGTCGTAGACGGTGAGGAAGTAGGGCTCGTAGCAGAGCTCCGCGATCAGCGCCAGCTCGTGCTCGATCAGCTCGCGGACGTTCTCCGGAACGCCGGCGGGAAAGCGCGCGCGCAATCCCGCTTCGGTGATCTCGCGCAGGTATGAGGCCGGCGTGTGGCCCGGCGGCGCGAGCTCCTCCGGGTATTCGTAGCGCAGGCTGTCGAGGGAGAAGGTGCAGCGCCCCGCGATGCGCACGGTCTCGGCGAGGAGCGCCGGGGGGTAGAGCTGCGCGAGCCGCATGCGCATCCGCAGGTGCCGCTCGGCGTTGGGGTAGAGCGCGCCGCGCGCTTCCGCGACCGTCGTGCGCAGCCGGATCGCGGTCAGCGTGTCCTGGAGCGCCCGGCGCGAGCGCACGTGCATGTGCACGTCGCCGGCCGCGGCGAGCGGCAGTCCTGCGGCGCGGCCGAGATCTCGAAGGGCCTCGAGATGCGCCCGGTCGTCCGGCCCGCAGTGAAGCTCCGCGGCGATCCAGGCGCGGGCGGGGAAAAGGTGAGCGACGCGCTGCGCGTCTTCGAGCCTCGGCTGCTCGTCCGGCACGAGCAGCGCCAGGCAGCCGGGAACGCCCGCGTCGAGATCGTCCCAGCCGATGCGATAACTTCCCTTCTGGCTGCGGCGCCGCGCCGCGGTGATGAGTTGCGACAGGTTGCCGTAGGCCTCGCGGTCGGTCGCGAGCAGCGCGAGCTTCGGCCCGTTCGCGAGCCTGAACTCGGCGCCGACGATGAGCTTGATGCCGTGCTCTTTCGCGGCGACGTGCGCGCGCACGACCCCCGCGAGCGAGCATTCATCGGTGACGGCGAGCGCTGAATAGCCCAGCTTCGCCGCGCGCGCGGCGAGTTCCTCCGGGTGCGACGCCCCGCGCAGGAAGGTGAAGTTGGTGAGGCAGTGGAGCTCGGCGTACTCGGGCAGCACGGCGTCAGACGTGGGGAAAATCCGGGTTGTGCGCGACCTCCCACAGGAAGCCGTCGGGGTCGGTGAAATAGCCGGCATAACCGCCCCAGTCCGTCGGGTGCCCCGGCTTGACGACTTTTCCCCCGCAGCTGCCGGCGTGCGCGAGCAGCGTGTCGACCTCCGCCGGGGAGCGGACATTGTGCGCGAGCGCGAAGCCCGGGAAGCCCGAGCCCTTGGAAGGCAGCCCGGCATCGGCCGCCAGGCTCTCGCGCGACCACAGTGCGAGCCAGGTTTTTCCCATCTCGAAGAAAGCGACGGAGGGCGGGGTCTTGAGCCGCGGCAGGCGCAGGCACTCTTCGTAGAAGCGCGTCGCTCGTTCGAGGTCGGCGACGCCGAGCGTGATCAGGCTGATGCGGGGTTCCATGCTATTTCTCCTTTTGAGGCATCCCCGCTGAGGCGGGGGATCCAGTAACGGCTGGCTATCCAAAAATGCCGTGCAAATACCACCCGCCCGGCTGCCGACGCTCGCGGTAGACCCAGAGCGTGGCGCGGTCGGGCGTCTGCGCGATGAAGTAATCGCGCTTGACGTCGTCGCCGTCCCACCAGCCCGACTCGATGCGCTCGGGGCCGGCGATGAGGGCGAGCGGGCCGTCGTGGTAGCGCGGCTTCGAGTCCGCTTCGTCGAGCGGGCGCGGCTGCTCGAGCAGCCACAACGGGCGCGGCGAGCGCGCGGCCTGCGCGGCGGCGGCGCCGGGCGCGGTCGCCTGCCACGCGCGCTCCGGGCGGTGCTCGGCGCGCGGCGCGAGCCCATGCACGGCCTCCTGCCCGAGCCGCGCGCTCAGGCGCTCGATAAGCCGCGCCCAGTCTCCCGCGTCGCTCGTGCGATCGGGGAAGAGGCTGCCGCTCTCTCCCGCGAGCGTGAGAATCTCGCCTGCCGTGAGCCGCATCCGCGTGACCGGTGCCGCGAGGCTCGTTGCCGCCAGCCGCTCGCGCGCGAGGATGACGAACCGTGCCGCGTCGCGCGAGGGGGTGGCGAGCCCGATCTCGAGCATGGTCTCCGGTACATCCTCGTGCCCGAGCACGAGCCGGAAGCGCTGGACGCCCCCGCAGCGCGCGGCGAGATAGCCCGCGAGCTGGGTCAGGAGCCGCTTCGCCGGGAAGAGCAGCACTTCTGCGCTCGCGACCTCGGCCGCCAACTCGAGCGCTGCGTCGAAGCGCGGCGGCGCGGTGAAAAAGGCGCGCGCCTCGGGCAGGAGGCCGAGCGCGCGGTCGAGCTGGTCGAGGACGTGCTGCCCGAAGCGCCGCGCGGTGCCGTCGCGCGGGAGAGCGAGCAGGTCGCCGAGCGATCTCACGCCGATGGCAGCGAGGGTCTCGAGCGTCTGGGCGTCGCAGTCGAGGACGTGGACGGGGAGCGGCGAGATTGCTCCCTGGATGGCGCGGCTTCCGGCGAAGACCCGCTCGGCCCCGCCGCGCGCGAGCAGCCATGCCGCCGAAGCCGTCGGCGCGCAGGCAACCGACACGGTGTATCCCATGTCGGCGACATCGCGCTTGCTCGCTTCGAGGATCTTCCCGATGCCGCCGAAGAGCCGCAGGCTCCCTTCGACCTCCAGCAGCAGCCCGCGCGGCGGCTGGAGCGTGACGGCGGGCGTGAACTGCACCGCCCACACCGCGACCTGCCCGAGCGCCGCGGCTTCCGCCGCCGGGTCGCGCTGCCGGTGGTTCAACGCCGGCGCGAGCGCGCACGCGGTAGCGAGGCTCGTTCCTGGCCGGATGCCCTTCTCGCGGGCCTGCCCGTTGCAGATCGCGATGCGCGCGCCGTCGGTGACGGCCCACGGTTCAGAGCGCGCTGATGCCGGCAGGAACGATTCGAGCGGGAAGAGCGGGAAATAGAGCGCGGTCCACAGCATAGTGGAATCCCGGCCGGCGCCGGTTCACGACCGGCGCGGGATTGAGCCGGATCGGCTGGCCGAGCACGGCGCCGCGGCGCTTCAGGATGCGCACGGCAAGATCGCCCTCGCAGGTCTCGAGGGCGAGCCGCAGCGCGGCAGGCGAGGCTTCGCCGGCGGCGCGCGGCGGCCGGAACAGGACAGCGAGCGCCCGGCTGCCCTCGGTCGCAAGCTGGAGGCGGCGCAGCTCGGGCCACGCGATTTTCTGCGGCCAGGCGAGCACGGCGCCGCAGGCGTTCGAGCGCAGGGCCTGCTCGACCGCCCACAGGGTTTCGCGCGGCGAGCGCGTCCTCACCACCAGCAACCGCGCGGGATCGATGCCCGCGGCCTGCAGGGCCGGCGCGTACGGGAGATAAGGCGGGGCGATCCACGCCAGCCCGCGCCCGCGTGCCGAGAGATCCGCGAGCGCGGGCCCGAGGATGCGCAGCTCTCCGATCCCCTCGTGTCGCGGCAGGATCTCGGTCAGCGTCGCAGCCGGCCAGCCGCCGCCCGGCAGCTCCGCGTCGAGCGCGGAAAACCCCGTCGGCACGCCCGGCGCCGCGACGCTGCCCAACGCGTTGCCGCGCCAGATCGCGGGATGGGACAGGAGATCCGCCAGCGCGCTCATAGCGTCCTGCCGCTGCGAATGATTCCGACCGCGATGCCTTCGATCGCGAGAGCATCGCGCCGCGGGTCAACGTCGATCGTCTTGAAGTCCGGGTTCTCCGGCAGGAGCTGCATACGGCTGCCCGTGCGCTTGTAGCGCTTGACCGTCACCTCGTCGTGCAGCCGCGCGACCACGATCTGGCCGGAGCGCGCCTCGCGCGTGGCGTGCACCGCGAGGAGATCGCCGTCGAGGATGCCGGCGTCGCGCATGCTCGAGCCCCGCACCTTGAGGAGGTAGTCGGCGCGCGGCTTGAAGAGGGCGGGGTCCAGGCGGTAGCGCGCCTGGACGTTCGCCTCGGCGAGGATCGGGCTGCCGGCGGCGACGCGACCGATCAGGGGCAGTCCCGCGTCGGTCTTCAGGCGGATGCCGCGATGGGAGCCGTCGATCTCGATCGCGCCTTTGCGCTCGAGCACGCGCAGGTGCTTTTCCGCGGCGTTGGGGGAGCTGAAGCCCATTGCGCGGCAGATCTCGGCGCGCGTGGGGGGATAGCCGTCGGCTTCGATCGCATCCCGGACGAGTTGCAGGACCTTCGCTTGGCGCGGGGTGAGCGGTTCCATGGGGCAGAGAGAGGAGTAGGTGTATATATATACACCATCGCTCCGTGCCCGGGCAAGCGCCGCGCCGCGGCCGTGCTAAGCGACTGATTCGAGGGGGTCTATGAGCGCCGGCTCGTCGATCTTCGGCGTGTTGACGCGGGGGCTGACGGGATGCGCCGCCATCCTCTCGGAGGGGCAGGGCTTGAGCAGCGCCTTCAGTTTCTCGGTCGCTTGGTTGCCGGGGTCGAGCCACGCCGCGTGGTCTTCCGGGGCGATGATGACCGGCATGCGGTCGTGGATGTCCCGCATCAAGTCGTTCGCATCGGTCGTGATAATAGTGCACGAATGCACCGGCCCGTCGGGACCCATCCAGCGCTCGGTGAGTCCCGCGAAGGCGAAGAGATCCGCGCCCACGGGACGGACGTAGTACGGCTGCTTGCGGCCCGCGACCTTCTTCCACTCGTAGAATCCGCTCGCCGGAATGAGGCACCGCCCGCGCTTGAACGCGCTGCGGAACGACGGCTTTTCGGCGACGGTCTCCGCGCGCGCGTTCGCGAGCTTGTTGCCGATCGCGGGGTCCTTCGCCCAGCTCGGGATGAGCCCCCAGCGGTAGAGATCGGCGAGGCGCCCCTTTGCCGGATCCTGGCGGACGATGAGGACGCTGGTGCCGGGCGTGATGTTGTAGCGCGGGGCGATTTCCGGCACGAGCCCGAGCTGGAAGTAGAGCGCGACGACCTCGGGATGGGTATGGAGCGAATAGCGGCCGCACATGGTGCGTATGATAGATCGCCGGGCGGGCTACTCGCGGGCGCGCTGGACCACCGTTCCGACCTCGTGCGCCTGGGACAGCAATCCCCCCAGCGTGATCGAGTCTTCGATCGGGAGCCCTGCCGTGCGCAGCCCCCGCGCCGTCCAGACGTTGCAGGTGCGCAGCAGGTTGAAGGTCTCCCATCCCGGGTAGAAGCGGCCGTCGCCGTAGAGGCCCGGGCCGAGCGATGTCGCGACCGGGGCGCCCGCGCGGTCGTACGCGTCGTGGATGTAGCGGATCAGCCGCTCGAAGCCGTCGCGCGAAAGCTTGAGCTCGATGACCTCGCTCGCGGGGAAATTCTGCGCGAGCGTGCCGCGCACGCCGACCACGTGGATCACGCTCGGATTGTTGGGCGCGAAAATCGCCCTCAGCTTGTCGGTGAACCCCTGGTTGCGCCCGTAGTAGTAGTCGCGATCGCCCCAGCCGACCTCGAGGTAATCGGCCTGCGGGAAATCCCGGCGCTCGGGCCACAGCCCGGCGGGAAGATCGGCGCGGCGAACCGCGATCCCGGAGTGCTTCTCATGCGCCACCAGATAGACAGCCATGCGCGGCCCGCCATCCTGGGGCTTGACCGGATTCGGTTGGGGAGCGGCGCATGCACCAAGCGCGAGCAGGATCAGCGGCAGCAGAACGCGGCTGAGGCCGGTCATGACTTCATTCGCCGTTCCGCACCTACCACACGCGCAACTTGATTTGGATCACGATGGCGCCGTGAACCTTGTCTTTAATTGTCGGCACGATTGTGAAATTGGCGCCGAGGTACCTGCCTTCGACGGCAAGCAGCGGCAGCGGCATCACGAACCAGCCGCCGTCATTCACATTCGGGTAGCCGTCGAATGCGGCGATCGCGATGCCCGCCCTGACGTCGATGTCGTAGGGCCGCCAGAGAAGCGGGCGCCACAGGTATGCGCCGTAGCGGGATCTCTCTTCGTCGCTGTTGCGGTAAGTGCCCGCCATCACGGCATGCTCCGGCTTGAGCACCACTTCCGCCCCCACGCCCCAGTTGTCATCGCGCAGGTCCTTGTCGCGCTCGAAATGCCAGGAAAAGAAGCCGGGGTTGAGCCAGACCTGCGGCGAGGGCTGGGCGTCCTCCGCGCGGGCACTGGACAGGACGGCGAGCAGAGTGAGGGCGGCTGGAAGAAATGGCAGCAGGACCCTTCGTTGAATGCCTGGGACGGTCGCGCGGCAGAAGTCGCGTGGGTGCATGAAATGGGAGGGTAGCCGGGGCAGTTTACTAAACTGCTGCGGCGAGGCGTAAACTATCCTTGCACGTGACGGAAGCGGTTTTTAGTCATCTCGTCACTGCGTCATCTGGAAGGAGGTTCGCCATGTGCTATGACTACCACGAACGCCTGGCATGGATCCGCCGCATGGAGCAGACGGAAAAGGAGCTGAAGGAAGCCGAGCTCGCCAAAGCGGAAGCAAGGAAGAAGCAGTCGGAAGGCCGGCAGCCCGTGCCGCAAACGGACGCCCAGGAAGAGCCGGTTCCGGTCTGACCGTGCCCTTAGCCACTGCAAACCCCGCGCGCGCGGGGTTTTTCTTGTCTCGCGGAACCACGCGCACGCAGATGGCGAGCCGCTCGCTCCTCATTGTGCTCGCGGCCGCCGCGTGCGCCGCGCAGGCGCAGGACAAGCCGCGCGATTACCCGAGGAAGCCGGTACGGATCGTGGTCGGGATCGCGCCGGGAGGGGGCCTCGATACCATGTGCCGACTCGGCGCTCAGAAGCTCTCCGAGCGCTGGGGAAAATCGGTGATCGTGGACAATCGGCCCGGAGGCGGCACGGTCGTGGGCATGGATCTCGTCGCGCATGCCCAGCCCGACGGCTACACGCTCCTCGGCGCCTCGAATACGCTCATGCTGAACGGCGTGCTCAAGCGTGCGTCCTACGACGTGCGCAAGACCTTCGTTCCCATCGTGCAGTTGACGACGCAGCCCTACATGCTGGTCGTGAACCCGGCGCTGCCGGTGAAGTCCGTCAAGGAGCTGATTGTCCTGGCCAAGAGCAAGCCGGGTGCGTTCAGCTACGGCTCGCAGGGTCTGGGCACGATCGGCCATATCGGCTGGGAGCGCTTCAAGCTCAGCGCCGGCGTGGACATCGTGCACGTACCCTACAGGGGCGCAGCGCCGGCTGTGCTCGACACGATCAGCGGGCAGATCCAGATGACGTTTTCCAACGTCGTCACCAGCGGTGCGCACATCAAGAGCGGCCGGCTGCGGGGCCTGGCCATCACCAGCCCGCAGCGCGGCAAGGTCTTTCCCGACATGCCCACGGTATCGGAGGCCGGCGTGCCGGGCTTCGAGCTGGCCAACAGCTACGCTTTTTTCGCGCCCGCCGGAGCGCCGCAGGGTGTCATCCGGGAGATCAACGCCATCGTGAGCCAGGGGATGAATTCGCCCGAGACAGTGAAGATGCTTGCCGCCGACGGGTCGGAAGCGCTGCCGCCGGCCACATCCGAAGCATTCAAGGCCCGGTTTGATCGCGAGTATGCGGAGCTGGAAAAGGTCGTGCGAGCGGCGAACATCAGGATCAATTAGAATTTTACCTTTCTGCCAGCCGTCCTCCGTCAAGGGAGGGGGAGATATTGAGAGGAGCATGCCATGGCACTGAAGAAGACCCGCATCGAAGTCAACAACGCGGTTTTTTCGCTCCCCTACCACGTGGCGAAGGAGGAGGGCTACTTCACTGAGGAGGGCTGCGACGTCGAGCTGGTGCCCGCCGGCTCGGGCCGCGACCGCGACAAGGAAGTCCCCGAGAAGCCGATCGAGGACCACCGGCTGGTGAAGTCCTACGGCTGGCACGAGGGCATCGAGAAGGGCGAGTTCTGCATGTATCGCGCCTGCGAATGGGGTCAAATCCGCCGCACCCAGGACAGCGCGCGCAACGTCAAGGTGATCAGCAAGCGCGCCGCCATCGCCACCCAGGCGATCGTCGTGCGCGCCGACTCGCCCTACAACGTGCCGCAGGATCTGTGCGGCAAGACGGTCGCGGTGAATTTCCACGCCGGCTCGCACTACATCACGCTGTCCATGCTCGGGGGCGCCATGCTCGGAAAGAACGAGGTTCGGGCAGTGCATGTCGGCGGCCCGAAGCAGCGCCTGCGCTTCCTCGAGGAAGGCAAGGTCGAAGCGGCCGCAGTCATGGAGCCGTGGATCACGGTCGCGGCGAAGAAGGGACTGAAGATCGTGTGCGAGGCGTTCTATGAAGGGGCGGAAGTCGCGACGCCGGACGTCGATCCCGAGATGTATGCCGCGATCAACCGGGCGATCCTCAAGGCGGTGAACAAGATCAACCAGGACATCCGGCCCTACCTCAAGTACATGATCCGCGAGGTCCCGGCGGACGTCATGAAGCTTACCGAGGACGATTTCTACCTTCCCCGCTTCCGCTACGTCGCCCCGCGCCCCTACACGCGCGAGGAGTACGAGCACCTGCACGACTGGATGACCAGCTGGGGGCTGCTCAAGCCGGAGTCCGGCTACGACAGCATCGTGAACGCGCAGCTCACCGCCGCCGCGCGCTGAGCTATCCGGCGCGGCGCCGGAATTTCTGGAAGGCGTGGGGCGTCAACGGCGCCATGCGCTTGACCGCGCCCGACTGGACGACGACCTCGCCGACGTAGAGATCGCCCCGGCGATCCGCCCAGATGCCGTGCGGCGCGATGAAATTTCCAGAAAGAATCGGGTTCTCGCCGCCGATCTGGGAGACGATGCTCGCATCCGGCTCGCAGACCGTGACGCGGGCGATGGGCGAGTGGCCCTCAGGGGGATAGATCATCGTCTGGTCGTGCCCGGGCAGGGGACCCTCCGCCCGCTTGTGCATGTAGTTGAGGAAGCCGCCCTCGGCGATGTGCAGCCGGTCCTGGTCGTCGATGAAGATGTCGTAGGGGCGGTTGAGGAAGTTCCACTCGCGCAGGTAGGCGCCCTCTGGGCCAAAAACCTGCACCCGCGAGTTCTCGCGGTCGGCGACGTATACCAGGCCCGCGCTGTCCACCCCGATCCCGTGCGGCAGGATGAACTGGCCCGGCCCGCGCCCCGGCTCGCCCCAGGAGAACAGCAGCTTTCCCTCTGCTGAAAATTTGTGGACGCGGGCGTTGCCGTAGCCGTCAGCGGTATATATGACGCCGCTCGGGAGCACCGCGACGTTGGTGACGCGGTGGAAAGGCCCCGCCGCGCGCAGCACAGGGCTCACGCCGATCTTGTAGCCCGTATCCGCCGCTTTACCTGACTCGCCCAGCGTCATCAGCTTCCTGCCGTCGGGCGTGAACTTGTGGACCGTGTGGTCCTTGTCGTCGGCGAGCCACAAGTGGTCGTTGCGGTCGATGAAGATGCCGTGCGGGCCCTTGAACATCCCTTCGCCCCACGCGTTGAGGAAGCGGCCGTCCTTGTCGAAGACGATGACGGGATGCGCGCCCCGGTTGAACACGTAGACGCGGTCGCTCGAATCGCACGCGACGCCCGCGACCTCGACGTAGCTCCAGCCCTCCGGCAGCCGGTCCCAGCCTTCCAGCACCTCGTACTCGATGCGGTGCGTGCCGAGCGCCATGTCAGAATTTCTCCACCCACGGCCGCAGCTCGATCTCCCACGTCCAGGCGCTGCGGGGCTGGCGGAGGACGTGCAGGTAGTTCGCGGCGATGGCATCGGGGTCGAGCAGCGCATCGGGCGCGTCCACCGGCGCGGCGCGGCCGGGACGGGCGATGCCGCCGTCGATGACGAAGTGCGCGACATGGATGCCTTGCGGCGCAAGCTCCCGCGCCATGCTCTGGGCGAGCCCGCGCAGAGCGAACTTGCCCATGGCGAACGGCGCCGACTGCGCGTATCCCTTGACGCTCGCGGAAGCGCCGGTGAAGAGGATCGCGCCGCGCTTATTCGCGAGCATGCGCCGCGCCGCCTCCTGCGCGACGAGGAACCCCCCGAAAGCGGTCACCGCGAGCGCGCGCTCGACCTCCGCCGGGTCGAGCTCGACGAGTGGCCCGCGCGCGCGGGCGCTGGCGTTGTAGACCACGACGTCCGGTTCGCCCACTGCGCCCTCGACCGCCGAGAACAGGCGCCGCACCTCGACCGGGCGGACGGCGTCGCAGCGGAAGGCGCGGGCGCCGGTTTCGGCACAGAGCGGCGCGAGTTTCTCCGTGTTGCGTGACGCAAGCGCAACCTTCATGCCCTCGCGCGCGAAGAGGCGGGCGAGCGCCGCGCTCAAGCCCGTGCCCGCGCCGACGATCAGCGCTCGTTCGTAGCGTGGTGTTTCCATGGGGTCCCGGCGGGTTGCGCGTTACGCAGGCAGTAGGCGAAACGATACTATGATATACGGGCCACTGGTTCCCGACGGTCAAACGCACAGGGATTTCGCACATGCGCTCCAAAGTCCGCAATCTGGTCAAGGCGCCTTTGCGCGAGCGGGTCAGCGCGGAGGAATGGGACACGCGCGTGAACCTTGCGGCGTGCTACCGGCTGGCCGCGCACTACCGCATGACCGATCTCATCTACACGCACATCTCGGCGCGCGTGCCCGGCCCGGCTCACCACTTCCTGATCAACGCCTTCGGCCAGCTGTGGGACGAGATCTCCGCTTCCACGCTGGTGAAGGTCACGCTCGATGGAGAGATCGTCGAGGATCCGACCGGCTACGGCTTCAACCGCGCGGGCTACGTAATCCACAGCGCGGTGCACCGCGCGCGGCCCGACGTTGCGTGCGTCATGCACACCCACACGCAGGCCGGGATCGCGGTGTCGGCGCAGGAGGAGGGGCTGCTGCCGCTGTCGCAGCACGCGATGCGCTTCACGAACGGCATCGCCTATCACGACTACGAGGGGCTAGCGCTCGATCTCGATGAGCAGGCCCGCCTCGTGCGCGACCTCGGCGACCGCAAAGCGATGATCCTGCGCAACCACGGGCTGCTCGCGTGCGCCGCCTCGATTCCGGAAACCTTCGACCTCATGTACTACCTCGAGCGCGCGTGCCAGACGCAGATCGCCGCCATGGCGGGCGGGGCGAAGCTCCGGATCCCCGCAGCGGCGGTGGCGGAGAAGACCGCTGCCCAGTTCAAGGCGCTGCCCTACAAGGCGAGGCGCCCCGAATGGAAGGCGCTGTTGCGGTTGCTGGACAGGACGGATGCTTCGTATAAGCAGTGATTCGTGACTCGTGGCTGGCGGGCATTGGCCGGCCCAGTGCAACAAGGACGCCCCGCTCTGCGGGGCTTTTTGCTGGTGAACCCCCATGAACATGGGATGGCCGAGGCGCTTCCGGCGCGCGACGATGCGCGCATGATCAAGACATCGAAGCTGCTGGTAGTGGGCGCCCTGGCGCTGGCGGGGCTCGCCGAGGTCTTCCAGGCATCGGCGCAGGGCTTCTATATCGGCGCGAGCGCGGGCAGCACGAATTTCGACAGCGATATCGCCACGGGGCTCATTACCTCCGGTACCGTCGAAAAGAACAGTTCGGGTTACAAACTGACGGTCGGGTACGAGTTCGGCGAGCACTTCAGCGTGGAGGCCGCCTATGTCGATCTGGGCAAAGCCAGATACAGCGGATCCTTCTTCGGGGCCCCCGTTACCGGGGGCACGGTGGAAGTCTGGGGTCTTAACCTGTCCGCGGTCGCCACGCTCCCGCTCAATTCGACGTTCGCCGTGCTCGGCAAGGTCGGACTGTTCGCATGGGAAGCCAAGTCGAAGGACACGACCGGGGGCCTGCCGTTTTCGGACACTGTGAGCGGGGGGGACTTTTCCATCGGCGCGGGATTGAGCATCCGCTTCACCAGGAACTTGAGCGCGCGCGTCGAATGGGAGCGGTTTGGCCTGACGGGCTGGGATTTCGACCTGGGCAATGCCGACATGCTGTCCGCAGGCATCGTCTACAAGTTCTGAGACCTCTTTCCGGACGGCAGGCGCAGGAGCTTCAGCGCATTGCCGGAGTAGATCTTGCGCTTGACCGCCGCGGGGAGCTTGAGCTTTTCGATCGAGCGGATGCCTTCGCGGATGAACATCGGCCCGCCCTCCGGATCGAACGGGCAGTCGCTCGCGAACACCACCCTGTCCGCGCCGAAGAAGTCGAGGCCGCAGCGCAGCGCGGAGGCCGATCCCCCGAGCACGGTGTCGCCGTAGAACATCCGGAAATACTCGATCGGCTTCTTGCTCATGCGCTTCAGCAGTTCCTCGTAGTTCTCGTCGGCGGTGCGGCTGCCCAGTTGCGCCCACAAGGTCTCCGCGCGCCCGGCGAAGTAAGGGATCATGCCGCCGCAATGGTGGGTGATGATCCGCAGGCCGGGCAACCGGTCGAACAGGCCCGAGAACACGATGCGCGCCATCGCCACGCTCGATTCGAACGGCCAGCCGAGCACTTGCCAGATTTCGTATTTCGATTTCTGCTCGTTCACGTAGTCGGCGCGGGTGGCGGGGCGCGCGGGATGCATCCAGATGGGAAGGTCATGCTTACTCGTGGCGCGCTCGAACACCGGGAAAAATTCCGGCTCGTCGAGCGGGCGGCCGTTGACGCTGGTGAGGACCTGCACGCCGCGCGCGCCGAGCTTTTCGATCGCGCGATCCATTTCCTCCAGCGCGGCCGGCACGTTGTTCATCGGAAGGGAGGCGACGAACGCGGGAAACTTTGTTGGCCAGCGCGCGCACATCGCGGCCATCTCGTCGTTGGCGATGCGCGCGAGCTCCGGAGAAAGGTCCGGCCCGCCGACCAGCTCGGGTCCCGGCAGCGACAGCGTCAGCACCTGCCGCACCCCCGGGAACTGATCGAGCATGGCGACGCGCGCCTCGATGTCCCAGAGCATGCGCAGGCTCCCCATGCGCTTGATGATGCCCTGGTCCTTGAAGTGGGTCTTCATCTTGTCGAGATAGCGCGTGGGCATGACGTGGTTGAAGATGTCGATTTTCATGGTCCTCCGCGTGCGCGGTCGATGAGATCGAGGCAATCCTGGGGCAGCTGATTGCCTCTCCAGGCAACATGCTGGTCAGGCCGCACCAGCGCGAGGCGTGCCTGATAGCGCTCGGAGAATTGCGGATCGGTGAGCTGGAAAACCTGGAGTGGCACGCCGCGCGCTCCGGCAGCACGCTCGAGGCGGGAAGTTTCCACCGCCGGCGTGTCGCGACCGGCAAGCAGCGTGAAGCCGGCTCCAAAGTGGTCATAGAGCGAGGTGCCGTCAGGCAGCCAGAAGTGCGGCGCGAGGCAGCCCGGGCAGGCCGAGGGGTGGTATTCCGTGATCGTCTCGGGCGGCGGCCGCGTGCCGTCCGGGATGATGGCCGGCGAGTTGCGGTAGCAGCCGCCGAGGACGACGCCGAGGCTGCGGAACTCGGTTTCCTTGCCCCTCAGGATGATCTCGCCCACCTGCCTGCGCACCCGCTCACCCTCCACGCCGGGCAGCTCGATGCCATCGCGCGCCAGCCGGTCGCCCGTGAGCTCGTAGTTCTCCACGGCTTCGCGGATGACCCGCTGGTGCTGCGGCTTGCGCTCGGTCTCGTAGGTGCCGAGAAGATGCGGGCCGCCCCAGCCCTGGAGGCTTGCGGCCAGCTTCCAGCCCAGGTCGGTCGCGTCGGCGATGCCCATGTTCATGCCGTGGCCGCCGGACGGCGGGTGCAGGTGGCAGGCGTCGCCCGCGAGGAAGACGCGTCCTCTCCCGTAGCGCTCGGCAATGAGGCGATGCGCGGTCCACGGATCCACATGGACGATTTCCAGGGGAAAACGCAGGCCGCTCGAGCGGCACACCACCTCGCGCGCGTCGTAGTCGCCGGGATTCACGCCGCCGGGGAGACGCGGCGCAATGAGAAACCAGAGACCCTCGCGGTCGAGCGGACCGAAATAGGCGGGAAGCTCGCGATTGACCATCCAGTACATGATCGCTGCCCCCTTATCGTGCATGCCGGCGAGCGCGGGGGCGCGGAATACCATGTTGAGGTTCGGCGCGAGCGCGCCCTCGCCCTGCATGCCGATGCCAAGCAAAGCGCGGACTGTGCTGCGCGCGCCGTCGGTACCGACCAGATACGTTGCGCGCAGAGAGTCGCGTGCTCCGGATGCTACGTTGTCGACCTCGGCAATAACGCCCGTCTCGTCCTGGATTAATTTCTCGAGGCGGCAGTTGAAACGGATCTGGACCCCGGGCAGGCGGGCGGCGTGCTGCCGCAGCACTTCCTCCAGCGTGTATTGCGGGACCCACTGGCCGGGCTCGGAATAGAGGTCGTTGCGGATGCGCTCGCAATTGAAAGCCCCCTCGAAGCGTGCGAGGGTGTGGCCGTTCAACCGCGTCGCAAACACGATGGTCGCGGGATAGTCCGGCGGCAGCGGAGAAGCGCGGTCGAGCGCCTCCGCGATGCCCCAGCGGCGCAGCAATTCCCTGGAGCGGACGTTCGTCAGCTTCGCGCGCGGCTTCAGTCCGACCCGGGCACTCTGCTCGACCACGACGCAGCGGACCGAGCGCTGTCCGAGTTCGACCGCAAGCGCAAGCCCGACCGGGCCGGCGCCCACGATCAGGACATCCGTGGCGTGCGTATCTCCCACCACCCCGTCGCTTCGCGCCACCCCTCCTCCGGCAGGAGGGGAAGCTCTCCCGGTCCTAGCGCGCGAGCGGATCGGGGCGCAGCTGGAACTTCACGACCCGGGGCCGGTTTTCCGTACCGCCTTCGACGTGGAACATCGTCCGGTTGGAATAAGTTGCCCACAGTGCCTTGCCCTTCCAGCCCGCGCGCGGATCGTCGATGCGCCCCTCCCCCCACTTGGCGAAGAAGCCCATTGGGTAGGGAACGCGTATGGCCACGATCCTGCCGCGGACCAGGGCGAAGTAGGCGTCGCTCATATTGCCGGTGGCGATGGGGACATTCGCTCCCAGCCCGAACGTGTTGAAGTGGTCCACCCAGACGTAATAAGGCGCCTCGGCGCTGCCGTCGTCCTGCACGTCCCGGAACTGCGGCCCGGGCAGACGGTAGAGCGTCCAGCCCTCGGGGCAGTGTTTGCCGGTTGCGTTCGGCCCGTTCAACGGGCCCTTGCACTTGCTCCGGTCGAAGCCGCCGAGATGGCCGCTCGCGAGCGCCACCCAGAAGACGCCGTTGCGGTCGATGTCGCCGCCACGCGCGCCGTATCCCGGCAACGGCACTTCGTAGATCTCGGTGAGCGCCGTGTGCGTCGGGTCCGCGCCCGGGGCGACGCGCACGACGTAGCTCGGCCACGGCGCGAGCGAGGTGCCCCAGACCGATCCGTCGACCGGGTTCACGGCCACCGAGTACAGATTGACTGCGACCCGCTTGTCCTTCTTCGGGTCTACCGGCGCCTTGGGCTCGACCCATGCATCGCGCTTGCCATTGCCGTTGGTGTCGAGGATGAACGGCGTCCAGCCCTGCGCGCGCGCCTCGTCCCCGGTCTCCTCGAATACTTTCCGGTTGAGCCAGCCGGCGACATTGAGGCCCCCGACCCCGCTCGAGGTCCACACCGTATTGTTGGCGTCCTCCGCGAAAATGAGATGGTGGGTCGGGAAGCAGGTCGAGATCAGCGTCCACTTGCCCGACGCCGGGTCGTACATCGAGAGGTGCCGGGTCGCCCGGTCCAGCGGAAACACCTTTGCCGAAGGGTGATTCCCGCCTTTCCTGCAGTAGTCGGGATTGCTCGGATGGCGAATCCGCGCCGCCGCCCACACCCGCCCTTTTTCATCCATCACCTGGTTGTGCGTGCTGGTCTGGCTGTCCCAGATCGGTTTCACTCCCCAGTATGGCGAGGGCGCCATCGCGTCGGTCGCGTGCGAAGGCGTTTTGGGGTCGCGCACCGGGTGCTTCATTTCGGACGCGGTGTGCGTCTGGGGGTCGAGCACCGGCCACATATCGGTGCTGTTCTCGGGCGCTCCGTAGAGCCTGCCGTTGGCGTTGACGGTCGGCTTGCGGCGGTCGGTCGAGATCAGGTCGTGCATGTACGCGGTGGGGCGGCTCCACTCCCACAGCGTGAGCATCACGTTGCGCTCGATGCCCTGCGGGCGCTCCGGCCGCGCGAACGGCAGCTCGCCCGCGGCGATGCGGTCGGTCCAGTCGGCCCACAACCCGATCGCGCGCTCGAAGCCGATGCGATTCGCGGCGTTGATCATCTGGGTCATGGCCTGCCCGGAGGTGATGCGCCGTGCCCAGGCATCGGTGGACTTCATGTTGGCGAATGCCCTGGGCATCGTGCGCGTGCCCTTGGTGCCGAGCGCGTGGCACGACATGCAGCCGTTGGTTTTCACGGTGTTGAGCCACTGGGCCTGGCTTCTGATGCCGGGATGAATGCGGTTGCCCTTGGGCCCCGTGCCGGGAAACTCCCACTTGGCCGGGACCTTGAGCATGGAGTACCAGTAGATCGCCGGGTAGTACTCGGCAGCCGCGGCCGCGCTCGGCGCCTCTACCGCGGTCAGGTTAAGGAGTTTCCCGGGCGCGGTGCGCACCTTGGGCGAGTCCACCAGGCCGTAGCCTCGCACCCAGACGCTGTAAGTCGCCTGCGGGAGGTCGGGCATGAGATAGCGCCCGCGCTCGTCGGTCACGACGATCCGCGCAAACTTGGTCGGGAGATCGGCGGTCTCCGCGATTACCCAGACGCCGCCTTCCGGGCCCTTCGCGCTGTTGACCACGCCGCCCAAGTCGGCTGCGCCGACATGGATTGCCTCGTCAGCGGGCTGGGGCTTGTCCATCGGTGCCGCGCACGCGGCCAGAACCGCGGCGATGCCGGCTGCCGCAATTCCCCTGTATAGACTATTATTCGAGTTCATGTTTCCGACCCTTCGGTGTGTCCTGACGAGTTTACATGAACAGTCCTGTCTGGTAGCGCTGCCTTTCCCCCCGTTTCCGCCCGCCGCGGCAAGCTAAGAGCGCGAGATGCGATCCTTGTTTCTTGCGAGCCATCCCCCGAAGGTCTGCAGCGAAGGGTTGAGCGCGCGTGCCGAGAGGAGGTTGCGCGCGGCGCAGAAATCCGGCTCGAACTCCTGCATGAACTGGAACATGTTGGCGAGCTCCTCGGCGCCGGGCGTTCCGAGCAGGCGGTATTGCCGGGGCGACATCGGGTTGTAGGACACGGGCTCGCCCAGCTCCTTCGAGAGCGCCCCGGCCATCTGCGCGCCGGTCGTGTGGTCGCCTGCGACGCCGACGGTCTTTCCGAGCAGGTCGAAGCCCGCCTTGAAAATACAGAACGCGGACCGGCCGATGTCCTCGGTGGCGACTCCCGCCAGCCGCTTGTCGCCCATGGGGAGCGTCAGCTCGAGCTTCCCGTCCTTGCCCTTGCTCGGACCCATGCCGGCGTAGATCAGGTTTTCCCAGTGGAACGAGGTCAGCATGTAGGTCACCGGCACCCCGAACTGCGCGAACGCCCGGTTGGCCTCGGCCTTCGCGTCGAATTGGGGCACCTTGTACTTTTCCATGAGCGTCGGAATGCGGCTGTCGGTGACCGGCACGAACTTGCGCGTGTCCTCGAAGGTGGACCAGATGACGTGCTTCAGTCCGGCCTGTTTCGCAGCCTGTGCCATCGCGGCGGCCTGCACCAGCTCTCTTTCCGGCACGAAGTGCTCGAAGAAGAACGTGACGCAGAATGCCCCGTAGGCGCCGTCGAACGCCGCCCTCACCGTCGGCGGGCTGTCGAGGTCCGCCTCGACCACCTCGACGCCGAGCTGGGCGAGCTCCCGCGCCTTCTCGGTGCCGGCGTTGCGCGTCAGCGCGCGCACGGCGAACGCGCCGCTGCTGTCTTCGAGTATGGCGCGGACCAGCCCGCCGCCCTGGGCGCCGGTGGCGCCCACCACTGCGATGATCTTCTTGTCAGGCATGCAACGCGCTTTCTCCGGTCAATCGGCAAGCGATGAGTGAAAACTGACGGGGATGACTGCCGCGGCCGCTGGCCGCCAGGCACATGATGTCATGCTTTGCCGAGTCGCGCACCCCCGGATCTCCGGACTTCGCTTCAGGCCCGGTCCAGGGCGGACCGGTCCGCGGCGGAGAGCGCGAGCGCTGCCGCGGCGGCGTTCTCCCCGAGATGGACGATCGACGCGGTGCCGGGGATGGGAAGCATCACGGGCGAGCGCGCGAGCAGCCACGCGAGCGCCACCTGCGCCGGGGTCGCGCCGCGGGCGGTGGCAATGCGCTTCACGATTGCCGAGCGCAGCGCGCGGCCCGCGCCGAGGGGGTACCACGGGATGAAGGCAATGCCGGCCCGCTCGCAGGCCGCGAGCACGCCATCGGATTCGCGGTTGCCGATGTGGTACTCATTCTGCACGGAGACGATGGGCGCGATGCGGCGGGCCTCTTCGAGCTGCTTGACGGTCACGTTGGAAACACCGAGGTGCCGGACCTTGCCGGCGCGCTGGAGCTCCGCAAGAGCCCCCAGCGACTCGGCATAGGGGACCCTCGGATCGGGCGCGTGGAACTGGTAGAGGTCGATGCGCTCGAGCCGCAGCTTCTTCAGGCTTTCTTCCACCGCGCGGCGCAGATGCTGCGGCCGCCCGTCCTCATCCCAACGGTAGCGGCTCGGGCGCACGAGTCCACCCTTGGTGCCGATGACCAGTCCCTTCGGATAGGGGTGGAGGGCCTCGGCGATGAGGATTTCGGAGACGTCCGGGCCGTAGCTGTCCGCGGTGTCGAAGAAATTGTGGCCGAGCTCGAACGCGCGCACGAGCAGCCGGCGCATGCCCGCGCGATCCTTGGGCTCGCCCCAGATGTCGGGGCCCGTTACCCGCATCGCGCCGAAACCCAGGCGATTGACGGTCAGATCGCCGAGCTTGAGCGTGCCTGCCGCCGCGGCGGGCGGGGTCGCTGGTTCCACCATGCGCTGGGGGTGATCGGTGATAAATTGGGCGATCAGGATATATCATCGGCATCGTTCTTGTGCAGGGCGCGCGCGCGCGGGAGGATCGAAGCATGAAGGTCAAGTCAACCCTCAAGGTGATCAACGTGGCCGACTGCAAGGGGCGGCGCGGCGTGACCGACGGCCAGACCTACCAGCGGCTGGTCGGCTGGCCGGAGGTGCAGGAAACCGACCGGGTGCGCCTCGGGCGCGCCACGTACAGACAGGGCACGACCGAGCAGCTCCACTGGCACCCGATCGAGGCCTGCTACTACGTGATTTCCGGCCACGCCACCGTGCGCGACATCAACGGCAGGGAATACCCGGTCAGCGCCGGCTCGATCATCTACGCGCCGGCCGGGATCGCGGGCGCGCACGAATGGGAGGTCAAGGAGTCGCTCGAGCTCCTCGACATCCGGGCGACCAACGAGACCCACCGCAAGATCCAGTTCTCGGTGGACAAGAAGTCCAAGCGTTCCTTCATCGACCTGAAGGATCTCGCCTACCGCGAGGCGATCAGCTTCAAGTCGCACTACTAGTCTCCGGCCACGGCATGAAGCCGGAAATACTCGTGCTGGTGCCGATCTATGCGCCGACGCTTGCCGCGCTCGAGCGCGAGTTCGCCGTTCACAAGCTGTGGGAGGCGCGCGATCCGGACTCGCTCGTGAAAAAAATGTCCGGGAAAGCGCGCGCGGTGGTGACGACCGGCTCCTCGGGAATGGCGGCGAGCCTGTTCGACGCGCTGCCGCGGCTGGAGATCGTCGGCTGCTTCGGCACGCCCCATGGGGCGGTGGACCTCGGCCTTGCGAGGCGGCGCGGCGTGATTGTCACCAACACGCCGGACTCGATCACCGAGGACGTCGCCGACCTCGCCTTGGGGCTGATGGTCGCGCTCATGCGGCGGATCGTGGAGGCCGACCGCTTCGTCCGGGCAGGGAAGTGGCTGTCGGGGCTCCTCACGCCGGGCACGGGGCTGGGCGGCAAGACCTGCGGCATCATCGGCCTGGGCGCCATCGGGCGCGGGATCGCGAAGCGGGCTGAGGCATTCCGCATGTCGGTGGGCTATTACGGCCCGCGCCCGAAGGAGGGCGTCTCCTGTTCCTACTATCCGGATCTTGCAGAGCTCGCGCGCGCGTCCGACTGCCTGGTCGTGGCGTGTGCCTCGACGCCGGAAACCCGCAATCTGGTCAACGCGCGTATCCTGGCTGCGCTCGGCCCGGAGGGCTACCTCGTCAACATCGCGCGCGGCCCGATCGTCGACGAGCAGGCAATGATCGCCGCGCTGCGGGACAGGCAGATCGCGGGCGCTGCGCTCGACGTGTTCTGGGATGAGCCGAGGGTGCCCGCGGAACTGATGACGATGGAGAACGTCGTGCTCGCGCCGCACATCGGGTCGACCACGCTGGAAATCCGTGAGGGGCGCGGCGCGAAGCTGCTCGCGAATCTGCGCGCGCATTTTGCCGGCAAGCCCGTGCTCACACCGCTTACCTGATGTCCGCTGCACCCATCGGAGCGCGCCTGCTCGCGGCCGTGTTCCTGCCGTTCGCGGCGGGTTATTACGTCTCGTTTCTCTTCCGCAACGTCAACTCGGTGGTGTTTCCCGAGCTGACGCAGACGTTCGACCTGTCTCCCGGCACCCTCGGGCTCCTCACCAGCGTCTATTTCCTGACCTTCGCCGGCGCGCAACTCCCGCTGGGCATGCTGATGGACCGCTACGGTCCCCGCCGCGTCAACGCGACGATGCTGCTCATCGCCGCGCTGGGGGGAGTAGTGTTTGCACACGCAGCGGGCTTGCCGGCGCTGCTCGCGGGCCGCGCGCTGATCGGCCTGGGGGTCGCCGTCTGCTTCATGTCGACCCTCGTGGCGTTCGCGCTTTGGTTTCCGCTCGAGCGCATGGCAACGCTCATGGGCTGGATGCTCCTCATCGGTGCGGCTGGAGCGCTCTCCGCGACCAAGCCGGTCGAGCTGGCGCTGCGGGTGATCGACTGGCGGACGCTGTTCCTGGCGCTGTCCGGGTTTGCCGTGTGTGCGAGCCTGGCGATCTTTTTCGTGGTGCCGGAGAAGGCGGCGGCCGCGCGCGGCGGTACGGTGCGCCAGCAGTTCGCGGTCGTGGCGGGCATCCTCCGCAACCGCGGCTTCTGGTCGATCGGGCTCACGGCCGTGTTCGCCCAGTCCGTCGCCCTCGCGCTCCTCGGATTGTGGACGGGGCCGTGGATGCGCGATGTCGCCGGGCTCGACCGCGCGGAGCTCGCGCAGCAGCTGCTGTTCGCGGCCGGCGCGTTCGGCGTGGGCGCAGTGATGTGCGGGACGCTCTCCGACGGCCTCGCGCGGCGCGGCGTGCCTCCACTTGTGACCTATCTCGCCGGATGCGTGGCATGCACGGTGGCGCTCATCCCGATCGCACTCGGCTACGGTGCCGCGAGCGTTGTGCTCTGGATCGTCTACATGGCGCTGTCGCCGTCCGGCACGCTGGCTTATCCCCTGCTCACGGCGCGCTTTCCGCGGGAGATGACCGGACGCGTCATGACCGCGCTCAACATGTTCACCTTCATGCTCGCGTTCGGCATTCAGTACGGCATCGGCGCGATCATCGGCCTGTGGCCCGTGACCGACGGGCGCTATGCGGTCGAGGGCTATCGGGCGGCGTTCGGGCTGTGCTGGGTGCTGCAGGCGGCGGCGGTGGCGTGGCTCGCGTACGCCGAGCGCGCCGCTCTGCGCCGCTGAAGCCGAAGGCAGAAGGCAGAAGGAAGACCCAAGGGGCGACGTAAGCCTTGCTTTATGTAGAATCCTGAGTATGGGGATCAAGCTACGGGGCGTGATGCAAAGCCCGGTCACGCCGCTCAAGGACGATTTCAGCCCCGACCTGCCGACCTTCGAGCGGCTGCTGGACTTCCATGTCCGGAGCGGCTCGCCGGCCATCTCGTGGCCGCACCACAAGGGCGAGTCGCTCAACCTGACGATTCCCGAGCGCAAGCGCTTCGCCGAGGCAGCGGTGAAGGTGGTCGCGGGGCGGGTGCCGGTGACGATACACGTGAGCGCGCTCGCCGTTGAGGACACGATGGAGCTTGCGCGCCACGCGCAGGAAATCGGGGCGGATGGCATCCTCGCCATCACCCCGTATTTCTGGAATCCGTCGCTCGAGGGGATCCACGACTATTTCGTCCGGCTCTGCACCGCGATCGACCTGCCGGTGATCTCGTACAACTCCCCGAGCTACCTCGCCGGCGTGGAGATCACCGGCGAGCTGATGTCGCGCCTGATCGAGCGTCTGCCCAACTTCGTCGGCGTGAAAGAGGCGAGCTTCAACAGCGAGAAATTCATCGAGCTCTCGCGCATGGCGTTGAAGCTCCGGCCGGAGTTCGCGATGCTGACGGGCGTGGAATACCTGCTGCCCTCGGTCCCGCTCGGCGGCGTCGGCTCGTACTCGGCCGCGGGATCGATCTGTCCCAATCTGTGCAACAGCCTGTTCGAGGCGTGCGTTGCCGGAGATTGGCCGCGCGCGCGCGAGCTGCAATACAAGCTTTCCCGGCTCTGGCTGCTGTTCCGCGACCAGTACCCGTCCTCGTTGAAGGGCGGCATGGTGATTATGGGACGTCCGGTCGGCCCCACCCGCGCGCCGCTCCCCACCGCCAGCGCTGAACGCCAGGCCTACATTCGCTCGCAACTCGAGGAGCTTGGCATCCTGGCTAGCGAGCCGCACGGCTGGTAAAGGTGTCAGGAACCTTTTTCAGACGCGCTGATGGCTTCTGTAGAAAAGGTTCCTGACACCTTTTCACCCATGAATGCTTTTCAGCCAGGACTGGTGCACACGCCGGTTACGCCGTTTGCGCGCGATGGCCGCGTCGACTTCAACGTTTACAGCAAGCTGATCGAGTTCCACCTGCGAAACGGCGCGGATGCGCTCGCGCTGCCGATGCACGCGGGAGAATCGGTCAGCCTGACCGAAGCCGAGCGGCGCGGGCTGCTCGAGTTTGCGGTGAAGCAGGTCCGCGGCCGCGCCCCGGTCCTCGCGCACGTCAGCGACACGGGAACGGGGATCGCAGCCGCGTACGCGCGCCACGCCGAGGCGGCGGGCGCAGCGGCGGTCATCGCGACGACGCCCTATTACTGGACGCCGCCACCGGCCATGGTGCTGGAGCATTTCGCCGAGATCGGCGGGGCGGTCAGGATCCCTTTCCTGATCCACAACGCGCCCGAGGAAATGCAGGGCACCCGGATCACCGCGGAGCTCGCGCTGAAGCTCATGGACCGCACCGTGAATTTCGCAGGGGTCGTGGACTCGAGCCTCGACTGGCAGTTCATGGTCGAGCTGGTGGATCGCGCGCGGCTCCCGCGCCCCGCGTTCCGGTTGCTGCCGGGGGTGGAGTACATGGTTTCGGCGGCGGCGATCGGCGCGAGAGGCGCGCTCTCAGCGCTTGCCGCCGTCGCGCCCGGGCGGGTGCGCAACCTCTACGACCTGTGCCGGACGGACAAGCTGTTCGAGGCGCGCGGCGTCCAGGAGGAGATCGCGGCGCTGCTGCAGATCCTGAAGAAAGCCGGAGCCGCCGGCCTCAAGGCGGCGCTGCGCGTGATGGGCCGCGACTGCGGCGAGGTTCGGCCGCCGCTGCGCGCGCTTGGCGAGGAGGAATTCGGCAGGCTGTCCGAGGCGCTTGCCGCCATGCCGGCGCTCCGCTCCGAGCCCCGCGGATGGTAGAACGGCGGACGGCATTCGTGACGGGCGCCTCGCAGGGCATCGGCGCCGCGGTTGCGCTTGCGCTCGCCCGCGACGGGTTCGATGTCGCGGTGTCCTCGACGCGCCCCGAGAAACTACATGAGGTCACTACGGCGATCGGCGCCGCAGGTGCGCGCGCGGTGCCGGTGGCGCTCGATGTGCGCGCCCCGGAGAGCATCGAGCGCGCCATGGCCGAGGTCATCAGCGCTTGCGGCCACCTCGACGTGCTGGTCAACAATGCCGGCGTTCCGCTGAAGAGGCCGGCGCTGGACGTGACCCCGGCGGAGTGGCAGTTGGTTCTCGATGTCAATCTGAAGGGGGCCTTTTTCATGTCCCAGCAGATGGGCGGTCACCTGGTTGCGGCCGGGCGGCCGGGATGCATCGTCAGCATCGCCTCCACGCACGGGCTGGTGGCGCTCACCGGCCGTTCGGCCTACGGGATCGCCAAGGCCGCGGTCATCCACATGACGCGGATGCTCGCAATCGAGTGGGCGGAGCACGGCATCCGCGTCAACGCGGTCGCGCCCGGGCGGGTCGACACGCCGTCGCGCGCAGGCTCGCTTGCTGAGCCTGGCTACCGCGACGCGGCGCTCGGCCGCATACCGCTGCATCGCTTCGGAGCCGCGGAGGAGGTCGCGGGCGCGGTGCGCTATCTGGTGAGCCCGGCGGCATCGTACATCACCGGGCAGACGCTGGTCCTCGATGGGGGCCTCACTTCATGGTGATGCGGGCGCTGCCGCCGCGTCCGATGACATAGAATGCTGCGGAAATCCGGGATGTGGAGCTGAGATGGACACGGGGCTCAAGAACAAGACGGTCCTGATCACCGGCGCAAGCCGCAACATGGGACGCTTCGCCGCGCTCGCGTTCGCGCGCGAGGGCGCGAACCTCGCGCTTTGCACCAGCAGGAAGATGAAGGAGCTCGGCGCGGTCGCCGAGGAAGCGCGGGCGCTGGGCGCGAGTGTCGTCGCGGAGCAGTGCGACGTAACCGATGGCGCCGCGGTTGCAGGTTTCGTCAGGCACGCGCGCGAGAAGCTCGGCGGCGTCGACGTTGCCGTCAACATTGCGGGCTTCCGCAACGAGGCGAAATTCCTGGAAGGGAGCCTCGAGGAGTGGACGCGCAACATCGACGTCAATCTCACCGGGCCGTTCAACATCTGCCGCAGCGTGATCCCGCTCATGATCGAGCGGCGCTGGGGCCGGATCATCAACCTCTCCGGCGTCGCGCCCTATCTGGGCGGGGGCGCCGCCAAGGCGATGGTCAAGCTCGGTATCGTCGGGTTCACGCGCGGACTCGCGCGCGAGTTCGCCGAGCACAACATCACGGCGAACTGCATCGGCCCGGGAACGATCGGCCGCGGCGAGCGCGACGCGCACGAAAGTGAAAAGCAACTGCGCCCGTGGCAGCCGATACGAAGGACGGGCCGGCCCGAGGAGGTGACCGCGCTCATGCTGCATCTCGCGAGCGAGAACGCGGGCTACATCACCGGGCAGTGCTACCTCATCAACGGCGGCGCGTACTTCTCCTGATCCTCACAGCTTCATTTCACGGATGAGCTTGGCCCACTGCGCGAGCTCGGAATGTACGAACTCCGCGAATTCGGCGGGGGGCTGGCCTTCGGCGGTGGTGCCATCGGCCGTCAGCCGTCGCACGATCTCGGGGTCCTTCAGAACGCTTGAGACCGCCTGGTATACGTGGTTAATGATGGGTTCGGGCACCGCGGCCGGCGCGAACAGCGCATACCAGCCCACCTTGACGTAGCCTGGCACTCCAGATTCGTCGATCGTCGGAACATTTGGCAGCAGTGGCGTGCGCTTCTTGGAAGTCACGCCGAGCGCGCGTAACCTGCCCGATTTCACAAAGGGCAGCGACGAGCTGATTGAGGGTATCAACATTTGCGATTCACCGCTCATCACGGCGATCTGGGAGGGACCGCCCCCTTTGTACGGCACCATCGTGACCTTGATCTTGGCCATGTGCAGGAACAGTGCGGTGGTGACGTAGATATTGCTGCCGCGTCCGGCGTGGGCGGTGTTGATATCGCCGGGACGCTTGCGGGCAAGCGCGATAAGCTCCTTGACACTCTTGACCGGCAGGGACGGGTGCACGACCAGGAGATTCGGCGACGATCCGAACATCGTGACCGGCTTCAGATCCTTGACCGGATCGTAGGCCGTCTTGTAGAAATTCGGGTTGAACGTGTAGCTTGCGGACGTGAACAGGAAGGTGTAGCCGTCCGGGTCTGCCTGCGCAACCAGCGCCGTACCGATCGTGCCCGCTGCGCCCGCCCGATTCTCGATAACTACGCTGGTGCCGAGAGCCTGGGTGAGCTTGTCCGACACCGCGCGGGCGAGGACGTCCGTGCCGCCTCCTGGAGCGAACGGAATCAGGAGCCGGACCGGTTTTTCGGGATAGGCAGCAGGGGCCGAAGGCGTGAACAGCGCGACGGCAGCGGCGAACAGCGATGCACAGGTGGTGCGGATCATGGTTTCCTCCTCGTCCTTGTTTTCGATTTCAGCGCAGCAATGCTCGGGATCACAGCTTCATTTCGCGGATAAGCTTCGCCCAAGCCGCGAGTTCGGCGTGTATGAAAGCCGTGAATTCGGCGGGGGGCTGGCCGCGTGCGACGGCACCCTCGGCGGCCAGCCGTTTCACGATCGAGGGGTCTTTCAGAACCTTGGCGACCGCCCGGTAGACATGGGAAATAATGCTTTCAGGCACCGCGGCGGGCGCGAACAACCCGAACCACGCCGCCTTGTCGTAGCCGGGCACCCCCGCTTCGTCAATGGTCGGAAGCTCCGGCAGCAGCGGGGATCGCTGCTTCGTAGTCACCGCGAGCGCGCGCACCTGGCGCGACTTCACGAAAGGAAATATCGACTGGAAAGCGGGCAGAAGCACCTGGACTTCGCCACTCACGAGGGCGACCTGAGCCGGACCCATTCCCTTGTACGGCACCTGAGTCATCTTGACCTTGGCCATGTACAGAAAAAGTTCGGTGGTGAGGTGGACGTTGCTGCCGCGTCCCGCCGAGCCGTAGTGAATTTCGCCGGGGCGTTTGCGGGCAAGAGCAAGCAGCTCCTTGACGCTCTTCACGGGCATCGACGGGTGAACGACCAGAACATTGGGCAATGATCCGAACATCGTGATCGGCTTGAAGTCCTTGATCGGGTCGTATGGCAGGTCCCGGTAGAAGTGCGGGGCAAAGGTGTAGCTCGCCGAGGTGAACAGGAACGTGTAGCCATCGGGGGTCGCCCGCGCAACCTGCGCCGTGCCGATCGTGCTCCCCGCACCGGCGCGATTGTCAATGATGATGGTGGCACCAATCACCTGCGTCAGCCGGTCCGAGACGGCGCGTGCCAGAAGATCGGTGCCGCCTCCAGGAGAAAACGGAACCACAAGCCGGATCGGTTTTTCGGGATACGCAGCGGGTGCCGGGGGCGCAAACAACGCGGCTGAAGCGGCGAACAATGATGCATGGACGATACGCATCATGACCTCCTCCTTATCGTTATTCCTATACCCCGATCCTGCTGCCGGGTCCGGGGCGAAGCCGGCGCCGCAACATTCCATAACGTGGACGCCTGCGCCCAGAATAGAACTTTTCCCCGGACGTTGGAAGAGGCACAAGAAAACGGCAGAAGCGAGAATGGGGAAAGCAGAAAGCCGAAGGGGGACCGGGGATAGAATAGCCCGCGCCAGAAACCGCTCGTATTCCAGATGGGAGGTATCGATGAAGCTGTACCTGACGGCCGGCTCGGGGAATGCTTACAAGGTGCGCGTGCTGCTCTCGCTGCTCAACGCGCCCTATGAGAGGGTATTGGTGGACACAAAAACCCAGGAGCACAAGCAGCCGCCGTTTCTCAAGCTCAACCCGCGCGGCGAGGTGCCCGTGATCGAGGATGGCGGGGTAGTGATCTGGGACTCCGGCGCCTGCCTCGTCTACCTTGCCCGCAAGCTCGGGGGCGAGAAGTGGCTTCCGACCGACGCGGCCGGGATGGCGGAAGTGATGCAATGGCTCGCGCTGGCCGCAACCGAGATTCAGTGCGGGCTGCAGTACGCGCGCCGCGGTCTGCGGCAGGGCCGCTGGACGCTGGGCAACGCAGAGCAAGGCCAGGCATTCGGCCGCATCGCGCTCGCCACGATGGAGAATCGCTTGAAGAATCACGACTGGCTCGCGCTCAACCGGCCGACCATCGCGGATGTTGCCTGCTTCTCGTACGTGGAAACGGCGCCGGAGGCCGGCGTGCCGCTCGAGCCGTATCCCGGGGTCGTCAAGTGGCTTGCGCGCTGCAAGGCGCTGCCGGGATGGGCACCGCGCTAGCTTGAACGCCGTGATCGGTGACCAGTGACCGGTGACCAGTGATGAGCGCAAAGACGGCGAAGCTTTGCGATGTCCTGGTTGTGGGCAAGGGCAATGCCGCGCTCTGCGCGGCGCTCGCCGCCCGGGACAGCGGCTCCCGTGTCACGATGCTCGAGGCCGCGCCGGTGCCGGAATCCGGGGGCAACAGCCGGTTTGCCGGAGGCGTCATGCGCTTTGCCTTCAGCTCGGTCGAGGATCTGAGGCAGCTCACCGAGATCTCCGACGACGAGGCGCGCGCGACCGACTGGGACAGCAACACGATCGAGGAGTTCTACGACGATCTCTACCGCGTCACGAGCTATCGCACCGACCCGCAGTTGAGCGAGGCGCTGGTCACGAAGAGCCTCGAGAGCATGATGTGGTTGCGGGGGCAGGGGGTGACGTTCGTGCCGAACTACGGCGCGCAGTCGGCGATCGTCAACGGCCGGCGCAAGTTCTTCGGGCGTTTTCCACTGATGATTAACGGCGGCGGCGCCGCCCTGGTGCAGGACCTGACCGATGCCGCGGCAAAGAAAGGCGTCGAGATCTTCTACGACACGCGCGCGGTGTCCCTGATCTACGACGGGGAGCGCATTCTGGGCGTGCGCGCCCGGCGCGAGGGCAAACCGGTCGAGTTCCGCGCCCGCGCGGTGGTGCTCGCCTGCGGCGGATTCGAGTCCAATCCCGAGTGGCGCGCGCGCTATCTCGGGCCGGGATGGGAGCTCGCGAAGGTGCGCGGCACGCGCTTCAACATGGGCGATGGCCTGAAGATGGCGCTCGACATCGGCGCCTGCCCCTGCGGGAACTGGTCGGGTCGCCACGCGGTGTCCTGGGAGCGCCACGCACCGGAGTTTGGCGAAGTCGAGCGCTCGCACGATCCGTACCGGCACAGCTATCCCCTGTCCATCATGGTCAACGCCGACGGCAAGCGCTTCGTCGACGAGGGGGCCGATTTCTACAACTACACCTACGCCAAGTACGGCGCCGAGGTGCTGAGGCAGCCGGGACAGTTCGCCTACCAGGTATTCGACGCCAGGGTGAAGCCGCTGCTTCACCGGGAATACAGCGGCCGCAACGTGACGCGCTTCACCGCTGGCACGCTCGAGGAGCTCGCCGCCAAGATGGAAGGCGTCAATCCCGATGGATTCCTGAGGACGGCGCGCGCATTCAACGCCGCCGTGCGCACCGACGTGCCGTTCGATCATGCGGCGAAGGACGGGCGCTGCACGGCGGGGATCGAGCCGCCGAAGTCGAACTGGGCGAATCCCCTCGATACGCCCCCGTTCGAGGCCTACGGGGTGACCTGCGGCATCACCTTCACGTTCGGAGGGCTGCGCATCCACCACGAGACCGGCCAGGTGCTCGACGTGAACTTCAATCCCATCGCCGGCCTCTATGCGGCGGGGGAGATGGTCGGGGGGTTGTTCTATTTCAACTACCCCGCGGGCACCGGGCTTGTTTCCGGCACGGTATTCGGACGCATCGCGGGCAGTGCTGCCGCCCGTGCAGCGAGGGGTTGACGGGTGTAGCCTGAGAGAAATCGGAGAAGCGCATATGTTTACCGAGACGCTGGCGCGATTTGCCATAGAGACCCGGATTTCCGACCTGCCGGAGCCGACGCTGGCCGCGGCGCGCGATGCACTGATCGACACGGTCGGGGTTGCCCTTGCGGGGACGCGCGAGCCGGTGGGGGAACTCGCAGGGCGGTGGGTGCGCGAGCTCGGGGCGAAGCCGCAAGCGGCGTGCTGGGGCAGGGATCTCGCAACCTCGCCGGCCGAAGCCGCCTTCGCCAACGGCGTCGCGAGCCACGCGCTCGATTTCGACGACACGCACCCCAGCGTGCGCGGCCATCCCAGTGCGACCCTGGTGCCGGCCGCACTCACGGTGGGCGAGACGGTCGGCGCGTCGGGGGCGGACGTGCTCGCGGCCTGCGTGCTCGGCGTGGAGATCGCCGGCAAGCTCGGGCGCGCGCTCGGGCATAGCCATTACCTGCGCGGCTGGCACTCGACGTGCACGGTCGGAACGCTCGCCGCAACGGCGGTGGCGGGCCGGCTCTACGGCCTCGACGCGGGCGGCCTCAAGCGCGCGTGGGGCCTCGCCGCCTCGCAGATGAGCGGCCTCGTCCGCAATTTCGGAACCATGACCAAGCCGTTTCACGCCGGCCACGCCGCGCGCTGCGGTGTGCTTTCGGCATGGATGGCGCGCAATGGGTTCACGGCGCATGAGGAGATCCTCGACGCCAAGGGCGGCGCGCTCGACACCTATCGCGGCGATCACCCGGGGGAGGCGCCCGCCGACCTGGAGCGCGGCCTGGGCCGGCCATGGGAGATTCTTGATCCCGGCATCTACGTGAAGCGCTGGCCGTGCTGCTATTCCAGCCACCGCACGCTCGGCGGGCTCTTCAACCTGATGGAGCAGCAAGGTTTGCAGGCGGAAGAGATCAACGAAATAGCCATCGGGTTTCTTCCCGGCGGCGACACCGCGCTGGTGAGCCGCGATCCCCAGACCGGGCTCGAGGGGAAATTCAGCGTCGAGTACTCGGCGGCGGCGGCCCTGCTCGACCGTCGCTTGATCCTGGAGACCTTCACCGATGCGATGGTCAAGCGGCCGCAGGTGCGCGAGCTGATGCGCAAGGTGAAGCGCTACGCCATCGCCGACGACAAGCTCTACTCCGGCATCACCGGCTACAACGATCTCGCGGTGCGGACGGCGCGGGGGAATTTCGAGGTGCGGATCGATCGCGTGCCCGGGTCACCGGCCTGGCCGATGGGCGAGCAGGACCGGTCGGCGAAATTCGTGGACTGCGCCGTGCGCGTGCTGGGCGCGTCCGGCGCCGAGGCATTGCTGGAGCTCGCGCGCCGCGCCCGCTCGCTCGCCGACATACGCGAGCTTGCCCAGGCGACCGTTCCCGCAGCTCGAGGACCGCGGCAAAAAAGCGCGGCGCGGGCCGCGAGCCGTGCGTAGCCCGGATCGGACCGGCTAGAACTTCGCCGGCGCCTTGGGCACCGTGACGCCGACGAGCGTATCGCGCGTGAGGATCTCCGCGAGCCGCTCCTCGCTCCAGCCCTTCGTTCCCTCCGGACGCATCGGCACCACCACGTAGCGCATGTCGGCGTTGGAGTCGTGCACGCGCACGGTGACGTGGTCCGGCAGCACGGTGCCGAACTCCTTCAGCACCGAGCGCGGCTCGCGCACCACGCGCGCGCGGTAGTTGTCGCTCTTGTACCAGGTGGGCGGCATGCCGAGCAGCTCGCGCGGATAGCATGAGCACAAGGTGCAGACGATGACGTTGTGGACGTCCGGCGTGTTCTCGACCGCGATCAGGCGCGTCGCCTCGAGGTCCACGCCCATTTCGGCGCACGCCGCCTTGCCGTCATGCAGCAGGCGTTTCTTGAAGGCGGGGTCGGTCCACGCGCGCGCGATCACCCGCGATCCCCGGTAGGGAAACTCTTCCTCGAAGATCTCCATCCGCCGCCGGATCTCCTCGGCGGTGACCACGCCCTTGGCTTCGAGCAGCTCCTGCATTGCCCGGCTCATGATTTCATACTCGGAGGGCGGCCCTTCCTCCTCCTTGGGCGCCGGCGCATGATCGCCGTGCTTGTGGCCGTGCTTCCTGTGCGCGTAGTAGTCGAAAGCCGTGTCGCTCATGTCAGTCATCCCTCTGGACGAGGCTCGCCCGCTTGACGCGTCCCGACGCGGGCAGCAGCCAGTGCTCGAAGATCTCCATCTCGATGATGTCGCGCGCCGGCCCCTTGTAGTGCGGCCACACGTGGTTCTGCTTGAAGCGCACGCGATACAGGACCTTCTCGGGCCTGCCGTCGAAGCCGTAGGCGAGCTCCTCGGGATTCGGGAAAGCGCCGCAGATGCGCTCAATCACGCCCTCCTTGCCGCGGATATAGCAGGGCGTGCGCCGGTGCCCGGGCGGAAAAGCGCGCTTGATCACGACGCGGTCGCCCACGTTGAAGCGGTGGCCGGGCGCCGGGGTGTAGGTGGACGGCAGGGCCTTCCGCGCCCGGGTGCGCTTACCTGGCATCGAACCGTCTCCGCACCTCTGCCATCTTGGCCGTGAGCTCGGCCTCGGTGATGAAACCCTTCTCGAGGAGCAGCGTGCGCAGCGCCATCGTGGTGCGCTCGAAGTAGGCGAGCTTGTAGTATCGGTCGCCCAGATCCTCGGCAGCCCGGCGCAACTCGTCGACACGGAGGATTCGTCGGTGAGTCAGGGTGTTGCGCAGCGCGTTCGCCTGCTTCTCCCAGAACTTCATGCCGTGGTCGGCCGTGTCGATCGGCCCGGCCGCCGCGCCACCCAGATCGTGAGGTCCCTGGTTGAGGGGTTTGTCGCTCATGTTTGCACCGGGAGTTTTGCAGCAAGCGCGATTCAGCATAGCATAGTAGGCAGTCGGCTCCACGAATCGGGAGGATTTGATGGTGCGCCAGGTGATCTACATGCTTGTTCGCGCCGCGGCGCTGTTCGCGGCCACCGCTTCGCTGGCCCTTGCCCATCACGCCATGGACTATGCGATGCCGGCGTCCGCGCTGGAGGGATTGTTGTCCGGCCTCGGCCACCCGGTGATCGGCGTCGACCACCTGTTGTTCATGCTGGGGGCTGGCGTGCTCGCCGCGCGATGGCAGCGGGGTTGGATCCTGCCGCTCCTGTTTGTCATGACGTCCCTCTCCGCGGCGGGCTTGCGCGCTGCGGGTGCCTCGTTCGAGCTCGGAGAGATTTGGATAGCGGTGACGCTCATCGCGCTCGGCGCAATACTGCTGGCGGCGCGGAATCCACGATGGGTCGAGGCCGCGGCCTTGTTCATCGCGTCAGGCGCGCTCCACGGCTACGCGCTCGCCGAAGCGATCGTGGGAGCGGAAACTACGCCGTTGTCCGCCTATTTCGCCGGCCTGGCGATGATTCAATCCGCCATGGCGCTTGCCGCGTGGTGGATCGCCAGCTGGTTTGCCCTTCGCCGCCCGCGCGTGCCGCTTCAGCGGCTGGCCGGCGCGGCGATAGGAATCGCGGGTCTCGCGTTTGCCGGGATCGCCGCCCTTGGGTAGAAGAAGTGACTCGAACTCCTCTCAAAGACAATATCCACGGAGCAGTATGACCATGCATCCGAGATATAGGGCACCGCGCGGGTCCTGTCAGAACGGTTGGGGCCCGCTCCGAGGCTTCCCGCGCATCCGGGCAAT
>DATBKZ010000105.1:0-31433 GCA_036555615.1 Burkholderiales bacterium | reverse complement strand
TGGGCGGTCGGACCCCTGCTCGATGCGCGCTCGCTGCCGGCCTCGGAAGACCGGACGATCTACACGTTCGACGCGACCGCCGGAAACAAGTTGAAGCCATTCCTGTACGCGAGCCTGACAGGCACGGAGCAGGCATTCTTCGACGACCACTGTACCAAGAATCCGACGGTGTGGCCGCAGTGCGGCGCGATGTCCATAACCGATCTCGCCATCGCCAACGGCGGAACCAATCTCGTCAACTTCCTGCGCGGGCAGAAGCAGCACGAGGTGAACTACTACCGCGTGCGGGAGCACACGTTGGGCGACACGGTCAACGCCAAGCCGGCATTCCTCGGCAAGCCCAATCTGCTCTACGGCGACGCGGTGGTTCCCGACTACAACTCGTTCAAGTCGGGGCCGGCAGCGAGCCGTACGCCCGCGCTGTTCATCGCCTCCAACGACGGCATGCTGCACGCGTTCCACGGCGGAGAGGCGGTCGACGGCGGCGGCAGCGAGCTCTGGGCCTACGTGCCGCGCATGCTGCAGCCCGAACTCTTCAAGCTCGCCGCGAACAACTACGACGTGAACCATCGCTACTATGTCGATGGCTCGCCCGTCACGATGGACGTCTTCATCGGCGGCGCGTGGAAAACGATGGTGGTCGGCGGCCTCAACGCCGGCGGGCGCGGCTACTACGCGCTCGATGTCACGGATCCCGCGAGCCCGAAGGGCCTGTGGGAAGTCTGCGCAGATCCGACCGCAACGCTGGCCTGCACTTTCACGGACGACAACTTCGGATACAGCTACGGCCAGCCGATCATCACCAAGCGGCCGACCGACGGCAAGTGGGTGGTGATCGTCACCTCCGGCTACAACAACGTGCTGCCGGGCGACGGCAAGGGCTACCTCTTCGTGCTCGATGCCGAAACCGGGGCGATCCTCGACAAGGTCGACACCGGCGCGGGCGACACCCTCACGCCGAGCGGACTTGCGAAGATTTCCGGCTTCGCCACGAACTTCGCGGTGAACAACACCACGACCTTCGTCTACGGCGGAGACCTGCTGGGCAACGTGTGGCGCTTCGACATGTCCACCTCGCCACCCACGGTCCAGCTGATCGGCCAGACGCTGGACGGCACCGGGAAGCCCCAGTCGATCACGACCCGGCCCGAGATCACGCGCTTCGACGCGGGCTTCAACGCAATCTATGTCGCGACCGGGCGCTTCCTTGGCGCCAGCGACCTCCAGGATCCGGCGACGCTGATCCCGCCGGCAAACCTGGCCTACCAGCAGTCGGTCTACGGCTTCAAGGACACCGGGACGAACCTGGGAAGCCTGCGCGAGCCGGCGGCGAACCTGGTCCAGCAGACGCTGAGCGTGATCGACGCTAACACGCGCACGATCAGCAACAGCGCGGTCGACTGGAGCACGAGCAACGGCTGGTGGGTGGACCTCAACCCCGCCGGCGACTCGCCCGGCGAGCGCGTGAACATCGACATGCAGCTCGTGCGCGGCACGCTGCTGGTGGCGACGAACGAGCCCAACAACGAGGCATGCTCGACCGGTGGTAACAGCTTCTTCTACCAGTTCGACTACCGGTCCGGGTCGTATCTCGCTTCCTCGCCCGGGCAGGTAGTGGGCACCAAGCTCGGCTCGGCGCTGATTGCGGGCTTCGTGGTCTACCGGCTGCCGAGCGGCCAGCTCAAGTACACCGGCATCGACATCACCGGCCAGAAGCAGACCGGCGGCGTGCTGCCTGGATCCTCGGGCGCGCTGGGCAGGCGCGCGACCTGGCGCGAGCTCTACCAGTAACAGCCTGCGGGATGGCGGCGGCCGGCCTCCGGGGGTCGGACGCCGTCCCCGCTTCTGCAATCGGACAGGACACGCATGAAATACAAGAACAGCGCAATACTGGGCACCTTCGGGCTTGCCGCGCTGCTCGCCGGGGCTGTTTCCGCCCAAACGCAGGGTAACGGCGAGTCGCGGCAGTCCCTGCGCCTTGCGCAAGCGGCGACGGCCAGCAAGGAGGCGCCGAGCCGTCCGGCAACCGCGCGGGAAGTTCGAGTCCGCGTGTTTGTTCCTTCGGGCAAGGCACACACGGATGATCCCGCGGCATACGTCGAGGTCGATGGCGAGCGCTACGTGCATTTCAGGTCGCGCCATCTGAAGTCGCCGGCGCGCCCGCTCGGGGACCCGAATCTTCGTTACCCAACCGGCATCCTCACGCACAGAAATGGTGCCGTCGTCGTGCAGCTCCTGATCGACGAACATGGGGAGCTCGTGCGCAGCGATATCGTGTGTGCCGCGCCCGTGTTCGAAAAGAGCGCCCTGGAAAGCGTGCAGGGGCTGAGATTCCAGCCCGCCGTCGCCAGGGAAGGCCCGGTCAAGAGCTACATGCTCGTTGAGTTCGGCTACGGCAAGGGCTTTCCCTGCAGCCGGATGTCCGACTGAAGCGGCGCCGCCAAGCGCTGCCCCACTCACGTACCGCTGGCGTCGTTTCGACCGAGCGACGCGGCAACCGCGGTGCGGACATTCGTCCCAATTGCAGCCCACTCGCCGGTTACTCCGGTGCTCAATTTCCTGCCGCGCCTCATTCGCTTCCGAGGAGAGCGGCGTATCGCTGTCCGGCGCTTTGGCGCCTCAGATTCCGGTCAGATGGAAACGTGCGCACCGGCGCCTCAAGCCAACGCGTCGGTGCGCAATAAGTCACGACGCGAGATCGTCACTGCCGAATAAGTCGTGCCGCAAATCTTGCTTCCCGCGCGCAACGTGAATTGTTCATCCCTTAAGCGTCCAGCTCTGGGATATAACACCTACGTGCAGATAGGAGAAATGCATCGCGTAGCCAACCACAAGAGATGAAAAAAAGCGCGGCGACGACGACGCTGCACGTGGAGGTTGAACCTGCTGACTTAGGTGGTGAACGAATATGGCTACCATCATCGGCAACAACCGCAGCAATACTTTGCGCGGTACAAGATCGGACGACATCATTTCGGGCCGCGGCGGCAATGACAGGATCGACGGCGACCGTGGTGACGACCTGATCCTGGGCGAAGACGGTAACGATCGAATCGACGGCGACCGCGGCAGCGACATCATCGATGGTGGCAGGGGCAACGACAACATCGATGGAGGCCGGGGTGACGATTTCGTCCTGGGCGGCGACGGCAATGATCGCATCGACGGGGATCGGGGTAACGATATCATCGATGGCGGCAGCGGCAGCGACGTCATCGATGGGGGTCGCGGTGACGACCTGGTACTGGGCGGTGACGGTGACGATCGCATCGACGGCGGATCGGGGAACGACTCGATAGACGGCGGCAGCGGCGACGATGTCATCGAAGGCGGTAGCGGCAGCGACCAGATCTTCGGCGACTCCGGCAACGACATCGTTGATGGCGGGTCGGGAAACGATTCGATAGACGGCGGCAGCGGCAACGATATAGCCGTCGGCGGGTCCGGTGACGATTCCCTGAACGGCGGCAGCGGCAACGACTTCCTCTTCGGCGGCAGCGGTGACGACGCGTTGATCGGCGGAACCGGTTCGGATCTGCTGACCGGCGGCTCGGGCAGCGATCGATTCGGCTTCCTGTCCGCCTCGGAATCTCCGTCGTCCGGCGGCTGGGACCGTATTACCGATTTCACCCAGGGCCGGGACAAGATCGACCTTTCGGAGCTCCTCGGGTCGGCTGATCTCACCTGGGGAGACAGGACCCCCACTGTCAATGGAGTCTGGTATCAGAACCTCGGCTTCAGGACGTTTGTCTTCGCCGATGACAATGGCGATGGCAAGGCCGATTTGACGATCGAGCTGTGGAACACCTTCGGCCTCAAGCTCACTCCCAGTGATTTCATAGGCGTAGGCACCACGCCGACGGCGAACCACGCACCGGTGATTACCTCCCACGGCGGCGGCGCGAGTGCCGCTTTGAGCGTAGCCGAGGACACCATGGGAGTGAACACCGTGACGGCAACCGATCCGGATGCCGGCGACACGAAAACTTTCTCGATCGTCAGCGTCGCGGATGGCGGTGGCGCCGACGGGGCGAAGTTCACGATTGACCCGTCAACGGGCGTGCTTTCGTTCATCTCGGCGCCGAACTTTGAAGCGCCCACGGATGCGGACGGAGACAACGTCTACAACGTCACGGTGAAGGTCACCGACGGCGGTGGCATGTTCGACACGCAAGCGATCGCGGTGACGGTGACCAACGCCAACGATGCGCCGGTCGCGGGCGGCGATGTCGTTGCCGCGGGCACGGAGGACGACGTTGAGATCGCCGGCACGGTGCCGGCAGCCACCGATGCCGACGATGAGCCGCTGACCTATGCGCTGGTCGGCGCGGCGCCGGCAGGCGTGAGCTTTAACCCCGACGGCAGCTTCACGGTCGCCCCGCTCGCCACCGACCAGGGCCTCGATGCGGGCGAATCCCGCGAGGTGAGCTTCCAGTACGTCGCCAACGACGGCAGCGCGGACTCCGCCCCGGCCACGGTGACCGTGACCATCAACGGCGCCAACGATGCGCCGGTCTCGACCAATGATTCGGAGACAACCACCGCAGGCACCGCGGTCATTCTGGGACTGGACGACTTCGGCAGCTACTCTGACCCTGAGGGTACCGCCATAGCCGCCGTCAGGATCACCACTCTCCAGAGCGACGGCAGGCTGGAACACAAGACCAGTGCCGGCGGGGCCTGGACCGCGGTGGCGCTCAACGAGGTGATCAGCGCGGCCGACATCTCTGCTGGCTGGCTGCGCTTCGTGCCGGACGGCAATGAAAGCGGCAGCCCCTATGCGACCGTCGGCTTCCAGGTCGGCGACGGCAACGCGTTCAGCGCGAGCTCCTACACTCTGACGCTGAATGTGTCGGGGCCCAGCAGTGCGCCACCGGTCATTGTATACAGCGAAGTCACCGGCGAGGTATGGGAGGATGACGGTGACCCGGACCTGAGCTTCGAGGATTTCCCGCTTTTCACCATGGGCCTGCTCGAGTTCAACGACCCCGACCCGAGCGACACCCACGATGCCATCACGACGGCGGACGCATCAAATACTCTGGGCGGCACGCTCAGCACGCTCGTCATCGACAACGGCGACGGCACCGGAACGGTCGACTGGACCTACGAGGTTGCCAACGCCGATGTGCAGCGCCTTGCCGAAGGCGAAACAGCCGACGAGAGCTTCACTCTCCAGGTCGTCGACAACCACGGCGCCTCTGACTCCGAGATCATCACCGTCACCGTCAACGGACTGAATGACCTGCCGGTGATCACGTCGGGCGGCGCGGCGGATGCGGTCAATCTCGTCGTTGCCGAGGACACCACGGCGGTCACCGACGTCGATGCCTCCGACGTGGACAATGGTTCGGTGCTGGAGTACCTGATCGTCGGCGGCGCCGACTGGGCGCGTTTCTCGATCGATCTGGATACCGGCGTGCTGGTGTTCAACGCGGCGCCGGATTTCGAATCTCCGACCGATGCAGATGGCAATAACCGCTACGAGCTCGTCGTGCAGGTCTTCGATAAGCACAATGCAATCGACACTCAAGCCATAACTGTCACCGTGGTGGATAACGATCCCCCGGTCACGGCGGACGACAACATCATCACCAATGTCCTCGGCGACTCTTTCAACATTCCGGAATGGGCGCTGCTCGCAAACGACAGCGATCCAGACGGGGATGTGATCGACGTCCGCGACGATGGCACGATCGCGAACAGCGCCACCGGCGGGTTCGCGACACACGTGCCGGGAACCGGGACCGCCGGCTACGTGCAGTTCATCCTGCAGAATGAAGAAGGCGGCTCGTTCAATTACCGGGCCTTCGACCAATGGGGAGTGGCAAGCTCGTCACCTGGTGCGACCGTAAACGTCCTCCGGGATATGGATAGCGCCACCCCCGATCTCGACGGCACGGCGAACGACGACATACTCGTGGTGGGACCAACATCTGGCGCCGCGAGCGTGATCGGTATGGGTGGCAATGACATCCTGATTGGCGCGGGCGGCGACGATACGCTTGACGGCGGAGCCGGCGATGACATCCTGCAGGGCGGCGCAGGCAGTGACATGCTCGCCGGCGGCGACGGGAGCGACCTCTTCGACTACAACACGCTCGCGGATGCCGGCGATGCGATAACCGATTTCAGCAAGGCCGATGGCGACGTGCTTGATCTGCACGACCTCATGGCTTCACTCGACATACCGGGCGGGAGCGGGAACGCGTTCGACAGCGGCTATCTGCGGTTCACGCCGGCAAATGGAGACACCCTGGTCGAGGTCTCCTTCGATGGCGATGCCGGCTCGTTCGTAACGCTCGTGACCGTGAACAACGTGCTGCTGACCTCGACCGACACGGGCGATTTCATTCTCTGATTTCGGGAACGGGGCCCGCGGTCAGACGAGACCCTTCGGAAGAGGAAAAACCACCTTCTCGGCAATACCCTTCGCTTCGGCGGCGCGCCCGCCGCCGAGCTGACGCAGTCTGTCCACCACCTGTTTCACGAGGACCTCGGGGGCCGAGGCGCCGGCGGTCACGCCCACCACGCGTTTGCCCGCGACCCACCCGGGCTTCAGCTCGGACGCATTGTCCACCATGTAGGCCGTGACCCCCTGTTGCTCCGCAACCTCGCGCAGGCGGTTGGAGTTCGAGCTGTTGGGCGAGCCCACCACGATCACCACTTCGCACTGCCGCGCCAGCGTCTTGACCGCGTCCTGGCGGTTCTGCGTCGCGTAGCAGATGTCGTCCTTCTTCGGCCCGACGATGCCGGCGAAGCGTGCGCGCAGCGCGTTGATCGTCTGCTGCGCGTCGTCAACCGATAACGTGGTCTGGGTTACGAAGGCGAGATTCTTCTCGTCTTTCACCTCGAGCCTCGCCACGTCTTCCGGCTTCTCGACCAGGTGCATGCCGCCAACGCTCTGGCCCATGGTGCCCTCGACTTCGGGATGGCCGCGGTGCCCGATCATGACGACCTCGCGCCCGTGCTCCCGCATCTTGGCCACCTCGACGTGCACCTTGGTCACGAGCGGGCACGTCGCATCGAATACCTTGAGCTTCCTCGCCTCGGCGGCGCGCCGCACCGCCTGGGATACGCCGTGCGCGCTGAAGACGACCGTTGCGCCTGCCGGCACTTCCGAGAGGTCCTCGACGAAGACCGCGCCCTTCTGCCGCAGATCGTCCACCACGAACTTGTTGTGCACGACCTCGTGGCGCACGTAGATGGGAGCGCCGTACAGGCGCAGCGCGCGCTCGACGATCTCGATCGCGCGATCGACGCCTGCGCAGAAGCCGCGGGGATTGGCGAGCAGGACCTGCATGGAGAAATTATAACGAACTGCGAACGGGCCAAGCCCCGTCCTGAGCAAGCTGAAGGGACGCCGGGCAAGGATTTCCATAAAACCCTTCTGCCTTCATCCTTCTGCCTTCTGCCTTGGTCTCAGGGCGTCCCAGATCAGGAGCGCAGCGCCGCAGGTGATCGCGGAATCCGCCACGTTGAATGCCGGCCAGTGATAGCCGAGCGCGTGAAAATCCAGAAAATCGATGACCGCCCCGACCCGTATCCGGTCGATCAGGTTGCCGATCGCGCCTGCGAGTACCAGCGAGAGCGCGAGGGCGAACAGGCGCTGATAGGGATACTTGCGAAGCAGGAACACGATCCACACTGAGGCGATGGCCGCGATCGCGATGAAGAACAGCCGCTGCCAGCCCGCCGCGTCCGACAGGAAGCTGAAGGCAGCGCCGGCGTTGTAGACCAGGACCAGATTGAAGAACGACGTCACCGCGACGGCCTTATTGGCCACCAGGTACTGGACTGCGGCGTACTTGCAGAGCTGATCCGCCGCGACGATGGCCGCCGCAAGCGCGAGCCACTTGGTCATGTCAGGCGTGCACGCGCGGCTCGCCCGCGCCGAACAGGTTCGCGACGCAGCGCCCACACAAGCCGGGGTGCGCCCGATCCTTCCCCACATCCGCCCGGTAGTGCCAGCAACGCTCGCATTTCTGGTGCGGGCTTGCCTTCACCTCGATCCTGACCGGTGCCGCATCGGGACCAGACTGGTCCATGACGGACGCCTGCGAAGTAATGAACACGAACCGCAAGTCGTCACCGAATGACTTGAGGAACTCGCGGTTCTCGCCTTTTGCATAAAGCTCGACTTCGCCTGCGAGCGAGGAGCCGATCTTGCCGCCGATGCGCAGTTCCTCCAGCTGCTTGAGGACGCCGGAGCGCAATTCACGCAGCTTCGTCCAGCGGGTGCGCAGCTCGTCCGCATCGCGCGGCAGCGGCAGATCGTACCACGTCTGCTCGAACACGCAGGCCTCGCCGCCCGCGAGCACCTCCCAGACCTCCTGCGCCGTGAACGAGAGCAGGGGCGCAAGCAGGCGCACGAGCGAATGCGTCACGTGGTGGAGCGCATTCTGGGCGGAGCGCCGCGCGCGGGAGTTGGCAGGCGTGGTGTAGAGGCGATCCTTGAGGATGTCGAGGTAGAAGCCGCCCAGATCCTCGGAGCAGAAGGTCTGCAGCTTCTGAACGACGACGTGGAACTCGTAGGTGCCGTAGTGGCCGGGGGCATCTGCCGCGCCGGGGCCCGAGCCCACGAGCGAATCCTGCAGGTCATGCATCATGACCCCGGCGTAACGGTCGATCTCGAGCCGCTCGTCAACCGGCAGCGCGTCGCGCGCCGGATCGAAATCGGCCAGGTTCGCCAGGAGAAAGCGCAGCGTATTGCGGATGCGGCGATAGGACTCGACCACGCGCTTCAGGATCTCGTTCGAGAGGTTCAGCTCGCCCGAGTAATCCGTGCTCGCGACCCACAGGCGGAGGATATCCGCGCCGAGCGTGCCGATGATCTCCTGCGGCGACATGCCGGTGCCGCGCGATTTGGACATCTTGCGGCCCTCCATGTCGATGACGAAGCCGTGGGTCAGCAGCGCCCGGTACGGCGGCACCCCGTCCATCATGGACGCGACGAGAAGCGACGAATGGAACCAGCCGCGGTGCTGGTCCGAGCCTTCGAGGTAGAGGTCCGCGGGGAACACCGTCTCGGCCCGATGCGAGCCGCGCAGCACCGTGAAGTGCGTCGACCCCGAATCGAACCACACATCGAGCGTGTCCTTCACCTTTTCGTAGCGGTCGGCGTCCTCGCCGATCAGCTCCTGCGCCTGCAGCGACTGCCAGGCCTCGATGCCGCCCTTCTCCACGCGCCGCGCGACCTGCTCGAGCAGCTCGAGCGTGCGCGGATGAAGCGCGCCGGTCTCCTTGTGAATGAAGAACGGCATCGGCACGCCCCACTGGCGCTGGCGCGAGAGCGTCCAGTCGGGGCGGTTGGCGACCATGCCCTGGAGCCGCGCCTGGCCCCACTGGGGAAAAAACTGCGTCGCGTCGATGCCGCGCAGCGCGGTTGCGCGCAGCGTCTCCTTCGGCTTCGCTCCTCCGAAGCCCGGGACGTCGTCCATCCCGGCGAACCACTGCACGGTGGCGCGCAGGATCACCGGCGTCTTGTGGCGCCAGCAGTGCATGTAGCTGTGCACGTGGTTGTTGTCGCGCGCGAACAGCACGCCGCGCTCCTCGAGGGTGCGCACGATCTGCGGATTCGCTTTCCAGATCACCATCCCGCCGAAAAGCGGAAGGCCCGGCGCGAACCGCCCGTCGCCCATCACCGGCGTCAGCATCTGCTCGTCCTTCATGCCGTAGCGCCGGCAGGAGTCGAAGTCCTCCACGCCGTACGCCGGCGCCGAGTGCACGATGCCGGTCCCGGTATCGAGCGTGACGTATTCTCCGAGATAAACGGGGGCATGCCGGTCATAGAACGGATGCCTGAATGCGATGAGCTCGAGCGCGGCTCCTTTGCACTCGCCAAGGACCTCACGCTGCTTCAGGCCGTAGCGGTCAAGGCACGCCTCGCGCAGGTCGGCGGCGAGTATCAGCAGCCCGCGCTCGGTTCGCACCAGGTTGTAGACGTGCCCGGGGTGAGCATTGAGCGCCTGGTTACCGGGCAGCGTCCACGGAGTCGTCGTCCAGATCACGGCGTAGCCGGGCACCTCCGGCAGCCGCGGGAGACCGAACGCGCGGGCGATTCTATCCGGCTCGGCGAACGGAAATCCGACGTCGATGGCAACGTCGGTCCTGTCCTCGTACTCGACTTCCGCTTCAGCCAGCGCCGAGCCGCAGTCGAAGCACCAATTGACGGGCTTCAGCCCCCGGTAGACGTAGCCCTTCTTTAGCAGGACCCCGAGCGCTCGAATCTCGTCGGCCTCGTTCCCGTAGTCCATGGTGCGATAGGGCCGGTCCCAGTCTCCGAGCACGCCCAGGCGCTGGAAATCCCGCTTCTGCCGGTCGATCTGCTCGGCGGCGTAGGCGCGGCACAGGCGCTGGGTCTCCGCCGTCGGCAGGTTCTTGCCGTGGCTCTTCTCGATCTGCACTTCGATCGGCATGCCGTGGCAGTCCCAGCCCGGCACGTAGGGCGCGTCGTATCCCGACAGCGTTTTCAGCTTGACGATGATGTCCTTCAGGATCTTGTTGACCGCGTGCCCGATGTGGATGTCGCCGTTGGCGTAGGGCGGGCCGTCGTGCAGGACGAAGCGCGGCGCCCCGCGGCGCGCGGCGCGGATCCGCTCGTATAACTTGCGCTCCCGCCACTTCTCCAGCATGAGCGGCTCGCGCTTCGCGAGGTCGCCGCGCATCGGAAACGGGGTATCGGGAAGGTTGAGCGTCTTCTTGTAGTCAGCCATCGGGCAACTGGCGGTCAGCCTTCAGCAATCAGCTCGGGACCGGTCAAGAGCCGGCTTTTCTTTGCGCCTGTGCATCCTCGCGCGCGAAGTAACTCCTGGCGCTCTCGACGTCGAGCGCGATCCGGCGCGTCAACGTCGCGAGGTCGGCGTACTTCTCCTCCTCCCGGAACTTGTGCAGGAACTCCACGCGCACGTGGCACCGGTAAAGATCGCCATCATAGTCGAGCACGTGCACCTCGAGCACGGGCGCGCCCTGCGCCTTCACCGTCGGGCGCACGCCGAGGCTCGCCACCCCCCGCATCGGAGCGGCCGCGGCGCCGTGCAGGCGCACGGCAAAGATGCCGGTCAACGGCGGGCGGTTATGCTTCATCTGCACGTTGGCGGTGGGAAATCCGAGCTTGCCGCCCAGTCCATCGCCCCGCACGACGCGCCCACTGATCGAGTAGGCGCGGCCCAGCAGCCGCTGCGCGCGCGCGAGCTCGCCGTCCGCGAGCGCCCTGCGCACTGCGGTACTCGACACGCGCTCCCCGTCCTGCATGAAGCTTGCGAGCGCGGAAACCTCCACGCCCAAGCCGGGACCGATCCGCTTCAGCATGGCGAGATCGCCCGCGCGGCGCGCGCCGAATCTGAAATCATCTCCCGCAAGTAGCCAGCGCGCCCCCAGCCCGCGCGCGATGACGCGCTCGACGAATTCTTCCGCCCCGATTTGCGCGAACCGGAAGTCGAAGCGGCAGAGGTGCACGCGCTCGATGCCGCAGCCCGCAAGCAGTTCGAGCTTTTCGCGGAGCGACGTCAGCCGTGTCGGCGCCTTGTCAGGGGCAAAAAACTCGCGGGGATGCGGCTCGAAAGTGAGCACACAGGCCGGCACGCCGAGACGCACCGCGGCGCGCTTCAGCTCGGCCAGCATCGCCTGGTGGCCGAGGTGAACGCCGTCGAAATTCCCTATAGTGAGCGCGGTCGGGCCCGCGGCCGCGGCGGGAACGCCGCGCGTGAGTCGCATACAACCCAGCCCAAGAAACGTTTCTAAAAGCTTGAATTGTAGCGTGTTTTGGAATTGGCGGTCCAGCCGCAGCGGCCGCGGTCAGACCTCCTGCCCTGTCGGGTACTGGGAAGCGGGCAATTCCATGCCGTCGGGCAGCGGGCGGTGGCGCCGGCGGAACAGCGGCAGCGGCTGCCGGACCGAGCCTTGGTAGGTTTCGCTGAATTCGTCGAGTGCGCCAAGCGCGGCGTATGGATCCTCGCCTTCTCGCAGCGCAAAGGCATCGAAGCCGCAGCTCGCGAGAAAGAAGAGCTGGTCGCGCCAGATGTCCCCGAACGCGCGCAGCTCGCCCCTCCAGCCGTAGCGCTCCCGCAGCAGGTGGGCGATGGAATAGCCACGCCCGTCTCCGACCTTGGGAAACTTGACCGCCACCACAACGAGGAGATGCAGGTCCTCCGCGATCGCAGCAGGGTCCTCGTGGCTGTCGAGCCAGACACCCAGGCGGCCCGGACGGGCGAGCAATTCCTCGCGCAGGCGCTGCCACAGGGCAAGCGGCACGATGATGTCGCCCGAAGGCGGCACGGGCGGCAAGCTGCCGTCGCTTTCCCGTTCAAGCCGCCGCCAGGGATCGCTGACGACGCTCATGCCCTTGATGATGAGGGCCATAGACCCGCTCCTTGAAGGGCTCGATGCCGATGCGCCACACGACGTCGATGAAGCGCTCTTCCTCGCTCTCGCGCTTCTCGAGATAGACGCCGATCAACTCCTCGATCACGTCCGGGACGTCCACGCGCGCGAACGAGGGGCCGATTACCCGCCCGAGGCCCGCCGGCGCGCCGGGGCGCGTGAGCCCCTGGTTGCCGCCGATCGAAATCTGGTACCACTCCTTTCCGTTCTTGTCCACGCCGAGGATGCCGATGTGCCCGACATGGTGATGGCCGCACGAATTCATGCAGCCGGAGATATTGAGGTCGAGCTCGCCGATGTCGAAGACGTAATCGAGATCGTCGAAGCGCCGCTGGATGGCCTCGGCGACCGGGATCGATTTGGCGTTGGCGAGCCCGCAGAAGTCGCCCCCCGGGCAGCAGATGATGTTGGTGAGGAGCCCGATGTTGGGCGTCGCGAGCCCGAGCGCCCGTGCTTCCTGCCACAGCGCATGGAGCTCGGCCTGACGCACGTCGGCGAGGATCAGGTTCTGCTCGTGGGAGACGCGCAGCTCGCCCTGACTATAGCGGTCGGCGAGATCCGCCACGGCGTCCATCTGGCCTGCCGTCGCATCGCCCGGCGGCACGCCGGTCTTCTTGAGCGAGAGCGTCACCGCCGAGTATCCCGGCACCTTGTGGGGATGCACGTTGCGCCTCGCCCATGAAGCATAGCCGGGCTCGTTCGCAAGCATTTTCCGATGGTGAGCATCGTCTCCCGGCAGTTTCTCGTAGTCCGGGCACGTGAAGCGCCCCTCAACGCGGCGCACCTCTTCCACGGTGAGTGTGGAGGGTCCGTCCCTGAGATGCGCCCACTCGGCCTCGACCTCCTCGCGGAACTCCTCCGGCGTGCGCTCCTTCACCAGAATCTTGATGCGCGCCCGATTGAGGTTGTCGCGCCGGCCGTAACGGTTGTAGACGCGCATGACCGCCTCGAGATAGGTAAGGAGGTGCGGCCACGGCAGGAATTCCTGCATGACGTGTCCGACGATCGGCGTGCGCCCCATCCCGCCGCCAACGATCACCCGGAAGCCCACATCGCCCTCGGAATTGCGCACGGCGTGCAGCCCGATGTCATGCAGAAACGTCGCGGCGCGGTCGGCCGCGGCGCCATTCACCGCGATCTTGAACTTGCGCGGCAGGTAGGAGAATTCGGGATGGAAGGTGGACCATTGGCGCAGCAGCTCGCACCAGACGAAGGAATCGACGATCTCATCGCGCGCCACCCCTGCGAGGTGATCGGTGGTGATATTGCGCACCGAATTGCCGCTCGTCTGGATTGCGTGCATCTGTACCCGCGCGAGCTCGGCCAGGATGTCCGGCACCTCCTCGAGCTTCACCCAGTTGAACTGGATGTTCTGCCGCGTGCTGAAGTGGCCAAATCCCCGATCCCGCTTGCGGGCGATGGCAGCAAGCGTCCGCAGCTGGCGCGAGCTGAGGATCCCGTAGGGAATCGCGACGCGCAGCATCGGCGCATAGCGCTGGATATAGAGCCCGTTGCGCAGGCGCAGCGGGCGGAAGTCATCCTCGGAGAGCTCGCCCGCGAGAAAGCGGCGGGTCTGGTCGCGAAACTGTGCGACCCGTTCGTCCACCAGCCTCTGGTCGATCTCGTCGTAGCGGTACACGGCTTGTTCGTATGCAATCCGGGAGGCCGGCATCCTAGCAACGCGCATTTATAATTCAAAGGAATATTGTGTTAGACTTTAATAACTGAAAAGTCTTTTGTGCAACGTCATGAAATTACAGCAATTGCGCTATCTGAAGGAGGTCGCCAAGCGCGGGCTCAACGTTTCCGAGGCCGCGGAAGCGCTGCACACCTCCCAGCCCGGCATCAGCAAGCAGATCCGCCAACTGGAGGACGAGCTGGGTGTGGATATCCTCGTGCGCAAGGGCAAGCGGGTCGTGGACGTCACCGAGCCCGGACGCATCATTCTCGAGATCGCGGAGCGCATCCTGCAGGACGCCGAGAATCTCAGGCAGGCCGCGCGCGAGTTCGGCTCCGAGGGCACGGGCTCCTTCACGATAGCGACCACTCACACTCAGGCGCGCTACGCGCTGCCGCCGGTCATTGCCCGCTTCCGCCAGCGCTACCCCAAGGTCCGGTTGTCGCTGCGGCAGGGCAGCCCGCAGCACATCGCGGAGCTCGTCGCGACCGGCGAGGCCGACCTGGCGATCGCCACCGAGGCTGCGGAGTTCTACGACACGCTGATGTTGCTGCCGTGTTATCAATGGAACCGGTGCGTGATCACCCCTTTGAGACATCCGCTGCTGAAAGAAAAGCAGCTCGCGCTCGAGACCATCGCGCGCCATCCCATCGTCACCTATGACTTCGCGTTCACGGGCGGCTCCCCCATCAAGCGCGCGTTCGACGCGAAGGGGATCGCCCCCAACGTCGTGCTGACGGCGATCGACGCCGACGTGATAAAGGCCTACGTCGAGATGGGAATGGGCGTGGGCATACTCGCCAAGATGGCGTTCGATCCCGCGCGCGACCTGGGGCTGCGGCTGATCGATGCGAGCCATCTCTTCGAGCCGAGCACGACCCGCATCGCCCTGCGCCCCCATGCCTATCTGCGCGGCTACGTCTACGAGTTCATCGAGCTGTTCGCGCCGCACCTCAAGCGCGCGGTGGTGGACGCGACTCTCAAAGGAAAGGGGTCGAGCTACGAGCTCTGAGTGTTCCCGGATCGCGCCGGCTCCGGAGTCACGGCCCGGACGGCAGGAGCTCCGAAATCCGTTTGACCACGCGTTCGTGGCCCCAATCAAGATCTCCTACTAGTGAATAGCGGATCCCGCCGTCGGGCGCAATGACGTAGCTCGCCGGCAGGATGCGCGCATTCCATGCCCGCGCGGCGGTCTTGCCGGGATCGAGCAGGACGACGAAATCCACCTTCAGCTCCGATAGAAACCTCCGGATGCGCGCTTCGGGCTCGTCCAGATTGACGGCAAGTATCACGAACGGCCGGCCTGCCAGTGTTTCCTTCAATTGCTGCATCGAGGGCATCTCTTCACGGCACGGCGCGCACCAAGTCGCCCAGAAGTTCACCAGCACCACCTTGCCGCGGTAGTCGGCGAGGCGATGCCCCTGTCCATCGAGCGCCCGCAGCTCGAGCGCCGGTGCCGGGCCGCCCGTCCATGGAGCAAGATCCGCGGCACCAGAGGGCGACGCAGCGACAAAGCACAGCAACGCGACGCGCAGGTTTGAAACCATTGGGAGCGCGCGCAACAGCGGCGGGTCCGTGGACCCGCCGCCGCCGCGGAAAATCACGCGATCTTGAGCTCGCGCGCGGTGAGTGTGTACTTGAAAGTATCCGGATCGAGCTGATCCAGACGGCCCTGCAAGGTTTCGCCGTTCGGATACATGAAATACGGGATCTTTGGCCCGGTGGAGCCCGGCAGCGCCACGTCGTGGGCGTAGCTGTACGCAAGCCAGTTCATCTCCCAGCTCCCGAACAGCCGCTTGCGCGCGGCAACGACCTTCGGACTGCCCATCGCCAGCTTGCCGGGTGGCTCCTCCAGCGCCACCTTGCGCACGTCGGCCGGATCCACCGGCACCCAGCCGTGCTCGCGCGAGTAGAACTCGGCGCGGCAGTGCTGAGCGCGGGTAATGTTATCCGTGCCCACCCCCAGGCTCGCGTAGCCATATTGGGACCGGGCGACGCGCACACCATAGACGTCGCGCGCCGGAATCCCGACCGAACGCGCGAGGCCCACGAAAAGGGCGTTCAGGTCGCCGCACTTGCCACCGAGGTTGCGCGTCTCGAGCATGGACCTGATATCGCCCCAGCCACATCCGCGCACCTTGGGATCGCGGAAGGTATTGTCCACTACCCATTCGTAGATGGCGCGTGCCTTGTCGAGGTCGCTCCTCGCGCCCGTCGTGATCTCGCGCGCAGTATCGCGCACGATGCCGTCGGTCGGGATGAGCTCGGTGGGCTGGAGATTGAGCTCGAGCGTCGAGGCGTCCTCTTTTGCACGACCGCCAGACCTCGAGAGGTCCACGCCATGGTCGCGCGTTGCGAACCGGCTGACCAGCACGAGCTTCGGCTTCTTCACCGGCTCCGGAAACGCAGCGTGGACGATACCCATGCCGTATTTAGCGTCCTCGAAGTAGCTGACGGCACCGCCTTCCGCGTGCCAGCCATTGCCGAGACTCTTCTGGTACGGCGTGTCGGCCGTGAGCGGTACCGGCAGCCATACTCGGGACACACCCGCCGGCCAGAGAATTTCTGCGGTGGTCGTCACCTCGAATACCCGCCAAGGGCCGGTTGCGGCTGCCGCGCCGATCCGCGGCAGGCTCGACAGGGAAACAGCAGCGGGCAGTGCAAAGGATGTCTTGATGAATGCGCGTCTATCCATGGAAGCTCTCCTCCTCGTGACCAGCTCTAACAATTGATGCCGCAGAATGCGGCCGAAGGGACTTGAAGAAACGCGGAAAAGGGGAAACCGGGATAACGGCGGGCGGCATGCTCGGGCGCGTCGTCATCCGGGCTGCGCGAACGCTTGCCCGCTCGGCTTCCGCCCCCCGCGCGCGCGTACCCGATGCTCACCGACAGCGCGACGGAGCTTCGTGAGGTCAGGCGCTCGACTATGATCATGGCCACAATCTACCGCGTGCCGTTTTGCGGCACAAGCCACGCCGCCGGCAAAGACAACTGAGGCGTCAGGGTCATTCCGCCGCGCGCTTTGAAAAGTCGTTGATCCGGAAACCCAGGAGCCAGAGGGCTGCGAAATAGGTCGCCGCCCCGAGCACGACGACCCACGCAAGGTTGGCGGCGCGCGCAGCAGGACCCATGGCAAGCCAGGTTGCGTCGCTCGCAGTGGTGAGCCACAACACGTAAGTCATGGCGCAGACAGCGAGCGCGAGCTTGAGCAGGAACACCGGCCAGCCCGGCTGCGGCGTGTAGATCTCGCGGCGGCGCAGCCCCCGCAGGAGGAGCGCCGCGTTGATGCACGCCCCCAGGCCGATCGCGAGCGCCAGCCCCGCATGACGCAGCGGCAGAATGAACGCGAAGTTCATGACCTGGGTCAACCCGAGCGTCACGAGCGCAATCTTCACCGGCGTCTTGATGTCCTGCCGCGCATAGAATCCGGGGGCAAGCACCTTCACCATGACGAGCCCGATCAAGCCCACGCTGTAGGCCATCACCGCGCGCCGCGTCGCGTAGACGTCCTCGGCCCCGAACGCGCCGTACTGGAATAGCGTCGCAACCAGCGGAACCGAGAGCAGGGCGAGCGCAGCTGCGGCAGGTGCAGCAAGGAGGAGCGTCAACCGCAACCCCCAGTCGAGCAGCTCGGAATATGCCTGCGCCGACTGGTTGGCGTGGTGCCTGGCCAGGCTCGGCAGGAGAATCGTGCCGAGCGCAGCGCCGAGCAAGCCCATCGGGAACTCCATCAGGCGGTCGGCGTAGTAGAGCCAGGAAACGCTCCCCGTGACGAGAAAGGACGCGAAAATCACGTTGATCACCAGGCTCACCTGGCTGATGGAGACCCCGAACACCGCCGGCCCCATCTGCCGCAGGATGCGCCAGAGGCCTTCGTCGCGCAGGTTGAGCTTGAAGCGCGGGAGCAGCCCGACCCGGGCAAGAGCGGGAACCTGCAGAGCAAGCTGCGCGACGCCGCCCGCGAACACCGCCCAGGCAAGCGCCTGGACCGGTGGATCGAAATAGGGCGCGCCCCACAAGGCGAAGCCGATGAACGAAAGGTTGAGAAGAGTCGGCGTGACCGCGGGCACCGCGAAGCGGCTGTAGGTGTTGAGGATGCCGCCGGCAAGCGCGGTGAGCGAGATGAAGAATATGTAGGGAAACGTGACGCGCAGCAGGCTCACGGTGAGGTCGAACTTGCCCGGCGCATCGGCAAAGCCCGGCGCCGTCACGAGGATGATGAGCGGCGCGGCGGCGACGCCGATCACCGTCACGATGAAGAGCGCGGCCGCGAGCGCCCCGGAAACGTGATCCACCAGCACGCGCGTTTCCTCCTCGCCGCGCCGGTTCTTGTACTCGGCGAGAATCGGCACGAACGCCTGGGAAAACGCCCCCTCCGCGAACAGCCGGCGCAGGAGGTTCGGCAGCTTGAAGGCGACGAAGAAGGCGTCAGTCGCGAGGCCGGCGCCGAAGACCCGCGCGATGACGAGATCACGGACGAACCCGAGGACACGCGAAAGGAGCGTCATGCCGCTCACCGTCGCGAGCGCCTTGAGCAGGCTCATCGGAGAATCCGCATGTTGCTAAATCCCTTCATTATCCGTATCATAGCGCCCCTTTACGGGATCGGGACCACATGGCCAATATCGCATCAGCCAGAAAGCGCGCGCGCCAGGGCGAAAAGCGCCGCCAGCACAACGCCGCCCTGCGCTCGGAGCTGCGCAGTGCCATCCGCAATATTCGAAAGGCAATCGCGGCGGGCGACAAGAAGGGTGCGGGAGCCGTGTTTCTGCGCGAGGCCGCGGTGATCGACTCGATCGCCGACAAGAACATCATTCACAAGAACGCCGCCGCGCGCCACAAGAGCCGGCTCGCCGCGCGCATCAAAGCCATGGCCTAGCAGCCGGTCGCTGGCGGGCCCGACATCTTTCTTGCGCACTATGGGATGATGGGGTCACAATATTGATATTCCGCACGGCGGCTCCGGCCGCCGTGTGTGCTTTTGGGATTCGATATGTCACACGTGATGGATACGTATGCCCGGCTGCCCGTCGCCTTCGAGCGCGGCGCGGGCTCCTGGCTGTGGGACACGACCGGCAAGCGCTATCTCGATGCAGTGTCCGGCGTCGCGGTGTGCGGACTCGGCCACGGCCACCCGAAGTACGTGGCCGCCCTGCGCGAGCAAGTGGGAAAGCTCGTGCACACCTCCAATCTGTATCAGATCACGCTGCAGGAGAAGCTTGCCGACCGGCTCGCCGAGATATCCGGGATGGAGAACGTCTTCTTCTGCAATTCCGGTTGCGAGGCGAACGAAGCGGCGATCAAGCTCGCGCGCCTCTACGGGCACAAGAAGAACGTTGAGATTCCGGCCATCGTGGTGCTGGAGAAGGCCTTCCACGGCCGGACCCTGGCGACGCTCTCCGCCACCGGCAGCCGGAAGGTGCAGGCGGGGTTCGAGCCGCTCGTCGCCGGCTTCATCCGCGTGCCATTCGATGACCTCGATGCGATGCGGCGCGTCGCCGAGGCAAACCGCAACGTTGTGGCCGTATTGGTGGAGCTCCTGCAGGGCGAGGGCGGCGTCAACGTCTGCCATGACGGCTATCTCAACGGCCTGCGCGAGATTTGCGATGCGCACGGATGGCTGCTCATGCTCGATGAGGTCCAGAGCGGCATGGGGCGCACCGGGAAATGGTTCGCGTTCCAGCATTCCGGCGTGATGCCGGACGTGATGCCGCTTGCCAAGGGCCTGGGCAACGGGATCCCGATCGGGGCCTGCCTCGCGGCCGGCCCTGCCGCCGACCTGTTCAAGCCCGGGAACCACGGCTCGACGTTCGGCGGCAATCCCCTCGCCTGCGCCGCCGCGCTCGCCACCCTCGACATCATCGAGGAGGAGCGCCTGATGGAGAATGCCGTCGCGATCGGTGACTGGATCCGCAGCGAGCTCGGCAGGAAAATCGGCGCTCTGAAAGGCGTCAAGGAGATCCGCGGCAAGGGGCTCATGATCGGCATCGAGCTCGAGCATCCGTGCGCCGAGCTCGTGCAGCAGGCGCTGGAGCGGGGGCTCCTCATCAACGTCACGGTGGACGACGTGATCCGGCTGCTGCCCCCGCTCACCTTCAAGCGCGAGGAGGCCGAGCTGCTGCTCGCCGCCCTCGTGCCGCTCGTCACCGCTTTTCTCGACCGGCAAAGCGCGTCGCAGGCTGCCGCACAGCCGGCCTGAGCGGCGCCTGCGCACCCGGAGCATTGCCCGTGGCCGTCAGGCATTTTCTTCAATTCAAGGACTTCACCCGCGAGGAGTACGAGTACCTGTTCGAGCGCACGCGCTGGATCAAGGACATGTTCAAGCGCTACGTGCCCTACCAGCCGCTGCGCGACCGCACCCTCGCCATGGTCTTCGAGAAGCAATCGACCCGCACGCGGGTTTCGTTCGAGGCCGGCATGCATCAGCTCGGCGGCTCGGTCATCACGCTCATGACGCAGGACACCCAGATGGGCCGCGGCGAGCCGATCGAGGATGTCGCGCGCGTCATCACCCGGATGGTCGACATCGTCATGATCCGCACCTTCGAGCAGGCGCTGATCGAGCGCTTCGCCGAGCACTCGCGGGTGCCGGTGGTGAACGGTCTGACCAACGAGCACCACCCCTGCCAGATCCTCGGCGACCTCTACACCTATCTCGAGCACCGCGGCTCGATCCGCGGCAAGGCCGTGGCCTGGATCGGGGACTCGAACAACGTCTGCAACACCTGGCTGCAGGCGGCGGAGGTGTTCGACTTCAAGGTGCGCGTGTCCACGCCGCCCGGCTACAAGGTCGAACCCGCGCGCGCCGGTCTGCGCGGCACCAATCATTACGAGGAATTCGAGGACCCGATGCAGGCGGCGAAGGGCGCGGATCTCATCACCACCGACGTCTGGACCAGCATGGGAGCCGAGGCGGAGGGCGCCAAGCGCAAGCGCGACTTCGAGGCGTGGCGGGTGGACCGCGAGATGATGAAGGCGGCGAAGAAGGACGCGCTCTTCATGCACTGCCTGCCGGCGCACCGCGGCGAGGAAGTGGCGGCGACCGTGATCGACGGGCCGCAGAGCGTGGTGTGGGACGAAGCCGAGAACCGGCTGCACACCCAGAAGGCCCTCATGGAGTACCTGCTCCTCGGGCGGATCAAGACCCAGGGTGACCTATGGTCGACGTGAAGAAGGTGGTGCTCGCCTACTCCGGCGGGCTCGATACCTCGGTCATCCTGAAATGGCTGCAGGACACCTACGGCTGCGAGGTGGTGACCTTTACCGCCGACATCGGCCAGGGCGGGGAGCTCGCTCCGGCACGGCGCAAAGCGAGGCAGTTCGGCGTCCGGCGCATCTTCATCGACGACCTGCGCGAGGAGTTCGTGCGCGACTTCGTCTTCCCGATGTTCCGCGCGAACGCCCAGTACGAGGGCGAGTACCTGCTCGGCACCTCCATCGCGCGGCCGCTGATCGCGAAGCGCCAGATCGAGATCGCGCACCGGGTCGGCGCGGACGCGGTCGCGCACGGCGCCACCGGCAAGGGCAACGACCAGGTGCGCTTCGAGCTTGGCTATTACGCGCTCGACCCGGGAATTCGGGTGATCGCGCCGTGGAGAGAGTGGGACCTCACCTCGCGCGAGAAGCTGCTGGCCTACGCCCGGACGCACGGCATACCGGTCGAGGGTGGAAAGAAGCGGGGCGCGGCACCCTACTCCATGGACGCCAACCTGCTGCACATCTCCTACGAAGGCGGCATCCTGGAAGACCCGGGCTACGAGCCCGAGGAATCCATGTGGCGCATCACGGTTTCGCCCGAGAAGGCGCCCCGCAGGCCGCAGAGCGTGGAGCTCTCTTACCGGCGCGGCGACATCGTAGCCGTCAACGGCCGCAGGCTCTCGCCCGCGAAAGTGCTGGCGGCGCTCAACACGCTGGGCGGCAAGCACGGCGTGGGCCGGCTCGACGTCGTGGAGAACCGCTACGTCGGCATGAAGTCACGCGGCTGCTACGAGACGCCGGGCGGCACCATCATGCTGAAGGCGCACCGCGCCATCGAGTCCATCACCCTCGACCGCGAGGTGCTGGCGCTGAAGGACGACCTCATGCCGCGCTACGCGCGCCTCATCTACAACGGCTACTGGTTCAGCCCGGAGCGGCGCGCGCTGCAGGCGCTGATCGATCACACCCAGGCGCACGTCAACGGCACGGTGCGCGTGAAGCTCTACAAGGGCACGGTGATGGTGACCGGGCGGGCCTCGCCGCGCGATTCGCTCTTCGACCAGGCGATCTCCACGTTCGAGGACGACCGCGGCGCCTACAACCAGGCCGATGCCGAGGGCTTCATACGGTTGAACGCGCTGCGGATGCGCATCGCCGCCAAGCTGAAGCGCAAGACGTGACAACGATCGCGGTCGTCAGGAAGAACGGCTACGCCGCCATCGCGGCCGATACCCTCACCAAGTGGGGCTCCGGCAAGGAGTCGGCCGCCTACGTGGCCAACAACGCCAAGATCGTGCGGGTGGGCGACTCCTATATCGCCGGCTCCGGCACCTCCACGTTCAAGCTGATCCTGCGCGACTATTTCGACCAGCGCGGGGTGCCGGCACGATTCGACAACGCGATCAACCTCTTCAAGACCTGGCAGGCGTTCCACACCGCCCTGAAGGAGCGCTACTTTCTCGTCGCGGTAGGCGACAAGGACGACACCATCGAGTCGAGCAAGTTCGACGTGCTGATCGCCAATCCGCACGGCATCTTCGGCGTGGGCGCGCACCGCACCGTGCAGGAGTACCGCAAGTTCTACGCCATCGGCACCGGCACCGACCTCGCGCTCGGCGCGATGTACGCCGCCTACGACCGGCCGGGCCTGTCAGCCGAGCAGGTGGCGCGGCTCGCGGTCGAGGCGGCCGCCGAGTTCGACGACGGCACCGGCCTGCCGGTCGTGTCGCATGCGGTAAGATTGCGGCGGCGTTGACAGGGGAGAGCGCATGCCGTCCTTCGACATCGTGTCCGAGGTGAACCACGTCGAGATCCGCAACGCGGTCGAGCAGTGCAACAAGGAGATCGCCAACCGCTTCGACTTCAAGGGCTCGGATGCGCGCGTGGAGATCAACGAAAAGGAGAAGACCCTCACCGCCTTCGCCGACGATGAATTCAAGCTCCGCCAGCTGCGCGACGTGCTGACCCAGCGCCTCGCCAAGCGCGGCGTGGACATCCGCGCGCTCGAGCCGGGCGCGCTCGAGCCGATCAGCGGCAACAAGGTGAAGGAGACGATCAAGGTCCGCGAGGGCATCGAGCAGGAGCGCGCGAAGAACCTCGTCAAGCTCATCAAGGACTCGAAGCTCAAGGTTCAGGCCAGCATCCAGGGCGACGCGCTGCGGGTCACGGGACCGAAGAAGGACATGCTGCAGGAGACGATCGCGCTGGTGCGGAAGACCGTGACCGACGTGCCGCTGCAGTTCAAGAACTTCCGCGACTGAGGCCCGCGACCCAGCGGTCGTAGAGCCGGTCCGCGACCGCGTTGAGGGTCCGCGTCTTCTCCTCGAGCGCTTCGGTCATCTGCGCCGGCGTCTGGACCGAGGCCGTCCGCCGGGCAAGCGACTCCACTTCCTTCTCCCAGTCCTGGCACCAGGCGCGTATCAGCCCGGGCGTCATCTCGACGTGGCACTGCATGCCGAGATGAGGGCCGAGCACGAAGGCCTGGTTCTCGCACCAGGGACTGGAGATGATCCGCGTCGCGCCCGGCGGAATCGAGAACGTCTCGCCGTGCCAGTGGAAGGATTCGAAGGCCGTCAGGTCCGCGCCCAGCCACTGCGCCGCGGCCTCGTTCCGCAGCACCTCAACCCTGCCCCAGCCGATCTCCTTCACCGGATTGCGGGTCACGACGCCGCCCAGCGCTTTTGCGATCAGCTGCCCGCCGAGGCAGTGCCCGAGCGTCGGCACGCCGGCGTCGCGCGCGTTTTGGATCAGCTTCAGCACCGGCGCGATCCAGGGCAGATCATCGTTGACGCTCATCGGCCCGCCCATGAAGACGAGCCCGCTGAAGCGCGAGGCGGCGTCCGGGACCGGCTCGCCCTCGTCGATCTTCACCACCTGCCACGGCACGCCGCGCCGGTCGAGGTATGTGGCAAAATAGCCCGGACCCTCGGTAGCGGCGTGGCGAAAGATGGCGACGGGCTTCACGGTTCCAGGAGAGATCGGACGTGAGTAATCTTAGGGCAATTCTCCTGCTGTTCCTACTCGGCTCCGGCATTGCGGCCGCGGTCGATATCAACGTCGTCGGCCTCACCGCCGGCAAGGCAGTCGTGTCGATCGAGGGCGGCAAGCCGCGCACGCTCTCCGTCGGACAGGTGACCCCCGAGGGCGTGAAGCTCATCTCCGCGTCGAGTGAGTCCGCCGTCTTCGAGGTGAACGGCGAGCGCCGGACGCTGGCGGTCGGCGAGGGCGCCGCGGTGGCAAGCGCCGCGCCCGCGCGCGGCGGGACGAGCGTCACGCTCTTCGCCGACTCGCGCGGTCATTTCACCACCATCGGCGTGGTGAACGGCGTGAGCCTGCCGTTCCTGGTGGACACCGGCGCGACAGCCGTAGTGCTCTCCAGCGCCGACGCCCGGCGCGCCGGCGTTAACTATCTCTCGGGCGCGCGGGCGCTGACCCAGACCGCGAACGGCGTGGTCCCGGTCTACGCCGTCAAGCTCGACAGCCTGCGGATCGGCGACATCACGGTGAACAACGTGGACGCCTCCGTGATCGAGGGCGACAAGCTGCCCGTGGCGCTGCTCGGCATGAGCTTTCTCAACCGGATGGAAATGAGGCGCGAAGGCACCACCCTCACGCTCATCCGCCGCTACTGACTACTTGCGCCGTTTCCCCTGCTTGTCGGCGACGAGCGAGAGCATGTGGCCGAACTTCGCGCGCTTGGTCCGCAGGTAGTCGCGGTTCGCCTTGCGCGGAGGAACCTCGACCGGGACGCGCTCGGTGACGGTGAGCCCGTAGGCCTCGAGCTGCTGCACCTTGTCCGGGTTGTTGGTCATCAGGCGCACCTTGCGCACGCCCAGGTCGAAGAGCACGTGCGCGCCCGCCTTGTAGTCGCGCATGTCCGCTGCGAACCCGAGCGCGTGGTTCGCCTCCACCGTGTCGCGGCCCTGGTCCTGCAGCGCATAGGCGCGGATCTTGTTGAGGAGCCCGATGCCGCGGCCCTCGTCGAACATGTAGACGAGCACCCCGCTTCCTTCCTGATCGATCCTCGCGAGCGCCGCGTCGAGCTGCTCGCCGCAATCGCAGCGCTCGGAGCCGAAGACGTCGCCCGTGAGGCATTGTGAATGCAGGCGCACCAGCGCCGGGCGATCGGGCTGGATTTCCCCCTTCACCAGCGCCACGAACGCCTGCGTTTCCAGGCTGTCGCTGTAGGCGATCAGGCGGAACTCACCGGCCCCGCGCGTGGGGAGCCGCGTTTCCGCGCGGCGGCGGATCTCCCGCTCGTTCTGGCGGTAGGCAATGAGATCGGCGATTGCGAGGATCCTGATCCCGTGCGCCTGCGCAAAGCGCTCGAGGTCCGGCATGCGCGCCATGGTGCCGTCCTCCTTCATGATCTCGCAGATCACGCCGGCGGGCTTCAATCCGGCGAGCCGCGCGAGATCGACGGCGGCCTCCGTGTGGCCGCGGCGCGCGAGCACGCCGCCGTCCAGCGCGCGCAGGGTCTGCAGCCGGCCCGGGCGAATCAAGTCGGAGGGATTTGCGTCGTCCGCGATGGCAACCGCGATGGTGCGCGCGCGGTCGTGCGTTGACATCCCCGAGCCCACGCCCTCGCGCGCATCGATCGGGGTCGCGAACGCGGTGCCGAACTTGGTCTGGTTGCCGGTGTCGTCGGTGATGAGCGCGAGCCCGAGGCTCCGGATGCGCTCCTCGGTCAGCGCGAGCGAAACCAGCCCCCGCCCGTGAGTCGCCATGAAGTTAATCGCCTCCGGAGTCGCCTTCTCCGCCGCGACGAAGAGATCCCCCTCGTTCTCGCGGTCCGCGTCGTCGACGATGATCACCATCCGGCCCCTGCGCACGTCCGGCAGGATGCTCTCGACGATGTACTCGGAGGTCTTGCCTGTCACGGGTCTTCAGCCGACGGGGTTGCCGCGCCCGATCAGCCTTATGAACTCGGCGCGCGTCTTGTCGGCGTTGAACTCGCCGGTGAAGGCGGAGGTGGTCGCGATCGAATGCTGCTTCTGGATGCCGCGCATCACCATGCACATGTGCTGCGCCTCGATCACCACCGCGACGCCGACCGGCTTCAGCGTCTCCTCGATGCAGTTGCGGATCTCGACCGTCAGGCGCTCCTGCACCTGCAGCCGCCGCGCGAACGCGTCCACCACGCGCGGGATCTTGGAGAGCCCGACGATGTGGCCGTTCGGGATGTAGGCGACGTGGCACTTGCCGAAGAACGGCAGCACGTGGTGCTCGCACAGCGAGTAGAGCTCAATGTCCTTCACGATCACCATCTGCTGGTATTCCTCGCGGAACATCGCCGCGCGCAGGATCTCCGCGGGATCGAGCTCGTAGCCGTGGGTGAGGAACTGCAGCGCCTTCGCCACGCGCTCGGGCGTTTTCTTCAGCCCTTCGCGCTCGGGATTCTCGCCGATCTCCTTGAGAATCGCGCGATAGTGCTCCGCGATGCGCCGGATGATGGCCGGGTTGTACTGGTCGTTCCGGGCGTAGCCGTTCATTTCGTTTTCTTCGAGCATCTGCTTGGAGAGCGCCATACCGTGGTCCTACCTTTGCTCGCGGATCGACTTGACGATCCCTTCCTTGTTGAGGCCGACGTGCGCAAGCTGGATGCCGGGATCGCCCTGGTCGATGAAGCGGTCGGGCAGCCCCAGTTGCAGCACGGGCACGCGCCGCTTCGCCCGCTGCAGGGCTTCCAGGACAGCGCTGCCGGCGCCGCCCATCACGACGTTCTCCTCGATCGTCACCAGCAGGCCGTGGGAATCGGCGAGCTCCAGCACCAGCGCCTCGTCGAGCGGCTTCACGAAGCGCATGTTGGCGACCGTGGCGTCGAGCTCCGCGGCGGCCTCGAGCGCGGCCTTCAACATGGAGCCGAACGCGAGGATCGCGATGGCGTTCCCGCGGCGGCGGACCTCTCCCTTGCCGATGGGAAGTGTCGCCATCTCCTTGTGCACCTCCACACCAGGACCGGTGCCGCGCGGATAGCGCACGGCCGCGGGCGTGGCCATCTGGAAACCGGTATAGAGCATCTGCCGGCACTCGTTCTCGTCCGCCGGGGTCATCACCGTCATGTTCGGCAGGCAGCGCAGGTAGGTGAGGTCGAAGCTGCCGTTGTGGGTCGCCCCGTCTCCGCCCACCAGCCCCGCACGGTCGATCGCGAAGAGAATCGGCAGGTTCTGGATCTGCACGTCGTGGATCAGCTGGTCGTAGGCGCGCTGCAGGAACGTCGAGTAGATCGCCACCACCGGCTTGTAGCCCTCGCAGGCAAGCCCCGCCGCGAAAGTCAGCGAATGCTGCTCCGCGATGCCGGTATCGAAGTAGCGGTCGGGATAGAGCTCGGCGAACTTCACCAGCCCGGAGCCCTCGCGCATCGCCGGCGTGATGCCGATGAGACGCGGATCCTTCGCCGCCATGTCGCACAGCCACTCTCCGAACACCTGCGTGTAAGTCAGCTTGCCGCCGGACTTGCCGCCCGTGATGCCGTTCGCGGCGTCGAACTTGGAGACACCGTGGTAGAGCACCGGATCGGCTTCCGCGAGCTTGTAGCCCTGCCCTTTCTTGGTGACCACGTGCAGGAACTGGGGCCCCTTCAGCTCCCGCATGTTGCGCAGGGTGGGGATCAGCGCGTCGAGATCGTGGCCGTCGATCGGGCCGATGTAGTTGAACCCCATCTCCTCGAAGAGCGTTCCCGGCGTCACCATCCCCTTCACGTGCTCTTCCGCGCGCTTGGCGAGCTCGCCCAGCACCTTCTCGCCCAGCCCGCGCGCCGCGGTGTAGAAGCGCCCGGACATGAGCTTCGCGAAGTACTTGTTCAGCGCGCCCACCGGCGGCGAGATCGACATCTCGTTGTCGTTCAATATGACCAGCAGGTCCGCGTCGGACGCGCCGGCGTTGTTCAACGCCTCGAACGCCATGCCGGCGGTCATGGCGCCGTCGCCGATCACCGCCACCACGTGCCGCTTCACGCTGGCGAGCCGCGAGGCGATCGCCATCCCGAACGCGGCGCTGATCGAGGTGCTGGAATGCGCGGTGCCGAAGGTGTCGTACTCGCTCTCCTCGCGCCGCGGAAAGCCGGAGAGCCCGCCCCACATGCGCATGCGGTCCATGCCCGCGCGCCGGCCGGTGAGCACCTTGTGGCCGTAGGTCTGGTGCCCCACGTCCCACACGATACGGTCGTGCGGCGTGTCGAACACGTAATGCAGCGCGATGGTCAACTCGACCGTCCCGAGATTGGAGGAAAGGTGGCCCCCGGTCTGGCTCACCGATTCGAGCAGGAAGGCGCGCAGCTCGTCCGCGAGCTGCTTCAGCTGCCGCTCGTCGAGGCGGCGCAGCTCGTGCGGGAAGTTCACGCTCTTCAAAAGCTCGTACTTCGCCGTGCCCGTCCCCGCCTGCTGGGAGGTGAGACCCGACTTGATCACGTTTTCGGACATTCGCCTGCCTGCCGTCCCTTCTTCACTGTTATACCGGTTTCGACACCGGCCGCGGGGTCAAAATTTCCGCAGCACGATGAAATCCGCCAGCTGCCGCAGCCGCAGCGCCCGCTCGCCAAAGCCCGCAAGCGCGGCAAGGGCATTCTGCCGCAAATCCCGGGCGAGCTCCCGCGCGCGGACGACACCGATCGCGCTGACGTAGGTCGGCTTGTTGGCCCTGGCATCCTTGCCCGCCGTCTTGCCCAGCGTCGCGGTGGAGGATTCGGCATCGAGCGTGTCGTCGACCACCTGGAACGCGAGCCCGATCAGCTTGGCAAACTGGTCGAGCTGGCCGAATTCCCGCTCTCCGAGCCCGTGGCCGCAGCGTGCGCCCAGCAGAGCGGAGGCCCGGATGAGCGCCCCGGTCTTATGGATATGCATGTATTCGAGCTCGGGCACGGTGAGGCTCTTGCCCACGGACTCGAGGTCGATGGCCTGCCCGCCCGCCATGCCGCGCGAGCCCGAGGCCGTGGCGAGCAGCTTCACCATATCGAGCTGTGTCCTCACGTTGTCGGCGAGCGGATGCTCGGCGAGAAGCTGGAACGCGAGGCTTTGCAGCGCGTCGCCGACCAGCAGCGCAGTCGCCTCGTCGTATTCGACGTGGCAGGTCGGTCTTCCGCGCCGGAGCACGTCGTCGTCCATGCACGGCAGGTCGTCGTGCACGAGGGAATAGGCGTGGATCAGCTCGACGGCGGCCGCGGCGATCCGGACGCGCTCGACATCGGCTCCCGCAAGCTCGCCCGCGGCAAAAGCCAGCAGCGGCCGCACCCGCTTGCCGCCGCCGAGCACCGCGTAGCGCATCGCCTGGTGCAGGCGCTGCGGCGCGATCTCCGGCGCCGGCAGCACGCGTTGCAGCGTCGCCTCGACGCGCTCCAGGTGGGCCTGCGACCAGGCCGCGAAATCAGTCGTTGCTATCGCTGCCGTCACTCTTGAATTCCCGCAGGACGCCGTTTTCCAGCACCTTCACCTGCTGCTGCGCATCCTGCAGGGCGGCCTGGCAGTACTTGAGCAGCTCCGCGCCGCGCTTGTAGGCGGCAAGCGAGCGCTCCAGCGGCAGCTCGCCTTCCTCCATGCTGGAGACGATTTTCTCCAGCTCGGCCAGGGCCGATTCGAGGGACTGCGGTGGCTGGGACTTGGGAGCCTTGGACATGGGCGGGCTCGCCCGCGCGGAGCGAGCCGAAAGAGTAGCCCAATCAGACGGTTGCGGTCAACGCGCGGGGCTGCGCGCGGCTCAGGTCCGCCGCACGTCAGACAGCGGCGCCAACGTTCCGTCCGTGACGTATCGGGGAACCAGGCCGAGCGCGCCGAGCGGCCTCAAGGACTCGTCGGTGCTCTGCTGGCACTTCTCGCGGATCGCGAGGAACACCTTCGCTGCGGCAGTCTCGCGCCAGAACCAGCTGTCGATGGCGCGGGGCGAGAGATTTCCGGGTTGTGCCGCCGCCGCTTCGTAGTAGTACGCCTTCAGGTCGTCGCAAGCGCGCTTCAACGCCACGCCGGCGGATACTCCTGGAAATCCAACCGTCCGCGCCGCGCCATTGAGAAAGGCCGCCGCATGGTTCGCCGCGTCCTCCACCGACAACCCCGAAATACCCACGGTCGTGCGCCCTCGGCGCCGCACGGCGAGGTCATACCAGGGAGCGAGCTGCGCGATCTCCCGACGCATCGCGTCCGCGAGATTGCCCGCCTCCACGGTCGACGAAGCAAAGCTCACGGGACACGCGAATTCGCTCTCCAGCGCAGTCGATTCCGGAGCGTCCTCGGGGTAGTCCTCCAGCACCGGCCCCGACGGGCGTTCGAACAATGCCAGCAGCGCGCGCAGCACCCGGCGCTGGAAATCGGGCTCGTGCGGCGCACCGAACGGGCGCCCGAGCATGAACGGCACCCACAGCGCGCGCGGCGGCCGGATCGCCGCGGTCTGCTCCCGGATCAGGGTGACCTGGGCGGTCGGAACGCCCTCGCGCTCGATGTAGTGGCCCAGTGCGCCGACGGCGCACGTGCAATTCGGTCAGACCGGGGTCAGGAGCACCGCGTCAACGCGCTCCCGCTTGAGCAGGCCCGCGAGCTCGCGGGCCTTGGGCTCGAGCGTGCGTATCGGCGCGGCCCCCATGAACGAGTAATGAAAATCCGAGATCGAACCGATGACGCCTTCCGTCGCGAGCTCGCGCAACCGGTCGAGCGGAAACACGACGTTCACATCCTCCTGGAACCCGCTGCGGTCGAAGTTGACCGATGTGTGGCTCATCCGGAGTCGGGATGCGGGGGTGTCGCCCGGGATAACGCGATAGTCGGCGGAGCCCATCTGAAACGGCCGGTCGCCGTGTAGATGCAGACCGGAGGTCGTGACGATCGCTACGCGGCGCCGGCGCAGCGGCGGTCCCGCCACGAACGGGGTCGTTCCGAAATCCGGCAGGTCCCGGATCTTCTGCAGGTGATGCTCCTGCTCCGCAGGCGAGAAATCAGTCAAACGGGCCATGGTCTGCCTTCGACTTCTGGTTCGCGGTGGCGCTGCATTCAGCGTCGGTGCTTGCCGACATCCCATCCGCCAGACGCAAGGAACTTCTCGCCCACGTCGATCGGCTCCTCCTCGAGCGGTGTGGCCATGGTGTCGTTGAAGCGGTTGAGCCAGCCGAACATCGCCACGACCGCGGTGATCTCGACGATCTGGTTCTCCGTCCAGTGCTGCTTCATCCGCGCGAACAGCTCGTCAGTTACGGCGT